>JAFYYI010000042.1 GCA_017557665.1 Muribaculaceae bacterium | reverse complement strand
GAAGGCTTTAGATGAATATATAGACTATTATAACAATAAAAGAATCAAATCACGGTTAAAAGGAAAGAGCCCGGTGCAATACCGAACTCTTTACTCTTAATCAATAACGTTTAACCCGTCCAACTTTTTGGGGTCACTTCATTCTTGATATAGGGAAAACAATAAATAGTATGGCATCCGCGATACTAAACAAATGGAAAACAAAAAATACAAGAAGCACTATGGCATCCGCGGTCCTGGTGACAGGAAAGCGGATGCCATTGATTCATGCTTATCGACTTCAGCTTGAGATTATCTGGCGGAGTCCTAATTGGCTTATTTTAGCGCAATCCACCGTTTTAATCCCCGAAATCGCAGATGGCCGCTACCGGTTCAGGGCCTGGTTGAAGATGCGGATGTATTCCTGCTGGGAATACAGGCCGACAATGCCATTAGGGTAGTCATCAACGGGACAAATGAGCAGGAAGGGGATGCTGCGAATCTCGAGTGCTTCGGCAATATCTTTATTCTGGTCCACATTGATGCGGTAGAAATCCACCTCGCCCTTGTAGTACTGGGCAATCTGCCTCAGCACAGGTTCCAGTCGCCTGCAGGGCTGACACCAGTCGGCATAGAAGTCGACGATGACAGGTCGCGGACTTTGCATCTCCCAATCGTCGGCACGGTAGTCGGCAACAAGTTCCCTGAACTGATCCTGCGTAATCGAGTGCACGGTATAGACGGTGTCCCGATCGGCACTATAGCGCTGGGCATTGACTTGAGTGGAAGCCAATGCCAACAGCAGGAAAAACAATAGTTTTTTAATCATTGTCTGTTCTCAATCAACTCATTGACTTACTGATGGGCTTTGCGCAACAGGTCGTTGACGGTCTTCACCGGGTTGAAGGTGTCGATGGGCACCTCAACGAAGATGGTGTTCCAGTTGCTCATCGAGCCGTTCCACAAGCCGGGCAACTCGAGGGCTTTGATATCCACGCCATCCTTGCTCTTGACGCTGATGAAACCGGTCTCCACGTCCACAAACTTGCGCAGGTCAAACTTGATGCCCTTGTAGTCCTTGATGTAGCACACGAGGTCAACGGGATTGAAGTGGGTGCCGCTCTTCATCATCTCGACAGCAGCGGGGTCGTCGGGGTTGATTTGGGCCGACTCCAGGATTTGGGGCGAAGCGGAGCCATCAGCATTATAGGCCAGATAGGGGCCGCCGCCGGGCTCTCCCTCGTTGGGCACAACACCACACACGCGGATGGGCCTGTTGAACTTGTCACGCAGCCAGGCGACGAGCGCGTCGTCGTCCATCGCCTCGGTAGCCTTGTCGATAATGCAAAGTGTCTGGCGAGCGAAACGCAACATGGCCTTGAGGTCACCAGGCTTGACGCCACCCTTGTCGAGCATCTCAAGGTATTTCTTGATTTGGCGCTGCACCTGCACGAGATAGCCGCCGATGACCTTCTTGAAACGGGTGCTCACGCTGCGCAGGCGCAAGGGCACGACATTATCCACGTTCTTGATGAACACGACATCGGCCTCACGCTCGTTGAGATTCTCCAGCAGGGCGCCATGTCCTGCGGGACGGAAGAGGAGATTGCCATCGGCATCACGATAGGGCGTGTTGTCCATGTTGACGGCGATGGTGTCGGTCGAGGCTTTCTGCTCACTCAGGGTGATGTCATATTTCACGCCCCACACCTTCTCCATCAAGGGCACCTTGGCCTTAATCAGTTTCTCAAAGCCACCACGGTGTTCGGGCGAGACGGTGAAATGGATGCGCACGTGACGGTCGACATCGGCAGCATATTGGGCACCTTCCTCGAGGTGCTCCTCGAGCGGAGTGTGAACAGAACCTGCAGCGGCACGATGGAAACGGAGCAAGCCCTTGGGCAAGGCGCCGTAGTTCATGCCATCGGACATCAGCAAGGCACGCAGGACGTCGGCATATCGGCCTTGCTCCATCAACTCACTCACGTTGTGCTGATAAAGGGCGACACAGGTCTTGTTCAATTGAGGATAGAAGGCGAAGAGCGTGATATTCTCAAAGAACTGTTTCTCGAAGTCGGTCTCAGGGGCCGACTTGCCCTCGTTGATGAAGGCGAACAGATTCTTGAACATGCGGCTGGCAGCGCCCGAAGCCGGCTGGAATTTCTCTATCACAGCTCCCCCACCCTGGAATTCCTTCCACAACTTGATACATTGGGTCTGCTGCTTGGTATCCAAGCGGGTGATACCGTTGCCTACAGTCGCCACCGCCTCGAGACGAAGCCAGGGGAAACCTGTCTGAAAACGCTTGATTTGAGCCTCAACAATGGGCTCGGTGATGCCTTTGGAGGCCATCAACTGTTTGTCTTTTTCGTTCCACATAATCGCTTTATGATTTAATTTTGCCCAAAATTACATTTTTACCGACGTTCCTGCAAACAAATTGATACAAAAAAGTTAATTTTGCGTGATTTTTCATCCGATACATCAGAGCTCAACGATGCAGGAATATTTCACGATAGAGGAAAGAAGCGAACTTCTCCAGTTGGTCAAGAACTTGAACGACAAGCTGGGCGACCAGTTGTCGTGCCTGGACATCAACCAAGTGCACGACCTCATCAAGCGAGGCATCACCGAGGCCGGCATCTTCAGGCGCGACCAGTACGGGTTGAATCCCGTAATACGCCACCTGCGCACGGCATTGGCTCTGTGTGAGAACATTGCCCCCGACCGCACGATGGTCATCGCGACGATGATCTACAACCTGTGCCGCAACGATTTCCTTGACGTGGATCGCGTCAGGGCATTGTTCGACGACGATATCGCCCGGGTGGTGCACGGCCTGCTCCACGTGGCGCCACTCTACAAGAAGCAGGCAGCTGTCGAGAACGAAAATTTCCACAAACTCCTGCTCTCGTTTGCCGAGGACGTGCGCGTCATCCTCATCATGACCGTGGACAGGCTTGCCCTGATGCGCGCCATCAACCACCACCCCAACGAGAAGTTCGTGCGCGAAATCGCCAGTGAGTCACGCTACCTGTACGCGCCTCTAGCGCACAAGCTGGGTCTGTATGCCATCAAGACCGAGCTGGAAGACACTTCTCTCAAGTATCTGAACCGCAAGATCTTTTCTCAAATCGCCGACCGCCTGCGCGAGACCAAGCGGGAACGCGACAAGTATATCGAGGACTTCGTCAGGCCCATTGAAGAACGGCTCAAGGCCGAAGGCCTGAAATACGAGCTCAAGAGCCGCACCAAATCCATCAACAGCATCTGGCACAAGATGCAGAAGCAAGGCGTGGACCTGAGCGGCATCTATGACCTGTTTGCCATCCGCATCATCCTGGACTCCAAACCCAAGGATGAGAAACGCGACTGTTGGGTGGCCTTCTCCATCGTCACCGACATCTATACCGCCAACACCAAGCGCCTCAGGGACTGGGTCACCATCCCCAAGAGCAACGGCTATGAATCGCTACACATCACCGTGAACGGGCCGGGCAACAAATGGGTGGAGGTGCAGATTCGCACCAAGCGCATGGACGAGACAGCCGAGCGGGGCGTTGCCGCACACTGGCGCTATAAGGGCATCAAGAGCGAGGGCGACGTGGACAAGTGGATGAACGAGGTGAGAGAAATGCTCGAGGCAAGCGGCCACGAAGGGCAGATGAGCCTGATGCACAACATGGACACCAACCTGTATAACAACGAGGTGTTCGTTTTCACGCCTAAGGGTGACCTCATCCGCCTGCCACAAGGGGCCACGCTGCTCGACTTCGCCTACCATATCCACACCCGTGTGGGCAGCACCTGCGTTGGCGGCAAAGTCGACGGCAAGAACCAGAAAATCAACTACCGGCTCAAGAGTGGCGACACCATTGAGATCATCACCTCGTCCACCCAGACGCCCAGACTTGACTGGCTCAAAATCGCCGTAACCAGCAAGGCCCGCACCAAAATCAAGAACGCCATCAACGAGGGACGGGCAAGGCAGGCCCAATTGGCACGTGAAGCGCTCCAGCGCCGTTTCAAGAACCGCAAGATAGAGCCCGATGACGCTGCCCTGGCACGTGTCATCAAGAAGTTGGGCTACAAGACGACGACCGAATTCTATGCCGCCATTCAGGAAGAAATCATCGACGTCAACAGCGTCGTCGAGCAATACGAGGACATCCTCGCCAAGCAGAACGAAGCCGTCTCACGAGGTACCGCCGAGGAATTTATCCTCCAGCAACCCACCGCACAGGAGGAAAGATCCAACGACGACATCCTGACCATCGGCGACGACGTCAAGGGCGTCAACTACAAGCTTGCCCGCTGCTGCAACCCGATCTATGGTGACCGCATTCAGGGATTCATCGCCAGCGACGGAGCCATCAAGATCCACCGCAGCGACTGCAAGAACCTGCAGCACCTCAAGCAACGCTACCCCTACCGCATCATCCGCACACGCTGGACAGGCAAGGCCGGCAGCCAGTTTATCGCCACGCTCAAGGTGCTGGGCCGTGACGACATCGGCATCGTCGCATCCATCACATCGGTCATCAACAAGACCGAGCACTGCCTGTTGCGAGGCATCAACATCCAATCCCAAGGAGGGCTCTTCGAGGGCGTGCTGACCGTCAACGTCAGCGATATCACCCTCCTCGACGACCTCACCAAGAAAATCCTCAACATCAAGGGAGTCAAGCAAGTGGAACGATTGTAAAGCAGGCTGAAGACACGAATAAACAACTATTCTTCATTTCCCTGTTCGCCATTCGCCAAAAAATTGTTACCTTTGCACCCATCATGCACGTTGTTTCGATAGACAAACAGGCCATCAATCAGATGCCACGGGTCACCTTCCCCGGCCGCATCCACATCATTGCCGCCATTTCGCAGGTCAAGAGCGCCGTCACCGCACTGCGCAGAGCTCCCATTGTGGGCTTCGACACCGAGACCCGTCCCTGCTTCCACCGCGGCGAACGGCACGACATCGCCCTGTTGCAACTCTCAACCGACACCGACGCTTTCCTCTTCCGCGTCAACAAGACAGGACTCCCCAACGACCTCAAGCAATACCTCGAAGACGAGCAATGCCCTAAAGTGGGACTCTCCACCACCGACGACTTCAACCAGCTCCTGCGCATCTGCCCCACCCTGCACCCAGCAGGATTCATCGAACTGCAAGAACTCGTCAAGCGTTACCACATCACCGACATGAGCCTGCAGAAAATCTACGCCATCCTGTTCCAGCAAAAGATCAGCAAAGGCCAGCAGCTCACCAACTGGGAGGCCTCTCAACTGTCTGACGCACAGCAAGCCTATGCCGCCATCGACGCCTGGGCCTGCATCCGCATCCTGGAGCACCTGCAGCACGGCAACTTCATCCCACAGGAATCACCCTACTGGCACGAACTCGTCGAGCAGGAATGACCGCTGCCTGGCACCCATTTCAGACGAATCGTGGTGTGTATCCAAATCTTTTTTTCCTAAAAAAACCGTCAAATTTCATTGTTTGGCACAAAAATTGCAGTATCTTTGCAGGCCGTTTACAACCGGTACATACTTTTGGGGCTGACTGGCTTTGACAGCGTGTAGAGGTGGTAAGCAAGCATGCAGAGCGATAATGGCTATGCTCTTAAATCTCAGTCATTGACACAATTAAATGGCGAAAACAACTACGCTCTCGCTGCCTAACCGAAGAACAGTAAGTTCGGCTTTATCATCGCCCAAGGGGCGGTGACGAGACATCACCCAACTGCCCTCGCGCCGAGGCGGGTTGAAACGGTGGTGCAGGAGTATCGGCGATAGGACAAGGCAAGCCTCGGGCCACGTCCGAAATTCAGAGGATAAGCCACCGGTTGGTCGTCTTGGGCCTGCCAGTGGTCGAAAACCAAGCCAGGACTAAGCATGTAGAAACCTTATTAGTTCCACGTTTGGACGAGGGTTCAAACCCCTCCAGCTCCACGAAATCAATAATAAGTCGCTGATTTTCAGCGACTTATTATTTTTTGAAAATTAGAGCTCTTGAACCCTCTGTTTTTCGGTGAGTGGTGGAACAAGAGGTCAAACCTTATCATCATCTACCCTAATACATCATTCACCTCGTTGACAATATGTGAATAAAAGAATCGGGAGGCATATACCCCCCGATTCAAGTGCCTGTGGTTAGGCAATAGAAGCTATTTCATGAAGCAGTCAGGTAATGTGGGCATGGCGCCGTTCTGGGTGCAGACGAAAGCGCTGACCTCAACGGCGAGTTTGTGTGCCTCGTGAATGGGCTTTCCAGCCAGGATGGCGGCGCAGAAAGATCCAGTAAACGAGTCACCAGCGCCAACTGTGTCGGCCACCTCAACCTTGGGAGTCGCTTGGAAGGACATCTCGCCAGGTTTGAACACATAGGAACCGTTGGTGCCACAGGTGAGTACCAACATGTCGAGGTTGTACTTGCCCAAGATGAGCCAGCACTTGTTCTCCATGTCAAGACCGGGATAACCGAACATGCGACCAATGATCACCAGCTCCTCGTCGTTGATTTTGAGGACATTGCAACGGCGCAAAGACTCTTGAATGATTTCCTTGTTGTAGAATTGCTGGCGCAGGTTGATGTCAAAGATCTTCATGCAGTCGTCGGGCGTTGCATCCAGAAAACGCTGGATGTTCTCGCGCGAAACGACGTTGCGCTGAGCCAGTGAACCGTAGCACACGGCACGGCAGTTGCGTGCAATCTCCTCGATCTCGGGCGTGAAGGGGATATTGTCCCATGCCACATTTTCCTTAATGTCGTAGGTGGGAACACCCTGCTCATCGAGCGTTACCTGCACGGTGCCGGTGGGATAAGGCACACGCGGCATAAGGTACTTGAGGCCATGCTCCTCGAGGGCCTCGATGGTTTCCTCGGCAAGTTTGTCCTCGCCCAGTGCACTGATAGCGATGGCGTTGTCACTGCCCAGGAACTGTCCGGCATGATAGGCGAAGTTGGCGGGGGCTCCACCCAGTTTCTTACCTTCGGGGAGTACATCCCACAGGGCCTCGCCCAGGCCCACTACATAACGTTTGTCCATTCTTATTTAGGTTACAGGTTAAAGGTTACAGGTTAAGCGTTAGCTGTTCTGAGTTGCTTGATGTAGGTAAACAGGTAGATGACACCGATGGCCATCACTGCCACGGCACCAGCCTGGCCCACAGCATCGCTGGCGAAGCCCATCAACAGCGGGAAAATCGTGCCGCCGAACAGGCCCATGATCATCAGACCGGACACCTCGTTCTGCTTCTTGGGCATCGACTCAAGAGCCGTGGCAAAGCACATCGAGAAGATGTTAGAGTTACCGTAACCCACGAGGGCAATAGCGGTGTACAGGATCCACTTCTCGTGACCGAAGAACAGGCCGCACATCGAGAGAGCCATCATGATGACACTGATGATGAAGAACGTTCTCATCTTGAGCACGCGCAGGAAGAACGAGCCCGTCAAGCAACCGATGGTACGGAAGATGAAGTAGAGCGAGGTGGCAAAAGCAGCATCGTTCAGGGTCATGCCCAGACGCTCCATGAGAATCTTGGGGGCGGTAGTGTTGGTACCCACGTCGATGCCCACGTGACACATGATGCCCAGGAATGAAAGCAGCACGATGGGCTCACCTAACAACTTGAAGCACTCCACAAAGGTCGAAGGTTTGCCCTCGATTTTCTCTTCGTGGATGGGGGTTACTCCTAACAAGACGGCTGAGAAAATGCCGACCACAAAGAAGATGGCGAACAGCAAGCGCCAGTCAAGTCCCAGACTGGGAATCATCTGGGTCGCTCCCCACATGGCCAGATAAGGCGCGATGAACGAGGCGATGGCCTTGATGAACTGGCCGAAAGTCAGCGTCGATGCCAGATTGCCGCCGCCCATTACAGTCGATACCAACGGGTTGAGCGAGGTCTGCATCAGCGCATTACCGATACCCAGCAGCGAGAAGGCGATGAGCATCACAGGGAAACTGTTGCCGAACAACGGAATCATCAACGAGAGAATAGTCACTACCAATGACAGAAGCACCGTCTTTTTACGGCCGATTTTGTTCATCAGCATGCCCGTGGGAACGCTGAAGATGAGGAACCAGAAGAACACCAGCGACGGGAAGATGTTGGCCACCGAGTCCGAGAGGCCGAGGTCTGCTTTCACATAGTTTGAAGCGATACCAACGAGGTCAACGAAGCCCATGCAGAAGAAGCACAGCATGACCGCAATGATCGCAATTTTGTTTGTCTTTGCCATTTTTTATTTTTTTTAAAGTTCTCAGTTTCTAGTCCCTAGTCCCTAGTTTCTAGTCTTGAGTTCTATGTTTTTAATAGTTGATCTGGTAAATCGTGGCCTTGCCGCCCTTAACCTTGAGGTTGGTGTAAGGCGTGGTGGGGAACACGAGGTTAGTCATCGCCATCTTGCCGTCGGCATCAAAGGCCTCGATGCTGCAGCGGTCAACGAAGATGCGCAACTGCTTGATGGCACCGTGGGTGGGGGCAACGGTCACAACGGGGAAAGCCTCGCTGAAGGAAGCGTCACCGCTGGCGGTGCGGTCCATGGCAAAGGTCTGCTTGGCCGCGTCATACTTCATCACCACCTGCTCGCCATTGGCGTTGGACAGGGTCAACTCCATTGAGTTTTTCACATCCACGACGATTTCGCAGGTCTCGGTCGGCTTCTTCACCTTGGCACCGCGTGCTGCAAGCATCTCGGGCGAAGGCTTCACGCTGACGTAGGACTCCTCACCGTCGGTGAACAGGCCCAAGTCGCGGGGAATCGAGTTGGCGCTGCGGAACTGACGGGTAGGCACCTGGTTGGCATACTGCCAATTGGACATCCATGCAATGACCACATGGCGGCCCTGGGGCGCATTATAGAACGATACCGTAGCATAGTGGTCCTTACCGTAGTCCATCCACTTGGTGACCTTGGGCATCGACTCACAGGTGAACTTGTGGCCGTCGAAATCGCCCACAAAGTACTGCGTAGCCGAACCGCCGAAGGGACCACCGGGATTGATGTTACAGATCAGCACCCACTTGCCGTCGATCTTCATCAGGTCGGGGCACTCCCACACACCACCGTGGTTACCGTACTCCTTGCCGAAGGAACTCTCATACTTCCAGGTCTTCAAGTCCTTGGAACTGTAGATGTTCATCTCCTGTCCAGCGGCCAGAATCATGTTCCAGGCATTGATTTCGCTGTTCCAGAAGGGGTTCGGGTCACGGAAGTCGGGCACATCGCTCGTCAGCACGGGGTTACCCTCATACTTGTCGAACGTCATGCCGCTGTCGTGCGAAATGGCGATAGACTGCGTCTGATTCTGTCCTGCGCTGGTATAAATGGCTACCACGTCGTTGCCGTCGGTCACACAGGAGCCCGAGAAGATGGTTCCCAGGGCATCAGGCTCGATGGCGATGGGTTGGGGCGTCCAATGAATCAGGTCGGTCGAGGTGGAGTGGCCCCACGTCATATTCTCCCACTGGGAGCCGTAGGGGTTGTACTGGTAGTACAGGTGCCACACACCATCCTTGTAGAACATACCGTTGGGGTCGTTCATCCAGCCATAGGCGGGAGTATGGTGATAGGCGGGACGGAAACGCTCGCGGTTGGCATCGTCAAACGTGTCGTTCAACCGCATTTCGCGCCAGCAGACAAAGTCCTTGACGGCACCCGTGGTGCGGCGGTCGCCATGAAAAGCGATGTCAAGCAGCACCTTCTTGTTGCCGAAGCGTTGGATATCCAGCGGAACATAGTAGTCCACCTTGTCCACTGCGAAGCGAACGTTTAGGGTCTGCACCAGCTCATTGTCAACAACAACGCGCACGTGGGCATTCTCCTCTTTTTCCTGCACGGGCAGCAACAGGTACTTGCCCGTTGCATCAACTCGCAGCATGGCGTGGTTGTCGCTCAAGATCTGTGGGCTTTGGGCCAAGGCGGTCATCGCCGTGAGCACCGCAGCCATCCAAGTCATTATTCTGTTCATTTCAGTTGTCAGTTTTCATTAAACTTTAAACT
Organism: Muribaculaceae bacterium; assembly: GCA_017557665.1. Next base: position 17,891 of record JAFYYI010000042.1, on the reverse strand, counting down.
CCAAATATTCATCTTTATTTTATCATCACGTCGAGGATTATGGTCAAATGTCTCTGCTTGCCTTGCTCGGTCGTGATAACAGTATAAGGAATGTGTTGCAGCCCTTTGGGGGTCTTGGCGTCGGGGGTGAAGGCGATGGAGAGGGTTTCGGCGCGGTCTTCCTCATCGCGGTGCAGGACAACCACACTTCTTTCCTTGGTTTCACCGGGGTACATCACACCCAAGTCAAAACGGTCGGTGGAGAGGCGCAGGTTGTCACTCACTGCAATGGGGTAGCGCTTCATGAGCGTTTCCTCGCTCAATATGCTTGTTCCCGTCATCGACAGTTTCACTCGCTTGCGCTCGGCGCCATAGACCACCGTACCGCTCACGTTGAACTCGCCGCCTCGGCCCTGCGGGTTAAACCGCAGGACGACTTGGGAGGAGTCACCGGGTTGTACCTGGGCATAGCGTTCAAACTCGATGGTCGTACACTCACAGGACGTATATCCCTGCTGCAAGGTTACAGCCTCGGTTCCGTCGTTGCGCAACCAATAGGTGTGCTCCTGCACACCACCCATCTCCTGAATTGTTCCCAGGGGAGCGGTAGCGAGTCCAATGACCACCAGGGTATCTGCAATTAACATCATTGTTATTAGTTTTTAGACTTCAGACGTTAGGCGTTAGGTTCAGTCCTTAGTTTTTTATTAACTGAGGATTATATCAATCTCCGCATTCACGTCAGCAATATTAATTTCGCCATCACCGTTCACATCGGCAGTACTTGAAGAGCTGCTGGAAAGGATAATGTCAATTATCGCGTTAACATCTGCGATGTTTACCTCGCCATCGCCGTTCACATCGCCCACCACAGTTGTGGTAGGCTCTAGACTAGGGTCCAGCGTCCATGCATTGATGCGGACGGGAGTGGCGACTGTAGCAAAGGCCTCGGCCTCGACTTGGGCGGCATCGTTGGGGAACAGACGCACCGAGTAGGCCCAGGTGTCGTTCACAAAAATGTCGGCAATCGAGCCGTCAAGATAGACGTGCAGTTTCAGTGTCTCTCCGGCAACCACACGCTTGGGCAATGCCGCGGAATAGACACCACGATAGCTGCCGTTGTCGTTGGGGGTGCGTGAGAGCGTGGTCATGTCGAGCGTGAGGTTACCGCTGGCGGCATCATAGGTCAACGAGACCTTGCCCGAGCCCGACTTGAGGAAGTTGAAGCCCATTTGGCCATCGGCCACCGTGAACTCGCCCAACAACTCAATCTGACGACCGGTGACAGGAGCCAGCGACTCAGTTCCATTGAGCGTCAGGTTGCGGGTGACTGAAGTCTTGGTGCGCATGCTTGTCAAACCACTATAAGGCTTCTGGACAAGCGAGCCGTTAGCGTCAAGACTGATTTCACGGGGCAGGGAGTAGTTGTGTGCCCACCCCATGTTGTAGTTCACATTGGTCGGCAGCTTGTCAGGCACAATACCCAACATGATGGTCTTGCCATCCTTCTTGAAGATTGTCGGCGAAAGTAAGCCATAACCATCACGACTGATGCCACCCATCTCCAGATATTGCACGCCATTCCCGTCAGGAATGAACTTGCCGTCGCTGCCGATGGAGCCAGTCCAACACAGAGTGCGGACACCACTTCCCATACCCAGCGGGGTGCAGGTGAACAGCCACTTGCCACCACCCATGTCGGTCACGTTGGGCATCTCCCAGAAAGTGCCATGCTGATTGGCATTGCCACCCTGAAAGAAGATGGTGCCGTCATTAGTCCAGGTTCCACCTTCCAACTTGTGCAACGTGCAGGCGCCGACACCGTTCTTACTGGTTCCCACGATGATATACTGCTGACCGCCCACGGTGAAGTGATATGGGTCGCGGAAGTCATCGGACAAACCTGCGGGACGGCCGTTGATGATAATACCCTGCTTGTTCCAGTCGATGAGCGAATCATCGGTGGGGTTAGCCTGGGCTATCACGGCACGGGCGTTATCGACCGCGGTGTAGATAATCGACGGTGTACCGCCGTTGTCATAGACACAGCCGCTCCAGCAGCCCTTGATGTCATAACTCTCGCCAGGGGCGATGGCAATGGGTTCCTCGTGCCAGCTGTACAGGTTCTCACTCGTGATGTGCCCCCAGTGCAGACGTGACATGTATGGACCATTGGCATTCTTCTGGAAGAAGACATGGTACTTGCCGTCGCTGTAGGTCATGCCGTGGCTCTCGTTGGTCCAGCCACCCGAGGGCATACCGTGAAACTGAGGTCGCCACAGGCTCGATGCATAGCGGGAGGCAGGATAGTTGAAATCGGGCAGACCGGGATTGGCGGGCACCAAGGCAGCCACTTGGTCGGCTGTCATGGCTCCGTTATAGACGGCGATGTCGTCAATCAACCCCACGAAGGTGTTGATCAGGAACGGGCCAGCCTTCACGTCGGTGGCATCCTTGCCGATGTAGAAATCAGTTGTGCTGTGAACCACCTCGGAACGGCTCATTTTACCAGTACCAATGGATTCACCATTCAAGTAGATTGTCGCAACATTGCTCGTCTTGTCGAGCACAACAGTCACCACGCTCCACTTGCCACGCGGCAGTTTCTTATCTCCATTGACGGTGAACAGAAAACCGCCTGCATAAGCAGAACCGAATCGGAAACGCAGGTCACCTTGTGATGACAATTCCAACGCAAATCCCTTCTTTCCATCCAAATTGCCATACACAGTGGCAAACGTGGGTGTCGTCTCGGCTACGTCAGTTTGCATCATCGGATAGGCCTCAGCAGCCAACACAATACTGATGGTCAATGTCTCGGTATTGAAGCTACCTACGGGCAGACCAGCCTTCACATAGTTGGAGTACCCGTCAAACCGCAGCGCGTCACCATTCAGGCCCTTGACTGTACAGGCTGGCAGATGAGAGATAACGGTGTACTGGTTGTGTGACACCGATTCCTCAATTCTGTCGCCAGCAGCCAATGACATATCATAGTGTGCAGCAACCTGCTGGGCATTGATGCCTGCCGGCAAGGCAGACACCAATGCGGTCAACAGGATTTGTCTCAGTTTCATAACTCAACTTTACTTCAAGTAACTGATGCAGTTACCGGTGAATTTCTCAAGCTGGACTTGGCATGAGTTGGGCTGACCTCCCAGGTTCCACTCATAGGCGGCCAGACCCACGGCCAGGATGCGGCCAGGATAGGCGGTGGTGGGAGCAAAGTCGATGATACCTGCGCAGCAGTAGTCCACCACGTGGTTCCAGGTACCAAGCACGGTTGAGTTGGTCAGGTCTTCCCATGCCTTCACGACGTTGGGATTAGGAGCGAGGCCATAGGCGTTGAGGTCCCACATACAGTTGTGGTCACCCTTGATGCCAGGACCCTCGAAAGTATAGATTGAACGCTCATACAGGCCGCTCACGAAGTCCATGCCCCAGTAGATGTCGTGGCCACTGTGGTCATAGATCTGGCCCTCGGCATTGCCGATGATGGGTTGTGAGCCCCAGATGTCGTTATTCTGGCCACCCTCGCCGCTGCCGTAGATACCGGGGGCGTAAGCCTCGGCGATACGGCCCACGGCCACTGTGAGCTGGGTGGCATGATTGGTAAGGAACAGGTTACCACCATCGGCAGCATAGGCCTTCAGAGCTGTAATCACGTCGGCCGATGCCAGGCCGCCGGGCAGATTCTCCCAACCACGGTCGATGCCGATGCGGTCGCACATTACCCAGCACATGGGATTGTTCTCGATATCGAGCTCATCGATGGTTGCAGGGGTGAGCAGGACACCCTTACCGGTGTTCACATAGTTAGCCTTGAACCACTCTACAGCGCTCTTCTCGTCGTCGCTGTTGGTATAGTCGTTGGGAACAAGCATTGCCACCTTACTCTCGGCAGGCGTGCCCACATAGGTCAGACAGTTAGCGGTAAATTTCTCCAACTGATCCTGGCAAGAATTGGATTGTCCACCCAGATTCCACTCATAGGCTGCCAGACCCACGGCCAAGATGCGGCCAGGGAAGGTTGAGGTGGGATCAAAGTCCACAATGCCGGCGCAGCAGTAGTCCACCACGTGGTTCCAAGTGCCAAGCACGTGTGAGTTGGTCAAGTCTTCCCAAGCCTTCACCACGTTGGGGTTGGGAGCGAGGCCATAGGCATTGAGGTCCCACATACAGTTGTGGTCACCCTTCACACCAGCACCCTCAAAGGTGTAGATTGAGCGCTCATACAGGCCGCTCACGAACTTCATGCCGCGATAGATGTCGTGGCCGCTGTGGTCATAGATCTGGCCCTCGGCATTGCCGATGATGGGCTGCGAACCCCAAATGTCATTATTCTGGCCACCTTCACCACTGCCGTAGATTCCGGGAGCATAAGCTTCGGCGATACGGCCCACAGCCACGGTGAGCTGGGTGGCATGATTGGTAAGGAACAGGTTACCACCGTCGGCAGTAAAGGCCTTCAGTGCCTCGATGGTTGCCGTCGATGCCAAGTTGCCAGGCAGGTTCTGCCAACCGCGATCAATGCCGATGCGGTCGCACATTACCCAACATGCCGACTGACTCTCAATGTCGAGGTCATCAATCGTCGAGGGGGTGAGCAGGACACCCTTGCCGGTCTTCACATAATTGTTCTGGAACCAAGCCACAGCGTCTTTCTCGTCGGCCGAGTTCTCATAGTCCTCAGGAACAAGCATAGCAACGACATTGGCACCCTTTTGTGCCTCATAGTCAATGTGCAGGCGCACGGTCTGGCCCTCCGAGACACGGCCATCGGCATAACGAGCCTTGACCGTATAGGAAACGTCAACATTAGCGGGAGCTTTCTTGATAAAATAGCTGTCCACCACGCCATCCAGGTTGAGAACATCAATATCGTCCTTGATGATCTGGACACCGGTCTGGCCAGGCATCGTGGGGTTAGTCCACTTGAGGGTCACCTGACGGCTGCCAGGAGTGTACTCGGCACGCAGGTTAGTCACTGCCTCGCTGGAGTTCATCGGTTCGAGATCAACATCCGAACAAGCAGTGAAAAGCGTCAGAATGGCGATAAGACCAAAATATATCTTTTTCATAGTGCGAAGAGTTTGCATTAATATTGTTTGTAAAGTCCATTGGAATTATCAATCTCGTCCAGAGGAACAGGCAGGAAAATCTCGTTGGCACTTACCGAGCGTCCGCTGTAGTAGTTGCGCAGGGCGCTTTCCTTAGCCATGTAGGTGTTCATCGTGTTGATGAGATAGTCATTACCCCAGCGCATGAGGTCGAACCAGCGGTTGCCTTCCAGCGCAAGCTCCAGGCGGCGCTCAAAGCGCACGGCCAGGCGGGCACGCTCCTTGGTCCAGTACAGATTGCCGTCCCAGTCGGTGGGATACAGGCCGATGTAGTAGTCAGCCTTGGACGGGTCAAGGTCTTGAGGCGTGTAGTTGCCGTCGATGCTGTTGGCGGCACGCTGACGCACCTGGTTGACCAGAGCACGGGCCTCGACGAGGGTCTCGTCGGTGGCGGCATTGGTACCCGATGCCAGTTCGATAAGGGCCTCGGCCTTCAGCAGCAGAATGTCGGCATAGCGGATGAACATGAAATTCAACGAGTTGCAACCCCAAGGCCATGCAGCCAAAGCATCCTTGGGATCAGGCCAAGCCTTCTTGTTGGAGAACTCTCCATAGACATCATAGGCACGGCACCAGCCAGCGGTGTAGAGGTGACCACGCCAGGGGAAACCGATGCGGCCCACGGTGAAGTCAAGACGCGGGTCAAGACATCCGTCGTAGTTCTCGGTCACGTTCACGTCGTTGAAACTGCCGTCCAGGTAAGGCAGACCGTTAATGGGGTCGGTGCGGTAAGCGTTAACCAGGTTCTGTGAACCATAGAAGAAGTCATCGCCCGTGCCATAGAGATTACCATCGCTGTAAGTGCAGTTCAACAGGTTGGACCAGTTGATGTGGGCATTGTCGTTAGCGGTCGAGCACTGCAGTGCGAACACGCTCTCGCTGCCGTTGTTGAAAGCAATCTTGGACAAGTCGCCAAAGTTGTCATACAAGCGGTATTGACCGCTGGAGATAACAGCGTCGGCATAGGTCTTGACACCCTCCCAGTCACTGGTGAAGGCACACACCTTGGCCATGATGGCCTGGGCGGTGGTGCGGGTGATGCGGCCTACCGGGCTCTTGGCTGCGGGCAACACCTCGATGGCCTCGGTCAAGTCACGCTTGATGAATGAGAAAATCTCATCACGGGTGAACTCATCGTTGGTCTTGGTGTTCACGTCATCGGTCTCGTTGAAGTAAGGAATGCGGTTGAAGATGCGAATCAGGTCAAAGTAGTACCATGCGCGCAAAGTCTTGAGCTCGCCCATCAGCTGGTCGGCATTGCTCACCGAGGTAGCATCGGCCAGGGCGTTCATCGCATTGTGTACACGCGAGATAGCGTAGTAGTTGTTCTGCCACTTGTTCAGGCAGGAAACATTGTCCGAGTTGATTTCGGAAACCTCCAGCAGGTGGATGTTCTCCTCCATACCAGTGCCGCCACCACCCTTATAGGCATCGTCGCTGCGCACGTCAAAAATCCAGTTGGTCGACGGTCCGGCAAAAGCCTCATTGTTGCCGTAGAAGTGTGCTTCCAGACCGGCATAGGCTGAAGCCACAAGGCCCTCTACCGAGTTGTCATCAATCTGCTCGCTGGTGAACTGTCCCTGGGGAACAGTGTCAAGCATATCATCACAAGAGGTGAAAACACCCAAGATGCAGACTGCAAAAATCAGTTGATATATTGTCGTTTTCATTGTCTTTGAAGTTTTTTTAGTTTCTAGTCCTTAGTTGTTAGTTCTCTATTAACTATTCTCTATTAACTATTAACTGTTTAGAATGACAGGTTCAATCCCAACGAGAATGTTCTTGCACGGGGATAGGGGCCGTTATCGATGCGGGCGCCATACTCACCCAGGGGTACCTCAGGATCAAGGCCGGAGTACTTGGTCGCGGTAAAGACGTTCTCCACTTGGCCATAGAGGTTGATGGCATTCAAGCCGAGGGTCTGCAGCCAGGACTGGTCGAAGCGATAGCCCAACTTGATGTACTTGCACTTGAAGTAGGAACCGTCCTCTACAAAGTAGGTGGACATACGCATCTCGTTGTTGTCGTCGATGGTCGTGAGAGCGGGAATCGTTGCACCGGTATTCTCGGGGGTCCATGCGTTCAAGACATCCGTGCCACGGTTGGTGTACAGGTTGCCGTAGGTCATGAACTCGATTTGCTTGCGCGTACCATTATATATGTCAAAGCCAAATTCACCCGAGAAGAAGGTCGAGAGCGACCAGTTTTTGTAATAGGCCGTGAGTGTCAGACCCATTGCGAAATCGGGGTTGGGGTCGCCGATGATGCAGCGGTCATTGTCGTTGACAACACCGTCACCGTTGATGTCACGGTAGATGAGACGGCCGATACCCTTACCCTCCTGGATGGCGTGGTTGCTCACCTGGTCGGCATTCTGGAAGATACCGTCGCTCACGTAGCCGTAGTACACACCCATGGGCTGGCCCTCGATGAGGCGGAAGTCGCCACCGACGACGTTCACCTTGTCGTTATACTTCACCAGCTTGTTGCGGTACATCGAGAAGTTGTAGTTGCCCTCCCAAGAGAAGTCGCCGTACATGGGTGAATGATAACCCAGGTTCAACTCAAAACCGTGGTTCTTCATCTCACCGGTGTTGACAAACTTAGCGGCATTCTCACCGGCTACCGACAGGACGGGAGGAATGGTGATCATGTCCTTGGTGTCCTTCCAGTAGTAGTCGGCCGACAGGCTTACCTTGTTGTTGAACAGGTAGGCATCGATACCGATATTGGTCTGGGTAGTGGTCTCCCACTTGAGATCGGGATTACCGGTGGTGAGCACCTTAATACCGCTCACTACACCCGTGTTCGTTCCGTTCAGGTCATAAGCGCCGTTGCCCATGTCATAGACGTAGGTAGAATAGGCGGCATAGTTGTTGGAGATAGCGGAGTTACCGTTCTGACCCCAAGCGGCACGTAACTTCACGTTGTCGATGATGTGATTCTTGGGCCAGAAGCCTTCCTCCGAGATGCGCCAAGCGGCTGAGAAGGCGGGGAAGATGCCTGAGTTGTTCTTGCTTGACAAGCGCGAGGTCTGGTCGCGACGCAGGGTGGCCGACAACAGATAGCGGTCGGCGTAGTTGTAGTCAACCTTGCCGAAGAGCGAGAACAGAGCCCACTCCTGCTTGCCGCCGCCGTTGGTCATCGTGCCTGAGCCAGCACCAATCTGCATGTAATCGGCGTCCTCAAAGGCGTAGTCCTTGCGGGTGGCTGCAACGTCCTCAAACACATACTTGATGGCCTCGGTACCTGCCAGGAAAGTGAAGTGGTGAACACCGTTGATATCCAGCAGGTAGTTGGCAGTGTTAGTCCAGGTCCAGGTGTCGCCTTGGCCGTAGCCGCGGCTCACGGCACGGTTGGCCGAGACATCGCTGGGGCGCACGTTGCGGGTGAGCGCCTTGTTCAGGAACTGAACGTGCTCAATACCGATGTTGCTCTTCAGCGTCAAGCCCTTGATGGGCATGATGTCAATATAGGCGTTGCCAAATATGCGCCACGAGGAGTTCTGGTTGTCGCGCGCATTGTACAAGGTCTGCACAGGGTTGTCGATATCGCTGCCCAGCATAGCCACGGGATCGGCAAACACGCCTTCGGCCGAGTAGATGGGGACAGCGGGATGCTGACGCATGGCGCTGTAGGGAATGCCACGGTCACCGTTGACGTCGGCACCGCGGTTGTCCCACTTGGCAATCATCAGGTTCTCACCCACGCGGATGTACTGGTTGAAGTTGTAAGTCGAGTTCACGCGGCCACTCAGGCGCTTGTAGAAGGTGCGGTCCATCAAACCATTCTGGTTGATGTAATTGCCCGAGAACAGGTAGGAGCCTTTCTCGCTCGCATTGGAGATGCTGGCCGAGATGTTATGGGTCCACGCATTGCTATAAACAGCTTTCTGCCAGTCAGTGTTAGCGGTGTTAATGCCGTTGATCGAACTTACCAGCTGGGGCGTAGCGCCATTACCATACAAGGCAGCCACTGCCGTGGGAGCGATGCCGTCGTTCTTGGCGGCCTGCCAATAGGCCTGGCCCCACTGATCGGCGGTGAGCACGTCAAACTTCTTGACCACAGTCTGCAAAGCAGCGTTGTAATTGACGTTGATGGCCATGCGTCCTTCCTTACCCTTCTTGGTGGTGATGATGATGACACCGTTGGCTGCACGGCTACCGTAGATTGAAGCCGAGGAGGCGTCCTTCAACACCTGGATGGACTCGATGTCGGCCGAATTCAGCGAGTTCAAGTTCTCGTTGGTGGCCACACCATCGATGACATACAGGGGGTCGCATGCATTGACGGTGCTCATACCGCGCACGCGAATTGTGGAGCTGCCACCACCGGGAGCGGCATCGGTCACGATGTCCACACCCGAGAGCTTGCCCTGCATCGAGTTGAGCATGTTGGGGTCACTCTCGCTGATCGGACCCTTCATGTCCATCACTGCCACAGCACCGGTCAAGTCAGCCTTGCGCTGTACTTGATAACCGACCACCACGAGTTCCTTAAGTTCGACGGCATTGTCCTTGAGGGTAATGGTCATGCCGTTCTCGGCAGCCACTTCCATTTTCTCATAGCCGATGTAGGAAACTACGAGAATAGCTCCAGGATGGACATTGAGGGTGAAGACACCGTCAAAGTCAGTCACTGTACCATTGCTGGTACCTTTCTCAACCACAGAGGCGCCGATGACGGTCTCTCCGGTCTCGTCAACGACGGTGCCTGTGATTTCTGTTTGCGCATACAGGATTGTACACGTCAACATGAGCATGAAGCTGAGTAGAAATCTTTTCAGTACGTTCATTGTTCTGTTGGTTTTGGTTAATAATAATGATTAGTTTATGTCGTTTGGTTGCAAAGTTAACCTATTAATATATAGGGGGCTATCAGTTTTCGTTCTTCGGATTGTAAATTTGTTTCAATGCAACATTTCTGCTAGTCAATGAACGATTTTTACAAGCACCCACCCCCTTTTATCAAACAACCAAAACAAAAAAACAACAATCCAAACAACAAAAAAAATCGTTGTTTGAACTGTTGTTTAATGATGTTGAAGTTATTTGAAAACAGAGTGCGTATGCCCCTCTGAGCTCAAAATTTAACTCTAAACTGCGAGCGTCAGCAAGCATAACCGTGTATGCCCAATTAGTTCAATTTGTGAAATTCGTGGTTTGTGTTTCGTGTTAGTTCGACTTGCGTGCCTCACCAGGGGCGGTGCCGAATTCGTCTTTGTAGCATTTGGTAAAGTAGGACGGAGAGGCAAAGCCCACCTGATAGGCGATTTCGCTCACCGTTAAATCAGACTCCTGCAGCAGCCTTTGAGCCTGGGACAGTCTTGCCTTGCGCAGCAGGTCAACCGGTGTGCTGCCCGTCAGAGCTTTGACCTTGCGATAGAGCTGCACGCGGCTCAGCCCCATGTCGGCCGCCAGGTCCTCGACACTCAGGTTGCTGTCGGTCAGGCGCTGCTCCACCATCTTCTTAAATCGGGATATGAAGGCATCCTCGATAGGCATAGTGGTGGCTGATGCGGCTTCGGCTGGTGTGGTTACAGCGCTCTCGGTCGCTGGCTTCGTGGCCCACAGGTCCTTGAGTTGGTGTCGGCTTTGCAACAGGTTTTCGATGCGGACCAGCAGCAATTCGGGAGAGAAGGGTTTGGTGATATAGGCGTCGGCGCCACTTTCGTAGCCCTCGATTTGATGTTTTTCCAGCGCCCTGGCCGTGAGCAGGATGACGGGGATGTGGCTGGAGATGTCATCCTTTTTCACCTGTTGGCAGAATTCCAGGCCGTTCATCACAGGCATCATCACGTCAGACACAATCAGGTCGGGCACCTGTTCGCGGGCAAGTTCCAGACCGCACTTGCCGTCCTCGGCTTCCAGCAGCCGGTATTGACCTTGCAGGATAGTGCGCAGATAGGCGCGGATGTCTGCGTTATCGTCAACAATGAGCACGGTAGAGGCGTCCTCGTCTGGCTTGTTGTCTTCGACAGGAACGGGTGTTGCAAGATTTTGGGTTTCTAAATGAGCATTAAGGTCATGGACCGTACCGCCCACCTGGGCATCCAGCATCTTGTTAATGAGTTGCGTTAGGTTGTGGGTATTGCGGCGTACGATGTTAAAGAGTTCGCGTGCATTTTCGCTCGCATTCTTGAAGTCGTCGGTCCTTACCAACTGGTCCAAAGGCCCCTGGATGAGCGTCAGCGGTGTGCGCAGCTCGTGACTCACCTGGGTGTAGAAGTCGAGTTGCTCGCGTTCCATCTTGGTTCGTTCGTCCTGGATGCGAGCCCGTTGCAGGTAGTACATGTAGATGCCTGCAAGCAGGGCCAGCAGCAGCAGTATCGCGGCCAGGGCAACAAAGATTAGTGTGCGTTGGTTTCCCAATTGGTTGAGGTATTGGTTAGCTTTCTCATGCAGCTGCTCGAGGTTACGAGACTGGCGCATAACTTCCTCGCTCTCCATCAGCAGCACGCGGGCATTGTCCTGGGTAACAAGGGCCGACATCAGATTCGTCTCCTTCTCATAGGGCTTTCCCTCAAGGATGTCAACAGCCAGTTGCAGCAACTGGTCACCGTGGGTGGGATAGATGTAGGATGCATCCAACAGTGAGTCCTGCACCAGGCGGATGCCGCCGTTCTCGCCGGGCAGTCCGTCAATACCGCAGAACAGAGGCAACGCCATGCCAGCCTCTTCAAACGCCTTACGGGCGCCCATCGCCGTGCGGTCGTTCATACCGAACACCAGGTCAATTTTCCCGGTGTCCTTGTTCTTATCGAGCCATTGCTTGACAATATTGTATGCCGTGGGCTCAGTCCAGTCGCCCTGCAGGGTGGCAACCACCTGGATGCCGGGGTGCTCGGCAATGGCCTCCCTAAAGCCGTTGTGGCGCTCAATCGCAGGCGAAGAACCCTTCAGGCCCATCACCTCAATGATTTTGCCATGTTCATCCAATCGATTTGCGACATATTCGCCCATCAGGTGGCCCATCTCGTAGTTGTCAGCGCCCATATAGGCCGTGTATTTCTTGGTGTTGGTCTTGCGCTCGAACACAATCACCGGGATGCCCTTGTCGTAGGCACGGTCGATGGCGGGCGAAATCGTCGAGACCTGGTTGGGGGCCACAATCAGCAGGTCAATGCCCGTGCCGACAAGGCTGTCTATCTGCTGGATCTGGCGCTCGTCGCTGTCGTAGGCAGCCGCAAATCTCAACTCCACGTTGTCATGGAAGTAGGCACCGATTTTCAGTTCAGAGTTCTGCTTGTCGCGCCAGATGTCGTCAGAGCACTGCGACACCCCGATACGATATTTCTTGGCATCCTGCGAACAAGAAGCCAGCAGCGCTAGCAGTAGAATCGTAATACAGATATTTAACTTATGCATACCTTCTTCAGTATTCTGTTCCCCACCCCATCATCAATTAATTGAGAGCAGTTTACAATAAAACCAACTGCAAATTTTATAAATTTTTCACAAACAACAAAATTTCCCAGTCAATTTATTATAATTCATGATCTAACAACCGAAAAAAGTCGAGATCTATCATCTCTTTGATAATAGATCTCGTCTTCAATCAGACTCTCTAGAAATGATGAGTTTAATGGGGGGAAAAAAACCTTGTTTGTATTCCCCCCTTTTGGGATATAACATACTAATCGGGTGATGTTACAAATTAACCATCAGTTTGCAACCACCTGACAACCAAACACTTTGATCAGTTAATTCTATCACATGATTATTATGTAATATCAATCAATAAAAGCTCTGGGTCTTCAAAACAAAAAAATAAGTCGCTGGGGTTCAGCGACTTATTTTTTGGGTTGGGTTGAGCTATGAGGTTAGAAGAATTGGACGCAGACGGGTTTGCTGAGGGGGATGTCTTGATGGGTGTCGGTGAGGAGGCCTGTGTCGGCGTCGCGGCGGAACACTTGAATCTTGTTGCTGTCGCGGCAACAGCACAGGAGGAAACGGCCGTTGGGCGTGATGTTGAACATGCGGGGATGGGCAGCCGTGGGTTGGTAGCCGATGCGCGCGAGCAGTCCGGTCTGGCTGTCGACGGCAAAGATGGCGATGCCCTCGGCCTTCAGTCGATTGCTGGAATAGAGGAATCGGCCGTCGGGGCTGAGATGTATGTCTGCTCCGCCTCGTGCTCCCACGCTGTCTGAGACGATTTCCTGGAGCGTTTCAAGCCGGCCTTCGTGATAGGCAAAGACCGTCACCTTGCCTGAAAGTTCACTCATCAGATAGGCAAACCGGCCATCGTTGCTAAATGTGAGGTGACGTGGTCCGGAATCGGCGCTGACATGGGCGGCGATATCGTTGTGTATCACATCTTGGCCCTCAATGCGGAACGACAGGATACGGTCAGCGCTGAAGTCCGTAGCCAGCACATATTTCCCGTCTGGGGTGAAACAGGCGCAGTGAACGTGTGGAGTTTGCTGCCGCCTAAGGTCGGGGCCTCCTGTTGCACCCAGGAATCTCGTGGCGAGTTCGGCAAGCGTTCCGCATTGTTTCAATTGGAACACGCTCATCGAGCCCCCCGAGTAATTGGCAGTGAGAGCGAGATTGTCATTGAAAGCCACGTTACACGGGTCTTCGCCTTCGGTCGGTGCCGTATCGATAAGGCGCATGCCGCCGTTCTTGGTTATTCTTACCACGTTAAGCGAAGCCTGGTCGTCATGGGTCTCACTGACGACATAAATCAGCCGTTGGTCGCGGGATATGGTCAAATAGGACGGATTCCTCATTTCCAGAGAATCCAACACCGCTGCTTCACCGGTCTGTTGATTGAACCGATAGGAATAGACACCCTTGCTGCCGCCGTCGGTGTAGGTCCCGACAAACATCATTTCAACCTCTTGAGCCTGCATAACACACATACCGGACAAAAGCATGATCAATACGCTCTTCAGTTTCATCTATTATTTCTTCTGATTTTATTGCTCTAACTTCCAACCATTATCGCCATGGTAAATCATCTGGCGGGTCATGCCGCCGTCGATACAAATGTTCTCACCCGTGATGAAGCCCGCTTTGTCGGAACAGAGGTACATCACCATGTTGGCGATATCCATGGGATTACCCACACGACCAGCTGGCTGCTGAATGGCATCGGGCCCTTCATAGACAGTATTGGTGGTGTCTATCCAACCCGGAGAAATGGAATTGACCCTCACCCGCCCCGCGAAGCTGACGGCCAGCGCATGGGTCAAGGCGGCAATGCCGCCTTTGGCAGCAGTGTAGCTCTCGGTCTGAGGCTGGCTCATGCGGTCACGTGAAGAGGAAATGTTGACAATTGCAGCCCCTGGTGCAAAAAAGGGAGAGAAGAGTTTGCACAGGTAGAACGGGGCTGTAACGCCAACGCTCAACGCATACTGGAACTCCTCGTAGCTGCACTCGTCAACGCCTTTCATCAGCGGCAGCGCGTTGTTGATGAGACAGTCCACCCGGCCAAATTCGTTGATGATCCCATGGGCAAACCGCTCCAATACCTGTTTGTCGGCAATATCACCCACGAAGTGTTCCCCCTGCCGCTTGTCAATCACACAGACATGTGCGCCGGCCTGCTGAAACACATCGGCGATGCATCTGCCAATTCCCTGTGCGCCGCCTGTCACGACGACAACTTTATCCTTGAAATCCATTGTTGTACTGCTTTAAAACTTTTACTCTGGCCTTTCGACCATCTTTGATGAAAACAACATTTTTAATGCAGGAACAAATATAGCAATAATTTGTAATCACGCTTCGCAGAATCAGGTTTTTCTGGATTTTGCCAAACCATTACTATCCAAAAGGGTCATTGAGCGTATGCGAAGCCGTGATTGCCGAAGGTGAGACGCCAATGCCTTCGGCAAAGAGTAGCATTCTCTTGCTGTTTCATCCAGCAGAGTTAATAATAACGATGTGGCGTTTAAACATCGAATTACAGCTATTACCAACTCGTCATGAGAGAGGGGCGGACTGTATATCCCTCGTTTATACCCTCCCCTACTGACTCATTTTTTGGTACGATTCAGAGTGATCGCTTCCACGATGCTGGTATTGACTGACCAGGGAGACCACAAAGGTCATATTGGCTTGCTCCAACCGTTTCATCTCGTCACAGTCGCTGCCTTTCTGTTTCACAGTTTTGAGCAGTTCCCGTTCTTCGTCCGCCGTCAGTAACGGCGTGCGACCAATTTCAGCCAGGAGTTCATCTATTTGTTCATTTGTCATATCCTGTGTCAGTCTTGGTCGACAACTTCAATTGTCAGGTTGGGGAACACTTGCTGAAGGGCATCTTTCAGGCAGTCGTGATGGGCTTCGTAGAATTCGACTGAGATTTCACAGGGTTTGCCCTCGCTGATGGATTGAATGTAACCCACATAGGCGTCCGAGCCCACAAGCGTCTTCATCACTATCTCTAGTGGCAGGTACATGAATGGAGCGTTCTGTTCACCGTATCTCGAGTACAATTCCATGAGTAGTAGTTTCACAACCGGCATATCGTCGCCAGCGATACGGTAATTGACATATTCGGTGACTTCAATATCCTGCCGCTCACGTGCAGCCTCAAGTTGCTGTTTCTGAGTTTCTAAATTGGCCGTTTTCATTTGCTTGAGTATTGGTGATTACACAAATACGTCACTACAGTGGGCCAGTCAGGGAATTTTGCCGAACCAAATTGGATTAACTCGCCCTTGAACTCCTTGGCCCCGTTCTTCTCTCGATCGTCAATCAGGAAGTCGCCGCGGTTGAGGTCCTTGTGATGCGAGATGATGAGGCGTTTGTAGAAGATGGATTCTTCACCCTTGCCAAAGTGGCGCTGCACCCACTCCAGCTTGTCACACCATGCCGACGGGTTGAGCCACGGGGCTGTGGAGAGAATGTAAAGGTCAAAGAACTTGTTCAGTTCCTGTATGGCCTCGATGGCGCCAGGCATCGGGTCCATCAGCGAGAATAAGCCGGGGATATCGTCATAATGGGGCTTGCCCGTGCCGTCATCGGCATACTTGGCCTTGACCGCCTCGGGGACACGGTCAAGTCCGCTTTGGAAATCAACCAGGACATTGTCCATGTCAACATAGACGGTTTTTCCACATTTCAAACTGGTGTTTCTGCTAAGTTTAAATCCCATAATCTATACTATTTAAATTGGTGATTCCTACTCCCTTCAAGTGAGCGTTTCGGATGCCTCTCGTTCTCTCATTAATTAAAGCCTATTCTTTGGGGGTTATTGGCGGCTGGTTGCATGGTCTCGGCCTTACAATAGTTCATGAGAGTAGAGAGGCGGTCTGTGGCCTTTCCTTCACCATACAGGACGCGATTGATGGTGTCCTTGCGGGCGATATTCTCGATTTGGCCACCGCTCAACTCATAGGCTTGTGCCAAGACATCAGCATCACTCACGCTCAGACCTGTCACCATACTTTGCCAAATGCTGCTGCGCACGCTGGCATCGGGCTTTTCAAACTTGATTTTGTAGAGGAAACGACGCTCAAAAGCGCCATCCAGATTAGTGGCAAGGTTGGTTGTGGCGATGAGTATACCGTTCAAGTCTTCCATCTCCTGGAGGATGATGTTCTGAATGCTGTTCTCCATCTTGTCCACGGCATTCTCGGCGCCGTTCTTTCTCACCCCGAAGATGGCATCGGCCTCGTTGAATAGCAGGATAGGAGCAACGTCGTTGCGCTTGACCAGTTCGCGGTAGCGGTCAAAAAGCGCTTTGATGTTCTTCTCGCTGTCGCCCACCCATTTGCTCTTGATCTGCGGCACTTCCACAGCCATCACGCAACGGCCCGTGCGGCGTGCCAGCTGATAGGCGGTTTCGGTCTTTCCCGTTCCCGGTGCGCCATAGAACAAGCAGGCGAAACCGGTGCGGAAACCGTTCTCCGTCATGCGTTGCTGAATCTGCTTGAACTTGTCAACCTCGAGGAAGGAATTCAGTTCCTCGATCTGCCGGGTCATTGCCTCGGGATAAAACAAGGTCTTAGGCGTGACGACTTCAGGATAGAGCACATTACTCAGTTTTGCATCGGGTTTGTTGAGGTCAAACTCAGCAAGCAGTTTTGATTTTGCTTTGCTGGTCAGCGTGAACATCGACGTGTTGACCCTTCCGTCCTCACACACTGGCTCAATCAGCTCCATTCTCGCAAGGACATGTTTGCCCGACCCCAGCTGCATAACGGTCGAACGATGCTGGTAACATCTGTCATAAAGACACTTTAATTCATGGGCGCAAATCCGTTCATCGTCCTCATTGATGAGTTGGCTACAGAAGTAGGCGAGCAGCATCATGTTGGTATCGTCAAGTTTCAAGTCGAGCATCTGGCGGGCAAAGGCAATGTGTGGGTTGTCCTTGTACAGCGTCAACAAGTCTTGGCCCAAATCATCTGGACTGATGTTGTTATTGTCCGCAGCGTTGAACCATGTTCCCATCAGGTCGAGCATTGCAGGGGCATCCTCAACTTTCAGTTTCGGTAGGATCTGTGCTTTGTTTTCCTGCAAGGCACTGATCACATGCTCAGGAATGTCAAAGGCCTCACGTTCCCGGTTACGATAGCGCATCAGCCTCATCTTAATCATGGCCTTGATGTCGGCATCAAAAGAGAGGCTCGCGACATTTCTCATATTGAGGTGATGGGATAACTCGATGAGACTCACATTGCGAGGACCACATTCGACCGTGATGCAGAACAGGATGGCTTGCTGTGGCGTGATGTTGTAGGCTTCAGCCACCAGTTTGATTTCTTTCTTGCACTGCTTCAAGAACAGATCGCATAGTTGCGAGTCACAGGATTTCTCGACAATCGTCTCGACAGCCTTC
>JAFYYI010000041.1 GCA_017557665.1 Muribaculaceae bacterium | reverse complement strand
CTCAGAGCATGGCCGAGTTCACGGACAAGATAGGGCTTGCCGGTACTGACTTCGGCGATGCTGTTCATGGCTTTGCCGACGGTGTTGGCGGTTTTAACAGTGCCGTCCAGTCTTTGGCCAGCGGTGACGTGTTCGGGGCCATGAACGGTGTTCTTGACGGGATTGCAGGATTTGGCCGCATGGGTATCAGTATCATTGCAGGAGGCGGGAACGAGGAAAGACTGGAGGAAGAAATCGCCGAATTGTCGGAATCCCAGAAGATTCTCGCAGATGCTATTGAATATTTTGCAGGAAAGATAAAAGACGATAGTGCCACCAATGCCGAAAGCATTGAATATTATCAAAAGGCCTTGGATGCAGAGAGAGACTGGAGAGAGAAACAACAGCAGAAAATAGATGACAGGGCATCAGAATATGCGAATTCCGGCTATGGATTCATGGGACTCGCTGGTAAGTCATCTTTCAACTACCACATGGCCGGGAACGGATGGGAAGGTTGGCAGATTTTCTCCAGAATACTGAGTGAGCACATTGGCGAAAGTGGCGTTACCCATAATAGTGTGAACCGAAACAACATTTGGGATTTGTCACCCGAAGAAATGGAACTCCTGAAAAGTTTTGCCCCTAAAGAATGGGAGAAACTTTTCAGCGGCGACGGACACAGGAATCCAGAGGAACTGGTGGAAGAATACATAACCCATTCAGGAAAGTTAGAGGAATATATTTCATACTTGAATGAAAAACTGACGGGCTACACATGGGATGGATTCTTGGACTCCTACAAGTCCCTGCTGAAGAACCTTGACAGCACAACGGAGGATTTTGCAGACCATATCAATGAGCTTATCACAAATGCGCTGATTGAGAGTTTTGTCAATAGCGAGGCTATTCAGGGAAAAATCAAAGACCTTTATGCTATGATTGCGAAATATGCTGGCAAAGATAGCGAAGGTGGTACTGATTTGACGGAGGGAGAGATTGACGATATAAGACGTGCCAATGAAGACATAGCCAACACTACACTTGAATGGCGTGAGGCCATGAAAAAGGCTGGATTGATAAAGGACACTGGAGAGGCTACAGATGAAGCGGTAAAGTATTTTGAGAATCTGCGTGACATGTGGCTCTCGACGCTGACGGACATGGAGGCCGATGCTGAGTCGTGGCAGAAGGAAATCACGCGCATCATGGTTGAGGACTTGATAAACAGCCTGGTACTTGGCGACGACTTCGAGGCGTGGCTTGCAGACTGGAAGGAACGCTATGCCGACGAGCTGGCACATGGCGGTGACGCTGACCGCCTGAAGGCCCTCGTGGATGAAATGGTGGCCAAGCGCAAGGAGCTGGCCGAGCAGTCGCAGGGTATCATGGACGATTTGGGCTACTCCGACATGATTAAGGAGATAGAGGAATCTGAAGACGTGTTTGAGGACTTGCACAGCGACTTCCTCGATGCACTGATGGACATGGACACGGACGCTGAGGAATGGGGCAAGAAGATAGGCGAGACCCTCGCCCGTCAGATTATCGAGCAGCAGCTGTTGAGCCAGGCTTTTGACGGTTTGCTTGACGAGTGGAAGTCAGCCGTGGCCGATCTCGTACAGAACGGCTTCGGCCATATTGGCGGTGACGAGCAGACGCTTGACATGCTGAAAGGCAAGATAGCCGAGATTGTGGAGAAATACAAGGAACTGGCTCCCCTTGCCCAGGAGTTTCTGGAAGCCCTTGGGCTGGTAGAGGAGTCCAAGCCTGAGACCCCCTTCAAGAACCTGCGGCAGTCGTTCCTGAACTCCCTTCTTGACATGAAGTCCGACGCTGAGAGTTTCCGCAGGGAACTCGACAAGACGCTGGTTCAGGACATGATAGAGAAGTTCATCTTTGACGTGAAGCTGACCGTCAACGGGCAGGATTTCGACAATTTCGACGGCTATCTGGAATACTGGAACCGCCGTTATCTTGAAATTTTCCAGAACGGTGAACTGACTCAGGAGCAGAAAGAGAGCCAGCTACAGGCCCTCATTGACGAACTAATGGTGGAGCGCGATTTGCTTGATCAGGCATCCGCAGACTTGCGCGAGCGTCTGAAAGAGCCGGACGACACCTTCAAGACTATGTCCGACGGATGGGTGTCAACGTTGCTGGACATGGACGCGACGGCAGAGGACTGGGCCGAGGAGATTGGCCGGACGATGGCCCGCAAGATTATTGAGCAGATGATGGTCACGAGCATGATCCAGCCGCTGCTTGATAACCTGCAGGATGCCTTCAATACTGCCATGAGCCGTGACGGTGCCACGTGGGAGAGCGTTCTGCCAGAACTCACGCCATATATTGAGGAGATAAAGACGGCCTTCGGCGACATGCAGCCAATGGTTGAGCAGATACTGAACTCCTTCGGCATCTTCAAAGAGGAGGTGGTGGATGACACCATTACGTCGATGCGTGAGAACTGGCTGAGTGCGCTGATGGATATGAAAGCCGGTACAGCGGACTTCGTGAACGACATTAAGCGGCTGCTGACTCAGAAACTTGTTGAAAAACTTGTTCTGAGTTCACAGTTTGACACATGGCTGGAGGGCATACAGAGCCAGTACGATGCCATCCTCAACAGCGATATGAGCGAGGAACAGGCGGCAGCAGCGATGAACAAGCTGGCCGCCGAGTGGGAGGCGAAGGCCAAGGAGATGCAGGAACAGACGCAGGCCATCTTTGACCTGACGGGCTGGAGTGCCATCGTGGAGCAGATGAACTCGCCGCTGGCCGACCTGCGTAGCAGTTTCCGTTCTGCCCTGATGGATATGGAAAACGACACGGAGGATTTCACCAACGAAATATCGAAGCTGCTGACGGAGGCCTTCATTGACAGGTTCGTGCTTGGCGACGAGTTCGACAAACGTCTGTCCGAGTGGCAGGAGCAGTATGCGGCCATCATGAAGGGCAACTATTCCGAGGAAGAACGCGCCTCGCTGCTGAAGCAGTTGCAGGAGGCCATTGCGGCAGCGAAGGAAGGCTATGCCGAGGAGGCCCAGGCCATCCACGACCTGATGGGAACCGGGAACACCCAAGACCAGGGTGCCACGATGAACATGGCCGATAAGGCGACCTATGACCAGTTTGAGACCTATCTGGGCATTGCCGTGGCTCAGCAGATGGCGACGCTGCAGGGCAATGACGTGAGGGAGCAGATCCTGGCGACGCTGCGTGGCCTGACCGGCATCACGAGTCCCGGCGGTGACACGGTGAAGGAGATACGGTCGCTTCTGAACACGACCAACGAATACCTGCTGGACATCAAGCGCACGAACCGTTCCATCCTGGAGCAGTTCGGGATGAAAATAGACAACATTATCGGCAAACTGACAAAATTAGTATAGCGATGCAAGGAGAACTGTTTTTCAAGCGAGGCAATGACTGGGTGGATGCCTTTGTCACGTACGGCGTATCATTAGAGAGCGAGGGCATGAGCAAGCTGATGACCCCCGCCCCCCACAAGGAGCCAGTGCAGAACAAGAACCTGGCGATGAACGGCACGGCCATCGTTGGTGCGGTGGGCTATAAGGACGTTCGGACGCTGAGTGTTCCGATGCACATTGTGGCCCGCAGCAAGGAGGGCTTCCTGACACGCTATGCTGCCTTTTGCTCTGAGATACTGGATGCGGGCTGGATTCATGTGAAGACGAAATACATGAGCGGCGTGGTGTATCACTTCCGCTATGTGGACTGCCAGCCCTTTGCAGAGTACAACATGAATATGGCGAAGTTCACGCTTTCGCTCGAAGAACCCAACCCCAACAACAGGACATAAGACCTATGGCATTTCCAGAGACATACGAAAGCATCATCAAGGAGGAGAACATCAACGACGGCGGCTACGTCCAGATGGAGTGGAACGACACGGCAAGTGCTCCGATAGCGGCTGGTACGGCGTGTCCCATTGACAGCGACTACCTCCTTTTCTCGACGTACTGGCCCAGCCAGCAGTCGGCGTACAGCTACCGCTACGCGCCGAAGTTCCTGCACCGCCTGGCCCAGCTGGACTATCTGCCCTTCTACTTCAAGACAGAGGCCGTGACAGGAACTGACGGTGCGGGCAACGTGACCTACGAGGACGTGGTGCTCTCCACCTATCCCTACACGGGCAACATTCAGACGATAGCGGCAGCCCTGGCCGATTGCCTGAGCGACCACGGCGACCTGGGAGAATGGACGGCAGACACGGGCGGCCTGAGCAGCAGCGTGATCCAGAGCATCCGCTTCGACGGTGCTACGGTGAAAAGCGCGGCGGCGGCGATTGCCGATGCCTTCGGCGTGGACTATCACTTTATTTGGTCGAGCCATACCATCCAGTTCGGTGCCTTCGACATGGACGGCAGCACCCCCAGCTACGGCACGGCCCAAGTTGGTGAGAACGGTACGGAGAATGCCGGTGTGCTGGTGTCGGCCACTGACGGTGGCATCCAGTACAACACATTCCGCATCCTGGGCGGCACTAAGAACATGTCGAAGAAAACCATCAGGGGCCAGAACGTGCAAGTGACGCAGCGTCTGATGCTTGACGGCGACAGCATCCTGGGCGGCGGCAGTCCGAGGATTATGAAAGACCTTGTGTTTGATGACATCTACCCGAAGATGGAACTCTGGCTGTATGACGTTCACGAGCGCCGTTGCTGGCTGACCGACGAGAACGGGAAGAAGATTGTGGACTCGCAAACGACGAACCCCGAGACGGGAGCCGTTGAAACGACGTACAAACAGTATTCGAAGTGGTATTTCAAGCTGGCATATTGGAACGGCTCTGAGCTGGTTCCGTATGTATTCGACACAAGCCTCATCATCGAAGGCCTTCCCCTCTCGCTGGTGTTCCAGCCGAACTATGCCGACGGTGCGCTGCCGCAGCCGCTGGTAGGACGGGAGTTTGAGCTGACCTATTTCGATGCCATCAGCCCGGCGCGTGAGAAGGAGGATGACGATATCGGCGAGGGCTACCAGCCCGTGCATGGCGAATACCGCATCATCTACAAGGTGGAGGGCGGCATGATACTGCCCTCGACGAGCGGTGAGAAAGTCTGCCCGTATGGCGGTGCTATGGACTTGAAGAACAACAAAGTGACGCTGGCCAACGTGGCGATGGACGATGTTTACAAGGCGGCGGCGAAGGCCGAACTGCTGCGTGCCGGTCAGGATGCGGTGAGTGCATACACGCGGGACAAGAGCAGTTTCACCTACGTCACCTACGGCGCGGCCCCTGCCCTGGGCGGCGGCATTACGAGCGTGCGGCACGACCTGATAACGGGCGAGGTGCAATATACCGTCGGAAACTACCAGAACAGCAAGGGGCTGATTGGCCGCCTGAGTGACAAGATAGACACGATACAGGCCGGTGGCGGGAGTGCCACGACAGGCGATGACGGCGGCGTGAGCGGACGTGGCGGCGTGAGCGAGAGCAGCATTCCCCTGCTGGCGCGTCTGATGGGCAGCGGCAGTGTGGTGAAGGACTCGCTGACCATCCTGAAGGAACTGATACTCGGTACGACCGGCCACGGCATATTCATTGACCAGAACGGGGACGCGAGCATGACCATCGGCTCGCTCACTGTTCTTGGCACGACCCACCTGAATGAGATAGACGTGAACCACATCAAGCACACCGGCGGCTTGCTGGTGGTGACAAAGGCCAATATCATCGTTGACCATGTGGAGCACCTGGACGGCGGCCTGGATAGACTGTACTTCCGCAGGGTGGACGGCAACGGGCAGACGATTTACAACCAGTTTGAGGTTGGCGACCTTGCCCTGATGATGGTTTACAACGAGGCCCTGGACGGTAGCATCAACCGCTATTTCTGGCGTGAGGTGTCGGCCATCGATGACGGTACTGAGGAGTTCGGCTACATAACCCTGCTGCCATCAAGCGCGAGCCACTCAGAGCCGAGGGCTGGCGACGTGGTTGTGCAGCTTGGCAACACGACGAAGGCCGAGCGTCAGGGTGCGACGGTTCTTGGTGGCAGTGGCCCCAACGGCGGCTTCTTTGCCGTTTACGACGGATTCAGGACATGGCGTGATGCTGCTCCTCAGTTAGACAACTACGCCAACGCCCTGACCTATATATCGCCGAAGAAAAACAAAATAACTGGCGACTTCATGAGCATAGCCGGTGGTGACCTGAAGGCACAGCTGGATGCCCTACAGGCCAGTCTTCTGAGTGTTCAGCAGCAGAGCGACAAGCAGCTGGTGGTGTGGTATGGCGACACGGCTCCTTTCCCCGCCTCCAGCCACCTGAATGACTGGAACGACCCGGCAAAGGACTGGCACGACGCGGACACGGCAGCCGGTAACACGGCCCAGCAGGAACTTCACCTGGAGGACGTTTTCTACATACGGCGTGACAACGTGAACAGGACTGGAGGCCGTGCGTGGCAGTGGATATACGACCAGGCTCTCGGCCAGTTCCTGTGGGTGGAGATTACCGACGTTGACACCATTGCCGCACTGGAGGCGGCAGACGATGCCGTGGCCACCGCCAATGATGCCAAGCGTAAGGTTGAGAATCTGGGGGACGACGGTATCATCAGCGCGGGAACCGAGAAGAGTGAACTGCTGATTATGTGGCAGGACACCGTGGCCGAATACGTCAAACTGATAGAACAGGCACAGGACTATGACCTCGACGATGCTCAGAACACCAGCGAGGGCGGTACCGTCATCTATACCCCATACAATGCGTATGTGAACAGATACCATGCTCTGGCCCTGATGCTGAACGGCAACGACCAGACGAACATCAACAGCGTGGAGTCGGGCAGTGCCGTCCCTGCATGGCTGGCCTCCCTGAATACGGACGTGAACCTGCAAGAGGACTACCACCTTTCCGCAAATGACTACCGCACCACGTGGAAGAACTACTTCGACAGCCGGGCAACATTGCTGAAGGCTATCGAGGTGGCCGCCCGTGAGAAGACGGAGCACGCCCAGACTGATGCCACCAACGCCCTAAGCAAGATTGGCGACATGGGTAATGATGACAGGCTCGATCCGTCGGAGAAACTGACGGTGAAGCGTGAATTCCTGGCAGCATGGCGTGAGCGTGCGGAAATCATTGCCCGCTGCATGGAGGGTAACGCCTACGTCAACGAGACCATCGGGAGTGCCTTTGTAACCCCATACAGGAATGCCTTCAGGGCTGTTGCGACCTATCTTAACGGCACAAGCGGCACTTGGTACACCGACCCCACGACACACGAGACGAGCGACCCGGACTATTCCGTAGCCAACGCAATAGACAAGATTCCTCTTTGGCTACGCGCAGACAGAAAGGACGCACAGGGCAATGACATCACTGAAACCATCGACGGCGACACATGGCGCGGTATCTGGTCTGCGTTCTATGCAGCCCGCACGGCCCTCCTGACGGCTCTCTCTGAGGATGCCAAGGACAAGGCAGATGCGGCACAACAGGCCGCAGACGACGCGCAAGAGACAGCCGACAAGAAAAAGCGTGTATTCTCGACCTCGGCCAACGTTCTGCCCCCGGCCCCCTACGACGTTGGCGACCTATGGGTGAATGCCATCTGGTACACCGAGACTACGGTAAACGGCGAGACGAGCCGCACCTACAAATGGACTGGCGACGTGCTTTATTGCAGGACGGCCAGAACCAGCGACGCCACAAGGAGCATCAACGATTGGGCCGACGCGGCCAGCGGCACGACGGCGAAGATTGCCAATCTCGGAGACCAGATCCAGGCAGAGGTGAACAACCGCAAAAGCAAAACCAAGAGCGGCCTTCACCTTGACTCCACCTCCGGCAGCATGTATGTGGAAGCCTACGACAGCGCGACCGACAGCTGGACGCGGCTTGCAACCATCTCCCTTGCCCTGGAGAAGAACAACAGCGGAAACTTCACGGGCAAGCTGAACCTCACCGCAGACAATGTGGTGATAACCTCCGGCTTGATGACGGTCATATCAGAGGGTGTTTCCATCGATGCAGACCAGGTGGACTTCACCACGGGAACGTTCAATATCGATTCAAGCCATATCACCTTCCATGCAAACGACATCAGCGCGGCTGTGGGCGATGCCGGATTCCTCCTGGCAGATGACCTCATAGAGGCTTTTGTCGGTGACTTGTCAAGCATAGCGGCGAGTGACAAGAAGGCCATCCAGAACCGCCTTGGCCTTGTCATTCAGACGGGCTATGCCAGCGGCTATTTCGGTTTTGGAACCTATTCGTATGACAGAAGCACTGGCGAATATACCTGGCATGAGGGACTGAGCTTCAGGAGCGATACCGAAAACGGTGTCACCACGACAAAACTCCTTTTGAATGCCAACAACGTAGAGATTAACGCCAATGTCACCATCAGGGGTGAGAGCGTGCGCTTCGGTAACAACAGCCAATATACGGTTGGTGATGTCATCGATGACCATATTGAAGATGCCCT
>JAFYYI010000002.1 GCA_017557665.1 Muribaculaceae bacterium | reverse complement strand
TACGTTGATCCAATAGAGTGCACGCTCGAAATTCAAACTGATGGTAGCAGGATTAGTGTTGGGGTTATAAGAACCAATCCTCTCAATAAATCTACCATCTCGTGGTGCCCTGCTATCGGCAATAACAATGGGATAGAACGCATAGTCCTTGTGACCGTGGCGCTGCAATCTGATCTTAGTTGCCATAATTCTAACAGTTTAAATTTTTAATAAATAATTAAATTTTTACATAAAAAAAGTGACCTTGTTCAAGGGTCACTCTCTTGTTGTCCTGGAAGGATTCGAACCCTCGCAAGCGGAACCAGAATCCGATGTGCTACCATTACACCACAGGACAATTCCTAATTGCGACTGCAAAGGTACTGCTTTTTTTGTTACCACCAAGAAAAAATCCAACTTTTTTTCGTTTTTTTTCTTTAGGAGTAAAAAAGGACGGTTTTTTGATGGTCAAAGCAAAGCTCTCCATCATAAAAACCGTCCCTGTTGAGATAGTATCAGTTACCTGAGAGGCAATGATAAATAATCTACATTGCTAACACGATCCTTGTGTTACTTGATGACCTTAGTGGCTGTGCGGGTGCCGTCGGTGTAGGTGGTCACTTGGATGGTCAGGCCGCTGGGCTGAGCCATCTCCTGACCTGCTACGTTGAAGTAACGCACGTTGGCTACCTGCTTGCCAGCCATCTGCTCATCAACACCAGTGTCGGGATAAACCTCGAAATAAACGATATCGCTTGCATTCTTCACACCGTCGATGGTGTAGAATACCTGGATACCCACCTGATGGGTAAACAGCGGTGGCTCGTCATAATAGAGGTATGCACTGTAGCTCGAGAGGTTCCAGCTGGTGAAGAAGATCGAAGAGGGAATCTCGGTAACGTCCTCGGTCAGCTCATCGGGGAAGTCGCTAGCCCTGAAGGTGTAAATCTGATCGTTGTCGGTGTAGATACTGTAGCTCAGATAGTACTGGTCAATATAGTTACCGTCGACATCGGTAGTCGGCAACGTGAAATAGAAGTTGCCATAGTTGTTGCCGTACGGGCTATAGTCATACCATGCGCTGGCCTCGGGGTTGGCGGGAACGGCAGGCTGGAGGTCACCGGCATTGAGGTAGACGATATCGCTGGCGTTCTTGACATTGCCAACGGTGTAGTAGACCTGGATACCAATGCGATGCTCAAAGATGGGATTGTCACTGTGGATGGTGCCGTAGAAGCATACCTGGGTGGGCGTAAAGTTCCAGTAGTTGGACCACAGTGAGTAGGGCACCTCGGTGATGTCCTCGTTAATGCTGGCATAAGATGCTGCGTCAAAGGTGTAAATCTGGTCGTCATCGATAAAGATGCTGTAGCTGATGAACTCCTGTTCCAGAATATTACCATCGACATCGGTCGTGGGAAGGACGAAGGTGAAATAGGTACTGCCATCGGTGCTGCCCCTATCTTGCCAAGACAGGTTGGTGGGATTGGCGGGAACAGCAGGATCAAGGTTTACCAGAGTGCCATAAGCCTGGCCAGGACCGGTATATTCCAGACAGGTGAAGTTGTAGCCGTTGCTGAAGTAGCCCAACAGACCCGTGGCGTTGTAGTATTCGGGGAAGTCGGCATTGGGATCACCCTCGCAACCGAGCAGATAGATTTTGTCGCCATCGATTTGGTAAAGAATCTCGGTAGCGTCCTCATCAATGAAGTACTCAAACATATAGGCTCCGTTCTCATCCTGATAGATGATACTGCTGCCCCACAGCAACTGCACGCCATACTCAACTTCCTCGCTATAGGACAGATACTGACCTACAGGAACGTGAATAATGCCAGTTTCGGGATCAAGTTCACCAGATACCCAGGTGTTGTAGGACTTGTTCCACCACAAGGGATTCTGGATGTAGATCTTGCCGTCGTCGCCATAGACGATAGTCATCTTATCAACGAATGTGCTGGATTGCACACCGAAGTAGCCCGAGAAGATAGACAGGCCTGCACGGTTGTAGATGGCAGCCTCGCCTTCGGGCTGGTCATAAATCACGGTGGGAATAATAGCGGTCTCGGTGCGGGTCAACTCGGTGTCCCACTCCAGACAACCGCCGAATGAGCCGTCATCGCTCCATTGGCAAGCCAGGCCATAAGCATTCCAGCGGCTTAAATCCTGTCCGGTCTCGGATGATCCCTCGGTGCCATTCAGAATGATCTTGTCGCCGTCGATGGTGTAGGTGACCTCGGTGACAGTGTTGTCAATAGTGAATGCCACGTGGTCGGGCTGGCCATTAACATAAACAAGTTCGGTGGTGCCCATGCACAACAGGACATCGGCCTGGTAAAAATCGCTCCATCCGATTGACTGGCCCATCGGCACAGTGATGGTTGTGCCATCTTCACTCAGTGTGCCCTGAACCCAACTGGTTCCATAGGCTGAACCGCAGTTGAAGAGGATGTTCTTCAAATAAACCACGTTATTGTCGGCAAAAACCATGTCCATCTTGCCACTCTGCAGGTCCAGGCCCAATTGATCCTGATTCGGAAAAATGGCTTGGCCGCCAGTGCGCTGATAGGTCCTTAACTCACCGTCAGGCTTGTCGGTGATCACCCTCGACGGGCGGGAATTGAGGTTTTGCTGCAGAACAACCGCTTGATCTTGAGTCAAGCTGGGACCTGCAATCTTGTTGTTAATGGTCTGTTGCCGCGTTCCGGAATTCAGCCGCAACATGTCAGCCTGGGCATTGAAAGCCAATGCCACAACAGCCAGGAGTAATAAAATTTTCTTCATAAAACACACATTCTATTTAGGTTAATAATAATGGATAAATCTCAGTTAAAAGTTACTTTGCCAAGGATTGCAGTAATCACCTTGACACGATTTTCAACCTGCAAAAATACAGCTTTTGTCTTATTTTTACAACAAACACTCCTAATCATTACAACTAACAACTGTTTTCTATAGTTTCGTCAACAACTTGTCATAAAAAAGGATAAATCTTTTAATTGGCCAAAGCGGGTGCCATCAATTGCAACTGATGGCACCCGCTTTGATTAAGATTATTACGGAATCTTAGTTATTCTCCGGTTTATCCGTTATATGTCCTTATTTTGTTTTGCGCTTGGGGACACGCTTGGAGACGCCGATGGCGCCGGTGGGGCAGACGAGGCGGCACAGGTGGCAACCGACGCACTTGTTGCCCACGAGATGGGGCTTGCGGTCGTCGCCGAAGGTGATGGCCTGGTGGCCGCCGTCCATACAGGAAATGTAGCACCTGCCGCAGCCGACGCACTTCTCGCTGTTGAAGATGGGGAATACTACAGTATCGCGGTCCAAGTCATTGGGCGTAACAAAGGTGGAAAGCCGTTCACCCACCAGGGTGGAGAGTTTGGTGATGCCTCGGCTCGCCATGTAGTGCTGAAGACCCAACTTGAGGTCATCGATGATGCGGTAGCCATATTGCATCACGGCGGTGCACACTTGCAGGTTGCTGCAGCCCAGTTGGATGAACTCAAGAGCGTCTCGCCAGGTTTCAATGCCACCGATACCGCTCAATTTCAGGTTGTTCATCACGGGATTCTTGGCCATCTCGAGGATGAAGCGCAGGGCGATGGGTTTGACAGCACGGCCCGAGAGGCCTGAGACAGTCCACTGGCCCGAAACTTCGGCGCGTTCATCCATGGTCACGCTCTTGATGGTGTTGATGGCGCTGATGGCATCGGCGCCGGCGAAGTAGGCACCCATGGCGGGATTGCTCATCAAGGTGATATTGGGCGTCATCTTGGGAATCACGGGAATCGAGACGGCATGCTTCACATAAGCGGTGTAGAAGGTTACCAGCTCGGGGTCCTGGCCCACGTCGCTGCCCATACCGGTTAGTCGCATCTGTGGACATGAGAAATTCAGTTCCACGGCGTCCACTCCGGCTGCTTCTGCCATTTTAGCCAGTTCAATCCATTGCTCCTCGGTCGAGCCCATGATGGAGGCCACCACAATCTTGTTGGGGTAATTCTGCTTGAGGCGGTGCAGGATATCAAAGTCCACCTCGGCGGGATTCTCGCTCAACTGTTCCATGTTGCGCAAAGCGTTGAAGTCGCCCTTGTCGCCCTCGCGGTGCAGGACATCAAATCGGGGTGACACCTCATTGATGTCATCCAGGCAGATGGTCTTGTAGAAGACGCCAGCCCAGCCGGCATCAAAGGCGCGTGCCACCATCTCGTAGTTGGTGCATATTGAGGAGGAGGCCAGGAAGAACGGATTCTCACAAGGCAGTCCGCAGAAGTCGATTGCAAGACTTGGCAGGTCGGTGTGGGGAGCCTCGGGCAACTGGCTCACCATCTCGCGGATGCGGATGGGGCAGTCATAGTGGATGCAAGCCAGCTCGGCTTTCTCCAAATCAGTCTCGTCACAGCCTTCCAGCCATTGACGGGAAATGGCTTCGTTGCCGAAACGCACGGCACGGATGGCTCTGGCCACATCTCCCTTGCCGCAGGCATGGCTGCAGGGGGCATTCTCACACAGCAGGCAACGTGCCGCTTCTTCTTGCATGTTCATTTGGTTAGTCTTCATAATAGCTTATTATTGGTTATTATAGTTCTGTGATAATCATCCTGGGCCATTACTCGAAGCGCATCGTGGCTGTAGGCTTGATGGTCGAGATGATGTGGCTGGCACCGAGCAGGGTCAGATAGGACACGACGATGATGCCCAAGTTGAGCAGGATGAGAGTGGGGATACTCAACTGGATGGGCACGTAGGGCATATAGTATGCAGTCGGGTCAAGTCGCACGATGTGGCCATATTTCTGCAGCAGGGCTAAACCGATGCCGATGATGTTGCCGATGAGCAATGCTTTGAGGGTGAGTTTGCCTGTCAAGTAGATGAAAATGCTGCGGATGGTGCCATTGGTGGCGCCCATGGCCTTGAAGTTGCCGATGATGCGGATGCGCTCCAGCACAATCATCAGCATGGCCGAGATAAGCGTGAAAGCAGCCACAATCATCATCAGCGTGAGGATGATGACAACGTTCATGTCCAGCATCTGCAGCCACGCGAAGAACTGAAGATTGTTCTGCTGTGTGGTGGTGACGAAGAACAGGTTCTTGCTCTCGCGTTGCACGGTGTTCTCGGCAAGCAGAGCATAAAGCTCGTAGCCGTCAGACTCCAAGTCATCGGTCTTTTTCATGTTCACGGCCACTTGGGTGCCAGTGTCGCCGTTCCAGCCGTTCACGCCCTGGATGACGTTGATGCCGCCAACGACATAGGCGTTATCAAATGCCTCAAGGTCGGTTTCAAACACGCCGGCGATGGTCAAGTTCCTCACCTTGATTTTGTCGTCGATAAAATAGGTGAACACCTTGTCTCCGGCATGAAGTTTCAACCGGTCGGCTATGGTCTTGGCAATAACGATCTGGTTGGAGGACGCTGAATCGCCGGTGACGGGAATGTCTCCCTCGACCATATGGGACTTGAGGTAGCGCCAATCATATCCGCCGTCCACACCACGAAAGATGATGCCCATGAAGTCTTCATCGGTCTTGAGGATGGCGCTCTTGTCGGCAATGAGACTCACGCTCTCGATCGACTCCGTGAAGTTGCCGTCAGCAGCTATCGCTTCGCGCACCTCACGACCATTGACGGTGGCATAGTTGTCATCGATGCCCAGGGCGGCGTTGGTTACCCTGAGATGGGCGTCAAGGTGCATGATCTTGCCTGAAATCTCACCTTTGAAGCCCATGACGATGGCGATGGACAGAATCATCACGACCACGGCAAGCACGATGCCGATGAGGGCGACCTTAAGGCTGGGAGAACCTTTCTGCCGCTCATTCTTCAGCGTCATGCGCCGTGCTATATATAACTCGTGATTCATTTGAAACTACAAAAGTAATAAAAAAGTAGTTAGTTTTATAATTTCAGTTTTAAGTTTTGTGTTGTAGCGTGAGAGTTTTTGTCTTATCTTTGTGTCGTGGTTATAAAATTCAAGTGTGATATGAAACGTTTGATGATATTTGTTGCGGCGATGTTGACTTTGTCATTTGCCGTGCAGGGTGAGGTGGTCAGGTTGGCCATCTTGAGTGATGTGCACGTGCTGCCTGGTAATGCTAACGAGGGTAAGCTGCGTGAGGCTGTGGCCGAGATCAATGCGACCGATGTGGATGCTGTGATGCTTACCGGTGACCTTACCAATGAGGGCAGCGACGAGCAGTTGCGCAACGTCAAGGGCATTCTGGACGGCATTGCCCACCCGTTTTATATTATCCCGGGCAACCACGAGAACAACTGGAGTCAGAGCGCTTGCAAGACCTTCAACGACCTGTGGGGTAGCGACCGCTTTGTTTTTACCGTGGACAACCTGGTGGTCGTGGGCCTGAATTGCGGCCCGTTCATGAAGATGGGTGACGGCCACATCAAGCAGGAAGACCTCCTGTGGCTCGACAGCACGCTCACGGCAATGGTGAAGCCGGGCATGCGCGTGCTGAGTGTTAACCATTATCCCATTCTTGACGACCTGGACAATTACCGCGCTTATGTCGATATCCTCAAGAAGTATCCTGTCATCACCCATCAGTGTGGCCATTATCACCAGTGGCGCCTGTATGAAACCGACGGCATCAACGGCTTGATGGTGCGCGCCCTCGACATGGGGGGCGGCGACTACGGTTACACCTTGATGACCATCGACCTGGACCGCCAGTGGATATATATTTATAATAAGGTATTAGGCAAGGAGGCTGAACTGATGTATGCCTACCACATCAATCTGGACTACTACACGCCCCAGCTGCCCGAAAATGCCTTTGTGCCGGAATTTGAGTATCAACAGCGTCTCAAATTCATGATTAAGCGTGTCCTTGCCGACAATGCCTCGATCTTCACGCGCGTGGGTACCGATGACAAGAACCTGTATTTCGGTAACTCGCTCGGCTATTGCAAGGCAGTGGATAAGAAAACGGGCGAACTGCGCTGGCAGTACAAGACCGATGCCATGCTCTTCTCGCGACCTGCCGTGAGTGGCAAATATGTGATTCTGCCCACAAGCGACAGGCGCCTGGTGTGGCTCGACAAGAAATCGGGCAAACCTAAATGGCAGTATGATGCCGATGGACCATACGTTGCCGACGGCGTGGTGAGCGACGGCATCCTCTATCAGGGCGGTTTCAAGACGTTCCAGGCATGGGATGTGAAACGACACAAATTGCTGTGGCAATACAATGACATCAACAACTATTGCCAGGCTGCGCCTGTGGTGGATGGCAACGATGTCATCTTCGGCGCCTGGGACACCTATCTGCGCTCGCTCGACCGCCGCACAGGTGCCCTGCATTGGCAATGGAACAATGAGCGAAACGTCAACCTTTATAGCCCGGGCAATGTGGTTCCCGTGGTAACTCCAGAGCGTGTGGTGATTGTAGCTCCTGACCGATTCTCTACCGCTGTGGACCGTAGCACAGGCCGACAGGTATGGCGCGAGAAGAACGAGAACAAGGTGCGCGAGAGCTTGGGACGTAGTGCCGACGGTAAGGTAGCCTATGCCAAGACCATGGACGGCACGCTCGTGGCTATGAGTACTGGAGAGAGATACGAATTGCTGTGGACGGTTGATTTGGGCTTCGGCTACGAGCACGCTCCTTGCATTGTGCTGGAGCATGACGGCTTCATCTACTGCGGTTCGCGGCGCGGCATGTTGGCGGTTGTTGATGCTGCAACCCACCAGCTGGTTTTCACCTCCAAACTGGGCAGCAGCGAGTTCAACGGCTTTGAAGTTGATAATAACGGCGATATCTACTGCTCCCTGATTGAGGGCACCATCTTTCGCATCGAGAAGTGGAACGTCGCTTATTGTGAATAAACCTTAGTAAAGAAAAATTGTGCCGGGAACTGATGGCTCTCGGCACAATTTGTTTTAGGGTGTGGTGTCTGTTTGCCGTATTACAAAGCGTTCAACAGGTAGTTAATCATGTCGATGGCATCGGTGATGTTAACTTCAGCGTCCTGATTGAAGTTGGCGGCTTCGAGATCGATATCGCCCTCGTCGTTGAGAATGTAGTTAATCAGGTCGATGGCATCGGTGATGTTGAACTCTTTATCACGATTGACATCGCCAAGGATGAAGTCTGGTGTGGGTTCCCACGGGAACACCAGCTCTTGAGTGCCGGTGTATTCAATCCATGCCTTGTTGGCCGGCATGGCAGTGCCGGTTGCCTTGACCAGAGCCAGCTTGCCGTCACCGTTGATGGCGCCCAAAACATACTTCTGGGGATTGGTGGGCTTGGTGTTGTTGTTGGCATTGAAGCTGCCCGTTGCGTTGTTGGGCCGAGTGTAAGTGATTGTGCCGTCGGTATTGCAGTAGTAAGTTCCTCTCAGCAGGTTTGACTCGTCGGCGACTGCTTGGTTGGCCCTGGGGGCGTTGTCTTCGACGGACACGTCAGGAGCCGTGAAGACGGGTCTGCCCTGTGGAATGAGCTGGCATTCCGCGGGATTGTTGGAACCGCATTCCAGGATGACGGGCGTCTGGGCAGGCACGGTACCACCTTCGGCGGCCACTTCCTCGAGTTGCAGGGTGCCGTCGTCACCGATACCTTTCACTGCATAGGCCTTGAGCACCTGTCCGCTCAACTTGTAGCTGAAGGGAACAAACAGGGTCGTGTAATACTTGCCCTCGAACTCAACCTCAGGCACCACGTTAAAGTGATTGACCGGCTCGATGTACCATTTGGCGTTTTGGGTTGAACTGGATGCGTTGATTGCTAGCGTGCCGTTGTCATCAACCAGGTAGCGGACACCCAATGACGGATAACCGACAAGGAACACGTAGGTGTCGGATTTCAGCTCAATCTTGGCACTGTATAATGTGTTTGCACCGCTACCACTGACGGGGTCAATGGTGACGTAACGGTTTTTGAACTCCAACTCCACGCTTCCTGGATAGGTTCCAGTCGTCAATGTCAACAGACTGGTACCCTGTCCAATCAGGTTATAGTCATGGTTGGAAGCTTGCGTGCTGTACTTCTGGGCGTAAATGATAGAGCCCACATTGATGATGTCGGCATCATTGACCATGTGGATATCGGTGCCCAGATATTTGCCGGCACATTCCAGCGCACGGGCCTGACCGGCAGAACTACTGGCTTGGCTCAGGCCACCACAGGCGGAGCCGATGCAAGTCGTAAAGTTGAACAAGTCGTTGGACATCGAGATGTATTCTGTATTGCGGTCAGCGTTGCGGAAGCGGTAATAGCCAGTTCCGTTGAGTTGTGCCATAGCCGGAACGGCGCAGAGTGCCGTTAAAGTCAGGGCACACAAGATTCGTAAGGTTTTTTTCATGATGTGTTGTTTTGAAGTCGTAATAATGTAAAAAATCGTGAGCAATTCACGATTATGAAGTGGTCTGTCACCCATAACCATCAATTGCTCACGAAATCTATAGAGAATTAATTATTTCCCTCGCCTTCATCGTCAGTCGGTTGAATCATTTCTCCCGGCTCATAGTGGTTGAGAAGGAAATTAATCAGATCCTTGGCATCAGTGATAGTGATCTCGCCGTTCTCGTCGAAGTCGGCAGCGATGTAGTCATAGATGACAGGGAAGTCAGCGGGCTCATACGGATGCAGCAGGATGATGTTGATCAATGCAACTGCATCTGAGAGGTTCACAAGACCGTCGCGGGTCACATCACCCTTGATAGCCAGCTTGATGGGATCGAACTCCTTGGTTACAAGCAGAGCCTGGTTGGTCTTAACCTCCCAGTTGTTGTAGAAGCCGAGGTGCTGATCGCCGTCGCTCAAGGTGCGGATCACACAGTCTACGGAACCTTCATCGTTGGTGAACGTGCACTTCTTTACATCGTCCTCGGTCAGGCCCCAGAAGTACTTGTTGTTGACCGTTCCGGCATTCTTGAGCATCAGGTGCTCATACTGTGCAACATAGTTGTTGTAGAAGTTCTCGCCGAACAGGTCTTTAGCCAAGTTGAATACCGATTCGACTTGCGGAGTCCTGATCTGATACTCGTTGATGAGGTAGTCCGGGCCGACAAGCAGGTTATCGGTCAACGCGGTGCCGTCGTTGATGTCAAGCGTCAAGGTCTTCGGACCGCTTACAAGAGACTTGAGCAGCACGGGCGTCTGAGCGGGAATAGTGCCGGTCAGGGCAACGAGTTGAGCCACACCTTGCTCGTTGATGGAGGTTACCTTGTAAACGGCAACATCCTCAGGCACGGTGTAAGCAAAGTCGGTGTAGAGCGTGGTGACATACTCGATACCCAGCATGCTGGCTTCGGGCAGGTTCACAACGAACGAATCGCGAGGTTGAACAGTCCAGTAGGTGTTGGCCTCGTTGTTGATGATGTCAACATTGCCCTCACTGATGTAGTCCACCTTGCCATTCTCCTGAACGATGAAGTACTTCATGTCAGGACGAATCTGCTCGAGTTTGTCAATGTAATTGCCAAACTCACCCATCTTGTCCTTCATCTCCTCGTATCTCGGGTGAGCCTTCACCTTCTCGAGGTAGAACGTAGCAGTCTGGTAAGCGAAGTCCCAAACATACTGCTTGTTGGTCAGTACCTGACGATAGAATGCCATGGTCGACGCGTCGTCAACAGGCTCGGTCAGGTTGCCGCCCATGCGCTCCCAGATGGTCTGGAGCTTGAAGGGAACAAGGATGCTACTGCCACGGCCGTTGGTCTTCTCGAGCACCTTGTTGATGGCATCGTTGATGAAGCCCTCGAGCATCGGCAGTTTCTCATCCACCTTAGACTGGTTCTCAAGGTAGAAGTCAACAACGGGCTGCATGCTCGGTGTCTTACCATAGATGCGGCAGTTGTCAAGATCACCCTCTACATACAGATGATAGTCGAAGCTCTCGTTGAACTTCTCCATGATAGCGTCAAGACCCTCGTTACCGAGCAATTCACCAGTGCCCTCGGCGTGGAGTTTGTTGGCAACCATTTGTACCACTTCGGGAACATACCTCATGGCACGGTCGGCATAGCCCTGGAGGTCGGCAGCCTGTGAGCGCAGCACCTTAACCTGACCGTCGTTCGTGGTCTGAACGCGGATCACGGTACCGGCCTGCTGGTCGATGTCGTTGGTGAACGTCAAGGTCTTGCGGCCCTGTACATTAGCATACTGGCCACTGCCATTGTTCTTGATCTGGTAGTAACCGTTGGTGATTTCAACGGGGTTCAGCGTGTTGATGGTGTAAGTTGCGCTGGCCTGATTCTCAGTCCAAACGGTCCTTGTACCCATGCTGACCTTAGCGGTAACAGTACAGCTGTGGTCTACTACGAACGGCTTGGTGTAGGGCTGGAATTCGCCGTCACCAATCTTGTAGGAGATCAATGCGCCAGGAGTAGCGCAAGCGATAGCCACTTCCTTGGCCTCGGTGTAATGACCGCTGCCAGGCATGAAGGTCGGAGCAGCGATACCTTGCTTGTCCTCCACATTGATGGTGTAGTGTGCGCTGTTAGCGTTGTAGTTGTCATCGTCAACGGTGGCAGTGATGACAGCGGTACCGGGACCCACGATGTGAACAGTACCGTCTGGATCAACCGTGGCAACGGTCTCGTCGCTGCTGGTGTAGATGACAGCCACGCCATCGGGATTGTTCAGCACGGGAGCGGTGAAGCTGTCGCCCTCGACGATGTTGTATTCACCCTCCGGGAAGGACAGCGCGGCGTCAGCCTTGGCCACGGTCAGTGTGTAGGTAGCGGTAGCGCCGTTGTAGTTGTCGTTGGCAGCACCGGTAGCGGTGATGATAGCCTCACCAGCGCCAACGATGGTCACTGCGCCGGTGTTGGCATCAACGGTAGCAACGGTAGCGGGCTCGCAGCTGTAGGTGACGGTCAGACCGGCCTCATTGGTCAGCGCGTTGGCCTCAACGTTCTCGTCGCCGTAGGTAGCCGGGATTTCACTCTTAGCGAAGGCCAGGGTAGCGTCAGCCTTGGCCACGGTCAGTGTGTAGGTAGCGGTAGCGCCGTTGTAGTTGTCGTTGGCAGCACCGGTAGCGGTGATGATTGCCTCACCAGCGCCAACGATGGTCACTGCGCCGGTGTTGGCGTCAACGGTGGCAACGGTAGCGGGCTCGCAGCTGTAGGTAACGGTCAGACCGGCCTCGTTGGTCAGAGCGTTGGCCTCAACGTTCTCGTCGCCATAGGTAGCCGGGATTTCACTCTTGGCGAAGGTCAGGGTGGCGTTGGCCTTGCCTACAACGATGGTGTAGGTTGCCGAACCGCCATTGTGTGATTCGTCACCCTCGGTGGTAGCGGTAACAGTAGCAGTACCAGCGCCGACGATGGTCACTTCACCCGTGGCGGGATCAACTGTGGCCACGGTTTCGGGCTCGCAGGTGTAGGTAACAGTCAGGCCGGCAGGCTTGGTCAACTCGGGCTCGTCAAAGTTATTACCGTCGCCATAGGTAGCGGTAACGGGATCAGTCACGCCGAAACTCAGGCCGGCAGCCTCCTTGGCCTTGATCTCAACGTTATAGGTTACGGTGCCTGAGAGATAATAGGTATTCTCGGCAGTCGTAGCGGTGATGACGGCGGTGCCGGGAGCAACGATGGTCACCTTGCCGTCCTCGTCAACGGTAACGACGTCGGTATTGCTGCTTGCGTAGCTCTGTACAGTAACACCCTCAGGAGCAATCAGTTCGGGCTCGGGGAAGTCCTGAACACCCTCATAAACCGAAACACTTGCCGGGTTGAACGACAACTCAGGTTCCTGCTTGGCAATCGTGGCGGCAGTAGGATAGAACTCGATAGCGTTGTTGTTTCTAGTTACAACACCCTCGATGTTATAGTGCTTGCCATCCTCGAGAGCAACATTAAAGTGATTAACCACCTTGTAGGTGTAGGTCACGTCTTCGCGGTTCTGGCCAGCATAGGTGATGTTGCCGTCATTGTAGGTGACATTGTCAATCTTGATGTACTCGTTAACGTTGTCATCAAACTTCAACTCATTGCCAGTGCGGTCAAACGGAGCGGCAGCAGCGGTCTCACCACTGGCCTCAACGAACTCAGCCTTTTGGAATTCTTTCCAGTTATTGTAAGGCCTCAGCTGGGCATACCAGCCGCTCTTGAGGACGTTAGTGGCTTGAACGTTGGGAACAGATACATTGTTGTTGGTGTTATAATAGATAACGCCACCACCATTTTCAGCACCCTTGTCGCGGATAAAGATATAGTGATAATTGCTGTTGATGGTGCTCTGTCCAGCATAAGTCACAACAGCCTCGCCAGTGAACAGGAAGTAGCTGTTAGCATCTACCGTATTGGCCGCAGCCACAGTAGCCACGGTTTGGGGCAGCGTGTAGGTAGCCTCGGCAACAGCGCTGTTGGCCATGCCGTCCTTCATGGCGATGGCTTTGATTGTCGTCGTTGATTGAACAGCAATGGCCTCGCCGTAAACGGGACTGCTCTCTGTGGGCTCGCTGCCATCAACGGTGTAGTGGATGGTGGCATCCTCGGTAGCGCAGTTGATGGTCACGCTCTGGAAGGTCTTGTAGCTGCCAGCTTCGGGATCAAACGTCGGCGTCTCGACAGTCACGATATAAGGTTCAATCTTGAACGTGTTGTCATTGGCATTGATCGTGATGTCATAGGTGCCGGGAGCCATCCTGACGGGCTGACCGTCAACATGTTCTGTGTTGAAGTCAAGGGCATTGAACTGATTGACAGTACCATCGGTCAACCACCATGCGGTGTTCACGTTCTCGCTGTAAGGAACGAAACGATAAGGAGCGATATAATTCCATGCGCCAGCGTCGTTATCATTAGCAACGCGCTTGGTGAACGAAATCCAGGACATGCCTTCATTGCCGGCATTGGTTGTCACCCTGACAGTGTAGAGACCGTCAGCGCCCCTGGTCATTGCAACGTAGTTGTTGGGAGCCCAACCACCGTTGTTCACGGTACCCAGGATATAAAGTGGACCAGCATAGTTGTATTCCAGGCTGGCGGTAACATCGGCAGCACCCTCGCTGCTAAAGGTGGCAGTACCCTCAGCATGCAGGGCCAATCCATAATAGGTCACGGAACTGCTGGTTGCGCTCCAGCCATCGGAAGCCGTAGCGTCTACAGTTCCAGCCGGTTCAACCGTTGCACTGATCGTACCGGTCTTGTCATCACCCGTTGCATCAGTAATAGTTACCGATGACGGAGTAACCGAAATCACGGGAACTTCAGAAGAATTCTCATCAAAGTGGATTATAATCCTCTCGATTTGAGTGTTGTATGCGTTCGTCACCATCAAGGTATAGATATTGCCTGCGGCTTGATAATTGGAGGCAATATCATAGGAATGATCACCCTTACCGAGGGTCTGTGTACTAACGGCTGTTTCTCCAACAAAGATGTTCTGTGTAACACTGCCAGAAGCAGTGTTGGTGCCTTCAACGTCGATTCTCGTAACAGCTCTGTTGAAGGCGGGCAGCTGAATATAAGCACCTTGTTTACCCATCAATAGGTAACCATCGGTGTTCCAATAACAGCCATTTCCTGAAGAGCCAGCTATTTTAACAGTATAAGTGCCATCATTAAATGACCGTTCCTCAACAAACTTTTCACTAGAACCAGTTGGCAGTTCCGGAGTCCAATAATCAGCTCTTGTAAAGTCAAGAATAGCTGCATTGGACATGTCCGGAGCAACGGTTAACTCGTAAGTAGCAGATGCATTCTTATAGGTCTCACTGTTGCTGATTGCCGCCGTAATGGTCGTTGTGCCAGTAGCAACAAGTGTTACTTCACCAGTTGTCGCGTTCACAGTGGCGACATTAGTGTCGCTGCTGCTATAGACAACTTCACTGGCTGCAGCTGTAGGATCAACAGTCAACGTGGGGGCAGCAAACCCTTGTCCCATCGTTGCCGTGTAATTCTCTTCTGGGAACGAGAGAGATACGTCCTCCAG
This sequence comes from Muribaculaceae bacterium, assembly GCA_017557665.1. The sequence continues at coordinate 162,453 of JAFYYI010000002.1, read as the reverse complement.
TTGAGGTGTATTACCCTCAGTCTCCCATTCAATTTCGATCCTGTCAAGATAAATAGCTCCTGAATATGAACGGAGACCAATGTATTTATAATCACCAGTGATATCTAAAGATTTGCTAATAACTGCGTTATTAGGACATTCAATAGATCCTATTCTGGTTCCGACTGGGTTGTTGCCGTATAGTTGAGTTGCAGCGGTGTAGGCATCATTACCGCAGTAAATATCAACTGGTTTACCACTTGTGGTTTTTGAATTAAATTTAATCGTGATTTTCTTCACTTTACCTCCAGATGTGGTGGAAACGATGCCGCTATTATTGTTGCTAGAGCGCAATTGAATAGCACCGTCGCTTGAAGTCATGCTATATCCGGCATAAACAGCACTACTGGTAAAAGTTTTGCCAGTCCAATTAGAATAACTTGAGCCAGTGGCACCGATGCCTTCTGCTGTGATTTCATCGACCACTGTTTCGGCCCAGGCTGGCGGTATCGCTAGAACCAGGGCCGCTAAGAAGAATAGTAGTTTAAAATTTAGATACTTCATAAGCGTAAAATTTATGGTTAAAAAAGAGTTAATAAAAAGAGTATATTAATTTGATTTACAGCAATTTAATGGCTAAATATAACGCATTTAATTGCGTCATTTAGCACAAGTCAAGTATAAATTGCCGCAAATATACGAAATATTAGTTAAAATGGCAATTTTATTTGAAGAAAAAATCTGGAATATTCTTATTAAAAATGAGTAGAAGAGGATTGTGTGACGTGGTGGGGAATTTGGGGAGATTTTTCAGGGGATTATTACGGGCTGGTAGCCCGCAATACAGTGACGGCACGGTCGCTGGTGGGGCGGCACGATCATGGGCTCATGGTGGGGTTTTACGGGCTGGTAGCCCGCAATACAGTGACGGCATGGTTGCTGGGGGGCGACTTGGTCGTGATGGGACAATGCGGTTGAGGAGGGGGTGATGTTGTTGTATTGCGAGCTATTTGCTCGTAGGGTGGTGGCTGGCGGGGTGCCAGTCGTTGTCGCTGATGCGGCGGGCGAGGGCGTTGAGGGCGTTACACTGTTCTCGGGTGATGAGGCGGTTGTCGTTGTGATGGGGCCATGGGGCGATAATGAGCAGGCGGCCTTGGGCGCAGGCGTCGAACTGTCGGCCGCTGGGCTTTTGCATGGGAGCGAAGCCGTTCTCGATAAGGATGATGATGGGGTGACCTGCCTCAAAGGCGCGTCCCATGACTTCTTTTTCTCCTGGACTGATGCAGGGCGAGACGAGTACTGCCCCTTGGCTTGCCAACGCTAGAAAGCGACGACACTCTGCCTCGATGTCACTTGGTGACAATGAGCGTGAACACTTGACATTCACTTTCTCGGGATAGTCCAGCAGGAAACGGTTGCCCATAGTGGTTACGGGTAAGTCACCGATGGTGATTCCTGTGTGTTGGGTGAACAGGTCCGGATTGTTGCGTTTCATCCAGAGCCGTCGCGGGTTTTGGGTCAGGTAGTTGATCCATCGGCTCAGCTGTCCGTGGCGTTTCAGGATACGGTCGTTGTAGCCTTCTTCCCACAGGGTGGCTGGTTGGCTATCGTTGACAGCCATTGATCGCAGAGCGTCGTTACAGCCTAGCTTGAAGCCGTGTATCACGCGACCCAAATGGCAAGTCATGGGACGTGTGACATGCAGGATGCCGTGGATGTGGTCTGGCATGGCTTGGAAGGCGATGAGTTTCACCTCGGGATGGAATTGAGGGATGTTGAGCCACGCCTGTTTGACATGTCGCCCGAGTTCGGAGAGTCTGACCCAGGGCAGGATGTGGTAGTCGTCTGGTCCGCAGAGTGTTCCCAGCAAGGGGCGGCGCCCTTCAATGCACAGCGTCACCATATAGATTGCCACGCCACGGTAGTCGTGGCATGCCATTCGGCGTTTCATGGAATGTTGCGCTTGCAGTTCGGGGTGTGCTTCAACCCATCGCTTGCGCAACTCGTTGCGGTCGTTGCTGCTCATGCTCACAAAGGTAGCGAGAATTGTTGAAACTGGTAGTGGGATGGTACGGTTTTTTTACTGCGAGGGGATTTTTCTTGGTTATTACGGGCTGGTAGCCCGCAATACAGTGACGGCACGATCGCTCGTGGTGTGGTGGGGGGGGTACGGGCTGGTAGCCCGCAATACTGGACGGCACGGTCGTGTGTGGTGGGTGGTTAGTCGAAGTGCTTGCGGCGGAAGATGAAGTTGTGGCCGAGGTACTTGTCGCGGACGGTGGGGTTCTCGGCGAGTTCTTCGCTGGTGCCCTGGAAGAGGATTTTGCCCTCGAAGAGGAGGTAGGCCCTGTCGGTGATGCTCAGCGTCTCGGGGGCGTTGTGGTCGGTGATGAGGATGCCGATGTTCTTGCTTTTCAGGCTATAGACGATGCTCTGGATGTCTTCCACGGCAATGGGATCCACTCCGGCGAAGGGTTCGTCGAGCATGATGAAGCGCGGGTTGATGGCCAGGCCGCGGGCAATCTCGGTGCGGCGGCGCTCGCCGCCCGAGAGTCGGTTACCCAGATTCTTGCGCACTTTCTGCAGGTGGAACTCGCTGATGAGTTGCTCGAGGCGGTCCTTTTGCTCGGCAGGAGTGAGATTGGTCATTTCGAGCACGGTGCGGATGTTGTCCTCGACGCTGAGCGTGCGGAATACCGACGCCTCCTGCGGCAGGTAGCCGATGCCCAGCTGGGCGCGCTTGTAGACGGGTAGGGTGGTGATGTCCACATCGTTGAGGAAGACACGGCCCTCGTTGGGCGTCACCAGGCCTGTGGTCATGTAGAAGGTCGTCGTCTTGCCGGCACCGTTAGGTCCGAGCAAGCCGACGATTTCGCCCTGGTGCACATTGATGGAGACGTGGTTGACCACCGTGCGCTGACGATATTTCTTCACCAGGTTGTCGGTGCTCAGCACGAGCGTGCCTGCCTCGCCCGAGGCATTGAGCCGTGCCGCTGTCTCCTTGTCATTGCGTTTGGCAGCGGGTTTGTCACCCTCGGCGGGCTTGCCGTTGTGTTGCCAGGGCAGCTTCATTTCTTTTTATTGGTAGTCAGGCGACCCTTGATGTAGTCGGTGATGAGGTTGATGGCCACCTCGTTGTTGCCGCCCTCGGGGATGATGATGTTGGCAAACTTCTTGGTCGGCTCGATGTGCAGTTGGTGCATGGGCTTCAAGACGCGCTGGTAGCGTTCGATGACGGCCTCGGCCGTGCGACCGCGTTCGATGCAATCACGGGAAATGACGCGAATCAGGCGATCATCGCCGTCGGCATCAACAAACACCTTGATGTCCATCATCTTGCGCAGGCGGGCATCGCTCAGGGCCATGATACCCTCGATGAGCACCACGTCGTGCGGACCCATGGGGACGGTCTCCTTCTGGCGAGAGCAGGTCAGGTAGCTGTAGGTGGGCATCTCGATTGATTCACCCTTCTTGAGCATCTTGACATGTTCCAGCAAGAGGTTCCAGTCGAAGGCTGCAGGTTCGTCAAAGTTGATGTTCTGGCGCTCCTCGACAGGGACATGACTGGAGTCCTTATAGTAGGAATCTTGAGAAATTACACCAACCTCGCCCTCGGGGAGACGTTCCATGATTTTGCGCACCACTGTGGTTTTACCTGAGCCGGTACCGCCGGCAATACCGATGATAATCATAATATTAACTTGATTTTAAGATTCTTGAAAATGATGAAAAGTGACGGCTTGCCACCATTCAAACATACAAAGGTAGCAAAATTCAAATAAACCAACGTCGTTTTTCCAATAAAACTTGATAAAAAAGTTTTTCAGGCATTTGTTATCGGACTTTTCAGGCATGTTTGGTAACAACAAATGGCGAATAGCTTAAAAAGCTGTCAGTTTTGCTGACAATGTGTCACCTCGCTGGTTTTGGCACACGGTTTGCAGAATTGTGGTCGGTGACCTGTGTCTCATGGTTACCAGGTTCAAATTGATTATTAACAACATTAAAAACATAAAAACAAAGAAAGAGAGATTTAATTATGGGTAAGATTATTGGTATCGATTTAGGAACGACGAACTCGTGTGTATCAGTTCTTGAAGGCACTAAGCCTGTTGTGATTCCCAACAGCGAAGGCCGCAACACAACCCCTTCGGTAGTTGCATTCAAGGATGGTGGCGAGCGTATCGTGGGTGATCCCGCAAAGCGCCAGGCCATCATGAACCCCACGGGTACCGTATTTTCTATCAAGCGTTTCATGGGTGAAACGTTCGACCATGTCACCAAGGATGTGGAGCGCATGCCCTACAAGGTGGTGAACAACGGCAGCAACCAGCCCCGCGTTGAGATTGCCGGTCGTCAGTACACCCCGCAAGAGATTTCGGCCATGATTCTTCAAAAGATGAAGAAGACCGCCGAGGACTACCTGGGCACCACCGTTGATGAGGCTGTCATCACAGTGCCCGCCTACTTCAACGACGCTCAGCGCAAGGCCACCAAGGAGGCCGGTGAGATTGCCGGACTGAAGGTGCAGCGCATCGTGAACGAGCCTACCGCAGCCGCTCTGGCTTACGGCCTGGACAAGGACAACAGCGACAAGAAGATTGCCGTGTTTGACTTGGGTGGCGGTACATTTGATATCTCGATCCTGGAATTGGGTGACGGCGTGTTTGAGGTGAAGTCCACCAATGGTGACACCCACCTGGGCGGTGACGACTTCGACCAGCGCATCATCACCTGGCTGGCCGATGAGTTCCAGCAGGAGAACAATATGGACCTGCGCAAGGACCCGATGGCCTTGCAGCGCCTGAAAGAGGCTGCCGAGAAGGCTAAGATCGAACTCTCGAGCTCGACCAGCACCGAAATCAACCTGCCGTATATCACGCAGCTTGACGGCATGCCCAAGCACTTGGTAAAGACGCTGACCCGTGCTAAGTTTGAGCAACTGTGCGATGACCTGATTCAGAGCACCATCGAGCCCTGCCGCAAGGCGCTTAAAGATGCCGGCTTGAACACCAGCGACATCAACGAGGTCATCCTCGTGGGCGGTTCAACCCGTATCCCCGCCGTTCAACAGGTCGTTGAGCAGTTCTTCGGCAAGGCTCCGTCCAAGGGCGTTAACCCCGACGAGGTTGTTGCTGTGGGTGCCGCTATCCAAGGTGGTGTGCTCACCGGTGATGTCAAGGACGTGCTGCTGCTCGACGTGGTGCCCCTGAGTGTGGGTATCGAGACCCTGGGCGGCGTGATGACCAAGCTCATCGAGGCCAACACCACTATCCCTGCCCGTCGCAGCCAGATCTTCTCGACCGCTGCCGACAATCAGCCCGAGGTGGAGATTCACGTCCTGCAGGGCGAGCGTCCCATGGCTAAGGACTGCAAGACCCTGGGTCGCTTCCATCTCGATGGCATCGCTCCCGCTCCCCGTGGCATTCCTCAGATTGAGGTGACCTTTGAGGTCGATGCCAACGGTATCATGAACGTGAGTGCCAAGGACAAGGCTACCGGCAAGGAACAGAGCATCCGCATCGAGGCCTCGAGCGGCCTGAGCGACGCCGAGATCCAGCGCATGAAGGATGAGGCTACCGCCAACGCAGCCGCCGATGCAGCTGAGAAGGAGCGCATCGATAAGATCAACGGTGCAGACGCCCTCATCTTCCAAACCGAGAAAGTCCTCAAGGACAGTGGCGACAAACTGCCCGCCGATATCAAGAGCCAGATCGAAGGTGCTCTGGGCAAGCTGAAGGAAGCTCACAAGAGTCAGGACCTCGCTGCCATCGAGACTGCTTCCGCTGAGCTGAACTCGCTCTTCGAGAAGATGTATCAGCAGGCGGGTGGTGCACAGGGCCAGCCCGGTGCCGGCTTCGACCCCAGCAACATGGGTGGCGCAGGCTTCAATGGCTGTCCCACAGGCGGCGCACCCGATCAGGGCGGCGAAAATGTCGAGGACACGACCTATGAGGAAGTGAAGTAAACGACTGAAAGGTTTGGCTGAAACAGTATTCAGCGCAGAATAACCGTTAAATAACTATAAGGAAAAGCGCAATCGTTTGTGGTTGCGCTTTTTTGTGCTACCTTTGCAGCTGATAATAAATTTTAAGAATTAACCACAAATATTTAGAAGATGAAACGCTATACCTCTACTCTTGTCTTGGCACTGCTGCTATCGGGTATTTTGGCTCAGGCCTGGGCTTACGGACAGCCTAAGCGTGAGTTCCGTTCGGCTTGGATTGCCACTGTGTGGTGTCTGGACTGGCCCTCACAGGGTGCTGGGGCTGCCAAGCAGATGCAGCAGATGGACCGTCTGCTTGATTCGTTGCAGGTCAACAATTTCAATGCGGTGAATTTCCAGGTGCGGTCGATGTGTGACGCCATGTATCAGTCAAGCATCGAACCTTGGTCTAGTTACCTTACCGGTACGCGCGGCCAGGATCCTGGCTTTGACCCCTTGCAGTATGTGGTTGAGGGATGTCACAAGCGCGGCATGGAATGTCACGCCTGGGTGAATCCTTATCGCTGGAGCACAGGAACCGACTGGAACACGGCCTATGACCGTGAACTGAAGCAGGACGGATGGCTGCTGACCTATGGCACCACCATCATCCTTGATCCGGGTCAGCAACGCACGATTGACCGCATCGTTGAGGTGTGCAAGGAAATCATCACTAACTATGATGTGGACGGAATCCTCTATGACGATTATTTCTATCCCAGCGGCATCCCTACCGACGCCAGCGCTCAGGACTATGGTGAGTGGCAAGCCTCGGGCACGTCGCTCTCGTTTGGCGACTGGCGTCGTGACAACGTGAACCGCATGGTGAGGGCTGTCTATGACATGATTCAAGAGACTCGTCCCGAGGTGCGCTACGGCATCTCGCCAGCTGGTGTTGCCGCCAGCAGCCACGCCGTTGCCGACCAATATGGCGTGGATCCCTGTCCCACTGGCAGTGACTGGCAGTACAACAGCATCTTCAGTGACCCGTTGGCATGGATTTCTTCCCATAGCCTTGACTACATTTCACCTCAGGTTTATTGGCCCTTCGGTCACAGCACTAACGACTATGGCAAGATTACCGGATGGTGGAGCCAGGTGGCTGCGCATTTTGGCCGCCAGGTGTATATTTCCTCGTCGATTTCGGGTCTGAGCAGTTCGTCGGGTGAGGTTCAGTATAAGGAGTATGCCAACGAGGTTGAATTCAACCGCACCAGTTCTCAAGACGGTGCCCCGGGTGCCATTTTCTACTCGTGCAAGTATCTGTATGCCCTCAACAACAACACCCTGGCGCATTACCTCAAGAACACCGTGTTCACCAAGCCGGCCCTGCCTCCTGCCATGCCTTGGAAGCAAGGTTACAACCCGGGCGAAGTGCAGCAACTGGAGCGTGCCGGTAATCGCCTGGAGTGGGTAGGGTATGATAACGTGCGTTATTCGGTCTACGCCTTCCCCATCACGATGAACACCACGACATTTGCTGGCCAGATCGACTATTTGCTGGGCATGACCTATGAGCCATCGTTTGATATCCCCTCGCAGTATCAGCAAGGTTACCAGTTTGCCGTCTGTGTGCTTGACCGCGTGGGTAACGAGTGGAATCCGGCTTTCCTGAGTGTGGAACTCGACCAGCTTGATAACCCCGTACTCATCGCTCCCGAGAACGGTTCCACCGTCGATGCCCCCTTCAAGTTCACATGGCATCAGGTGGACGGCGCCACCAGCTATCTTGTAGAGCTCGCCTCGAGTCCTGAATTCAGCAACGTGCTGGAACGCGTCACCGTGACCGACACTTTGGCCAGCGTGTTGCAGTTCAACAAGCTCACCCATGCCGAGACCTTTTATTGGCGTGTGCAGTCCTGCGCCGACAGTTGCTACAGTGGCGTGAGCGAGGTGCGCGCCTTCACGCCTATGCTGCTCTCTATCACATCGCCTGCCGACGGCAGCGAGGACCTGAATGTTCCCGTCACCGTCACGTGGTACACCTGTGGCAGTGACGAGGAGGCATCATTGCAGATTGCTGCCGATGATACGTTCTCGACCATGGTTTACACGAGTAAATCGGCTAACGGTTCACTTGAGATTCCCGAGGAACTGCTGGAACCCGGCAATACCTATTTCGCGCGTGTTATCCTCACTGTCGCAGGTGAGACTATGACCAGCGATGTGGTGCGTTTCTCGGTGGCTCATGCCGCAGCACGTTTTGACGTTCCTGTCGATGGTGGCACGCTCTACAAGGGTCAGCACATCACCCTCAAACCGCAGACCTGGGCGACATCCTATGTCATCGAGGTGTCGAGCAAGGAGAATACATGGGGACGTACGCGTTTCATTGAGACGCTCAAGAACGGCCAGTACAAGACGATGCTGCCGGCAGAGCAAATCAAGGTGGACGGCAAATTCATGGAGGACGGTGTCACCTATTACGCCCGTTGCAAGACAACCTATCTCGACTTTGATGGCAACAGTCACACCACGGCATTCGGTCCCGTCATCAGCTTCGTTTACAGTGCAAACACCGAGCAGATGGTTGGCGACGTCAATGGTGACGGTGAGATTAATATTGCCGATGTCAATGCGCTCATAGACATGATCTTGAGTGGTGGCATCACCATTACGGGTGACGTTAACGGTGACGGCGAGGTCAACATTGCCGACGTCAATGCTTTGATAGACCTTATCCTCTCCATGTAACCATCAACTCTCACTATTTGACGAGAAGGAGGACAAAATTGACATTTGTCCTCCTTCTCGTAATGCTTTAATTTTTACTCCTTAACTATCAGTTATATAGTGCCTTGAGACTTTGTTATTTAGTTCGGCTTGAAAGTATGGCTACCAGCGAAGTCGCCAGGCCGTAGTAGACAGCGTCGCCGGGCAGTGAGGCGAAATTGGCCAGTAGCATCGCGGCTACACCTACAGGCATCGACAGCAGTACGCGGTTTGCTTTGAATTTGCCTGGTAGCCACAGGGCGAAACTCAACGGGAAGAGGATGGCGACGGCACGCAGACCCAGTGACAAGAAGCCCAAGTCGTTGATAAACGTACCGCTGAATGCGATGGCCGCCATAAATGCCAGCACAAGGATGCCCACGATGGAAAGGCGCGTCTGAGTGAGTGGCGATAGGGGAGAGTCACCAACCCCCAAGCGGCGTTTTATGTTGCCATAAACGTCACGTACAAGAATGGTGGAGGCACCCAGCGACAGGCCACTGCCGCATCCCAAGATGTTGATGAGCATGGTTCCCAGCATTAAGCCTCCTAACCATGCGGGCAGATGTTCAAGAATGAATGCGGGAAATGCCAGTGCTGTTCCTTCGATGACGCCTAATCCGGCAGGCACCGTTTCGCCGGCTTGACGCAAAGCATCCAGCTCATCACTTGTGATATAATGACCGCGCATGTACAGTCCCACGAGTGTGCAAGCGGCGCCAATGATGGGCATGAAAAGTGAACATAGGAGGGCGCCGCGACGGGCCTTGGCAGTATCGGCGGCTGACCAGATGGACTGTGCATAGGTCTGGGTGGAGACTACGCCCAAGATGAGCGACAAACAACCGCCCATATCTTTGAAAAAGCCACGGGCAAAAGGACTCCCGTAACGGGCGTGGATGCTTTCAACATCACTCAATCCATTGAAGTCGGCCAGCTGTGGAGAACTTTGATAAATCTGACTGATGCCATCGCGCAGGCCGGTATAGCCGCCCGCAATGCGCCACACGACAAAACCCGCCACCAATGAACACAAGTACAACAGTATCAGCTTGACGATGCCACTGGCTCCTGCACTGCGGATACCGCCGAAGATCACCATCACCATTATCAGCGCTGCGCTGACCAGTGCTGCCCAAGTCATGTTGATGCCAATCAGGCTGGTAATCATTGCCGATGATGACAACACCTGGGAGACGATGCTGATGAAAATGCCAATCAGGAATAACAGTGAACCGACGGTTTCGGCCTTGTGACCATACTCACGGCTCACCACCTCGAGCAGCGTCGTGCATCCGCTGCGACGCAATGGCCCGGCATAAAACAATCCCAGCACCAGCGATCCCAAGCCTGCACCGATGGTGAACCACCAGGCCGACACGCCATAGCTGAATGCCAATTGTGCAGTGCCAATAGTGCTCTGGCCACCGGCAAGCGTGCCCAGCAAGGCGCCGCACACCATCCAGCTGCCACTGTTTCCGCCAGTGGTGAAACTGCGTGCGTCCTTGACTTTGCGTCCTGACAGCCAACTGACTGCAATCAGTAGTGCCACAGTCAACAATACACCAATGATATGAATCGCCGATACCATGATTTGTTGGTAATAACTCGTGAAGTGTTTGAACTAAAAAAGTCTGTTTTTGACAATTTTGAGTGCAAAGATACACTAAAAAATATCCAATTCGGAAAATTGTTAATAACTATTCTTCCAAAAAGTTTTGTATTTTGGATAAATTAAGTGTAATTTTGTAGGTTAAAATTTGTGCGGTATCAATTTGATTATCATTTAAACTTAATAATACATGAACATGAGATTAACTACTCTTTTTTCGTTGATTCTGTTATCAGCAGTGATGGCGATGGCGGGGCCACGCAATTATTCGAGTAACATCCATGGTGATGTGAATGCTGATGGCGAGGTTAACATCGCTGATGTTAACGAACTGATTAATGCAGTTTTAACCAATGGCAATGATCCCGAATGTGACTTGAACGGCGATAAGGAAATCAATATCGCTGACGTCAACGTCTTGATTGACCTTATCCTGAACGGACCCGAGGTGATCAAGGTGGACACTGGTATGTACATGAGCATTGTCGGGTTTAACCAGTCGCTCACGACCAAGGAGATTGCCTTGCTTGACTCAACCACGATGACCGACTTCGGTGGCTTTGTTACCTCATTGACCACTCAACCCGGTCGTCTGCTTTATTACTCTGTTGATAAAGCAATTGACGCACTCAATGTCGCTCCTTATCCCAAGAACCTGCAGAATGTGGCGATTGTCACCTTCACCGAAGGCTTGGACCAGGGTTCGCTGATGATGACCGACAAGTATGACACCGAAGCCGAGTATGCCCAGGCTTTGAAGGCTCGCATTGACGAAGAACGCATCTATGGTCGTTCCATCAAGGCTTACAGCGTTGGACTCATCAATGACAATGTGAAGGATGCCAACCAGTTCCGCAGCAACCTGTATGCTCTGGCCAGTGACTCGGCCAAGGCACTTGAGGTGAACACGATTGCCGAGGTGAACAACCGTTTCCAGGCTATCGCCGATGACCTCGTTAGCCGCAACATGTCTGAGTCATTGACCCTGGTATTCCCTGGCGTGGGTACTGGCACTCGTATTCGTTTCACCCTTGACGAGGTGAATGACGGCACGGTTGATGATTCTCAAGTCTATATCGAGGGTACTTTCTCATTGAAGACCCGCAGCTTGACCAACATCGTCTACAAGGGCATGACCTGCACCGCTGGCGACAGTGTGGCAGCATCAAGTGTTGATGGTGTGTTTGTTTCGCTCGTCTTCGACGGCATCCAGCTCGATAACGAGGAACGTATCGAGAAAAAGAACATTAAGGAGTGGTACTGGATTGAAGATCAGGGTATCTGGGAAGCCAGCACTGAATTCTCGGCCGACCGTCTTCCTGATGTTGAACGCACCTATTCGAGTGCACTTGTCATGTTGTTGATGGACTGCAGCTCGGTAGTTGACGACAACTTTGATGACCTGAAGTTGGCAGCAAACTCATTCATTGAACGTATGCTGAACTACAACACTATTCCCGGCTTGTTCACCGTCAACGGCGTTTCGTTCCAGATGGTTGCTGTCGATGGCGGTACCTTCACCATGGGCGTTGACAGCACTGCTGTAGAGACAGGAGTGGCAAACATGGACGAACTTCCTGCTCATGAGGTGACCCTGTCGCCCTACATGATTGGTCAGACCGAGGTGACCCAGGAATTGTGGCAGGCTGTGATGGGTACTAATCCCAGTAGCTTTACCGGCGACCCGCAGCGTCCTGTGGAGCAGGTAAGCTGGGAAGACTGCCAGGAATTCATTGCACGCCTCAACGCTATCACGGGCAAGAACTTCCGTCTGCCCACCGAGGCCGAGTGGGAATATGCCGCTCGTGGCGCTAACAAGAGCCATGGCACCCTGTTTGCCGGTGGCGACGTGATCACCGATGTTGCTTGGTGTTACTACAACAGCTATGCAGTGGGCGTCGAGAGCCCTGACTACGGAACTCATTCCGTAGCCACCAAGCATGGCAACGAGTTGGGACTCTATGACATGTCAGGTAACGTCTATGAGTGGTGTGCCGACTGGTATGGTCCTTATGTCGAGGATGCTCAGGAGAATCCCGTTGGTCCCGAGACCGGCATGCGTCGTGTAACACGCGGTGGCGGATGGTTCAGCACCAGTCCTGAGAGCCGTATCACATTCCGCAACTACGAGTCACCGGGTAGCCGCAACTACTACCTCGGCTTACGCCTCGCTCTCTAAGCGATTTGTGCCGAAGACTAACCATTACGTCCCGTCGATGGCTTTACCGCCTCGACGGGGCGTAACTTTTTTTGGAGAATGTCATTTATTGATTAACTTTGCGCCACATTATAATATATTATTCGATTGATTATATCATGATACTTATTATTGTCACTGCATTATTGCCGGTTATTCTCTTAGGCTGGTGGATTTTCCGAAAGGATACTCTGCGCCCCGAACCATTAAAACAACTACTCGCAGCGTTTTTCTATGGTGTGGGTTCGGCTTTTGTTGCATTGTTAATCAATGAGGTATTAAGTATTATGGGCATGAGTATCATTGATCTGGAAACCTTTGGTGGTGCTGTGTCAACTGCTCTGTTCTCGGCTGCGATTCCCGAGGAGGTGGCCAAATTGACGATGCTTTGGCTTTTCTTGCGCAAGAATCCGTATTATGACGAGTATCTTGACGGTATTATATATGCGGCATGTGTGGGACTTGGTTTTGCCGGAGCCGAGAATATACTCTATCTCTTGCAGAGTGATGATTGGCTGATGGTAGGCCTTATGCGTGGTGTCACTGCGGTACCGGCTCACTTTGCCATGGCCTGTGCGATGGGTTATTTCTACAGCAAGCGGCACTTTGGTGATCAAAAGCCTTTAACGATGGTGTGTATACTTGCGGTTCCCATCTTAATTCACTGGCTGTGGGATACATTGGCCTTTAGTGGGGGTATTTACCCGGCCTTGTCGGTTGTCCTCAACATTCTGTTCGTGCTACTGATCTATTTCCTCTACAAGAACACTATGCGCCGTATCAATGAACTTCACGCCATCGACCAGACGCGCATGACGCCTCCTCCGTTGCCTGGTAACGGACCGTCATTACCACCACCTCCACCTCCCTTGCCCTGGAATGGCAACGATAATGTCACTAACAGTTGATGAACTGAATCAACAAGACTGCCCCAATAAAGATTGAGATCCGCTGAAAGTAGTCCTATCGGCTGGGACTAGCAGATACCAATAGATAAAAAAGTAGAGACGCAAGATTTTGCGTCTCTACAATTCTTTTGCAATAGACCTAAAGCAACAGCTAAGGCCTAAATGATTACTTCATCACCTTAACAGTGTTGGTGGTGCCGTCGGTGTAGGTGGTAACAACGATGGTCATACCGTTGGCCTCCTGCATCTCCTGACCCATAGCGTTGAAGTAGCGAACGTTAGCAACCTGCTTGCCGCCAACAACCTCGAGAACGCCGGTCATCTTGCTCAGAACGAACTCATAAGCGATCTCATCGCTGGGGAGCTTGCCAGGAGCTACGGCATAAGCCTCGATGCGGTACTTGCCCTCGCCAGAGAAGCTCAACATCTCGGTGTACTCTTCCCACTCGGTAACGGTGCCGTCAGGATAGATAACACGGTAGTAGATGGTGCTGGGCTCGGTCTCGTTGATCTCAACGAAGTAAGCATAGATACCGTCCTCGGTATAACCGTTGAAGGTGGGAGCACCGGTCTTCTCGGTGGGATCAACGGGAGGAACATCACCGTTCAAGGTGGTGAAGGGAACGGCAGCGGTCCAAGCGCTAACAGCGCCTTCCTCGTTGATAGCCTGTACCTCAACCTCATAGTTGGTCTCGGGATTCAGACCCTCGATAGTGTAGGGATTGTTAACATTCTCAACAACAATCCACTCGGTGGGCTCAACATAGAGGATAGCGATGTCATCGACGTTCAGACGGAACATGTCATAGCAGTTGTAGTGACGGATAGCAATATAACCATCAACACCACCACATCCAGTCAGGTCGAAGGTGTACTCGGTCATCTCACCGGTAGCAGTGATGTCCTCGCTGAGGGGCTGCCAGTTGTTTCCGTCGGTAGATGCATATACTGCAAATACCTCTTCAGCATAGTTGGGATCCTGGCCACAAGCCCAGAATGACAGTTTGCCGTCAAGCTTCACCTCAGGCGAAATCAGCCAGTTGTCAGGACTCAGGGCCGTGCCATTGTAGCTAGCCGAGGTCACGTGACCCAGACCGCTGTGTGCGTGCAGGCCGCTAACACCATTCAAGTGGTACCACTCGTTACCGTCACCATCGGCATCGACGCAGGTCCAACCACCGGGCAGAGAGTAGTCCTCACCTACTAGGGGCTCCTCGAAGTCCCAAAGCAGGTTGTTCTCCAGACCCTCAGGAACCTCCCTGTAGCGCAGGTTCCAAGCGTTGTTGTTGGCATCCTCCCATGCTACCTCGGCAGTGGTGGCAGCGGGATCAACAGTTACGTTCACGGGCATCTCAACGGCAGGACCGGTGATGGTGACGTCGTCAACGTAGATGCGGTACTGATCATAGCTGTTGTAGTGACGGATAACGAAGCAACCCTCTTGGCCAGCAAACTGGCTCAGGTCAACAGTTACTTCCTGATAGGTGGTGCCAGGAGCAACGTCATCCGAAACCTTCACGAGATTTTCAGGATCAAATTCGCCTACGCAAACGTAAACAGCAATCATGTCGGGATAAGTGCCAGAGTAGTTCCTGGTCCAGAACGACAACGTACCGTTCAGGTTGACAGTGGGCGAAATCAGATAGTTGTCAGGATCGAGAGATTCACCACTCATGTAACTATAAGATACCAGAGCAGTGATGCCACTGTTAGCATAGTTCATGTAGTCATAATAATCATCATACTGATAAACACCCCAGTTGAGGCCATCGCCGTCAGCATCATAGATCATCCAGTCATTGAGCTGATCATCGGTTTCAAAGTCCCAAGAGTAGAGCACCTCTTCGGCCCTGAGCATGGTAGCACGGGGATGCATGTTCATGTCGAAAGCTTTCAGGGGAGCAACCTTCAACTCGGGAACGCTGTTACGGTCAAAAGGCAAAGCCTTGGAGACCGCAGTCTTCTGTGCCATCATCGGCAGAGCCAATGCAGCCACTAACAGAACGAATAAAAATTTCTTCATAAGCTGTTAAAATTTTAAGTTAAACAATACAGATAATAAAATCATATTTTGGTTAGATTTGCAAATTTAAGATATTATTAGTAGTCAAACAAAAAAATATCCAAAAAAAAGCACATCCTGTTAAAGAATCGCAGGATGTGCTATGAAAAACAGTAATTATTTTATTATTTAATGTGATCGTCACTTCATACAGTGTGAGTTAAAACATTGCCAGAATCAACGCTCAAGCTTGAACCCGAGAGCAAAAATATTGCATAATCAGAATCTGTCAGCATTGAATCTGACTCATCTATCAAGCGGATTCCTCGCTACTGGCGGCGGCATTGGCGGCCGCTTTCCGGATACTGGTTATTATTTTGTCTTCCTTGGCGTCGATGACGATGGTGTCACCGCTCTTGGCCTCCTCGCGAAGCAGCATCTCGCTCAAGGGATCCTCAACCTCACTTTGGATAGCGCGTTTCAACGGACGAGCACCATACTGGATATCAAATCCACGGTCGGCTACCAATTCCTTTGCTGCATCGGTGATTTCGAGGGTCAAGCCATTCTCTTTAACTCGTTTGTAGAACGAAGCGAGTTCGATATCCACAATCTTGAGGATGCAGTCGTGATTGAGGGCACCGAAGGTGACAATATCGTCAACACGGTTCAGGAACTCGGGCGAGAACTGACGGTGCAGCGCCTTGCGGATGACAGAATCGCTGCGTTCCTTGGTCAACTCATAGGTGTTGAATCCAACACCGGCTCCGAAGTCCTTCAGCTCCCGGGTGCCGATATTACTTGTCATGATGATGATGGTGTTCTTGAAGTCCACCTTGCGGCCCAATCCGTCGGTGAGGTTGCCCTCGTCGAGCACTTGGAGCAGCATGTTGAACACGTCGGGATGGGCTTTCTCAATCTCGTCAAGCAACACCACGCTGTAAGGATGTCGGCGCACTTTTTCGGTCAATTGACCACCTTCCTCGTAACCCACGTAGCCCGGAGGTGCACCAACGAGTCTTGAAACATTGAATTTCTCCATGTATTCGCTCATGTCGACGCGTATCAGTGCCTCGTCGCTGTTGAAAAGGAATTCGGCGAGTTTCTTGGCGAGCAGGGTTTTACCTACACCCGTCGGTCCCAGGAACATGAATGAGCCGATGGGACGCTTGGGGTCTCGCAGGCCAGCGCGGTTGCGGCGAATGCTTCGGGCAATCTTGTCGATGGCCTCATCCTGGCCGATAACCTGCTTCTTCAACTCATCGGTCATTCCTAACAGGCGAATGCCCTCGCTCTGAGCGATGCGTTGGGTGGGAACACCGGTCATCATGGCGACAACCTCGGCAATGTGCCCTTCATTGACCGTCACGCGACGGCTGTCCAGTTCTTGCTCCCAACGCTCCTTGGCAACCTGCAGCTCGGCCTTTAGTTTCTCTTGCTGGTCGCGATAATTGGCTGCGCTCTCAAAATTCTGGGCTTGGACGGCCTTGAATTTGTTTTCTTGTGCCTCGGCAATGCGTTGTTCCAAGTCTTCAATCTCCTTAGGAGTATCCACCTTGGTGATGTGTACACGCGATCCGGCCTCATCCATGGCGTCAATAGCCTTATCTGGGAAGAATCGGTCGCTGATGTAACGGTCGGTCAACGTGACACAGGCACGCAGTGCGTCTTCGGTGTAGTTCACACCGTGGTGCTTCTCATAGATTTCCTTGATGTTGTGCAGGATTTCAAGCGTCTGTTCGGGCGTTGTGGGTTCGACAAGCACTTTCTGGAAACGACGCTCCAATGCACCGTCTTTCTCAATGCTCTTGCGATACTCGTCAAGGGTCGTTGCTCCAATGCACTGGAATTCCCCGCGTGCCAGGGCCGGTTTCAACAGGTTGGCGGCGTCCATCGAGCCGCTTGCGTTTCCTGCGCCCACGATGTTGTGGATTTCATCGATGAACATGATGACGTTCTTGTTGTTGCTCACTTCATCAATGACGGCTTTCAGGCGTTCCTCGAACTGTCCACGGTACTTGGTGCCGGCAACGATAGCAGCCATGTCGAGCGAGATGATGCGTTTGTCGAGCAATGTGCGTGCCACCTTGCGTTCCACGATGCGCTTAGCCAGTCCCTCGATGATGGCACTTTTGCCGACACCGGGCTCACCGATCATCACCGGGTTGTTCTTCTTGCGGCGACTCAGGATTTGGGCTAACCGCTCAATTTCCGTTTCACGTCCCACAACAGGGTCGAGACGTCCCTCGGCGGCTTCACGGGTGATGTCTTTACCATATTTATCGATAACAGGAGTGGCCGAATTGTCACCTCGACTGACATTTCGTCGCTGACGGGTGTCGTGATAGGACGGATTATCGCTGTCGCCGGCAGAACCGCCGCCAGGTAAGTCATCGTCCTCATCGTCTTCTTCGGGGAAATCCGCACCCGCCTTGGGTGCGTTAACCTCTTGTCTCCAGTGACTTTGCTGGAGTTTATGCTGTTCATTTATCATATTCTGTCGATTTGAAATTTTTATTCATCTATAATGTTCATAGGATAGTCAAGCAAACACCGTGCCAGTCTAAGAATAAGCTCGTGTCATCATGTCCGCTCGCAATAAAAAATCAAGACGCGACACCATTGATGCCGCGTCTTGTGGGATTTGTGATCACTCTGTTTCAGTGACGATTAAATACGGTTGAGAATAATGTTGATAAGCTCAATGACGTCACTGATGTTAGTTTCTCGGTCACCGTTCATGTCGGAATGCTCGATAACAAGCGTATCAGAACTGTCGTTCAAGATATAATTGATGAGCACGATGACGTCACTGATGTTGACTTCGCGGTCGCCATTCATGTCGCCAAAGAGCCAGTCATCGTCGGTTTCACCGGTGAGTGTCACGTACTTGATGTTGGACCAAACGCTCTCAGAGCCATCGATGTAGATGGCCTTGACAAGATACTTAAAGGTGCCTTCGGCCAGGGCTTGAACGGTGTAGCAGGTGTCGGTAATACCGCTCACGGTGCGCATGGTGGAGTCGCCTTCCTCGACAACGTCACGACGCGGAGCCTTGGCATTGAGGTTTCCGTTGTAAATTTCAACATCATAAACGTAGAAACGTTTACTGCCAGTGGTTCCCGACAGTTTCACATTGGTATCGCTGCAATCGGTGAGCACGATGGAGTATTCGGTCGTGGAGTCGGCAAGGGCAATGGTCTGGCTCACGTCGCCACATGACACGATGACGGAGCTGCGATCGCTCACGCCCTTGCTGTTAATCCAGCTTTTAGCATTGAATTTCACGCTGACAGTGCTTGCCAATACCAATTCGGGGCTGATGATATAACCGGCAGCGCTTGAGGTACCGAATTTCAGACCCGTGTTTGCGGCAGTGTAAAGTTTGCTGCCCGTCCAACCCGGGTTGTCGGTATAATTGTCGAGCGATGCGCCGATGTCATCTCGTCCATCGCCGTTTGCCGTAACCTTCGAGAATCCCTCGGCCAGCAGCAGTACGGGAGTGTCCTCTCCAGTCTCGATGCGGTTGACCTGAAGTGTGTAGCTTGACACGTCACCGCCATTGGTCCAGTCGGCACGGAACGAGGTGCAGGTCACGGCTGTCGTGTCAACGTCGAGCATCACGGGCTGGTTCTTGATGATGTCGTCGAGCGGGGTGCCCTCGCCGGTCCAAGCGATGTTCTGCTTGATGCCCCAGATGTGTTCGGCCAGCTCGGGGTGGTCAACGAAGGGGTTGCGGTTGCCTTGCTCCTTGAAAACGGCCTCGTTGCGGATAATCTCTTTCTGGCTCACGGGGTCGGCGCGGTGCCATTCCATGAGCATCTGGATGGACCAATCCGAGAAGGCCTTGTAGCCGTTTGATTCATAATCCAACTGACCGGAGCCTGGCCATATCTCCACCTGGCTCTTGTAGCAAGTCACCATGTAGAAGTAGATGCGCGCGAAGTCGCCTTTGTATTCGTCGTCGGGTTCAAACACGGTTGCGGTGAAGCCGTCATATGTGCTCTTGCCCAATTTGCCCTTCATGGTCCAGGTCTCCTCGGTGTCGGGGTCGGTATAAGTATAGGTGATACCATTGGCGCACATGCCGTAAGGGTTATTGCCGCGGCGCTGGTTCACATAGGCGTCGGTGGGAATGATCATGGTCAAGTCGGTGAACATGGGTGCAATCTCACCGCCAAACCAACTCTTGGGAAACGAGTGCTCGCGATTGAGGCCTTGTCCCACGTAGGTGGCATTGCCCACATGAGTAGTGCTGTGGTTATACTTGCAATTGGAGTACATGTCGATATAATAACCATCGCTACCCATGTCGGTATTGAGATAGGCGTCCCACAGATAGTTGTAAGACAACTCGGTGTGCGCGTTAATGATGCCCTCGAGGGCTGTCATCAATGCTTCGTCCTGCTTGTCAATGGCATTGCGGTAGTAGCCGATGGGGATGTCGGCCCATGCCGTCAAGCCTGTAAGAATGCTTAAAAATAAAATGGTAATCGTTCTCATCTGTTCTACTTTGTTAAATGATTATAAATTTTGTCGAATAGTCTGCGAAAGGCTTTCTCATCAGCCAGCAGTTGGCGGAATTCCTCGAGACGCCTGGCATTGTCGCCCTGCGGTATCCACAGCTTGAGGTAGCCGCCATAGTTGTACTTTTCCTGCATGTGTTCCATCAGGCGACGGTATTGGTTCTCCTTATCAAGGCCCGGATGATGTTTCATGCCGTATTGCAAGGCGCGGCGCACAATGGTCTCGCTGTCAATGATGCGGTCGGCTTCGGCGACGATGCGTCCGTAAATCGTGCGCGGCTCGTGGTCACTCGATGCCCGGTGGTCTTCGGCGGCATCGGCGATGGTGTCGATTTCATCCTCACTGAACCATCGGCGCAGCCGCTCGTCTTCACGCACGATGCGGGCGCTGTCGGTGTGGTGATGCTCACGGCCGTTTACCAGCCCCAGGTCATGGTAGGCAGCTGCCACCAGCATGAGGCAAGGGTCCACCTCGGGATAATACTGCGCCAAGCTCAATGCCTGGGACATCACCGTGTGGGCGTGGTCCCGGTTGTGTCCGGCATCGAACGCGTCATAGCGGGGCACGATTTCCCGTTCCACAAATTCCCTTATTTCCTCTATGTCCCTCATTTTTAAGTTTTAAGTATTCAGTAGCTGGATGGTGGATGCTGATGGAACTTCAACTCACATCGCTCTCGCCCGGTATGGCTCAAACGAGTTGAGCCTTCCAGCCGCTAAACAGCGATTCTCTTAGTTCCTAGTCCACCTTGTGCAGGTCGTGGCCCATGCGGGTCTTCTTGGTGTGCATGTAGAACTCGTTGTACCTGTTGGGCGACACTTCGAGCGGCACGTTCTCGACCACCTCAAGACCGTAGCTCTCCAGTCCCACACGCTTCACGGGATTATTGGTCATCAGGCGCATTTTGGTCACGCCCAGGATGCGAAGGATATTGGCGCCCACGCCATAGTCCCGCTCATCGGGCTTGAAGCCCAGGTGGACGTTGGCGTCAACGGTGTCAAAGCCGTTTTCCTGCAACTTGTAGGCTTTGATTTTGTTCATCAGGCCGATGCCTCGTCCCTCCTGATTCATGTACACGAGCACACCCTTGCCTTCCTTTTCAATCATCTGCATGGCCAGGTGCAGCTGTTCGCCGCACTCGCAGCGCATCGACCCGAAGATGTCCCCCGTGGCGCAAGACGAGTGGACGCGCACCAGCAGGGGCTCATCGGCCTTCCACTGGCCCTTGATGAGCGCGATGTGTTCACGGCCGTTGTTGATCTGCCTGAAGGGGATGAGCTTGAAATGGCCGTATTGGGTGGGCAGGTCCACCTCATCGCCCACCTCGACCACCTTCTCGGTGCGCAATCGATAGGCGATCAGGTCCTTGATGGTGATGATGGGCATGTTGAATCTCTCGGCCACCTTCATCAGCTGGGGCAGGCGGGCCATCGTGCCGTCGGGGTTGATGATCTCGATGAGCGCGGCGGCAGGGTAGAGCCCCGCGATGCGCATCAGGTCGATGGAGGCCTCGGTGTGGCCGGCGCGCTTGAGCACCCCTTTGTCCACGGCGCGCAGCGGGTTGATGTGTCCCGGGCGGCCAAAGTCTTGCGGCTTGCTGTGGGGGTTGGCCAGCGCGCGTATTGTCATGGCGCGGTCATGCATCGACACACCGGTGGTGCAGCCGTCGAGCAGGTCAATGGTCACGGTGAACGGCGTGCCTAGCATCGATGTGTTGTCATCGACTTGCATATTCAATTCCAGCTCATGGCAGCGCTCGGCGGTGATGGGAGCGCAGAGCACCCCACGCCCCTCACGCAGCATGAAGTTGACCTTCTCCTCGGTGATTTTTTCGGCGGCGATGATGAAGTCGCCCTCATTTTCCCTGTCCTCGTCATCGACAACGATGACAAACTCGCCGCGGCGCAACTGCTCCACGGCCTCGTCTATAGTATTCAGTTTGATTTCGTTCATATAAATAGGTGTAAGTTGTGATTATCTCATGATGTGTGGTCGCTGTATTCCATCTCACGGCTGTATTCGCCGTTGATGATGGCCGTCAGCTGGTCACAGGTCTTGATGGTGAGCCCGATGTCGCGCTTCAGGTTCTTCTGGTGTCTGAGTCCCACGATCCATACCGGCACGCCGATGGGGAACAGGGCGGCAAACGCGGTGCCCACGCTCTTGTTGCTCACGGGACGGTAGGTCATCAGTTGGCGGATCACGGGATAGTCCATCGCCTTGTTGAGCACCATCTGGTCGCGCGAGTTGGACAGGTAGTCCACCACGCTGTCGACCTCCTCGGCCAGCGACTTGATGGCGGCCTTGTCATAGCCCTGCTGCCAATAGTCGATGTAGCGCTGGCGGCCCGGGTAGCGGTCGAGCAGCTGCTGGCACGAGGCCTTCAGCGCGCTGATTCGGGTGATGGCCTCGTCGGTGTTCACCTCGTTGATGATCACCTCCTTGGCCTCGAGTTTGCGCGTCTGGTGCAATCCGGTGAAGCGGCGCAGGAAGTTGAGCCAGGCGTCAGGATTGAAGACCGCCGAGTCGTTGACCGCCTTTTTGGTCAGGAAGACGCCCAGGGGCAGTAGCACCGCCGAGCTGAGCCACATGCCCTGCCACACGAGCCATCGTCCGTCGCGCGCCAGTTTGTAGCCCATGTTGTCGATGATGTAGTAGATGATGAACAGGATGACCGAGATCACGATGGGCATACCCAATCCGCCCTTGCGGATGATGGCTCCCAGGGGCGCGCCGATGAAGAAGAAAATCAGGCAAGCCAGCGACAGGGTGAATTTCTTCATCAACTCAATCTGGTGGCGGCGGATGACGAAGTTGTCGTCGCTGATGGTGTAGCCCTGGAACTGCATGTCCTGCATGGCGTTGGTCGTGCGCATCATCGCTTGATTGACAATCATCTGCTGCTCGTTCTCGGGCAAGGCCTTGATGAGCTTGTTGATGTCGACCGCTTGGTCCATCTTCACTTCCTTGACGGTCTCCAGCTGGGGCTCGCCGTCTTTCTGGACGGTGCGCCTGGCCGGCACGCCACACACCGGCTGGGTGCGCATCCTGCCCACGATGACCGCTGCCGCCGAGTCCACCTTTTGCCTCACCGAGTCGATGGTCTGCTGCAGCTCGTCGATGTTCTTGCCCACATATTGCGACTTCATCGTCTCGTCGTCCATGCGCGTGAAGTTGGCGTCGTAGGGGATCATGATTTCCTTGTCGTGGAAGGTCTCGCGGCGGTACAGCTCGCCGCTCATGCCGTTCACGCCGCCGCTGCTACCTTTCATCTCCTCATACCACGAGCCCTTGTAGAGTTTCAGCACCAGGTGGCGCTTGTCCTCGGTCATGCTCAACCGGCCGGAGTCGGCGGCGACGATGCGCGGCGGCATGGCGGTGTTCGACACGTCATAGATCAACATGCCGTAGAGCATGTCGCGCTCTTTGTCCTTGCGCTTGACGTAGATGTTGTATCCCGGTATCTGGCTATAGACGGCCCCCTCGGGGATGTCGAGCGTGGGCGACGTCTGGCGCATCGAGAACAGCAGGGTCCACATCTTCACCTGCGACTTGGGCAGGGCGTTGTTCATGAAGAAGAAGGCGCCGACGGCCACCAGCGCCATGAGCACCGCGATGGGCTTCATGATGGTCGTCAGCGAGATGCCCGATGACTTGAGCGCCGTGAGCTCCACGTGCTCCCCCAGGTCGCCGAAGGTCATCAGCGCCGCCAGC
Organism: Muribaculaceae bacterium; assembly: GCA_017557665.1. Next base: position 138,816 of record JAFYYI010000002.1, on the reverse strand, counting down.
AGGATGCTCAGCGGCAGGGCGAGGGGGAGCAGCGAGAGGGCGGCGTGGAAAAACAGCTCGCCGATCAGGTCCAGGCTCAGGCCCTTGCCCACCAGCTCGTCGATGTAGCGCCACAGGAACTGCATGATCACGATGAACAGGCAGATGCAGAAGGTCATCAAGAACCGGGGCAGGAATCTTGACAGCATGAAGGTGTATAGCCGCTTGATGTTGAACATAGTGGTGGCCGTGCTGGCGATTTGGTTGCTGTTGACGGCTGCAAAAATACAAAAAAACCGGCGCACAAGGGGTAAGGACACTGGTTTTTTTAAAAATAGGGTGTTTGATTATCTGTTTCCGTTTGTCCCCAGGCTGGCGTTATAGTAGCGTCGGTCGTCGGTCACTTCGCGCCCCAGGAAGTCCGGCAGGGCGAAGCGGTGTTCCACGTCGGGGATTTCCAGTTCGGCGATGACCAGTCCCTGCAGTTCGTCGTGGAACTCGTCGACCTCCCACCGGTTGCCCTCATGGATGACAATGTGCCGCGTCTTGACGATCACGGGCGGCTCGCACAGGGTCATCAGCTGCCGCGCGTCGTCGAGCGGTATGGTGTATTCAAACTCGGGGCGCGCGGCCCCCACTGCGCGGCCCTTGATGGTGATGCAGGCCGTGTCGTCACAGATTCTCACCCGGACCGTGCGCTCGGGCACCCTCGAGAGGTAGCCCTGCCTGATCTCGTGTCGGCAGCAGGCCAGCCGCCTGTAGTCGTCGGTGACGACAAGAAATTTGCGTTCGATTTCGGTTGCCATAGATATAATGATGATGTTATCGGTTTTTAGTCAATGATATTGTTGCCCTCCCCCCAAAAACCCTGCGGGGCTAATGCTAATTTCACGAATTTATCTAATTTTAATGATGTGATTCTTTATTATTGTAATTCGTCTCATTAGCGTAATTAGCATTAAAAAAAACTTTCAGGGTCAATCATTCCCTATTGTTTTCACTGCTCTTGTCGTGTCATCGCCGCTGTTGACGGGCGCGAGGGCGTGACGGTGATGACGGCATACTCCGAGCTGGTGCCGATGCGGAACTTGCCGCCCCAGATGCCCATGCCCGAACTGACGTAATAACGGGTCGCGCCGCGCCTGTAGCTGCCGTAGTCACACTCATACATCGCCCTCGTCACCCAGTTCAAGGGCCACACCTGGCCCCGGTGGGTGTGTCCGCTGAGTTGCAGGTCCACGCCGCCCTGCTCGGCCTGTTCGAGCCGGAACGGCTGGTGGTCGAGCATGATCACATAGCCCTGGGCGGTGTCCACGCCCTGCATCAGCCCCGCGACGCTCTTGCGGTGGCGACCCGTGCGGTCGTCGCGGCCCACGACGGTCACGCCGCCGACGGTCGCCGTGCTGTCGCGCAAGAGCACGATGCCGGTCTGCCTGATGAAGTCGATGGCCCGGTCGAGGCCGGCGATGTACTCGTGATTGCCCAGACAGGCATAGGCAGGCGCCTGGAGCCGGCGCAGCTCGTCGGCGGTGCCCTGGGCCAGCAGCGGCCTGACGTTGCCGTCAATCAGGTCGCCCGCAATCAGGATGAGGTCGGGCCTCTCGGCATTGATCATGTCCACCCATCGGCCCACCTCGGCCCGGCGGTTATGAAACCCGGCGTGCAGGTCGCTCAGCATGACTATCCTGACAGGGCGGGGCAACGGCTTGTCGGTCGTGAGGTTGATCTCGCGGCGCTGCTTGTTGTGATAATGGATGTTGCCGCCAACGAAGGTCACCAGCATGACGGCCGTCAGCACCGCCGAACTCACGCCACACTCCTTGAGCCAGGAGGCCGGCACCAGGTGCACCAGGCGCCCGATGTCGAGCAGCAGGAACGCCAGCAACAGGTAGAACATGATGACGAGCCACGAGTTGCCGATTTCATACATCGCCGTGGCGACGCCCAAGGGCAGGCTGTCGCTCATGAACTGAAGCACCATGCAGGCCAGGGCGGCCAACATGAGGGCCAAGACGATGCCCTTCACCGGTGTGGAGAAAGGCAGAATGCGCCACACGTGCCACGCCACATAGCCCTGCATGAGGATCATCACGGCGAGCGCCACAATCAAGAATCTTGCCATAGAGTCAACCTTTTTGGAGGGCAAAAATACAAAGATTCGAGCTAACATGTGTGACGGAACGGCAGAATTAACTAATTTTGTGGTTTGAAAGACAAATTGGCAATGAAGGAGACCGAGCTATTCAACATCGTGAAGCAGCGCATGGGCATTGACCGGCTCAACGACATGCAGCGGCAAGCCCTGGACCAGTGGAAACGGGGCGGGGGAGACCTGGTGCTCTATTCGCCCACGGGAACAGGCAAGACCCTGGCTTTTGCCTTGTGCCTGTTGCAGGCCCTGAAACCGCCGACGGGGCAGCTGCAGGCCGTGGTGATGGCCCCGTCACGGGAACTAGTGCTGCAGACCGCCGAGGTGCTGCGACGGCTTGCCGATGGCTACAAGGTGACCCCATGCTACGGCGGTCACGCTGTGGCCGATGAGAAGTCGTCGCTCACGGTCGTTCCCGACATCATCGTTGCCACTCCCGGCCGCTTGTTGGACCACCACAAGCGCGGCCACATCGACTTGCGGGGCACGCGGCTGCTGGTGCTCGACGAGCTGGACAAGGCGCTGGAACTGGGCTTTGAAGACGAGATGCGCCAGTTGCTCAAACTGATGCCTTGCCTCGGCCGCCGCATGCTCGCCTCGGCCACTGTGCTTGACGTGGTGCCCGACTACGTGCGCCTGCACAATCCCTTCGTCCTCGATGTGCTGAACGCAACCCAACAGCCCGCCGAGCGCATCAAGGTGTGGCAGGTGGCAGCGGCCGACAAAGATAAGCTGGATTGCCTGCGGCAGTTGCTCCAGAGCGTGGGCGACGGAAAGATCATCGTGTTCGTGGGCTTCCGCGACAGTGCCGAACGCGTCCACCAGTACCTTGTCAAGCATCACGTTGACGCCGGGCTGTATCACGGCGCGCTGGACCAGCAGCTGCGTGAGTGTGCCGTGGCCATGTTCAACAACGGCAGCAAGAACGTGCTTGTCTCGACCGACCTCGCTTCACGAGGGCTGGATATCGACACGGTGACCCACATCGTCCATTATCACCTGCCCGTGAACGAGCAGGCCTACATCCACCGCAACGGGCGCACGGCGCGTGTGGATGCCCGTGGAGAAGCCTTTGTCATCACCGCCCCCGGCGAGCAGTTGCCCGATTGGGTGAGCATCGGCGAGACGTTCGTGCCCGAGCCGTGCGGCAAGATGCCGGCAGCCCCCATGGCAACCCTCTATTTCCAGGCCGGCAAGAAGGAAAAGCTGTCCAAGGGCGACATCATGGGCTTTATCGCCAACCAGGGAGGCATAGCTGCCGCCAGCATTGGCCACATCGATGTGCGCGACCATTACGCCCTGGCAGCCATTCCGCACGATCAGGCCAGGGCAGTGCTCCAGCGGCTCCAGCAAGCCAAAGTGAAAGGCAAAAAGGTGAGAATCTCACTGCTCAGATAATATTTGTTAACAATTAACGTTATAACTATAGATATATACCTTAAACTCAAAAGCTATAGCAAAGACTATGAAACCCGAAGAAAGAAAACGAGACCTTTATTTCCTGAAACTGCTATCCCGCAGCTTCCCCAATGTGGCAACCGCCAGTACCGAGATCATCAACCTCGAGGCGATTCTGAACCTGCCCAAGGGCACCGAGCATTTCCTGGCCGACCTGCACGGAGAGTTCCTGGCCTTCCAGCACGTGCTGCGCAACGCCAGCGGAACCATCAAGCGCAAGGTGGGGGAAATCTTCAACGACTCCCTGAGCACCCGTGAGCAGAAGGACTTGTGCACCCTCATCTATTATCCTACCGAGAAACTCGAGCTGGTGAAGGATGATATCACCGATGAGGACGACCTCCATGACTGGTATTTCATCACCATCAACAGGCTGGTGAAAGTATGCCGCAATGTGTCGTCAAAATACAGCCGCTCCAAGGTGCACAAAGCGCTGCCGCAAGACTTCTCCTACATCATCCAGGAGCTGATGCACGAGCACAGCAGCGACCCCAACAAGCAGGCCTACGTCGACGTGATTGTCAAAACCATCATCTCGACCCATCGCGCCGAGGAGTTCATCACCGCCATGTGCAACCTCATCCAGCAGCTCACCATCGACATGCTGCACATCCTGGGCGATGTCTTTGACCGCGGCCCCAGTCCTGACAAAATCATGGATATCCTGTGCAATTTCCACAACTTCGACATCCAGTGGGGCAACCACGATATCCTGTGGATGGGCGCAGCCGCCGGTAACGACTGCAGCATCGCTAACGTGCTGCGCATCGCCCTGCGCTATGGCAATCACGGCGTGCTTGAGGACGGCTATGGCATCAACCTGCTGCCGCTGGCCACCTTTGCCATGGACACCTATGCCGACGACCCCTGCGAGCGCTTCCTGCCCAAGGACGGCAGTGCCAAGGATCCCGAGCGAGCACGCACGGCACAGCTTGTGGCCCAGATGCATAAAGCCATCAGCATCATCCAGTTTAAGCTCGAGGCTGCCGCTATCAAACGTCGCCCCGACTTCGGCATGAAAGACCGTCTGCTGCTTGACAAGATGGACCTCAAGAAGGGTGTCATCAAGATTGATGGCAAGGAATATGAGTTGCTCGACACCAATTTCCCGACCGTGGATCCCAAGCATCCTTACAAGCTGACCGCCGAAGAGGAATCCATCGTCAACAAGTTGCACCAGTCGTTCACCGAGAGCGAGAAGTTGCGCAAGCACATGAAGTGCCTCTTCAGCAATGGCTGCCTCTATACCATCAGCAATGGCAACTTGCTCTATCACGCCTCCATCCCCTTGAACCAGGACGGTACCCTCAAGGATGTGAAAATCCGTGGCGAGAAGTTCCATGGCAAGGGCTTGTTGAAACGAGCCGGAACCCTCATCCGTGAGGCCTACTTCGGCTGCGAGGATCCCGAAGAACAAGCTTTCGCGCTTGATTACCTGTGGTACCTGTGGTGCGGACAGGATTCTCCCGCTTTTGACAAGAGCAAGATGGCGACATTCGAGCGCTACTTCATTGCCGACAAGGACACCCATAAGGAAATTAAGGGCGCCTATTACACCATGCGTGACAATCCCGAGGTGGTTGACGCGATTCTTGACGAGTTTGGCGTTCAGGGCGACCACCGCCACATCATCAACGGACACGTGCCCGTCAAGACCATCAAGGGCGAGAACCCCATCAAGGCTGGCGGAAAACTCATGGTGATCGACGGCGGTTTCTCTAAGGCCTATCAGCCCGAGACGGGAATCGCAGGCTACACGCTGGTTTATCACTCGCGTGGCTTCGACCTCGTGCAGCACGAGCCCTTCTCATCGATCGACGAGGCCGTGCGTTTGGGACAGGATATCAAGTCCACACGCAACATGGTTGAGCTGACCAATCACCGTATGCTGGTCAACGACACCGACATCGGTGCTGAACTGCGTTCACAGATTGATGATCTCAAGGAATTGCTTGACGCCTACCGCTCAGGCGACCTCAAGGAGCGCAACCTGCGCCCCATCACCAATAAGCGTTAACGATTTAATCACAACTGTACCCATTGCACAGCAGTCCAGAAGGGTTGTTGTGCAATGTTTTTTGTATCTCACTCCATCTTAAAAACCATTGTTTGTTAAACGATATTGACATTTTTTGGTCTAAAATGATGTGTGTAAAAAAAGTTTTACTATATTTGCAAGTTGTAAACAAGTGACAATTCACATTATTCATTAAAATATCACAAAAATGAAAAAGTTTTTATGCGTATTATTGAGTGGAATGTTGATGCTCGGCATCTCGAGCTGTAATTCATTGAACAATGCCGCTAAGGGTGGCCTCATCGGTACCGGCGGTGGCGCTGCTATCGGCGCAGGCATTGGTGCCCTTATCGGTAAGGGCAAGGGTGCTGCCATCGGCGGTGCAATTGGTGCTGTGGCTGGCGGCGTAGCCGGCACGCTCATCGGCAAGAAGATGGACAAGCAGGCTCAAGAGCTGGCTCAGATCGCCGGCGCTCAGGTTGACACTGTTACCGACGTGAATGGCTTTGAGGGCATCAAGGTGACCTTCGATGATGGTATTCTGTTTGCTTTCAACAGCTCTAAGCTGGGTGAAGGCGCCAAGGCTTCGCTCAACAAGTTTGCCACATCGTTGCTCAACAACCCCCAGACCGATGTTCAGATTTACGGTCACACCGACAACGTGGGCACCCGTGCTGCTAATGAGAAAGTGTCCAATGCACGTGCTAATGAGGTGAAGAGCTACCTGACCAACGCAGGTGTTCCCTCCAAGCGTCTCTCCAGCAGGGGTCTTGCTTATGACTATCCCGTTGCCAGCAATGACACCGAGGCAGGCCGTGCACAGAACCGTCGTGTAGAAATTTACATCACTGCCAATGAGGAAATGATCAAGGCAGCTCAGGACGGTACGCTCCAGTAAGTATTTTACCGCATGTCTACAGAGTGGGCTCCCCATTATGGGGAACCCACTTTTTTTGTTGCAAATGATTTATTTTGAGCCACTTTGCTTTGCACATAATTGATGTTTTGGAAAACTTTTTCTCATTCGTAAAAACTTAAATACTTGAAAAACAAATAACTATGATTTTTTTTGAAAAACTTTAGAAAACCCTTGAATTATTTTGTTATTCAAAACAAACTTATTACCTTTGCGAGGTTTTTGCCGTTATGGCAATACCAAGATCGATTTAATCCTTAAAAACAACAGAATTTCAACAAGATAGCAATGGAACAAAAAACCTACACTTACCAGCAGGCATACGAGGCCTCGCTGCAATACTTTGACGGCGATGAACTCGCTGCCAGGGTTTGGGCGACGAAATATGCCCTGAAAGACTCTTTCGGTCATCTATTTGAGTTGACCCCCGACGACATGCATCGTCGCATCGCGCGCGAAATCGCCCGCATTGAGAATAAGTATCCCAATCCCTTGACCGAGGACCGGCTCTTCGATCTGATGAGTCATTTCCGTTATATCGTGCCTCAGGGCAGTCCGATGGCTGGAATCGGCAACAATTTCCAGGTGGGTTCGCTGAGCAACTGCTTTGTCGTTGGACTGGACGGTGAGCCCGACAGTTATGGCGGCATCCTCAAAATCGATGAGGAGCAGGTGCAGCTCATGAAGCGCCGCGGAGGTGTGGGCCATGACTTGTCCCATATCCGTCCCAAAGGGTCTCCTGTCAAGAACAGCGCCCTGACTTCAACGGGCCTGGTGCCCTTCATGGTGCGTTACAGCAACAGTACCCGCGAGGTGGCTCAGGACGGTCGCCGTGGAGCGTTGATGCTCACTGTGAGCATCAAGCATCCCGATGCCGAGTCGTTTATCGACGCCAAGATGGAAGAGGGCAAAGTGACCGGCGCCAACGTGTCGGTCCGCATCGATGACGATTTCATGCGTGCAGCAGTGGAGGGTAAACCTTATCATCAGCAATATCCGATTGATAGCGACAAGCCCATTTATGAGAAAGACACTGATGCCGCAAAATTATGGGCCAAGATCGTGCACAACGCATGGCGCAGCGCCGAGCCGGGTATTCTCTTCTGGGATACAATTACTCGCGAATCGGTGCCCGACTGCTATGCTGACTTGGGTTTCAAGACCATTTCGACCAATCCTTGCGGTGAAATTCCCTTGTGCCCCTATGACAGCTGCCGCCTCATCGCCATCAACCTGTACAGCTACGTGAAGAACCCCTTCATGCCTGAGGCTTATTTCGACTTCGACCTCTTTGCTGAACATGTGGCTTGCGCCCAGCGCATGATGGATGATATCATTGACCTTGAGATGGAGAAAATCGAGAAGATTCTCGAGAAAATCAAGTCAGATCCTGAAACAGGCGAGGTTAAAACCACTGAGACGAACTTGTGGAACAAGATCCGCAACAAGACCCTCAAGGGCCGCCGCACTGGTGTCGGCACCACGGGTGAGGGTGACATGATAGCTGCTATGGGATTGCGTTACGGAACGCCCGAAGCCACTGAATTTTCGGTAAGCGTACACCGCGCACTGGCTCTGGCAGCCTATGGCTCATCGGTGCAGATGGCCAAGGAACGTGGCGCATTTGAGATTTATGATGCCAAGCGTGAGGAAAACAATCCCTACATTAACCGCCTTCGTGAAGCCGACCCGAAACTCTATGAGGAGATGGTGAAATATGGTCGTCGTAACATCGCCTGCCTGACCATTGCTCCCACGGGCACCACAAGTTTGTTGACCCAAACTACTTCGGGTATCGAGCCCGTCTTCATGCCGGTTTACAAGCGTCGTCGCAAGGTGAATCCCAGCGACAAAGACGTTCATGTTGACCTGGTTGACGAGAATGGCGACTCGTTTGAGGAGTTCATCGTCTATCACCATAAGCTGGTGACCTGGATGAATATCAACAACATCCCTGTACGTCGTGACTACACGCAAGAGGAATTGAATGCCATTGTTGAGAAATCACCTTATTATAAGGCCACTGCCAACGATGTGGATTGGGTGAACAAGGTGAGGATGCAAGGCGAGGTGCAGAAGTGGGTGGACCACAGCATCAGCGTGACCATCAACCTGCCCAACGATATCAGCGAGGAAATGGTCAATAAGCTCTATGTCGAGGCTTGGCGCAGCGGCTGCAAGGGCTGTACGGTATATCGTGATGGCTCCCGCACTGGTGTGCTCGTGGCTTTGAGCGACAACGACAAGAAGAAAGAGGAAGAAAAGGAAAAAGCCGCCAAAGAGGAGGGTGCAAGCCGTTACATCGCTGAGGAGGAACACATTCTCAAGCGTCCTGTTGAGCTGGAGGCCGACGTTGTGCGTTTCCAGAACAAGAAAGAAAAATGGATTGCCTTCATCGGTTTGATCGACGGACGTCCCTATGAGATTTTCACCGGTATTGCCGATGACGATGAGGGCATTTTCTGTCCCAAATCGGTCACCAAGGGAAAGATTATCAAGGCTGTGGGAGAGGATGGTGTGAAACGCTATGACTTCCAGTTTATCAACAAGCGTGGCTTCAAGACGACTATCGAGGGCTTGTCCGAGAAGTTCAATCCCGAGTTCTGGAACTATGCTAAACTGATTTCGGGTGTCTTGCGTTATGGTATGCCCATTCCGCAGGTGCTCAAGCTTGTGAGCAGTCTGGAGCTTGACAGCCAGTCCATTAACACATGGAAGATGGGTGTTGAGCGTGCGCTCAAGCGCTACATCCACAATGGCGAGGCCGCTGCCGAGCGTTGTCCCAATTGTGGCCAGGACACGCTGGTCTATCAGGAAGGATGCCTTATCTGCACCAATTGCGGTACCTCTCGCTGCGGATAAGAGATAACAATGTGCAAGGCAAAATAGTTAACGAGTGTTCGGCCCGATGAGCTGAACACTCGTTTTTATTACTTTTTTGAAACGGTTACCCAGTGAAATGGCTTATAGATTATCTGGGTATGGAAAAATTTCATTAACTTTGCACACTTAAACAAAAATGACATCATCAGAATAATGAAGACAATACGCAACTTCTGCATTGTGGCGCACATCGACCATGGCAAGAGCACTTTGGCCGACCGTCTGCTTGAGTTCACCAACACTGTCGCCGGCAAGGACATGCAGGCGCAGGTGCTTGATGACATGGACCTGGAGCGCGAACGTGGCATCACCATCAAGAGCCACGCCATCCAGATGGACTATATGATGGACGGCACCAAGTACACCCTTAACTTGATTGACACACCGGGACACGTGGACTTCTCCTATGAGGTTTCACGTTCAATTGCTGCGTGTGAAGGTGCTCTGCTGGTCGTAGATGCCACCCAAGGCGTTCAGGCCCAGACGATTTCCAACCTATATATGGCGATTGACAATGGCTTGGAGATTATTCCCGTCATCAATAAGATTGACATGGATAGTGCTCATCCCGATGAGGTGGAGGACGAGATTGTCGAGTTGCTGGGCTGTGACCCTGGCGACATCATCCGCTGCAGCGCGCGTACCGGTGAAGGCGTGCCAGAGATTCTTGATGCCATTGTGAAGCGCATCCCGGCACCCGAGGGAGACCCTGAGGCTCCGTTGCAGGCCTTGATTTTTGACTCGGTATTTAACTCGTTCCGTGGTATCATTGTGTATTTCAAGATATTGAACGGCTCTATCGCTAAGGGCGATTTTGTGAAGTTTGTCAATACCGAGAAAGAGTATAACGTGGACGAGTTGGGCGTCCTCAAGTTGCGGCAGCAGCCTTGTGCCCGCTTGTCGGCTGGCAATGTGGGATATATCATCTCGGGCATCAAAAATTCGACCGAGGTGAGGGTAGGTGACACGATCACTCACGTGCAGCAGCCGTGTGAGAAGGCCATTGAGGGCTTCCAGGAAGTGAAACCGATGGTGTTTGCCGGTGTTTATCCTATTGATCCGGAGGACTTTGAGAACTTGCGTGCTTCACTCGAGAAGCTGCAACTCAACGATGCCGCTTTGACCTTTACCCCCGAGTCGTCAGTAGCTCTGGGATTCGGTTTCCGCTGTGGCTTCCTGGGATTGCTGCACATGGAGATTGTTCAGGAGCGCTTGAGCCGAGAGTTCAATATGGAGGTGATCACCACGGTGCCTAACGTATCCTATAAGGTGTATGACAAAAAAGGCGGCATGACCGAGGTGCATAACCCTGCCGGCTTGCCCGACATTGCTGTGATTGAGCATATTGAGGAACCATATATCCGTGCATCTATCATCACCCAGAGTGAGTTTATGGGTCCCATTATCACCCTGTGCCTGTCCAAGCGTGGTGAATTGGCCAAGCAGGAATACATCTCAGGCAATCGCCTGGAATTAACGTTCGACATTCCTCTTGGCGAGATTGTGATTGACTTCTATGATAAGCTCAAGAGCATCAGCAAGGGCTATGCCTCGTTTGACTACTACATCAACGGTTACCGTGAATCCAAGCTGATTAAACTGGACATCCTCTTGAACGGTCAGCCCGTGGATGCACTGAGCACCTTGACCCATGTTGACAATGCCGTGACACTGGGACGTCGCATGTGTGAGAAGCTCAAGGAGCTGATCCCGCGACAGCAGTATGATATCGCCATACAGGCTGCAATTGGCGCCAAGATTGTTGCCCGTGAGACGGTGAAGCAGGTGCGCAAGGATGTGACCGCCAAGTGCTATGGTGGCGACGTCAGCCGCAAACGCAAACTGCTCGAGAAACAGAAAGCCGGTAAAAAGCGCATGAAGCAAATCGGTACCGTGCAAGTGCCACAGAAGGCTTTCCTAGCTGTACTGAAACTGGATTAAGTCCCTCTCATTCAACTACAACCGTGGCCGACGAGCTACAGAATATTGACCTCAACAACCCTGAATTCCAGGATGCTTGGGATGTGTTGCAACACACCCACCGCTCGGTGTTCCTTACGGGCAAGGCGGGTACGGGCAAGAGCACATTTCTCAAGTATATCCGTGCCAATACCAAGAAGAAGACAGTGGTGCTGGCTCCGACAGGTATCGCTGCCGTCAATGTTGGCGGGCAGACGATGCACTCTTTCTTCAAAATCCCATTCAAACCGATGGTGCCTGACGACCCGGACTATGCTAAACCGGCTCGCATGCGCAAGATGCTCCGTTATACTAAGGAGAAGGTGAAACTTATCCGCGAACTCGAGCTCATCATCATTGATGAGATTTCGATGGTGAGAGCCGATATCATTGATTTTGTTGACCGGGTTCTGAGGGTATATTCCGGTAATATGCGTGAGCCATTTGGAGGCAAGCAGTTACTGCTGGTAGGTGATATTTTCCAGTTGGAACCGGTGGTAACCCATGACATGCGCGATATCCTGAGACGATATTACAAGAATTTCTTCTTTTTCAATGCCTTGGCTTTTCAGCAGATTAATCTGGTGCCCATTGAGTTACGCAAGATCTACCGTCAGAGCGACAGCGACTTCATAGCATTGCTCGATCGTGTGAGAGTCAGTCGTGCCACACCTGCCGACATGACGCATCTCAACCAGCGTTACAACCCTGACTATCAAGAAGTAGACAATGGTTTTGCCATTACACTGGCCACGCGCCGCGACACGGTAGACTCCATCAATGATGAACACATGAAGGCCTTAAAGACCCCTGAATTTGTCTATGAGGGGGTCATTGAGGGTGATTTCCCCGACAATAGCCTTCCGACGGCGCTGAATCTCGTCTTGAAAGAAGGAGCCCAAGTCATCTTTATCCGCAACGACAAGAAAGGAAGATGGTGCAACGGCACTATCGGCAAGGTGACGCGATTAACCGATAATACGGTTTTTGTCGCGCTTGAAAACGGAGCCGAGATGCAAGTTGAATGGGAAGTGTGGGAGAACATGCAGTATTCCTACAACGAGAAAGAGAAGAAAGTGGAGGAGAAAGTGCTCGGCTCTTTTTCTCAGATTCCCATCAAACCGGCTTGGGCACTTACCGTGCACCGTAGCCAAGGACTCACTTTCAACCATGTGGTGATAGACTTTGCCGGTGGAGCGTTCACTGGAGGTCAGACTTATGTGGCACTCTCTCGTTGCACCTCATTAGAGGGTATCACCTTACTCAAGCCGTTGAGTGACAGAGACATCATCGTTAATCTGGCTGTAGTGGAGTTCAGCAGGCAATTTAACAACCGTCAACTCATCAACGAGGCCATGGAGCAAGAGCGTGCCAATCAGCTGTATCGTCGAGCCGTTCACGCTTTTGATTACCATGAGTTTGAGGACTGTGTGAGTTACTTTGCTGATGCGATGAAGATTAAAGATCAACTTCAGAATCAGGCCGTGAAACGACTGATTTCCAGAAAGCTGAATGTCTTCAAGAAGCAGCTTCGTACCATCGAGAAAATGCAGCAGATAATTGACAGTCAAAAGAAGACGCTTCATGGCCTGGCACTGGAATACGTCTCGATGGGCAATCAAGCGATCGAAGCCGATGAGGGTGGGGTAGTAGGCGAGGGGAGAGCCCATTACGGCAGACGTTTAGATGATATTGCAATACGCTCTGCATTAGCTAATTACAACAAGGCGCTGCGCATCGTACCAGAATGTATAGAGGCTATGATTGGTAAGGCCAGATTGCTGATTACGTTGGATCAGTTAGAGAGTGCCGAAGCCGAGTTGAACAACGCGCTGGCTTTGGACAAGAACAATTACATGGCATTGATGACATTGGCTGAGTTGAGAGAAGAGCAACACGATGTCCCCGAGGCCATCAAAGCATACAAGAAGGCAGTAAAAGCCGACAAGAAGCGCCCCGAGCCGCATGACTGCTTGAAAGCCATTTACGAGAAAGTGGGACTTGACGATCTTGCCGATGAAGAACATGAAATTGCAGAACGGCTGCGCAAAGCCCTCTACAAGTCTACGTCCAAGAAAAAAAGAAAATAGAAGCTTCATTGCTGTTTTTGTACATCCCTGTTCTTATTCGTTTTCATGTGGGGGATAAGCCACATAGAAATAGTGATAGTTTATTTTACATAATATCAATATTTATTTTTATGGGGATATTGATGAGTATATCGAGGCTACCTTGTAAATACAGCTCAATATCTGTTCAAAATTACAGCATCAAAAAGGTGCGATATTTCCATGCCCTGCTAAATCCGGATTTAAATTTTCAAATCTCATCGAGTTAAGCGGTCAGAAAAAACACGCTACTTCAACATGAGTGCGAAGTTGACAAAGGCTCCGGGTAGTCTTTATCATCTTCATCACAGCCAGCAAAAAAACAAACAGCTATCTCGGTCGCATGTTTCTTATAGAAGCATGATCATTATCAAGAAGAATTTTCCGTACTAATGACTAATCCTCTAAACATCAGATTATTGTCTGAATAAGATTGAAGTAAAGAAACAAAATTTAATTGTTGAAATGTATCACGTTTTTCCTCTCATTGAATGAAGAATCGTCAAATAGTGAGAAATCAAGTCATGTAATAATTTAATTTATTAATTAAGTAGCACATTATTAATAGAATAATATATAATTTTTAAACTAACAATTTAATATAATTCTTATTTGTTTTTATAAATTGTAAGCACAAAATGTTTAAATCAGGTTCTAAGGGTCTATTTTGATAGTATTTTTGCCAAATTTTTAATAGTTAAATACTTGTGTATTAGTTAAATAACTATAACAGCTTAATGTAAAGATTAAGTATACTAATTCTACCCTATTTTCACGTGTTTTTCCCGTTTTTTGTCTAATTTATATTACTCTTGATTGAAATACCGATAAAAGTTTGTAATTTTGTTGGTCTCACTCTCTTTCAAGTATATTTAAGATGATAAAAACTCTACTTAAACAAGTCAAGCAGTATAAAACGGCGTCATTGCTGACACCTGTCTTTATTATGCTTGAGGTTGTGCTTGACGTGCTCATCCCCTATGTGACAGCCAAGCTTATTGATAACGGCATCAGTGCGGGACACATGCCCAGCGTTTATAAGTATGGCTTGATCATGGTTGTCATGGCTTTTATGAGTATGATGGCGGCAATCATGGCAGGCAGATATGCTTCATTTGCTTCTTCGGGATTTGCCTGCAACCTGCGCGATGCGATGTACAAGAATATCCAGCGTTTTGCTTTCAGTGACATCGACAAGTACAGTACATCTGGCCTGGTGACCCGCATGACGACCGACGTGACCAACCTGCAGAATGCCTATCAGCAGATTATCCGCACGTCGGTGCGAGCACCGTTCAATCTGTTATCCAGCATTGTGATGTGTTTCGTCATCAGTCCGCAGCTCAGCCTCATCTTCATTATCGCCAGTGTGCTGTTGGGCTTGATTTTGGCTGTCATCATCACCAAGGTCTCCAAGATGTTTGCTCTGGTATTCAAGCAGTATGATGTGCTGAATGGCGTTGTTCAGGAGAACGTCTCCGGCATTCGAGTCGTGAAAGCATTCGTTCGTGAGGATTACGAGAAGAGCAAATTCTGGAAAGCAGCCAGACGTCTCTATGACCTCAATGTGAAGGCCGAAAGCCTAATGGCCCTCAACGGGCCTGTGATGAATTTGGTGGTCTATGGTTGCATCATTGCCATCTCGTGGTTTGGTGCTCAGTTTGTTGTTGGAGGCAGCCTGACTACCGGTCAGCTGACATCGTTGTTCACCTATGTGATGACAATCCTGATGTCACTGATGATGCTCAGCATGATTTTTGTGACCATTACTCAAAGTATTGCTAGCGGAGAGCGTGTGGCTCAGGTGATTGACGAAATTCCGGATATTGTGAATCCCGAGAATGCCGACACCGTTATTCCCGACGGCAGCATTGCCTTTAATAAGGTCTATTTCGCTTATAAGGGCGGCAGTGGTGAGTATGCGCTCAATAATATAGATATCCATATTAAGAGCGGAGAGTCCATCGGCTTGATAGGCGGCACCGGTAGCGGCAAGTCGTCGCTCATCAATCTTGTGAGCCGCTTGTATGATGCCTCCAGGGGCAGCGTGATGATTGGCGGCAAGGACGTGACAACTTATGACCTGACAGCATTGCGCAACAGCGTAGCCGTTGTGTTGCAAAAGAATGTCCTCTTCTCGGGTACCATCCTTGACAACCTGCGTTGGGGAGACGAGAACGCCACGCTCGAACAATGTCGTCAGGCTTGCCGTGTGGCCTGTGCCGATGATTTCATCATGGAGATGCCCGATGGTTACGAGACCCGCATAGAACAAGGCGGTTCAAATGTGTCTGGCGGCCAGAAACAACGCCTTTGCATCGCCCGTGCCTTGCTGAAGAACCCCAAGGTCATGGTGCTGGACGACAGCACAAGTGCCTGTGACAATGCCACTGATGCCAGCATCCGTGCTGCCCTGCGTGAGCATTTGCCCGACATGACAAAACTCATCATCGCCCAACGTATAAGCAGTATCAAGGACTGTGACCGCATCCTGGTACTTGATAATGGTAAGATTGCAGGCTTTGATACCCACGACAACCTGCTCAAGTCGTGCAGGATATATCAGGAAATCTGCGCTATCCAAGAGGAAGCCGGAGGAGACTTTGACAAACCCCAAGACAACAGAAAGGAGGCCCGATCATGAGAATGCCAGGAGGACCCGGACGAGGACCCGGACGCAATGTTGTGGTGGACACAACAGGAGTGAACAAGCGCAGTACCTTGTTAAGGCTATTTGCCTTTGTGATGAAGAACTACAAGTTCTCTTTCGTGGCTGTGGCGGCATGTATTGTGGTAACTGCTTGCACTACCCTAGCCTCTACCCTATTCACGCGCACCCTTATCGATGACTATATCTCACCGCTGATGGGTCAGGCTCATCCCGATTACGGGCCATTGGCTCAGACGCTGCTCAAACTGGGTATCGTGCTCGTATTCGGTGCCCTGTGTTCCTATCTTCACAGCCGCCTGATGATCAACGTCAGCCAAGGCACGATGCTCAAGCTGCGCACCAGCACATTTGACCACATGGAGTCTCTGCCAATCAAGTATTTTGACACGCATGCCCATGGCGGTGTGATGTCCACCTATACTAATGATGTGGATACCCTGCGTCAAATGATCAGCCATAGCCTTCCCCAGGCATTTAACTCGCTGATTACCTTGGGAATCACCTTTGCCAGCATGATTGTGATGAGTGTGCCCATGACCATTCTCTCGATTGTGATGGCGCTCATCATGGCTTGGTCGACGGCATACCTGGGCAAGAGGTCCCGCAAACACTTCCGCGTGCAGCAGCAGAAACTTGCCGAGGTCAACGGCTTCATTGAGGAGATGATGACAGGCCAGAAGGTGGTCAAGGTCTTCTGCCATGAGGACAAGGCCATTGAGCAGTTTGAGACGATTAACGAGGAGTTGCGCAGCAACACCTATGACGCTAACCGCATCGGTAACATTGTCATGCCCGTTAACGGTAACCTGGGTCACTTGAGCTATGTACTGATGGGTGTCTTGGGTGCAGCCCTTATCATTAGCGGTCACAGCGGAATGACGCTGGGCACGTTGGTGGCCTTCCTCACGCTTAATAAGAGCTTCGCACGCCCCATTGCCAGCATCAGCCAGGAAATCAACAGTGTGCTCAACGCATCGGTTGGCGCCGACCGCATCTTCAAGATCTGTGACGAGCCCGTCGAGGCCGATCATGGCCAGGTGACCATGGTCAATGCCGGCCACGACGGACGAGGCATGCTTATTCCCTGCAAGAAGCGCACTGGCGTGTGGGCTTGGAAAATACCGCAGCCTGACGGCACCTTCAAGTATCAGCAGGTGAATGGCGGCGTTAAGTTTAATGATGTGGACTTCGGTTACAACGAGGAGAAGCAGGTGCTCTTTGACATCGACATCGATGCCATGCCCGACCAGAAGATTGCCTTTGTGGGTGGTACAGGAGCCGGCAAAACGACAATTACCAACCTCATCAACCGCTTCTACGACATCCAGGATGGCAAGATACTGTATGACGGTATCAGCATTAATGACATAAGCAAGCAAGACCTCAGGCACAGTTTGGGCATGGTGCTGCAGGAGACACGTCTCTTTACAGGGACAGTCCTCGACAACATCCGCTATGGCAGGCTGGATGCCTCGGACCAGGATTGCATTGAGGCTGCCAAACTCGTCAATGCCGACGGTTTCATCCGCCGCTTGAGCAATGGCTACCAGACGATTCTTGATGCCGACGGCGGCAACCTGAGCCAAGGTGAGCGCCAGTTGCTTGCCATTGCCCGTGCTGCAGTTGCCGACCCACCTGTCCTCATCCTCGACGAGGCGACCAGCAGCATCGATACCCGTACCGAGACCCTCGTGCAGCGTGGCATGGACTCGTTGATGCAAGGTCGCACGACCTTTGTCATCGCCCATCGCCTGTCCACCGTCCGTAACAGCGACTGCATCATCGTCCTCGAGAAGGGCCGCATTATCGAGCGCGGTACCCACGACGAACTTCTTGCCGCCAGGGGCAAGTACTACCAGCTCTATACCGGTGGCGAAATCAGTTGATCCGGTCCTTTGTGTGGAAATAGCTATCGACCGCTCGCTTAGTGTGGGCGGTCGCAGTTTTTAGAAAAAAATGCTGTTTGGGGTTTAGTAAATCGGTTTTCGCGTTTCTATATAGTGAATGGAGGATAAGACACGACATATCGAATCGTTGTTCAAGGAGCATTACCAAGCGATGTATCGCCTGGCATTCATGATGTTGCATGACGAGGAGGAGAGCAGGGATGTCGTGCATGATGTCTTTGCCCGGTTACTGGACGGTGACATCCGTTTCGATAGCGGCAAGGCGGGTGCATTCTTGTTATCGTGCGTTCGCAATGGTTGCCTGAATGTGATGCGCAGTCATGACACACGGGAGCGCGCCATGCGAGACTATCCGATAGATGACGTGAACACCAGTGACAGCGAGGCGTTTGAAAACGAGATCAAAGCGTTGCAGAATGGCATCAGCCAGCTCACACCGCCCGTATGCCGTGAAATCATCTTGCTCCACTACAGGTATGGATTGACGTTCAAGGAGATTGCCACACGGCTGCAAGTCAGCGAGACGACAATCTACAAGCATCTGCGCAATGCCCTCAATCAATTACGTTTAACTTTACGGGACACCTATAAATTATCGAAATGATTATGATTAGTGTTGGCTGTATTTTGCTGCTTTTTGGCAGATTTTGCCTCATCTTCTTGGACCATAGTTTGCTATGCTCCTGCGAAGCTAAGACAAAATCTGCTCAAAAATCATTCAAAATCCAACTCTAGCTAATATATAGGAGTCTCACAAAATCTTTGGGATGATGGAAAAGACCGATTTACTGTTCCGCATGATGGACGATCCGGGACAATATACCGATGAGCAATGGCGGGAAATCCTCGCCGACAGTGAGTGTGCATCGCTCTATGAGATGATGTGCAAGACGCGCAGTGCCCTTGACGCAGAGCAGGTCAATCAGGAATTCACGGCCGAAACGGTTGACCAGGAATGGGAACGCTTTGCTGCAGCCCATCATGCTCACGCTGTCAAGCCCTTTGATTGGAGAAAAATTGCTGCCGCTGCTGTCGTCCTAGCAGTCTTCGGGCTAGCTGCCGCGGCCATCTATTCCCATTTTGCTCATACTCATCAATCCGAAACCGTTGAAAGCACCACTCCCAACTTAAATTCGCAAGTGAGCGACAGGACAGCCAGCGCCATTGATACCGAGGCGGACAAGCCTCAGGCCCACCTGTATGATGATGTGCCGCTGGAGCAGATCATCAATGACCTTGCAGCACACTACAACGTCCAGCCCCAGTGGCATGGCGACGAGGTGCGCTCACTGCGGTTATACTATAAGTGGGAACCCGATTTCACCCTCGACGAAGTCGTTGAGATGCTCAACAACTTCGAGGCATTCAGCGTCAAGCTCGATGGTGATCAACTCGTGATTACCCAGAACAATATGATGGCCAATCAATGATGAGACTGCGGCTATTGATATTATTCCTCATCGGTTGTGCCGTGGCCTTAGGCGTCGATGCACAACAGATCACGCATCGCTTCAATCGGGTCTCGATGAGCGAGGCGCTGAAGTATCTGCAAGGCCAAACCGACCGTTACCGCATCGTGTTCATCTTCAACGAACTCGAGGACTTCAGTGTCACTGCCGACGTGAGAGGCAAGAGCGTCCCTGATGCCATCCGCCAACTCATCGGCTTCTACCCTATCGCGATGACCGTCAACGACAAACACGAGATTTATGTGGAATGTACCCACAAGACCGACCGCCGCCTTATCGGTCGTCTCGTTGATGAGAAAGGGCAGCCGCTGGAGTATGCCAACGTCATCGTGATGGACCCTCGGGATTCCACCCTGCTCACCCATGGCGTGAGCAATGCCAGCGGCATCTTTGTCATTCCTGTTGAGCGTGAAAAGGTCATTGCCCGCATCAGCCATGTGGGTTACAAGACTGTGTATAAGCCTTGTAAGACGGTGAGAATCGGTACCATCAAGATGGAACCCGAGATTACCAGGCTACAGGAAACCGTTGTCATTGCGCCCATCATGCAGGTGGCGCGCGACGGGACCAATTATACCATCTACAGCATCGACGGCACCATCATGGGTAATGCGGGCAATGCGCTGGACCTGTTGCGATGGGCCCCGGGTATCATGGTCGATGCGGGTGACGGCATCTCGGTTATCGGGCGCAGTACAGCCGAGGTGTATGTCAATGACCGCCGCGTCACCAACAGGTCGGAACTCAGGGCTTTGAGTTCCAAAGACATCAAGCGCGTCGAAATCATCCGCGACCCCGATGCGCAATATGCCTCCACCGCCGATGCAGTCATCAAGTTATACACGCACAGTTCCATCAAGAACCACCTGGGCGCCAGCCTTACCGAGGTGCTGGACTTCAAGCACAAGGTGTCCAACGCCACGACCCTGACGATTGACGGCAAGTATAACAAGCTGTCGGGCAACGTCTCGCTGGGTTACAGCCGCAACTATTCCCGCAGTTACAACATGCAATATACCCATGCCTATGGCCGTGGCGTGAAAAACGACACCACGAGCTATCAGGGCAGCGGAGACAACTACCGTGTGTTCGCCGGGATCAACTATGCCTTCACCCCCAAGAGCGTCCTGGGTGTTCAATTCAGTGGTGATTTCAGCAAGACAGGTATTGACCTGCACTCGTCACGCAAGAATAACCATGGTTTCGTCAACATCCTGACAAATAAACAGTGTGACATGGCCTTGAGGTCAGACCACCAGAGCATTTCGGCCAGCTACTCGTGGCACCGCACCGACGATTCCCGACTGCTGCTTATCTACGACCGTGCTTTATCCTGGCAGTCCAATCGACAGGACGTCCTGAGCCCTGGCCTAGCCCCCCAAACGATAGACTATTACAACGACTATGAGATCAGTACTGCCACGGCAAAATATGATTTTGTCACCCGAGGTTGGGAACACAAGACGGGGCTGGAATGGGGCAACGCAAATAATTTCAGCGAAGTAGAGAAAGAGGGCGATATCCAGCGAAGCAAACGCAACAACTATTGGACCTCGGCCTATTATGCGCTGAGCAAGCAATGGAATCGCTGGCGGTTGAACCTGGGGTTGCGCTACGAGTATGACTTCACCAGAACGCGTCAGGACGTCGTTATCCGTTATGAGAAAACCTATCATGACCTGTTGCCGAGCGTTAAGGTGGGCTATCGCGTGAACGACGACCTGGACCTCATGGCCAGCTATCGCCGCACGCTCGTGCGCCCGTCCTACAACCAGTTGCGCACCACATTCTACTTTAACGTGTTGCCGTACAACAGCCTGGGTTATTCCTTCTTGTCAAGCTCTGAGTTCATGACGGGCTATTCCTCGCAAGAGAATTTGCCGTACAATAACCTGTCGCCCAATATCATCTATCTGGGCGCTGATGACATCGCCACGGGCAATCCCGAGTTGCGCCCCACGGCGACCGACCGCTTTGCCCTGACGGCACAATATAAGCATTTTGCGGCCCAGCTGTCCTACAACCGTGTGGACAATGCCATCCAGACTGTACATCAGTTGTTAAGCTCAGGAGCCTTGCTCCAGAGCCCCATCAACATCGGTCGCATCCATGCCCTGAGCCTCGACCTGGATTATTCCTACAGCAACAGATATTTCAACGTCTTCTTGCTGGCGTCGGGCACATGGCCCCGCATTCCCGTGCCCTCGTTGGGACGGGACGAGATTGATAGCAGGCCGTTTGCCGTGCTGCATGGCAACCTTCAGTACAACCTCTCGCAGCATGTGATGCTGGGGTGCGACCTGCTGTATTCCACACCCTGGACCTCGGGCAGCAGCACCCGTTGCAATTCGAGGCTGGGACTGAACCTGAGCGTGATGGCGCGCTTGCTCGGCGACAGGCTCACCCTGGGCGCCAACTTCAATGACGTGTTCAAGCGCAGCATGTGCACCCGCAACGAGACCCAATACGTGAACGTGTTCAACAGCACCGACATCCATAACGACACTCGTAGCGTCTCGCTCATGGTCAGATGGACATTCAACACCATCAACAACCCGTTCAAGCGCCGCAGCGGCAACGACGCCACACTGCAACGCACCCAAGAAACTGTCAACTAGCAGTTAGGAATTAGCAGTTATGAGTTATTTTGACAACCAACAAATAAAAACAATAGAGATATGAAAACAAGAATGATATTACTCGCAATGATGGCCTTGATGGCTCTGACGGCCTGCACGACCGATGAGCAGGAAACGATGCAGCCCATGGATTATGACAACAATCAGGATTTGCCCATGTTCGATTACGACAGGACTAAAGATTTTGCCTTCTGGCCGACGCCTTCGATAGATGACAGCGGGCTGCAGGGGCCAGGTTATGACTTTGGATACTGGAATCAGCACAAAACCGAAGCCAAAAGTATGGAGGAAATGGTGGCCATGTGCAACATCCCCGCGGATTTGTTGAAGGCCATGTCAACCCGGAATTTGGCCATAACCTGCTCAAATTACCCGTATAATGCAATATTCGGGGCTTACAACGATGCTTACAAAGGCTTTCTGGGAACCATCGCAGACTTCAACGGATATGCCGAACTGATGAAACGCAAGGGTGGCTTGCAGGCAACCTTGGACCTGTATGTCGAATTAGACGGCCGCGTATTGGACATCTCGTTCACGCGCTTTCAGCCTTGGACATTCTTTGTCTGCTCTGCTGTGGATCACAAGGTGCTTTCCAATGAGCAGGTATCCCGTTTAGCGCGAGTGGTAACTTCAAGATTCAACGATGGGACCGAAAGGATCAATCTCGCATTCTCTTATCTGCTGGGCGGTTTTATTGCCTATCACTACGACACTACACTGCCCGACGAGCAACTGTATCTCCTCAAGACATATATACGTTTTGCCTGTCAATTCCCTCCCGTCGATAAACCTGATGACCGCATCTCCACCATCATCGAGGCAAGCCTGAACCGCCTTTCAGGAGAATAACCATTAGAGACTGTATTACATAGAATCTTTTATGATCATGAAGAAGACAATGATTGCACTCGTGTGCATGCTGATGGCCGCCGGAACGGCCATGGCGCAGAAAACTTTCACTTTTGGTCCCAAGATAGGCGTGGACTATACCCACCAATGGGGCAAAAACATCAACGACGAAAGCGCATTGAGCTACCAGGCAGGTGTGTTCATGGAATACCGCTTCAGCAATAAGTTTGCTATCGCTCCTGAGGTGGTTTTCGCTGCTCATAATCGCCCCGAGAGTGACTTGAATTTGTGGATGAACGAGTATCCTCCACGTGATGTGACCACGACATATCACACTAATTACATCAACATTCCAGTCATGTTCAAGTATTATGTGACCAAATCGTTGAGCATTGACCTGGGTCCACAATTCGGTTTTAAAGTCTATGACAAGTACACTGATAAGTGGGAAGTGGATGGCATAAAGATGAAAGCAAAGCACGACATGTATCATAGAAACTTTGATTTCGGCCTCGGACTTGGCGCAACCTACAATTTCAATGAAAAGGTCTTTGTTCAGCTCCGCTATACCCTGGGCTTGGTGCCGCTATATAAAGACGGTAACGCCAGGAACGGCAATGCCCAACTCTCCATCGGCTACCACTTTTAATTGTGAGATGAGATAAACACCCTTGGGTATTGGCATAGTGACTTAACAATAGTATTTTTGCACTTGAAATAAAGCATAGAATCATGAACATGACAAAGAAACTGATGGCACTGTTGCTGGTGATGCTGGCATTGACTGCCTGTAACAATGACGAGCCTGATTACAGCAAAGCTCCACGCATCTATATGGCTATTAGGGATCTACATCACGGATATGTGTTTGACAACAAGGGCAACACCATCTATGAATGTCCTATCAACTCGGTGATTATCAAGCTGGCCAATGAGGGTAAGACCTGGTATGCTGTACGAGCAACAGGTCTTGATGACGGAAGCGTGCAATATGACTTGCTGCGTAACGGCAAGACAAGGTTTCCGTTTACAGACCGAGTCGTGAGCATGTGTGTTGTGAATGGCGATGTTTACACGTTACAGTTCAGAGAAAGAAGAGTTCCAGAAGAGGCATGTTTTCTAATCTACAAGAATGAAGAGTTATTGTATGAATACGATGCCTATGAGCGTTCCTTTCATTCATTTGACGTGGTGGACGGCCATCTTGTGGCAGGTGTCTATGAATCTGCTTATGAATATAATAAAGCAATCTATTGGATAGATGGTCAGTTCCACACCTATCCTTCACGAGACATGATTTGCCTGGAAGGCTATGCACGGGAAGGTGAAAACGAACTATTGGTTTTTAGATACAGAAATTATTTTTCTGACAATCTTAGCCCTTATAAGTATTTGTTTAACGGGGAATTATACGAACTTCCGAACGACTTTCCCACCTACCAATCGATGATTGTGAACGGCATACCATATATCTATGGACGCCATGATAACACGTCAAGCCAAACGTCTTTGATTGTTAATGGTGTAGAATATCCTATCAGCAAGCATAAACCTGGCGGGATGAAACGTTATGGAGACAGTGTGTACATTCTTGTCCGTGACTACAACGGCCCCTCAAAATCATATTCGCAAATCTTCAAGATTGATGAGCCCATCGACATGAGTGCAAATGTCAATTTAATGCATCTCGCCTATGGTGAGGAAAACGTGGTTCCCTTGAATGCAACCTATGTCGAAGATTTCATCGTCTTACCCCCTAAATAGTTTTTATCCACTTTTTTTGTAACGAATTAATCATAATTAAAGAGATATCACATGAATGCGACAAAGAAACTAATGGCACTGTTGCTGCTGGCACTCATGATGTCAACGGCTGCCATTGCCGAGGAAGTCTATGACTTTGATGTCGACGGTATCTATTACAAGATTTTAGAGAACTCGAACGAAGTCAGTGTTACCTACAAGACCTATTATTACTCTTCTCATGAAGATCATTATGTAAGTGATTACACTGGCGACGTGGTCATTCCGTCAACAGTCACTTTTAACGGCAAGACCTTTCAGGTAACTGAAATTGGTGACCATGCGTTTTATCAGCGCGGATCGGTGACAAGCGTCACAATACCCAGTTCGGTTACAGCCATTGGATATGATGCGTTTGGGTACTGTACAGGCTTGACTCGCGTCAATATTACAGATATTGCGGCATGGTGTAACATGACTTGTAGAAGCAATCCACTTCATTATGCTCATCATATCTATCTGAATGGCACTGAAGTTACCGATTTGGTTATTCCCGAAGGCGTTACTACAATCAGATATGGAGCGTTCTTATTCTGTACAGGGCTGACAAGCGTGACTATTGGCAACACTGTCACAACCATTGGAGATAACGCATTTGAGGGTTGCACGGGACTGACTAGTGTGAGCATCGGCAATTCTGTAACCGAAATAGGACAGGTTGCATTTGAAGGCTGCACCAGTCTAGTGAATCTCACCCTTGGCAACTCTGTCATGACCATCGGTACTTCGGCATTTGAAAATTGCACGTCATTGGCGAGCCTTGAGATTCCCAATTCGGTCACCACCATTGACTACAATGTGTTTAGAGGTTGCGTAGGACTAACTAGCGCGATAATAGGCAACTCGGTCACCAGCATTGGAGGCAATGTGTTTTATGGCTGTGTAGGCCTAACGAACATAGATATCCCCAATTCAGTTACCAAAATAGGCATGAATGCGTTTTATGGCTGTTCTGGACTCACAAGCGTGAACATCGGCAATTCCGTCACGACCATTGGCAAAGACGCCTTCATGAATGCCCCAGCCATCGCAACGGTGACTTGCCAGGCGACGACACCTCCAGCATGGGGTGATTTGTCCATGTTCATGACAAATGTCTATAATCATGCGCCACTGCATGTGCCGTCAGACACAGAAAGGACGTATATGGCAGACTCCGGATGGGGACAGTTTCTGACCATCATCGATGATGCCGGCGGAGACAACCCTCCGGTCGATGAAGATTACATGAAGTGTGATGTCAATGGAGACGGCGAGGTCAACATCGCTGACGTGAATAAAGTCATTGATGCGATACTCAGCCATTAATTTTATTACTATAGACAATAGTTTAGTTTTAAAAACACATTTATCATGAACACGACAATGAAACTGATGGCACTGCTGCTGGTGATGCTGGCATTGACGGCCTGTAAAGATGACGGTCACGTTGTTTATATGCTTCCTGAGAAAAAGCCCATCCAGTTGAGCGCTGAACAAAGGCAAATGCGCGACAACAACAATGAGTTTGCATGGCGGCTGTTCCAGACCATGCAGGAGCAGCAAGGCGAGGTCAGCACTGTGGTGTCACCCATCAGCGTGACCTATATGCTGGGGATGCTTAACGCCGGCGCAGTAGGGACAACACGCGACGAAATCACCGCAACGCTGGGATTCGGCTCAGACCCGACGGCAGTGAACGAATTCTGCAAGAAAATGATTGAAGGAGCGCCCAATGTCGATCCGGCCGCGACCGTGAAAATCGCCAACTGCATCAACGTCAATTCTGCCAAGGGATTAAGCCTGCTCAAACAGTATGTCAACGACATGAAGAACTATTATAGCGCTCAAGTCGATGCTCTGGACTTCACCAAGAGCAGTACCTTGGAGAAAATCAATAAGTGGTGCTCAAAGAATACAGCCGGGATGATTCCCAGTATCCTTGACGAGTTGAATCCCAATGCTGCCATGTGTCTGTTGAACGCCATCTATTTCAATGCTGACTGGACCGAGAAATTTGACGTGAACGACACCCGTAACTCGAGTTTTACTTTGCCTGACGGATCTATCGTGACGCGTGAACTCATGCACCGCAAGGCCATAGCGCAAGGCTGCGAGAGTGAGTTGTGCTCCATGCTGCGCATACCCTTTGGCAGCGGCGGCTACAGCATGTATGTCATGCTGCCTGCCGAGGAGAAGACCACAGGCGACCTCATCCGCGACATGAGCCAGCAGGAATTGACCGACCATCTGGACGCCATCGACATGACACCTCACGAGGTGGATATTCTCATGCCTCGGTTTGAAATCGTGAGCGACATCGATCTGATTGATGTCCTCGAACCGATGGGCATCAAATCAGCGTTCACCACCAGTGCCGACTTCTCAAACATGTCTGACATGAGCCTGTTTGTAACAATGATGAAACAGAAGGCCAAGATCGAAGTCAACGAGGACGGAACCAAAGCCTCGGCAGTGACCATTTCGATGGCTGGTGATACATCCCCTGGACCACAGCATTATGAAAAAGCCGAGTTCCATGCCAACCGCCCCTTCCTGTATTTCATACTCGAGGAGAGCACCCGTAGCATCTTCTTCATCGGCACCTACTGTGGCAACTGATTTTCGTCCATAAAGTGTTAACGAAATGTTAAAATGGGGGGGGTAAAAGTTTTTCGAAAATATTATGTATCTTTGCAAATCAGAACAATACATAAACCGATTAATCAGTTAGGGAGATGAAAAAGACAATAATTATATTGACTCTGTGCCTGCTAGGAGGCATGGTCGTCCAGGCACAGACGCAGAACAAGAAAGAGAAGCAAGAGGTGGTGAAGTTGAAAAACGGCCACCGCGTGAGGGGCAAGATTGTGACCTATGCTCCGCTGGACTCGCTGGTCATCCAGGAAGATGACGGCACGTTGCAGACCATCTACTGGGACAACATCAAGCAGATCACCAAGGAGGACTGGCAGCCGCAGCAGACACTAGGCAGCGACTTCACCCCTGGCGAGGGCCCACAGAGGGGCTACCGCGGCTTCGTCGACCTGGAATATTATAATCACATCGACGCGAACTCCGAGAACCACTTCGGCTTTAGCACCGTCCATGGCTACCAGTTTTATCCGTGGCTGTTTGTCGGTGCTGGTGCAGGGGTGAAAATCAGCCATAAAAAGCATTACAAGGATACTTCCTATCCATACCTGAAAGATATCTATATGTTTCCCGTGTTTGCCGACGTGCGGTTTGACCTGTTAAAGAGCAAATTTTCGCCTTATCTTGATTGCCGCGTGGGTTATACCTTGGGCAACAAAGCCTTTGGGGTGATGTTCAATCCCTCATTAGGTTGCCGCATGGGACTGAATGACAAATTGGCCATCAATGCCTCATTAGGCTACAGCACGCAGAGCACCGACCTTGTTGTCTATTCGAAGCACAACACGGCCATTTGGCACCATGAGGGCGGCAACTGGCAGAACAACCCTTACCACTGCATATCCTTCAAATTGGGCATCGAGTTTTAGCAGGAAAAATAGGGACAACTCAATATTTGATCAACATGAATATGACAAAGAAACTGATGACACTGTTGCTGGCGATGCTGGCATGCATGAGCGCCAGCGCCCAAGTGAAATTCGGTGCAAAGGTGGGTCTTGACTTTACCAACTTCTGGGGCAAAGACTGTGGGCACCAGATGGTGCTTAATTATCAGGCAGGCTTGCTGATGGAGTACAAGTTCCATCCCCACTTCGGCATTAGTCCTGAAGTCGTGTTTGCTGCTCAGGGCGGACAGGAAAAGGCCGATGACGGAAGTGAAATGGGTGGTTTTATCAGGAGTGATAAACACTATCATACCAACTACATCAACGTGCCCGTGATGCTCAAGTATTATCCGACCCAAGACTTCAGCATCGACTTCGGCCCGCAAGTGGGTTTCAACGTGTATAGCAAGTACACGATGGGCAAACACGAAGCCACAAATTATAAAGACATGACCAAAGCCGTTGATTTCGGGTTGGGCCTTGGGTGTACCTATAACCTTGATAAGAATGTCTTTATTCAGTTGCGCTACACCATGGGACTGACCAAAGTATTTGATGACTCAAAGGGCTGCGTGATTATCCCCAACTACCGCAAGAACGGCAACGCCCAACTGTCCTTTGGTTACCGTTTCTAAACCATAATTTTTTATTACACGTTTCTTGGCTTAAGCCTAATCAGTGGGAGGAATAATCCTTCCACTAATTTTTGATTATCAAACGGTTTTGCTGAAAATCAACGGATTAGCGATTTTCTCTTGAAAAACCACGAATCGCTTTTTTACAGCAAAGTCACTAACACACAATAAAAAAGAAAATTATCGGATTTTTTTGGCCATGGAGAATAAAAAAAGCAGTAACTTTGCAAATTGTTTGAATTACAACTATTAACCATACTATTGATATAACATAGAGACATGGGAAAGAAACTGACCGAGAGAGTGACTTGGGTTGGAAAGGTGGATTGGGAACTGAAGAGGTTCCATGGCGACGAATTGTCGACTCACCGTGGCTCGAGTTACAACTCCTACTTGATCCGTGACAAGAAGAATGTGCTGATTGACACCTCGTGGCTGCCCTACAGCCGAGAGTTTGTGGCCAACCTCAAGAAGGAGATTGACCTTAACGAGATTGACTATATCGTGATGTGTCACAACGAGATTGACCACAGTGGTGCTCTCGTTGACCTCATGCACGAAATCCCTGATACGCCTATCTATTGCACTGACAAGGGCGAGGCCATCATCCGCGGCCATTACCACCAGGACTGGAACTTTGTCAACGTCAAGACGGGTGACAAACTGGAACTGGGCGACACCACACTGACCTTTATCGAGGCCACCATGCTGCACTGGCCCGACACGATGTTCTGCTACCTGAGCGGTGAGGAAATCCTGTTCAGCAACGACGGTTTTGGCCAGCACTATGCCACGGAATCTCTCTATGACGACCAGGTGTGCATGGACGAGGTGCTGCAGGAGGCCGAGAAATACTACGCAAACATTATTGCCCCGTTCAGCCCGTTGGCCAACCGCAAGGTCAAGGAGGTTGTGGGGATGAATCTGCCCCTGAAGATGATTTGCCCCAGTCACGGCATCATCTGGCGCAACAATCCCGGCTTGATCATCGAGAAATACCTGCAATGGAGTGACGCCTATCAGGAGGATCAGGTGACCATCGTCTATGACACCATGTGGCAGAGCACCCGCCTGATGGCCCAGGCCATTGCCGACGGAATCCGTGAGCAGTCGCCCACGACTACCGTCAAGATTTACAATGCCGCTCAAAACGACAAGAACGACATCCTCACCGAGGTGTTCCACTCTCGTGCCGTGCTCGTGGGCTCTCCCACCATTAACAACGGCTACAGTTATGCCATCGCCGGCATTCTGGAGATGCTCAAGGGCATGAAACTGAAGAAGAAAAAAGGTGCCGCCTTTGGCAGTTACGGCTGGAGCGGTGAGGCCGCCAAGCTGATTACCGAACATCTCAAGGCTGCCGGCATCGAGCCTGTGAACGATGGCATCCGCACGCCCTGGGTTCCCGAGCAGGACGCTCTGGAGCAGTGCCGCCAGTTCGGCAAAGAGTTCATGTCTCAACTTTAAAGGCCCGAAGGTCCGTAAAGACTTTAAAAACAACAATAAACAACATATCCAACTAATAACTAATATTATTTCAACAAATGAACAAAGTCGTTAGTAAAGAGCAGTTTTCTGCTAACGTGACGAAGCTTGTCGTTGAGGCTCCCCTCATCGCCAAGGCTCGCCGTGCGGGTCACTTTGCGATTGTCCGCGCTGGCGAAAAAGGAGAACGCATTCCCTTGACCATCGCCGACAGCGACCCCAAGGCTGGCACCATCACGCTGGTGATCCAGAGTGTGGGCGACAGCACGCGCAAGATCTGTGCCCTTGAGCCGGGTGAATTCCTGCATGACGTGGTAGGTCCCCTGGGCCAGGCCACTCACATCGAGAAGTATGGCACCGTGCTGTGTGCTGGTGGTGGTGTGGGTACCGCTCCCCTACTCCCCATTATCCGTGCCATGAAAGAGGCTGGCAACCGTGTTATCAGCGTGTTGGCAGGTCGTACCAAAGACCTTATCATCCTGGAGGATGAGGTGCGCGCATCTAGTGACGAGGTCATCATCATGACCGATGACGGCAGTTATGGCAACCAGGGTGTTGTCACCGTCGGTATGGAAGAGGTGCTCAAGCGCGAGCACGTGGACTATTGCGTGACGATTGGTCCCGCTATCATGATGAAGTTCTGTGCCCTGTTGACCAAGAAATATGAGGTGCCTACCGAGGCTTCGCTCAATGCTATTATGGTTGACGGTACCGGCATGTGCGGCGCTTGCCGTGTGACTGTAGGTGGCAAGACACGCTTCGTGTGTGTCGAGGGTCCCGAGTTCAATGCCCATGAGATTGATTTTGACGAGTTGATGATGCGCCTCAAGGGGGCTCAATAATTAGTTAGGAATTAGGAGTTAGGAATTAGGAATTGGCATCCGCCTTCCATTGACTAACAACTTAAAAAAGAAAGAATAAAAATGGAACAGAATAATATGGATTCGCGTAACGAACAATGGCGCATTGACTTGCGCAACTCCAAGACTCCGAAGGAGCGCACCGCTATCCCCCGTGTCGAGATGCCTCAGCTCGACCCCAAATACCGCATCACCTGCAACGAGGAGGTTAACCAGGGCATCAGCGCCGAGCAGGCCGTGGTTGAGGCCAGCCGCTGTTTGGACTGTGCTAACCCTCAGTGTGTGACCGGTTGCCCCGTGAACATCAATATCCCCAAGTTTATCAAGAACATCGAGCGTGGTGAGTTCGGCCAGGCCGCTGCTACGCTTAAGGAGACCAGCTCTCTGCCCGCCGTTTGTGGCCGCGTGTGCCCCCAGGAAAAGCAGTGCGAGTCGCGTTGTATCCACACCAAGATGGGTCACCCTGCCGTGGCCATCGGCTATCTGGAGCGCTTTGCCGCCGACTGGCAGCGTGACAACCTGCCCCAGGAAGTGCCTGCCATGGCTTCTGCCAACGGCATCAAGGTTGCTGTTATCGGTAGCGGTCCCTCGGGACTGTCGTTTGCCGGAGACATGGCCAAGAAGGGCTTCAGCGTGACCGTCTTCGAGGCATTGCACGAGATTGGTGGCGTGCTGAAGTATGGTATCCCCGAGTTCCGTCTGCCCAACCACATCGTGGACTATGAGATTGAGGGTCTGAAGAAGATGGGCGTTGAGTTCGTGAAGGACTGCCTGGTGGGCAAGACCATCAGTTATGAGGACCTGCACGAGATGGGCTTCAAGGGTGTGTTTGTCGGCTCTGGCGCCGGTTTTCCCCGCTTCATGAACATCCCCGGTGAGAACCTCAACGGTATCATGTCGAGCAACGAGTACCTCACCCGTATCAACCTGATGGAAGCCGGTCGTGGCGGTGATACCCCCGTGCTGCGTGGCAAGACCATCGCCGTTATCGGTGGCGGTAACACTGCTATGGACTCGACCCGTACCGCCCTGCGCATGGGCACCGAGCGTGTCATCCTTATCTATCGCCGCAGCGAGGAGGAGATGCCTGCCCGTCGTGAGGAGGTTGGCCATGCCAAGGAAGAGGGTGTTGAGTTCAAGACCCTGCACAACCCCATCGAGTATATCGGTGATGACAAGGGTCGCGTGGTAGCCATGCGTGTGCAGAAGATGGAGCTTGGCGAGCCCGATGCTTCGGGTCGTCGCAGCCCCGTGCCCATCGAAGGTGCCATCGAGGAAATCCCTGTTGACCTGGTCATTGTTGCTGTTGGCGTTTCGCCCAACCAACTTGTGCCGCGTTCAATCCCCGGATTGGATATCACCAAGCGCAACACCATCGTTGTTAACGAGGAGACCATGCAGTCGTCGGTGGACGACCTCTATGCCGGTGGTGACATCGTGCGTGGCGGTGCTACCGTGATTCTCGCCATGGGTGACGGCCGTCGTGCCGCCCTCAACATGGCCGAGGCCTTGCTTGGCAAATGATGCCTCGAGAGGTGTGATGATTAGCGTTTTTCGCTGATCGTCCGTCCATCCGTCCGTCCGTTTATACCATGTGGGTGACAGTCTGTCAGATTGTCACCCACAGTTGTTTTTTACTCGGGCATAGCGATATATGGCTTGCGGCAGATGCTAAAAGAGGGATTGGGGTGATAAGCGTGGGGAGGCAACTGACGAGCCTTTGTGGTTGGGGTGTTGTCGTGCGATTCCTTCATAATCTTATTTTCCTTTATAAACTTATTAATAATAAAACACTCGTCTTGGAATAAACAATAAGTGTGCCAAGTGCAAATTATTGCTAAAAACCGCTTCGCAGGGCGCAAAAACTGACAACATTTTTGGCATTTCGCTCGACTTGCACTATCGTTGCTTGGCGGCGAAGATAGGCTGCGGTTCGGAAATGCTCAAATAAATTTGGCATTTCGCTCACCTTGCACTATCTTTGCCCATGAAATGTTGAAATACAGGGCGCAAATTATTGCTATGCTGCTTGCGATGCTTGTCGTGAGCTGTATCTTGTTTTGTAATTGCGGCAGTAACTCTGGCATGAGTAATCAGGTGATTGTCCAGAACGAGACGTTCATTTTGACAGGTGACAGCATCATCGAGGACTCGGTTTTCGCCTATGCTGTCACGCCCGACCGAATCGAGACCAATATCACTATGGGACGTTTGGACAGCCTGTACGGCTATATTGACACGGCCCAGGTGATATTTGTCCATGGTGCTCCCTGGCGAATGCGCAAGCCCCGTCCTGCCAAGATGCCTGAATACAAGAGTGAGCAACCCTTGATAAACGCGTTGTATAACATGTCAGTCGATCGGATTGAAGATTGCATCAACAGCTCTGGCCGATTTGATGTCTCACACAATATCAGCCGCCTGTATTGCTCCATTTACCTCTCGTTAGCCAGCCTGAAGCCTCAAGAGTCGATGGCAACGCTACGGTCGATGGTCGACCGTGACAGCATCATCATGCAGCGTGAGGGCCAGTGGCCTGTCGTCAGCGATCACATCGGTTGGGCTACGGCGGCTTGGGAGGTCTATAAATCCACTGGTGACCGTGAATGGCTGACCTATAGCAAGCACGTTATCGAGAAGACTTTGGGCATCAACAACAAGGTGTTGCTTAATCACAACACAGGCTTGATTCATGGTGCCGGCTACACAACGTCTAGGCCTCTGGGTCTGAGGCGAATGACCTGGATGGGTTATAACGACTTGTTTGCCTGCATGTCGCTGGGCAATAACATCCTGACAGCCCACGCTTATGCCATCTTGGGTGACATGTGTGACGAGTTGAACGAGGAGAACACCTATGACAAAGATGCCGTGCGCCTCAAGGACGCCATCAACCAGCAGCTGTGGAACGAGGATAACGGCTTCTATTCATCTTTCCTCTACGGGATGGCGTTTCCTCACCAGTCTCCCACCACAGACAACACGTCCCAGTCGATGTGTGTCTTGTGGGGCATTGCCGATGACGAGCGTGCAGAGCACCTCATAGCCAACACGCCGGTCTCGGACAAGGGCGTCAACGTCACCTACCCTGCCAACAACCCCCTGGAGCCTTATTTTGCCAATTCCTCTTGGGCGACGACCCAAGCGCTGTGGAATCTTGCCGCGGCCTATACTGGCAACGAGAACGCATTGCGCCGCGGCCTTGGGGCCTTGTATCGTGCCCAAGCCCTGTATCAGTCCCGGGGAATTCATCTGAAAGACGTCAATATTGATGAGCTGGGCACGGGCGCCAGCAACGTGGCGATGATCATCCGCGTTTTCCTGGGTATGAATTTCAAGCCCGAGGGCATTGAGTTTGACCCTATGGTTCCTGCCGGCATGCCAGGCAAAAAGACCTTCACGGGCTTCATCTACCGCAATGCCGTGCTCGACTTCACGCTCGAGGGCACGGGAAATGACATCGCCTCGATCAGCGACAATGGCGACCCCCTCGAGAGCGCCTTCCTGTCCAACGATATCAAGGGCCATCACAAAATCGTCATCAGGCTCAAGGAGGGCAAGAGCTATTCCCAGAAGGTTACAATTCACAAGAACGAAGTCGTCCTTCCCCTCACGCCGACCGTCGTGTGGAGTAACGACACTGGCCGCATCGTGGATTTTGAGCCCAATATGCCCTATCGCTTGTCGGTCAACGGAGAATTGCGGGAACTCAAGGACTCGGTGTTCGTCTTGCCCGAGACCGAAGGCTACACCGAATTCTCGGTACTGATAGCCGGTAAATATGTTAACGGGTTCATGTCCAAGCCTCAGTCCAGTTTCTACCTGACGCCACAAGCCGCTTTCTTCCCCCAGGTTGAGGGCGACACCGCCTCCATCACCGTGCGCGTGGCCAAGGGCGGCGATTATCTGATGGACATCGCCTATGAACCCACGGGCACCCTCGACGTGCGCAAGGTGTCGGCCAACACCCATCCCATGGGAACGCTGGTGATGGCCAACGGCATCTCCCTTGACCAGAATGGTCTCGCCTACAGCAATAAAATCAGGGTGAAGCTCCTCAAGGGCGACAACGTCATCACCGTCAGCCAGTTGAGGCTTCCCAAGTCATTCACGCCATGCCGGCCTGTCCATGTGAGAATCATCAGCCTCTAGCGGCAGGCTTAAACAAGATATTTTACCATAACCAACTTAATATTAACCGTAAACATGAAAAGAAATTTATTATTGATCGCTGCGCTGGCAGCCATGGCCTTGAACGCCCAGGCCGATGAGGGTCGCCTGTTGCGTTTCCCCGGCACCAACGGCAGCGAGGTGGCTTTCAGCTATGCCGGTGACATCTACACGGTGCCCATCACCGGTGGCACGGCACGTAAACTCACCTCCCACAAGGGTTATGAGGCCTTTGCCCGTTTCTCCCCCGATGGCCAGACCATCGCCTTCACGGGTCAGTACGACGGCAATACCGAGGTTTACATCATGCCCTCGCAGGGTGGCGAGCCCAAGCGCATCACCTTCACGGCCTCCAATCCACGTGACGATTGGGGCGACCGCATGGGTCCCAACAACATCACCATGACCTGGACCCCCGACGGCCGTGGCGTCATCTACCGCAACCGCATCAGCGACAGCTTCGACGGCAAGTTGTGGTGTGCCCCCATCGACGGCAGCATGCCCCAGCAGCTGCCCTTGCCCGAGGGCGGTTTCTGCTCCTACAGTCCCGACGGCACCAAGATGGCCTATAACCGTGTTTTCCGCGAGTTCCGCACGTGGAAATACTACAAGGGCGGTATGGCCGACGACATCTGGATCTATGACACCCAGGCCAAGACGGTGACCAATATCACCAACAACATAGCCCAGGACATCGACCCGATGTGGATTGGCGACGAGATTTACTTCATGAGCGACCGCGATAACCGCATGAACATCTTCGTGTATAACACGTCGACTCGCACAACCCAAAAGGTGACCGACTTCAGCGAGTATGACGTGAAGTTTGCCAACTGCGGCGGTGGCAAAATCGTGTTTGAGAACGGCGGCTACCTCTACGTGCTCGATCCCAAGACCAAGCAAAGCGAGAAGATTACCGTCTATCTCAACAGCGAGAACAACTTCGCCCGTGAGGAGCAGCGCAAGGTGAAGGACGACCTGCGTGGCGGCAGCCTGGCACCCGACGGCAGCCGCATCGCCATCAGTGCCCGCGGTGAGGTGTTTGACGTTCCTGCCAAGCACGGTGTGACCCGCAACATCACCCACACGCCCGGTGTTCACGAACGTGACGCGGCGTGGAGCCCCGACGGCAAGAACATCGCCTACATCAGCGACCAGACCGGCGAGACCGAAATCTGGATGCGCCCCGTTGACAGCGACAAGGCCATTCAGCTGACCAAGGACAATGACACCTATATCCGTGACTTCGCCTGGAGCCCCGACGGCAGCCAGATTGTCTATACCGACCGCAAGAACCGCATGGTGCTGCTCAACGTCAAGACCCAGGCCAAGCAGACCCTGTTGACCGACGAGATGGGCGAAATCCCCACTCCGAGTTTCTCACCCGACGGCAAGTGGCTGACCTATTATCGCCAGGGCACCAACGAGTACAGCGTGGTTTACCTGTACAACATTGCCGAGCGCAAGGAATATCCCGTTACCGACCGCTGGTATGACAGCAATTCGCCGGAGTTCAGCACCGACGGCAAGTACCTGATTTTTGCCTCGGCCCGCGATTTCAATCCCATCTACAGCAGCATCGAGTGGAACTTTGCCTACCGTGAGATGGAAGGCATCTACCTCGTCATGCTTGCCAAGGACACCCCCTCGCCTTTCCTTCCCAAGGACGACCAGGTGGGCGGTGGCGATGACGCCTCCAAGGAGGCCCAGGCCGAAGCCCCCAAGGACAAGAAGAGCAAAAGCAAGGGTAAGGCTCAAGCCGACCCCAATGCCATCCGCATCGACATCGACGGCATTGCCGACCGTATTGTGAAGCTGCCCATCGGCACCGGTGGCTATGGTGGCTTCGTGTGTGACGGCAGCCACCTGTGGTATAGCGGTCATGGCAGCGTGCACGTGTTCGACTTCGAGGAGCAGAAGGACGAGGTCGTTGCCGACCGAGCCATGATGATTGCCTCGCACGATGGCAAGACCGCCCTCTTTGTCAAGGGTGACGATATCTATGTGGCACCACTGACACCCCGCAAGGCCGACCTGAGTGAGGCCGTGAACCTCGACGATATGCTGGCCACCGTCAACTATGAGCAAGAGTGGAACCAGATCTTCAACGAGGCCTGGCGCGCCTATCGCGACGGCTTCTATCTCGAGAATATGCACGGTGTGGACTGGCAGGCGATGCACGACAAGTATGCCGCCCTGCTGCCCTACGTCAAGAACCGCCTCGACTTGACCTACGTCATCGGTGGCATGATTGGCGAGCTGGCCGTGGGTCACGCCTATGTTGACGGCGGCGACCACATCATGGCCGATGAGCACCAAATCGGTATGCTGGGTGCCGAACTGGAGCAGGTGGCCGACGGTTACAAGATCACCAAGATCCTGCGTGGCGCTCCCGATCGTGAGTCGTTGCGCTCACCACTTACCGAGCCTGGCATGAACATCAACGAGGGCGATGTCATCACCGCTGTCGACGGTGTGAGCACCCAGGGCGTGAACAATATCTATACCCTCTTGCGTGACAAGGCCGGTGTGATGACCGAGCTGACCATCAATGGCAAGCGCAAGGTGGTGGTGAAGCCCATCCAGGACGAGTATCCGCTCTATCACTACGAGTGGGTACAGCACAACATCGACTATGTGAGCGAGAAGACCGGTGGCCGTGTGGGCTACGTCTATATCCCCGACATGGGTCCCGAGGGCCTGCGCGAGTTCTCTCGCTACTTCTTTGCACAGACCGATAAGGAAGCCCTGATCATTGACGACCGTGGCAATGGCGGCGGCAACATCTCGCCGATGGTCATCGAGCGCCTGCTGCGTCAGCCTTACCGCTTGACCATGTATCGCGGCAGCAACTACAACGGCACCACGCCCGAGCGCACGCTCGTCGGCCCCAAGGTGCTGCTGGTGAACAAGTACAGCGCCAGCGACGGCGATCTCTTCCCCTGGAGTTTCAAGGAGAACAAGCTCGGTCCCGTCATCGGCACCCGTTCTTGGGGTGGTATTGTGGGCATCAGCGGCTCCCTGCCCTACATGGACGGTACCGACATCCGCGTGCCCTTCTTCACCAACTACGACACCCGTGGCAACTGGATTGTCGAGAACCATGGCGTGGATCCTGACATCCTCATCGACAACGACCCCGTGATGGAGTTCAATGGTATCGACCAGCAGCTCGACAAGGCCATCGAGGTCATCCTTGAACAACTCAAGGATCGCCAGCCCATGCCCAAGACTCCTGCACCTCGCACCCTCAAAGACCTGGGAGTGAACTAGGCTCACTGCGCTCGCAGATTAGAGATTAGAGACATCCGCATGCCGACTGATGGTGTGCGGATGCCTCTGTCATATAGAGGGTGAAGCAAAACTCATGTCTTTATCAATGATCGCGCTTCGCGCGAGAAATCAAACAAATTAATTACTCGCCTGAAGGGGGTTATGGTCAGGGGCATAGCCTGGTGTGTGTGGCCCTCTTCGAGGCCCTATCTTTTGGGTGTTCTCTCCCCAGGCCACACAGACCTTCGGCCTGTGCGCCCTGGGTTTACCGCAAGTCAAGGCCGCTGGCCTTGTCAAGGTCTTCGACCTTACTTTACTGGCGATAGTAGATGTCTCGTGGGGTATTTTCCAGCGGTTTCCACCTTTTCCACCTCGTTCACATGGGTACGGGTTGTTCACTCCAGAGTGGAAATTGTGTAAAGGCACGTATATAGTGGAAAGTGTGGAAAAGTGGAAAATGGTGGAATACCCAATTATTGACGATGAACAAACGTTGAATAATTGGTGTTTTGCAAACTTTTTTAGGTAAAAATTTGGATTTCGGGGTTTCCATGTTGTAACTTTGCAGCGGCAATTTCCAGTCGATGATGATGACTGGCGAGCAGCCAAGAACTTTTTATAAATCTTTTATAATATCTAAGACCATGAATTACTATTCAGACATGATTGACGAGATTCGTCGTCAAGCAGAACTCTCCCCCGAGGAGATCTTGAATAAAGACTACGATGAGTTCATGAAGCCTTATTTCATCGAACGAGGCGTAGATTATCCCGACCCCGAGTATCTCATTGAGATTGGCGGTGTGCCCACGATGCCCAAGGGCAACCTCGTGGCCGTGAGCGCCAAGTGGAAGAACGGTAAAACCTTCTTCTGTGACATCTTGACTGCCATCTTCTTGGGCAGCACGGTGTTTGCCAATTGTCGCAGCCTGCAGGAGGCAGGACGTGCGCTGTTCTTTGACACGGAGCAGTCGGGTAACGACACCAAGCGTGTCCAAAAAACCATCGATACGATGACGCCCCCGTGCCGTCACGACGATTGTAGGGTGGCCTGCTTGCAGCCGGCGGACATTTATAGCGACAGGGAGGCTTCCCGCTATGACGTCATCTGCCGTGCCGTCACGCACGAGCACCCTGACCTGGTCATCATCGACGGTGTTGCCGACTTGATCTACAACTACAATGACGTTACCGAGAGCCAGGAAATCGTGAGCAAACTGGCGACGCTTGCCAACAACTGCAATTGCTGCATCGTCGTGGTCATGCACCAGAACAAGAGCAGCCTGGACAAGAACATGAAGGGCCACTTGGGTACCATGCTTTATCAGAAGTGCAGCGACGTGTTCACCGTCGAGAAGCACGACAGCGTGTTTGAGGTGAAACACCCCGTCAGCCGCCACCGCAACTGCGACGGCATCTGTTTCAAGCTTGATGAGAATGCCGTGCCCATGGATGCTGCGGCCGACCGCCAGCTGCAATTGGAACTGAAGAAGCAGGAAGACAAGGCCAAACTGCATGAGAAGCTGGCTCCCTGCTTTGAGGGCTTCACCATGCCTCTCACGACCTGTAATGTGCTCAGCCTGTTACAAGGACAGTTGGGCATAGCCAAGACCAGAGCCTACCAACTGTTCAACAGCGCGAAGGAACAAGGCTTGCTGACGAGCAGCGATGGCAGTAATTTTACCTTCCAATCTTTATAATTACCCCTCATTCAGCCTTTTCCACTTTTCCACCTTTTTCACTATTATATATATTAAGTGAAAATAGTGGAAAAGTGGAAAATGGCATGTTATAGCAAGATTTAACATGACTTTAATTAATATGATAATATTATCAACCCGTTGGCGGAATTAAAGAATCTGAATTCTTGCCAGTCAATTCACACCCGAAGGGTGACCTTTGGATAACCCCCGATAAATCAGGCAACTGAGCAGAGCGAAGGCGGCTGATTCATCGGGGGTGTGATGAACCGTGACCCGTCGCTGAAGGCGACCCCTCCATATTGGACTGGCCCAAATGGAGTCGCTTCCAGCGACGTGGATCGTATTGTCCTCCCGTGGGTGATGCAAACCACTTCGCTACCGCTCAGCGGATTGCATTACCCACGGTTATCCAAATGACCGCCCTTCGGGCGTTTTTGTCATCAGTGTGTCAGTCACTGCTGCATTTTTACGCAGGCTCTACTTATTCAAGTAATTCCGCCAACGGGTTATTATCAATTTTAATTTAAAAATTTGTTTAATTTGGCTTCGCCGAGCTAAAGGTTCCCGTGCGATAGGTTATATTACCGAGTCGAAATTATTACACACCCTCCCGTTAGGTGACACACCATGCCAGCCCCTTTGAGAAGCAAGATTTTTTCTTTTGGGACGTCAATTTCCAGCGGTTTCCACCTTTTCCACCTCGTTCACATGTGCGTGGGTTTTTCACACTGGGATGGAAATTTTGTGGAAAGCCGTGTGTATAGTGGAATGGGTGGAAAGAGTGGAAAAAGTGAAAAAACGAAAACAAAGGCAGTTGAACTCTAAAAATATGTTTTCCATTGCTTGCCGTGAAGGAAAAATGCAGTATCTTCGCAGTTTGTAACAAAAACAGGTATGGGAGAATTTAGCTCAACGAAGTCAAATATCGCGGTGCTGGGCAGCACTGGCTCCATCGGGCGACAGACGCTCGACATCATCGCCGAATATCCCGGGCTGTTCAATGCCTGGCTGCTGGTGGCGCGCAGCAGTGCCGACCTGCTCATCCAGCAGGCCCGCCAATTCCGTCCCCACATGGTCATCATTGCCGATGAGCAGTACTATGAGTATGTGCGTGACGCGCTCGAGGACACCGACATCGAGGTGGCCACCGGCAGTGATGCTATTGCCCAGGCTGTCACGCTGCCTGAGGTGGACACCGTGGTGACTGCCATGGTGGGCTACAGCGGCCTGGAATCGACGATTGCCGCCATCGGCGCTGGCAAGCGCATTGCCCTGGCCAACAAGGAGACCCTGGTGGTGGCTGGCGAACTGATTGACCGCCTGTTGCAGGACTCCGAGAGCGTGCTCTACCCCGTTGACAGCGAGCATGGCGCCTTCTACCAGTGCCTGATGGGCGAGCGCATGCAGGACGTGGAAAAACTGTGGCTCACGGCCTCGGGAGGCCCCTTCCGCACGTTGCCCAAGGAGCGTCTGGAGACCGTCACCGCTGCCGATGCCCTCAAGCATCCCAACTGGTCGATGGGTGCCAAAATCACCATCGACTCGGCCACGATGATGAACAAGGGCTTTGAGATGATCGAGGCGCGCTGGCTGTTCGGCATCGAGCCGCAGCACATCGAGATTGTGGTGCATCCCCAGTCGATTATCCACTCGATGGTGGCCTTCAAGGACGGCTCGGTGAAGGCGCAGCTGGGTCTGCCCGACATGCACCTGCCCATCCGCTATGCCCTGGGTCTGCCGGACGGCCGCCTGGCGAGTGACTGCCGCAAGATGACCATCGAGGACATGGCGATGTTGACACTGGAGCGTCCCGACTTCGACAAATTCCCGTTGCTGGGCACGGCCTATGCCGCTGCACGCAAGGGAGGCACGGCACCCTGTGTGATGAATGCCGCCAACGAAATTGCTGTGGCATCATTCTTGCAGGGAAACATCAAATTCACCGATATCTACAGGATTATCGAGCAAACGATGGAGAGGGTTCCTCATGTGGAGCATCCCGGCTATGACGACTAC
The DNA here is from genome assembly GCA_017557665.1 of Muribaculaceae bacterium. Next base: position 96,343 of record JAFYYI010000002.1, on the reverse strand, counting down.
GTGGCCAGCAATGCCGAGGCTCGCGCTATTGCTACTGGTCTTATTGATTTAACATTAAGTCACAAGATTTTTTAAAGTACCAAATAACAAAACGCAAACAAGTAAAAAACTACACTAAACAAATGGACTTATCATTCTTATCTACAGAATCCTTCTGGATTAAGACCATTGAGTTAATGCTGGCGCTCAGCATCCTAGTTGTGTCTCACGAATTTGGACACTTCTTTTTTGCAAAGCTTTTCAAGACCCGCGTGGATAAATTCTATATGTTCTTCAATCCCCAGTTTTCGCTTTTACGCATCAAGCGTGTTGATGGCAAGTTGCGCATGCGTTTCTTCTCCCGAAATATTGCCGCCGCAGTGACAGAGCAGCGAGACGAGCAAGGTAACGTGATAATGGAGAAAATAAAAAAAAGCAAATTGAAACAATTTATAGACAGATTATTTGGTATAAAGGACAAAAATGACAATAAGAGCAGGCCTCTTTACCGCCCTATGACCGATGAAGAACGCGCCGCCCTTCCCAAAGGTGACTGGCGTCGTGACCCTGATAACACGGAATACGGCATTGGCTGGATTCAAATGGGTGGCTACTGCCGCATAGTTGGCATGATAGACGAGACTCAGAGTGCGACCAGTCTGGCCAGCAAACCTGAATCCTACGAGTTCCGAAGCAAGAGAACGTGGCAGCGCCTGCTCATCATGTTGGGCGGCGTGCTGTTCAACCTGCTGCTGGCGATGATCATCTACTCGGGCATCATGTACACCCAGGGTGAGCAGGTCATCCCGTACGAGGAAGTCACGTTGGGCATGGACTTCAGCGAGACTGCCGAGCAGGTGGGCTTCGTTGATGGAGATATTCCCGTGAAGGCCGACGGCAAGAAGCTGGAAAACATGATAGACCCCAGCGACTTCAACAAACTGGTGTTTGCCAAGCAGGTGACCGTGATGCGCAACGGCAAGGAGGTGACCATCAACATCCCCGATGAGTTCTTTGGCAAGATTGAAGAAGATGCCAAAAACGACATCGTCTTCATGACGGTGCGCACCCCCGTCGTCGTCAAGGCCACAATGCTCAACCAGGGCGGCGAGAAGGCGGGCCTGAAAGAGGGTGACCGCATGGTGGCTGTCAATGGCGTGCCCACGCCGAGTTTCACCGAATTCACGGCCGAGTTGTTGAAGAACAAGAGCAAGAACGTCACGCTTGAGTTCCTGCGTGACGGCAAGTCGACAACCGCTGTCAATGTGCCTGTTGACGATGCCGGAAAACTCGGCATCCAACTGGCTCCGCTCACCGAGGTGTATAACACCACGACCCTGCATTACAATTTTTTCCAGTCCATCCCGCGTGGTATCAAGATGGGTTGGGATCAGACGATAAACTACATCAAGCAACTCAAGATGATCTTCACACCCGAGGGCGCCAAGAGTGTTGGCAGTTTCGGTACCATTGGCAGCATTTTCCCATCAACGTGGGATTGGGTGGGCTTCTGGAACATCACTGCCTTCATCTCGATCATCCTTGCTGTAATGAACGTGCTGCCCATACCCCTGCTTGACGGCGGTCATGTACTGTTCCTGCTCTATGAGATGATCACCGGCCGCCAGCCGAGTGAGAAGTTTCAGGGAATCGCTATGAATATCGGTTTTATCCTGATCATTACCCTGATGGTTTTGGCCATTGGAAATGACATTTTCAGATTTGTGATTAAGTAGGCGTTAGACGTTAGACGTTAGACGTTAGACATTAGACGTTAGACATTAGACATTAGACTTTAGACATTAGGCTTTAGGTGTCGCTAACAACTAGGGACTAGGGACTAACAACTAACAACTAGGGACTAACAACTAGGGACTAGGGACTAACAACTAGGGACTAACAACTTTAGTGGCGTGTGGTGGACGAAACGGACGAATGAACGAAATGAACGAGAAAATGATTTATAAGACTGTAACTCTCAAGCGCGGCAAGGAGGAATCGCTGGAGCGCTTGCATCCATGGGTGTTCTCGGGTGCCATTGCGGCTGCCGACGACACGATCGAGGAGGGTGACCTGGTAACGGTCTATGCCCACGACGGCAGGCTCATCGGTAACGGCCACTCCCAGATAGGAAGCATAGCGGTGAGGATGCTCACCTTTGACGACACGGCTATCGACGAGGCTTTCTATGAGCAGCGTCTGGCCGACGCCTATCGCATGCGCCAGGCTTTGGGGCTGCGGCGCGAGGACAACAACGCCTTCAGACTCGTCCACGGCGAGGGTGACTTCCTGCCGGGTCTGGTGGTCGACATCTATGGTCCCACCGCTGTCATTCAGGCCCACTCGCCGGGCATGCACTTTGCCCGTGACATCATTGCCAGGGCGCTGACCAAGCTGCCCGGAGGCATCGTCCGCAACGTGTACTACAAGAGTGAGACTACCCTGCCCTACAAGGCCCATCTCGACCCGATGAACGATTACATCATCGGTGGCATGGAGACTGACGAGGCGCTGGAGAACGGCTTGCGTTTCCACGTCGACTGGCTCAAGGGACAGAAGACGGGTTTCTTTGTCGACCAGCGCGAGAACCGCCGACTGCTGGAGCAATATAGCCGCGGGCGACGGGTGTTGAACATGTTCTGCTACACGGGAGGCTTTTCGGTCTATGCCCTCAGGGGCGGCGCCGAACTGGTGCACTCGGTGGACAGCTCGGCCAAGGCCGTACGCCTCACCGACGATAACGTGGCGCTTAACTTCGCTCCCGAGGATGGCCGTCACCGCTCCTTTGCCGAGGACGCCTTCAAGTTTCTCGACAACATGGAAAAGGATGCCTATGACCTGATCATCCTCGACCCGCCGGCCTTTGCCAAGCACAAGAGCGCCCTGCGTAACGCCCTGGTGGGTTACCGCCGCCTCAATGCCAAGGCTCTGGAGAAAATCGCTCCCGGCAGCATCCTGTTCACCTTCTCCTGCTCCCAGGCAGTCAGCAAGGAGCAGTTCCGACTGGCGGTGTTCAGCGCTGCGGCCCAGACGAGGCGCAAGGTGCGCATCCTGCACCAGCTCACCCAGCCTGCCGACCATCCCATCAGCATCTATCACCCCGAGGGAGAGTACCTGAAGGGGCTGGTACTGTATGTGGAATGACACGCATGCGTGGAAAAGGTGGAAAAAGTGGAAAACTGAAAAAACTAACATAATCATCAATCAATCACAATGAAAAAGTTAACCATTCTTTTGGCTGCCGTGGCACTGATGGCCATGACCGCTTGTAACGAAAAACCTGCTAAAAATGAAGCTCAAGGAGACAAAAACGCTCCTACCGAGAAAGTTGACACCACCAAGCAGAAGGTAGAGGTCAAGCCCAATGTGGAGTCTCCCACTCCCACTGCCGACGGCAAGGACCATGTGCTCACGGAGTTCAACACCAAGGAGTATCAGGTGCGCCTTGAAAATATGGCCGACGGCTCTTACCGCATCTCGCTGTGGAAAGCCGGCAAGGACAAATCGGCTGCCCCCGACGAGGTCGCTCAGAGCAAGAACTGCAAACTCAGCGGCAAGGAATACTTGATGAAGTGTGATGACGGCAAGACCTATCTCATCAAGGGTGAGCCCGGCAAGGAACTTCTCTCCATCGTGACAGACAAGAGCATCGTCTACATGGGCAATGCGGTGAAATAACCTATTGATGGCAATGAAGAAGTCAGTATTTATTTTTGCATTGATGCTGTTGACCCTGGCCTCTTGCTCCAGACTCGAGAGCAACGAGAAGAAGTATGCCGAGGGTCTGCAAAGCGAGGACTACGAGGAATCGGTCAAGGCAATGGCTGAATTCTCGCAATGGCTGATGACCGACAGGGCCACCATGACCCACGACTTTAAACTCATGCGTGAACGGCTGGGCATGAAGATCTGTACGAGCGCCGACGGCCAGTTGCGCTGCTACAGTTGGCCCACCGAAGGTGAAGGAATCGCCGCCACCTCCTATGCCAACGTCCTGCAGTGGTACATGGGAGACAGTTTTATCGGTTATTGCGGCCCCATTGATCAGATGTTGGCCGGACGCAAGGCCGACATCAAGAAAATGAGAACCCTGGGCCACAGCATCGACACCATCTTTGATGTCAAGATTCAGGACAAGACGGCCTACCTGATCGCGCAATCCTATATCGACGAGGGCGGCCTGCGTCGCGCCTATGTCTCCGGTTCTTTCATCAACGGCAAACTGAAGTTGATGCCCTTCTTGTTTGATGGCATCGAGATTGCTGGCAACAATGCTTTTCATGAGAAAGCCGGTTCCCTCACGCCCGTGGGTAAGCTCTTCAAGTGGGACGAGAAGAACAAGGCCTTCTTTGCCTATCAGACCGATGATAATGACAATATCATTCCTGGCAAATACACCGAGTATCGCTTGCAGGGTGACCAATTCAAGAGGGTTGAACCTGTCGTGAGCCAAGAGAACAACTGATAATGATCATCTAATAACATTACATATTCTATTTTATGAAGAAAACGATTTTTGCCGTCATCGTGACGGCCTTAGCAACTACCGCTATGGCACAAAACACTGACTTTAACTACTCGGTGGACCGCTTTGCCGACATCGAGGTGCTGCGCTACCAGGTGCCCGGCTTCGAGGACCTGTCACTCCAGCAGAAGGAGCTGGTTTATTACCTCACCGAGGCTGCCCTCAACGGCCGTGACATCCTGTTCGACCAGAACTGCAAGTACAACCTGATGGTGCGCCAAACCCTGGAGGACATCTACCGCAACTACAAGGGCGACAAGAAGAGCAAGGATTACATCGCCTTCGAGAAATACCTCAAGCAGGTGTGGTTCGGCAACGGCATCCATCACCACTACTCGATGGACAAGTTCATCCCCGAGTTCAGCAAGGAATTCTTTGACAAGCAGTTTGCCGCCCTGCCCGGTGCCAAGAAGCGCGTGGACGAGAAGAAGGTGCTCGACCGTGTGATTTTCGACCCCACCTTCATGGCCAAGCGTGTCAACCAGGCTGATGGCGAGGACCTGATTCTGACCTCGGCCTGCAACATGTATGAGGGTGTGACCCAGCAGGAAGTCGAGGATTTCTACAATAACCTCAAGGACACCACCGACCTCACCCCGATTTCGTGGGGCTTGAACTGCAAGGTGGTGAAGAAGGACGGCAAGATTGTTGAGGAGCCTTACAAGGTGGGCGGCCTCTACAGCAAGGCCATCGAGAAGATTGTCTACTGGCTCCAGAAGGCTGCCACCGTGGCCGAGAACGATGGCCAGCGCGCCTATATCAACGAGCTCATCAAGTTCTATCAGACGGGTTCGCTCAAGACCTTCGACGACTACAGCATCATGTGGGCCGAGGAGACCCAGAGCGACGTGGACTTTATCAACGGCTTCATTGAGAGCTATGGCGACCCCCTGGGCATGACCGGCTCGTGGGAAGGTATGGTCAACTTCAAGGACAAGGCCGCTTCGCGCCGCTCCAAGCTCATCAGCGACAATGCGCAGTACTTTGAGAGCAACTCGCCCGTTGACGACCGCTTCAAGAAGAAGAATGTGAAGGGTGTGAGCGCCAAGGTCATCACCGCTGCCATCCTGGCTGGCGACAGCTATCCTTCCACTCCCATCGGTATCAACCTGCCCAACAGCAACTGGATTCGTGCCGCCCACGGCTCCAAGTCCGTCTCCATCGACAACATCACCGATGCCTATAACAAGGTGGCCGCCGGTACCGGTTTCAACGAGGAGTTTGCTTATAGCAACGTCGAGGTGGAACTGATGAAGAAGTATCTCGACATCGCCGATGCCCTCCACACCGACCTGCATGAGTGCCTCGGTCACGCTTCGGGCCAACTGCTGCCCGGTGTTGACCCGGATGCCCTCAAGGCCTATGGCTCATCGCTCGAGGAAGGCCGTGCCGACCTGTTCGCCCTGTATTACCTGGCCGATCCCAAGCTCGTTGAACTGGGTATCTTCCCCAACAACGATGTCTATAAGGCCGAGTACTACAAGTACATCATGAACGGTCTGATGACCCAGCTGACCCGCATCGTGCCAGGTAAGGACATCGAGGAGGCCCACATGCGCAACCGCAAGTTCATCAGCGAGTGGTGCTACCAGCATGGCAAGAAGGACAACGTCATCGAGTATGTGAAGCGCGACGGCAAGACCTACATCCGTGTCAACGACTACGAGAAGCTGCGTGGCTTGTTCGCCGAGCTGCTGGCCGAGGTGCAGCGCATCAAGAGCGAGGGTGACTACGAGGCCGGACGCCAGCTCGTCGAGACCTACGGCGTGAAGGTTGACCCCGAAATCCACAAGGAAGTGCTCGCCCGTTACGAGGGCCTGAACATCGCTCCCTACAAGGGCTTTGTCAATCCCATCTACACGCCCGTGTATGACAAGAACGGCAAACTGATTGACGTGAAGGTTTCCTACACCGAGGGCTACATCGACCAGATGTTGCGCTACGGCCAGGACTACTCTCCCCTCACCCACTGATCGGCCGAGAGGGAGGAAATGATTGATTTAACGAGAGGGTTGGGCTATGCTCAGCCCTCTTTGTCTTGCATGGCGTGCACGCGCGGACGAAATGAACGAAATGAACGAAACGGACGAAATAACGGTAAAAACGAAATGAAATCGTGCAAAACAAGAACATTATTAGTATATTTGCAGAAACTTAACCATTTCGTCATTATGAAAATACAACAGATCGTTTTTTGCCTACTGACAGCATTGATGCTTGCCTCTGCGGCAATGGCACAAGGCAATCGTGCCGACTATCGTGTGGTGCCCCTGCCCGACCAGATTAACGCCATCAAGAGTCCTGACTTCAAGCTTACCGGGCAATGCCTTGTCAACTATCCCACCGGCAACAGGGACATGGAGCGTAATGCCGCCATGCTCAGCCAGTATGTCGAGGAGTTGACCGGAATCCACATGAGCATCCGCCCCACGCTTAACACCAAGGACTATACCGGCCATGTCACGCTGATGATTGACCCTGCCGTTGCCCATGACGAGGGCTACCGCATTGTGGTGACCTCACGTGCCGTGGAAGTGCGGGGTAAAACCCCAGCCGGCGTCTTCCGTGGCATCCAGGTTCTACGGCAATCCCTGCCCGTTGGCCTTGCCGAGGCCGTGAATCTTCCGGCTGCCGAGGTGTCGGCCTCACCGCGGTTCTCCTATCGTGGCATGCATCTGGACTGTGTGCGCCATTTCTTCGGTGTGGAAACGGTGAAACGTTACATCGACATCATGGCGCTGCACGGCATGAACCGCCTGCACTGGCACCTCACCGATGACCAGGGCTGGAGGGTTGAGATCAAGAAGTACCCGCGCCTGACCGAGGTGGGCGCTTGGCGTGATGAGACGGTGCTGGGCCACAATTCACCGGTCTATGACGGTCAGCGCCACGGCGGCTTTTACAGCCAGGACGAACTTCGTGAAATCGTGCGCTACGCTGCCGACCGCTATATCATGATTATTCCCGAAATCGATATGCCTGGCCACATGCTGGGTGCTCTGGCGGCCTATCCCGAGTTGGGCTGTACCGGAGGACCCTATGCCGTGTGGGGGAAATGGGGCGTGACCGAGGATATCCTCTGTGTGGGCAAGGACGAGACGCTGCAGTTTGTCAAGGACGTGCTCGACGAGGTAATGCAGCTCTTCCCGAGTCCCTATATCCACATCGGTGGTGACGAGTCGCCTCGCGTGAGATGGCAGGAATGCCCCCTGTGCCAGCAGCGCATCAAGGATGAGGGCATTATCGCCCAGGGCAAGCAGAGTGCCGAGGCACGTCTGCAAGGCTGGTTCACGACCCAGGTGCAGCAGTATCTGTCCAGCCACGGGCGACGCATCATCGGCTGGGACGAGTTGTTGGACTGTGATATTGACACAACGGCAACCATCATGTCGTGGAGGGGAGCTGAGCCTGGTGCCCAAGGCGCCCTGAAGGGACACGACGTGATCATGACCCCCGTGGGACCCCTATATTTTGACTATTACCAGACTGATAAAACTTGGAATGAACCCACGGCCTTCGGTGGCTGCAATACACTTGAGAAGGTCTATGAATTTGAGCCTGTAGACCCCAATCTGGCCGCCGACAAGCGTCATCACATCCTGGGTGCCCAGGCTAACCTGTGGACAGAGTATGTCACCTGCGAGCCGCAAATCCAGTATCAGGTGCTGCCCCGCATGGCCGCCCTTGCCGAGGTGCAGTGGTTGCAGCCCCAGCTCAAGGACTACCAGGATTTCAAGGCAAGGCTGCCCCACCTCTTCGACATCTACAGGCACTATGGCTGGACCTATCGCGCCAAGAGCCTTGAAGAGGAATAGCCCGCCCTTCCAAATCCTCTCTCCCAACCCCTCTCCCCTCTAGAAAATCTAGTTAGTCTAGAAAATCTAGCTCATCTAACCATCCAGCAATCGCTGTTATAACCAAGAATTCTGTTTCACTTTTAAATCCTGTCAAAGAATGAAAAGAATTATCTTACTGCTATTGATGGCGATGTGTGCCGTCGGCTCGGCATGGGCTGTCACAGCCGACGATGTGCGCATCTACATCAATCCAGGCCATGGCGGATGGGGACCCAACGACCGTCCCATGGCAACAATCCCCTACCCGATGCTCCCGTCTACCGGCAGGCCCGACACCTGCGGTTTCTATGAGAGCAACACCAACCTGTGGAAAGCGTTTGAGATGCGTGATGCCTTGCAACGCATGGGCGTCAAGGCCGAGAATATCACCCTGTCACGCACTGCCAACGGCCCGTTCCCCTATGACGGCAACACCTTTGGCGCTTACAGCAAGAATCTGAGCGTTATCGCTGCCGAGGCCGAGGAGGGAGACTACGATATGTTCGTGTCGATTCACTCCAACGCCGCTAACGAAGGCACCTCGACCAATTATCCCCTCTACCTGTATCGTGGAACAAACGACAACGAGGCGGTGAGCGGCAGCAAGGCGATGTGCCAGGTGAGCTGGCCTCGCCACTGGATGAATGCTGTGGACCCCACCAGTGGCAACTGGAGCAGGACCAACACCGTGATCAGGGGCGATGTCACCTTCTATGGCAGTGGATCTAGCAGCACAAACAGCGCGTCGGGCATATCCTATTACGGCTATCTGGGCGCGCTCAAACATGGCGTGCCGGGATTCCTTGTGGAAGGGTATTTCCACACCTATCAACCTGCCAGGCACCGTGCCCTTAATCAAGACTATTGTCGCCAAGAGGGCCTGCGCCTGGCACGTGGCGCAGCCGACTATTTCGGCATCAGCGGCGAAAACACGGGTTACATCATGGGTAGCGTCAAGGATGCGGTGAATAGTCTGGAAAACAGCCTGTACAACTATGCCAGCGGCTCCATCGATGCCCACGCCCCCATCAACGGGGCAACCGTAAAGCTGTATAAAGGCGGCAACCTTGTTGGTACCTACGTGACAGACAACAATTATAATGGTATCTTTGTCTTCAACGGTTTGGCTCCCGGCAATGACTACACAATCAGTGTGACGGCCAACGGCTTTGAGGATTTGACAGGCCAGGGCTCCTACACCGTGAGCGCTAACGAGACAACCTATATGGTGCTCTACATGCAAACTAGCGGATCGGTAGTCAACACCTCGGTCAAGGGCATCTTTGCCTATCAGTTGAACCGAACGGCAGACAACGAGGGCAATTACGTCTTTTCATTCAGATGTAATGCCGATGCCACCGATGCTTATCTCGTGTTCACCGACAGCATCAGCGGCGAGGAAGTGGGTCGCATCACTTTAAATAATGTGGTGGAAGGTGAGAATGCCATCACTCTGGCACCCGGGGATTTGCCGGGTAACGATGAACAAGTGCTCTCGTGGGCCGTGAACGTTGTCGGAGAGCCCATCACGAATATCCAGCGCTTGAACAGTGTCAATGCCACTTATACCCGTGCAACGGTAGCCATTGACCGCAGTCCCGAGAGCGCCCATTTCGGCACAATCTATGTTGGTGAGCGTGTGGGTAAAGACAATGCGGCCAATGGCCTGTATGTCTGTGATGTTGATGCCCGTCCCGCCAACAGTTCACCTTACCGTGGCGGTCAAGCGCTAAGCAACTGCTTCCGCATCTGTGTTGATGGTGAGGGCAAGGTTTATATACCAGATTGGGCTGATGCGTCTTCAGGCATTTATATCGCCGATCCTGATAACCTGAACGGGAGTTTCACGCAGTTCTTTGAGGGAACTCGCGCCAGCAATGGCTTGATATCCAATAATGGAGTCGCTGTGGGCAGTTCTGTTCCCAGCGTATGGGTACAGGGCAATGGCGCCAACACCAGGCTCTATGCTTATCTTGAGGACCTTGTCGGCCCGTCTGGAAAAGGCAACGGCATCGGTGTTTACAACATCGGCCAGAGTGATGGCAGCCTGCTGTCAACTTGGGGCCAGGCTCCCAGCAATTATTTGGACATCGGTGCGCTTGAAACCAGTACCAATGGTAACATCATTGCCGATGCTGAAGGCCGTGGGGTGTGGGTGGTTCAAAACCGCAGCAAGGGGCAGAACACCGCAAGCGTACCTTCAATCGTCTTCACTGACTTTAGTGGCAACGTCCTTTTCAACTCGGGAACCCAACTGACATCGCTCAATGGCTCGGCCATCGCCGGTTTTGCCATCAATAATGGCGGAGATGTACTGGTCATCAACGATGGTGACGGGGTGTTGCGGTTCTACAACATCACGTGGAATGGCAATACGCCGATGCTGACTCCTAATGGAACGACTTATACCGCTGACGCAGGTACCGGTACCAGTAATGCCATTCACCAGATGGCATTTGACTGGGGCGGCAACCTCGTATGTGCCGGCAAGAACATCGGCATTTATTCCATCCCGACCGATGATAACCAGAGTACCACACCCGCCCGCTCTTCCCTCAGTGTAGTGAAGAAGGGAATTCCAGTGGACACCTCGTTTGTCAAGGGCATCTATGCTTACGGTCTCAATCGTGTCGAGAACGGTGATGACGGATACACTTTCACCTTCAATGCCAATGCTGATGCCCGTGAGGCTTATCTCATCTTCACCGACAACACCACAGGTGACGAAGTGGGCCGTGTAGCCCTGGAAAACGTGGTTGAAGGCGAGAATACTGTAACCCTGACTCAAGATCAGTTACCTGGCAATGACGGACAGCTGATGAATTGGGCCGTGAACGTTAAGGGAGACGCTATCACACGCATCACTCGTCTGAATGGTCATTACGCCAATTATACCCGTGCCACGGTAGCCATTGACCGCAGCCCCGAGAGTGACCACTTTGGTACCATCTATGTGGGTGAGCGTGTCGCCAAGAACAATGCCGGCAACGGCATCTATGCCTGCGACATCAATGGCCAACCTCGCAATGCCACGGTCTATAATGGCGGCATAACTTGGGCCAACGACATGCGTTTGGCTGTTGACGGTGAGGGCAAGATATATATACCCGAATGGGGAGATGCCACCTCGGGCATCTATGTTGCCGATCCTGCCCATCTGGATGGCAATTTCACCCAATTCTTTGTGGGTTCGCGCAATAGTAGTGGTCTGATTATCAATAATGGCCAGAGCGTGGGCAGTTCAGTTCCCGGCGTTTGGATTCAGGGAACTGGTCCCGACACCAAGCTCTATGCCTTCCTTGAGGACGTTATCGCACCTTCGGGCAAGGGTAACAACGTGGGCATTTATAATATCGGTCAGAGCGATGGCAGTCTGCTCTCGACATGGGACAAGGCACCTGACGACTTGCTTGATGTGGGTGCTCTCATGATTAATGGTAACGGTAATGTCATTGCCGATGCCGGCGGTCGAGGCACCTGGGTTATGCAGTACCGCAGTTTGGGCCAGAACTTATCTTCGGTTCCTTCTCTAGTGTTTGTGGACAATTCCGGCAATGTGGTTTATAATTCCGGCCGAGACCTGTCAACACTTAACGGCTCATTGATTGCGGCTTTTGCCATCAACAACAGCAATGACATGATGGTTATCAACGATGGTGACGGCGTGTTGCAGTTCTTCAACATTTCGTGGAAAGGCTCTACACCAACGCTTACCTCCAATGGCACCTCCTTTATCGCTGATGCCCGTACCGATGTCAACGCTATCTATCAGATGGCTTTTGACTGGGGTGGCAACCTCGTGTGTGCTGGCAGTAATATCGGCATTTACTCAATGCCCACTGCCGACAACCAAAGCACTACTCCCGCCAAATTGTCGCTGACTGTCACCAAGGGTCATGGTTACTCACTGGGAGATGCGAACCACGATCACGAGGTCAACATCAGTGATGCCATTTTGTTGATTAACTATGTTCTCAACGATGAGGGCAACATTTGTACAATCTGTTCCAATGTCAATGGCGACAACCAAGTGAATATCACGGATGCCATTGAATTGATCAACATCTTGCTGAACACATTGAATAAATAACCTATATCAGACTGGAATCATGAAAAGAATAATGATAATATTGTTGCCACTTTCGCTGGCTATGGCAACTCAGGCCCAGATAATGAATGTGGCTTCGATTGAACGGCTGGCAACGCCAAATGATGATCAGCACATCACCCAAGCGGTCGCTATCAGTCCACAGGGTGACTACCTGTTGTTATCGACCGATACTAAGCAGGGTTTGGTCAAGTGGGATTTTAGTACTGCCGCCTCCACCACCCTCACTCGTGACCAGGGTGCTGGCAGTATGGTTAGCATCAGTGACGATGGTGGGCAGATTGTGTACAGCCATGTTAGCTATAAGAACAAACGTCGTTATGAAGCGGTGAAATCGATAGATATCACCAACGGCAAGCAGCGTACATTGGTTAAGCCGTCCCGTCACCTTCAGGGTGTAGCCCTTGAGAACAAGAATGTGGCTGTTGTAAAGGACAATCAGGTCAAATTCTATGCGCTTAACCCTAATGCAACTACCGCAACCCGACCCATCCTTTCTCACCATCATTTGAAACTCTATATCACGCGAGATGGCGTAACCACACAATTAGCGCCCAATGGACAGGATGAACGTTATATTTGGGCATCGCTGTCTCCTGATGCTTCACGTGTGCTGTATTACGTGAGCGGTCATGGCGCATTTGTCTGTGATATTGATGGCACTCATGTGATTCCGATGGGCAATATCACGGCTCCCAAATGGTGGGATGATCAAACCGTGGTGGGCATGGATGAAATGGATAACGAGTACTCCATTGTTGCCTCGAGCATTGTCGCCCGCACGCTCGATGGCCGCTATCAGGTCTTGACGAGCAATGACGTGATAGCCACCTATCCACAACCCTCAGTGGAATCAGGAAAGATTGTGTTCTCAACACCCGACGGGCAAGTCTACATGATTACTGTCGAATAAGCGTCAGTACTGCCTAAAGTAAAAGTAATGTCCCCACTGTGGCTGCTGCCATGATGGGGACGTTTTAATTTATTGACGGGTCGCAATAGCGTCGCTACCCGGCTGTTTGCAGGAAGATGGTTGGGAACAGGCTCTCTAGGCAGATGATGCCGATACCGGCCAAATAGCCCGCGAGGGCCAGCAGTGAAATACGCTTGACATACCAGAAGAAAGGTATCTTCTCGATGCCCATGGCGACAACACCTGCAGCCGAACCGATGATGAGCAACGAGCCACCCACGCCGGCACAGAAGGTCAGCAGGTGCCAGAACAGGCCGTCCTCGACAAAGGTCAACAGGTAGGGGTCAACAGTCCCGGCAGGAGCCATTTCCTCAAACATCTTGATGCAGGCCGAGACAAGGGGCACGTTATCGACAATCGATGAGAGTGCGCCGATGATAGAGGTCATGAGCACCGGTTGATGGATTTTGGTGTTCATGTCATTGGCCAGCGTGTTGAGGATACCAACCTCGGACAAGGCCGACACTGCCATGAGGATGCCAAGGAAAAACAGGATGGTGGGCATGTCTATGGTGTGCAGAGCCGATGAGACACGGCCACCCATCTTGGAGTCAATCTTGAAACGCTTAACCCAGAACTCGGTAACACCCCAGATAACGCCCAGTGAAATCAAGATACCCATGAAGGGGGGCAGACCTGTCAAGGTCTTGAAAATCGGCACGAACAACAAGCCCGAAACGCCGATGATCAGCATCGCCTTGCTCAGGTGGGGATGACGGTCATGGAGGCCAGGGTTCTTGTCCGCCATGGTGGTGATGGTCTGCATCTTGCCCTCCTTGATGAAGTACTGGGCGATGAATACGGGGATAACCATTGCCACAATGCTGGGGATGAGCAGGTTGATGATAAGACCCACCGACGAGACTTTCTCGTCCATCCACAACATGATGGTGGTCACATCACCGATGGGCGAAAAGGCACCGCCGGCATTGGCAGCGATGACGATAAGGCCAGCAAACATCCACCTGTCCTTCTGGTCGCTGAGCAGTCGGCGCAGCATCATCACCATGATAATTGTGGTGGTCATGTTATCCAGCACTGCCGACATGATAAACGACAACGAACAGAGGATCCACAGCAAGTGACGCTTGCTCTTGGCATGAATGTGTTCGGTGATGAACGAGAAGCCGCCATAGCGGTCGATGATCTCGACAATGGTCATGGCTCCAATTAGGAAAACGACAATCTCACAGGCGTCGCCCAGTTGCATCACCACGGCCTCATGCATGTGCGGGTCATTACCGAACAACGCGTACATTGACCAAAGGATGCCACATGTGAGCAACGCGAATGTCGCTTTATTCATGTGGAGAGGGTGTTCCAGCGCAATCAGCACATAGCCAATCACAAAGATGATGATCATCGCTGTAACCATAGCTTCAGTTTCTTTAGTCGGGCCTCACTATTATCGAGGTCGTTTGTTTTCAATTTTAAGTATTGATTTTCAGGGTCATCAGCTTTACCTGGATAAACCAGGGAACTCACTGCTGACGATTACTTCACCTTAACCTGTCGGCGTCACGCAGATTTTTCTTGTCGGACGACATCGACTTGTGAGCCAGCATGAGGAAGATTATCGACAATACAGGCAACACAAGCGTCCACTGGCACGACACGGTCCAGCCATTACGACCAGAAACCACGTATGCCTGAATACCGATGGCAATCAGCATGGCCAGCCCGATGATGATGTCGATGAAGCATACCGTCATCTGGCGTTGAAGATTCTTGAACAAGAAGATGTCGATGAATGCCAGTAGCGAGATCAGGATAATCAGGGTGAGCATCAACGGGTCTACGTGCAGGCTGCCAACCCTGCCAGTCTCGAGGGCACCGTAGAAAACAGTCTTGTCGCCCAAATGGAAAGTCAGGGCAGGGAAAAAGGCAAATACTACCATCAGAATCACTGCAATAAGCAGGTAAACAGATTGAATGCGTTGAATAACCATAATTTCTAAAAGTTTGAGTGATATTTTTAAGCCGCAAAAATACGGAAATTTTTCTATAATGAACATAAATCCGCAAGAAAAATCGTCAGCAAGCTCAAATATTGCGTTTTTTCGGTGGAATCGTGCGGCTGTTGTGTTATTCCCTCGCTATGTTCGGGCAAGATCGGCTGCGGTTCGGGAGTACTCAAGCAAAAAATGGTTTTTTACTTGGCATTCCGCTCACCTTGCACTATCGTTCCCTCGCTGTCTTCGGGTAAGATAGGCTGCGGTTCGGAAATGCTCAAATAAATTTGGCATTCCGCTCACCTTGCACTATCTTTGCACAGGATTTGCAGTCTACTAGGTTATTGATAACGCTAATCATCTGACATCATCATGACCATCCAAGAAATAGAGAAAACTTACCGTCAGGCCAAACAGAGTATTGATTATGCCGAGGTGAGTGATGCACTGGAGCAGGTGTCGTCGCTGGTCTCCGCATCGGGACGTGCCGGCTTGAACGATGAACTCGAACGGCTGCGCTTGTCTTACAGCTTCATGCTCAAGTACTTGCAACAGGGTGTTATGGACCCCGAGCGTGAGTCTGTCCTGACTAATATCTGCCAATCGCTGCACACGCTGAACAACCAAAGCTATATCGCATTGAAGGAGCCTGTGAGCTCCGAGGTGTTCTATGTCAGGCGCCGCGAACTGGCCGACTTGCTCTTGAGGAATGTTATCGAAGAGTACCGTGAGGCCTTGAAAATGCTGTCAGTAGCGCAGTCGACATCTGCCGAGGGACATGACCGACACGCCATTTTGTCACTACTGAAAAAGACGGAATCTCTCGAGACCAAGCTGTTTAATTGTGTTTGGTCTTCCTATCCCATGTCATCGGATGATGCCGCCGACCTCAAACTGTGCATCACTGGGGACATCCTGCCGGTCCACACCCGCTGCCTGCTGGTGGCTGCGTTGCTGCTGGGACTGATGATGTTCTATGACGAGAAAAAACTGCTCATCTTGCTGGAGGTCTATTCCCTGAGCGAGGATTCGCAGGTACAGTTGCGTGCCCTGACCTGTGCTATGCTGGCATTGCTGGCTCACAGGAAGCGCACTCTGTCATCTCCATTGATTCAGACACGTCTCTCGGCATTGCTCGACGTGCCCGAGTTCTGTGAGGATGTGTGGAGCATCCAGGTTCAGCTGGCTCGTTCTCGCAACACCGAGAAGATCACCCAGCGTGTGCGTGAAGACCTGATACCCAATATTATGAAGATGCGACCTGACATCATTGATAAACTCAAGGATAAAGACTCGCAAATCATCGACCTGAGTGATATCGAGGCCAACCCCGACTGGCAGCAATGGCTGGACCAGAGTGGCATCACGCGTCACATCGAGGAGTTTAACTCTATGCAACTTGAGGGCAGCGACGTGTTCATCGCTACATTTGCCCACTTGAAGACGTTCCCGTTCTTCAAGACGTTGAGTAACTGGTTCCTGCCATTCTTCCCAGCCCATTCCTCGGTGCTTGAGAGCCTTGGCGCTAAGCAGTTGGAGCTTGCCGAACTGGTTGAACACGCTCCATACTTGTGCAACAGCGACAAGTATTCGTTCTGTCTGTCCCTGGGAGCCCTGCCCGAGAGTCAGCGCGGTATGATGTCGGCTCAACTCGAGGAGCAGAATGCGGCCCTCAACGAGGCGCGGCAGTCTGAATTGCCGGATGAGCGCCAGAAGCGTGTGAGCATTGTCAATGCGTTTGTACAGGACCTGTACCGTTTCTTCAAACTGTTCTCGCGTCGCCGTGAATTCATTGCGGTGATGGATGACCCCGGTTTGGATATGACCGATTGCCTGCCCTTGACACAGGTGACCCGTGACCCACATGTGCTGCAGTTGCTGGGCGCCTTGTATTCCAAGAATGCGTTCCACGAGGATGCCATCAAGTGCTATACGAGACTGGAGAGCATGGATGAAGCGACCGATGACCACATCTATCAGAAAATCGGCTTTGCTTATCAGAATGCGGGCAAGTATCAGCAGGCTCTGAACTATTACAAGCGCTATGAGCTGATATTTGAGAATGACGTTTGGAACCTGCGCCATATCGCTGCCTGCTACCGCAACCTGGGCAAGTCTGAAAAGGCTCTGGATTACTATAGGCGAGCCGAGGCACTCTTGCCCGAGAATGTGTCGCTTGTGCTGACTATCGGTCACGTGCTGCTGGAACAGAATCGCGCCAGCGAGGCCCTGCAACAGTATTTCAAGGCCGACCTAATGGAGGGCGTTGGACATCGGGCATGGCGTCCTATCGCATGGTGTTCCTTCCTGTTGAACGACTATGACAGGGCCCTTGACTATTATGACCGCATCGCCCGTGACGATAAACCATCAGCTCAAGATTTGCTGAATCGTGGCCATGTGCTTTTGTGCCAGGGTCAGACCCGTGAAGCCATCGACACCTACAGGCAGTCGCTCAAGCTCATGAATGGTGGTACTAAGGCTTTCCGCGCCGCCTTTAAGGGTGACGCTATGGAATTGAGGTTGCATGGTATTTCGGCTGTGGATCAGGCTTTGATTCCCGATGCGGTCTGCAGCTAGCAGTCGCAGAACTTGAAACCAGATACTGAGAAATGATAGACCATAATACAGTACAACAGATTCTGGATACCGCCGACATCGTGGATGTGGTGGGTGACTTTGTCGCACTCAAGAAGCGAGGCGCCAACTGGATTGGCCTTTGTCCCTTCCACAACGACCGTCGCCCGTCGTTCTACGTGTCACGGGCCAAGGGTATCTGCAAGTGTTTTGCCTGTGGCGAGGGTGGCAGTGCTGTCAATTTCATCATGAAGCATGAGCAACTCAGCTATCCCGAGGCATTGCGCTATCTGGCCCGCAAGTATCATATCGAGATTCACGAGAAGGAACTTACCGACGAGGAGAAACAGGCCCAGACCGAGCGTGAGGCAATGCTCATGCTCAACGAGTGGGCGTGTGATTACTTTGAGAAACAGTTGCATGATTCCCAAGCAGGGCGTGAAATCGGTTTGTCATATTTCAAGGAACGAGGATTCAACGATGCCACTATCAAGGAATTCCGCTTGGGTTATAGCAGTGAGGGTTACAATGACTTCTATCAAGCAGCTGTTGGCCAAGGTTTTAATCCAAAATTGTTATTTGACGTCGGTCTGTGCATCCCTGATGACAGGGGTGGTCATGACCGTTTTCGTGGTCGAGTGATGTTCCCGATCATGAATATCGCCGGAAAGGTAATAGGATTCGGAGGCCGTACGCTCAAGAAAGACAAGAATGTGGCCAAGTATGTCAACTCGCCCGAATCATCGATTTACAAGAAGGGGGATGTGATCTATGGCCTTTACCAGGCCAAGCGCGAGATCAGCAAGGCCGACAAGTGTTTCATTGTTGAGGGATATGCCGATGTCATCTCTATGCATCAGGCTGGTTTCAAAAATGTGATTGCCTCGTCGGGAACCGCCCTGACCTTGGGACACATTTATGCCATCCGTCGTTTCACCAACAATGTCACCGAGATGTTTGACGGTGATGCTGCTGGTGTAAAGGCCGCTATCCGTGGTGTGGACATGTTGCTCAAGGAAGGTCTGAACATCAAGGTGTTACCTCTGCCGCCAGAGGATGACCCCGACAGTTTTGTCCGCGCACACAGTTTTGCCGAGGTCGAGGATTATATCCAGCAGAACGAAGCCGATTTCATCAATTTCAAGTCAAGTGTAGTTCTCAAGGATGCTAAGAATGACCCCATCAAGCGTACGGCAGCCATCACCGATGTGGTCAAGTCCATAGCGCTGATTCCTGACGAGATTGCACGCATGGTTTATGCCAAGGAATGCAGTAACCTGTTCGGAATGGATGAACAGACCATTCTGCGACAAATCAAGTATCATCGAGGCAAATTTCAGGAACAATGGCGCAAGGAGCGTCAGCAACAACAAGCTCGCCAGCAGCGCGTTGAATCTTTAGCCGGCGACACAGGAGAGCGGGCCCTATCCCAGGACGATATACCCCCTGCTCCCCTCCCCGATGACCTACCGCCAGTGAGTGTCCCGGCTGAGAAGCCGTCAACCACGGGCCGCACAGTCACAGCAAGCAGCGGAGTTGACGTTCAAGAACGGGAAATCATCAGGTTGATAGTCAATTACGGCATGTGTTATCTGACCAATACACGTTATGATGACGGATCGGATTATCCGACAACGGTCCTGGAGCATATTAATAATGAGATTCAACTGGACCAAATGAACTTCAGCGTCCCGATTTATAGCAAAACCTTTGGACTGGCACTGAATTATCTTCCATCTTATTATAAGGACTTGGAGGTTCTTGACAAGGAACTTGGTGAGCAAATCCGCCAATTTGTCGCTCAGGAGATGGCACAGCAGGACGAGGAGACCTCCGATCAGATGGGCAGCACAGACTTCATCTATGCGCAGGAGAACAAGGAAAAAGCTGCATTGGCTCAGGCCGAGGTTAAGGCCAGGCATGAGAGAATGGAATTCAGTTGCGGCTATCTTGTCAAAGCTCTTTGCTCGTTGGATGACGACGAGGTGCGCCAACTGGCTTGTGAGCTCGCTGCTGACAATCTACCACAGTTGAGCAAAATCCACACCCAGTATTCAGTCATTATAGAGGAACGGGACAAATTGTTAAGTCTGGTCACGAAAGGTCTTTACAACTGGAAAAATGCTTTAGTAGTGCTGAAAATCAACGAAATGAAATCGTTGATTGCCAAGGCTTCTCCAGAAGAACAACCGCAGCTCCTGGAGCAGTTGCAGCAACTCTACAACGTGCGCCATCAACTGGCAGCCATCATCGGTGACCGCGTGGTGAATCCCAACTGATAATAAAAAAACGGTCACTTATAGATGCTGAACGAGTAATAATTGCTAACTTTGCCACCGTTTTTCTGCACGATTTGCGTGAGACATAGATAAGCACGGATAAACAACACTATTGATTATGAGAATCAAGCATATCATTATTGTGGCCGCAATGGCCTTCATGGCAATGTCTGTACAGGCACAACTGAACCTGCCGAAAACCGTCGTTGGCGGTACTGAGTTTTATTTCTATATAACAGGTGCCAATGAGAGTGTCTATGACATCGCCGCCAAGTTGGGCGTGACCAAGGACTTCATTATTCAGAACAACCCCAGTGCAGCTGATGGAATTTCAAGCGGCATGACGCTTTATTTCCCCATTGACGGTCAAGCTGTGAATAATGTCACTACCGATGTCAAGACCACGGCAACCCAGACGACTCACATTGTCGAGTCGGGTGAAACCCTCTACGGCCTTGCCAAGCGTTACGGGGTGACTATCGATGAACTTATCGCTGCCAACCCCAGCACTGCTGATGGTCTCAAAGCGGGTCAGCGGCTGGTGATTCCGACTTCGGCCTCTGTGCTTACAGCTGATCAGCAGGTGGCTGCCGCCTTTGGCGGAAATGCTGCTTCGTCGCCCCAGATCACGATTCCCACAGGTTCTGATCCCGTGTTCCACACCATTCTGGACGGCGAGAGCATTTACACCCTTGCCAAGCAATACAATGCGACCATTGAGGGCATTCTTACCAGCAACCCTGGTCTTAAACCCGAGCAGTACACCACGGGCGCCAAAGTTAAGGTCGTTCCGAACTCGGCATTGCC
Source organism: Muribaculaceae bacterium (assembly GCA_017557665.1). The sequence continues at coordinate 75,307 of JAFYYI010000002.1, read as the reverse complement.
GTTCATCTATGAACGTTCAGGCAAGCGCAATTATAAATATGAGGCTAAGCGTGGCGACACCTTTGCCTCGGTAGCTGCCGAGAATGGCATTACTGAACAGGAGCTGAAGGCCGCCAATCCCGACATGAAGAAACTCAAGAAGGGTAAGACAATCACCGTGCCCAAGCCCTTTATCGAGCGTGTGACAGGAGAGATGTCCACCATCCCCCTCGATGAGTTGCGTGCCTATTATGAGCCGCGTATGGCCGACTTGTATGACAGCCTCGTGGGCCAAAAGCTCCAGAACGAGGTTAATATTGCTATGATTCTCCCCTTCCAGCTTCACAAGAGCGCTCCTCCCAAGCAGGCCTATCTCTACACCGATTTCTACAAGGGTTTCTTGTTGGCGCTTGACCATGCCGGAAAAGACTGTACCAAGCACGTGAACCTGAAGGTTTATGACACCCAGCACAACCTGAATGTGACCGACAGCATCCTGGCAATGCCCGAGTTGAAGGCCATGAACCTCATCATTGCCCCCAGTGAGCCTCAGCAGTTGGCACGCATCAATGCCTTCGGCAAAGCCAACGGTGTTCCAGTTCTCAACTGCTTCACGACTAAGAATGAGGACTACCTGGATAATCCTTTTGTCTATCAGGTCAATACCCCGACAGGTGAGTTTGTGAATGACGTGATGCGCTGGTTTGACGAGCAGTTTAGCGACTATAATGTGATTATCCTCAACTCCACTAACGAGGAAAGCAAGGACATGTTCGACATGATCCGCACTCACATCACTGGTAAGAAGTACCAGGTTGAAACCATCAACGTCGGTGGTGAATTGACTTATAACGACGTCTCCAACAAGATGAATCCTGGTTCTAAATACATCTTCATCCCTTCGTCAGGTGACAAGAACCTGGTCAAGAAGTACATCAAGGCATTGAAACAGGTGAAGAATGAGCGCTTTGACTGTGACATGTCGCTGCTCGTCTACCCCGAGTATGTACTTTATCTCAAGGATTACCAAACCGATCTGCAAGATATCGATTCCTATATGTTCTCGCGTTTCTTTAACGCCAAGGGCTATCGCACGCGCGACCTTGAAGCAGCCTATAAGGCCAACTATGCCGGCGAGCCCTTGAAGGGAGAACCTCACATGGCGCTCTACGGATGGGACACGGGATTGTACTTGCTCCAGTCGTTGGGTTCCGAGGGCCGTATTGATGAGAACACGCCGCTTTATCAAGGTGTGCAAACCAGCTTCCGTTGGGAGCGTGGCGAGCCTTGGCGTGGATACACCAACCAAGCCACTCACATCGTGCATTTCTCTCCTGACCACAAAATCACTGTTCATGTGAAATGAAACGAGGGGTGTTAACCTTGGTGGCGTTTGCTGTGGCGCTCGTGATGTGGGGTCAGACCCATTACGAGGGCACTATCAGTGTGGGCGGACGTGCAGGTGCGACATTCTCACGTGTGAATTTCAACCCTTCAGTCCCCCAATCAATGCTGCCAGGTGTCACCGCAGGTGTGATGTTCCGTTACATCGAGGAAAACCATTTTGGTCTGATAGCTGAACTTTCCCTCACCCAGCGTGGATGGAAAGAGACTTTTGAAGAGTCGGACTACAGCTATAACCGTCGTTTCACTTATCTGGAATTGCCGGTGATGACCCACATTTTCTTTGGCAATCAACGTGTCAAAGGCTTCTTTAACCTGGGTCCTGAATTGAACGTGATGATCGGCGACGGTGTTTCTTCTAATTTTGAATACCGTCATGCTGATGACTTGGAGTATTTCACGCAAAATGTCCGTCATATCGAACAGATGACGATGGATATCAACAATCGCTTGGATTATGGAATTTGTGCCGGTGCAGGAATGGAACTAAACCTGAACAGGGAGAATTCCCTATTGTTGGAAGGCCGGTTCTATTATGGTTTGACCGATGTGTTTTCCAGTCACAAGACCGATATATTCTCCAGTTCCAATTCAATGACGGTGTCGGTGACACTAGGATATTTTTATCGTCTTAAATAGAATTAGCTTTAGCAGGTACCTGTTGAAAGTTCAAAGAAACAAGCGCAATGCTAAAGTCTAACGTCTAAAATCTAACGTCTAACGTCTAACGTCTAACGTCTAAAGTCTAAAGTCTAACGTCTAAAATCTAAAGTCTATTAATAACATATAGTTTTTATAAATAATTTTTGTTTTAAAATGAAGAAGATTGCATTACTTGTTGTTTCCATGTTTGCCATGGTGCAGATGAATGCGGCATCCAACGATGCTCCAACCGTAGCTGAGGCTGCTGTCGAAGCCACCGCTGCTGCTGACGAAGAAACCAATAACGTGTCTTATGACCACCCCTTTAAGAGTGATGAAGAGAAAACCAAGCACTGGTCTATCATTACCAGTGGCTTCTACGTAGGTATGGGTGTGAAGCACAATTGGGAAGCTATCAACAACAGTTTCGAGGTTGGTCTGCTCAATTTTGCTGCTGTGAACTATAACAGCCTTCATGGCCAGAACCTCTCGTTGGGTGTTGGTATCCATCACCGTTCCTATAGCATGAAGCGCCCCGTTATGCTCGTGCGCGACGATTTCTCGGATGCCGTCATCATGTCGACTTATCCTAGCAATGACGTTGACAAGATTAAGAACCGCTCGTCCAACCTGAACTTGTGGACCGTTCAGTTCCCGCTGATGTTCACCCAAAAGATTGTCAAGAAACTGGATTTCACTGTTGGCGGTATTCTGAACTGGAACACCTATGCACGTGTTGATAACCACTACGAAGTTGATAAGGTGGAATATGACACCAAGTTCAAGGGCCTCAAGCAGAAGAAGATCAGCTTCGACGTGATGGGTGCACTCACATGGAATGCATTAGGCGTCTACTGCCGTTACAGTCCTGGTAAGTTCTTCGAGGACGGACATGGTCCCGAAATCAAAAACACCTGGACTCTTGGCCTCACACTTGGGCTTTAATTAACCTGAGATAACTATTAAAAAAGGAGAACCCATGAAAATTGGGTTCTCCTTTTTTTCTGTTTTTTGTTACAAATGGCAACTTTCTTCGTTTATTGAATAGGAACGACAATTGAAAATGAAGAAACGCGACCGCATCACTAACGCATTTACTGACTTGAGGGAGCAGATGCTCTCGCTGGCAGTACGTATCACGGGCAATCGTGACGATGCGGCCGATGCTGTACAGGACGCCTTTGTCAAGTTGTGGCAGCATCGAGAACGCTATGAGAACGACAGCCATGCCCAGGGAGCGGGAATGATGACGGTTCGTTCCACCAGCATCGACATGGCCAGGCGCAATAGTCGCCAACCCGATGTTCCCGTCGAGCAAGCTGCTGACTCTATTGACGAAGCCGAAGACACCGATTGTAGTACAGCCTACATGCAGGTGCGCCAGATTATCGATAGTAACCTGTCTTACAACCAGCGGTTGATTATTGACCTCAGGGAAATGCAGGGGATGGAATTTGACGATATTGCCAAACGACTGAATATGACTGCTGCCAACGTGCGTGTTGAACTGAGCCGAGCACGTAAACGCGTGCGTGAGATTTATCAAAATAGAAAAAAGGAGTTGAACCAATGAATAACAATCATCACATATCCAATCAGGCAGACCTGGAACGCTTAATCCAACGCTACTTTGATGGTGAAACCAGCGTTCAAGAGGAGCGAGAACTGAGACAATGCCTTGCTGATTGTCCCTGGACAAGCGAGGCCATAGATGAGGCGCGTTTCACGATGGGATACTTTGTGGCTCATTGTCAAGTGAATCAACACCATGTGAGCAAGCCCAAACGTCATCAGTTTTTGGGTATTGCCGCCTCGATAGCTATCCTTCTTGCAGTGGGTGTATTTGCTTTCTGGCAAGCCCGTCAAGCCAACGAGAATATGTGTATAGCATACGTTGACGGACATGCAATCCATGATGATGGTGAAGTGATGACCTTGATTGAAGACCAACTGAATGATATTGACGAAGCTTCACATGGGATGGCAGCACAGTTGTCAAGCCTGAGTGATGCGATTGAACTTGATAACGAATAAAAACACGATGAATATGAGACGTACAACAATCATCATCCTGACCTGCTTACTGACCTCAATAGCAGCAATGGCACAGAACGGCTTGAACATCAACCGCCTTTTTGACGGACGGTACAAGAAGGCTACTGGCGCCACCGAAATCATCGTCACCGGAGTTCAGGCACGCGAGATTGGCCTCACGATCTATCACAGCGTGAGCGTGACCGACAAAACGCAGGCCGAAATCATCGAGAACCTCGTTGTCAAGGATGGGGTTCATGCCGTTGACAAGGAAGTGGAGTATCGCAATGGGCAACTGTATTATGGCTTTTACACGATGGCCAGTCACAAGCGCAGTAACCGCTATATCTTCTTTCTGAATCAGAACTTGGCGCGCAAATCGCCCAAAAATGTCGTCACACTCATCTATATGGAAGGTGAGGCAAGTGCCGAACAAATCAAGAAGTTAATCAGAAAATAATAACCAAAAACATATTAGAGGTATGAAGAAGATTTTATTCATTATCACCGCCATGCTTGCCATGGCACAAGCTCAGGCCACTGCCCCCGATACAGTGACCGTCATTGAGTCCCCTAACCAGGTCATCATCACCGAGACACCAACAGGCTCACTGGTAAAGGTGATTGGATCTAAGGAAAAAGAGGATTACAGTTACACCTATAGGATGCAGCACTCTGGAAACGACACAGTTCACACTTCGCAGTCTACCGACTGGGAGCTGAATTTGCCGTTCATGAAAAGTAGCAACAAGGAGTACCACTGGAGCATTGTTTGTTCCGGAATCTACTTAGGAGCAGGACTCAGCACTTCCTATGATTTGGTCAATAACAGCTTCAACTGGGGTATCCTCAACATCGCTTGCCTTAATTACAACACCCGGCATGGGCAGCAAATCTCGATTGGTGTGGGCTATGACAATAAGCGTTTCTCGCTCAAGCGCCCCAACTGTTTTGTCATGGATGAAGCGACCAATATTGTGGGCATTGATTCTTATCCCGAGGGCACCGTTGACCGTTCATCGGTACTCTCGGTCAGAGCCATCCAATTTCCGCTCCAATTCCAGCAGTTCTTCGGGAAAAATTTCCACATCACACTGGGTGGAACCATGAACTGGAACATTTATGCCAAGTGCAACACTCAATATAAGGTCAATAAGACTCACTATGACGTATCTTATCGTGGAATCAAGCAGAACAAGCTGACCTTTGATGTCTATGGCGCGTTGTCCTATAATCGCTATGGAGTTTACTGCCGCTATAGTCCTTGTAACATGTTCAAGAAAGGATTTGGTCCCAAAATCAAGAACACTTGGATGCTGGGCGTTGCCATTGCTTTGTAATAGACGGAGATAACGGAGAATACAGAAAAAACGGATATTAAAGAGAAACGGAGAATCCTTCTTCTTGGGATTCCCCGTTTTTTGCATGATTTCAGTTCTTTCGGTTATACGAAGGGGTTGAAGCGTTTCTCGTCGGCGACGGTGGTTGTGGGCCCATGGCCCGAGGCGATGACGGTCTCGTCGGGGAGCGTATAGATTTTCTCGCGGATGCTGTTGAGCAGTTGTGCCATGTCACCACCCCACAAGTCGGTACGCCCCACACTGCCGTTGAAGATGGTATCACCGCTGATGAGCAATGCGCTTTGGGGCAGATAGAAAGCCAGTCCGCCAGGGCTGTGTCCCGGCACGTGCAGCACTTGGATGGTCTCGTCGCCCAACTGTAAAGTGTCACCGTCTGCCAAGTTGCGATCGACTGTCAAGGGCTCCACCTCAATATTGATGCGGAAGTGTGCCACTTGGTCGGGTAACTCCTGTCCTAATGGGTTGTCCAGGGCGCTGCCGCACACGTCGGCTCCAGTCTTGTCGGCGAGCCAACGAGCCCCAGTGATGTGGTCAACATGCAGGTGGGTCAACAGGATGTGTTTAACACTCAAGTTGTGTTCATCAATGAACTTGGTCACCATATCACGTTCACTCTCACGCATCATGCCAGGGTCGATGACCACAGCCTCACGCGAAGCTTCGTCCCACAGGATATATAGGTTCTCGCCAAACGGATTGACGGACATCATTGTAGCGTTCATACACTTATACTGGTTAAAGGTTAAAGGTTAGAGAGGTAGGTACACAATCTTCTTGGTTTGGAAGTAGTCTTCCTTGAAATAGCTTGACAGCTCGTCGACAAGTGCTTTGTTCTTATATTGGGCGATCTCAGAGGTTAAATCGCCACCCTTGAGGCAGATGAGGCCATTGGGAACGGCGTTGCGGTCCTCGCTGTCAATAAAGCGTTTCACGAGGGGCACCATATCGCCCAAGTCCATCACAGCGCGACTCACCACGAAATCGAATTTGCCTTTTACCTCCTTGACATCTCCATGCTGGAAAGTGACATTAGTCAAGCCGACACGTTCGGCAATGTCTTGAGCGACTTTGAGTTTTTTGCCGATGCGGTCCACAAGATGGAAGGATACTTCAGGGAAATAAATGGCCAACGGAATTCCCGGCAGTCCCCCACCCGTCCCCAAATCCATCACACGTGTTCCCGGGGTGAATTTGACGAACTTGACCAGTCCCAGTGAGTGCAGCAGGTGGTTCACCTCTAGATTGTCGATGTCTTTGCGTGAGATGACATTGATTTTGGCATTCCACTCGGGATATAGTGTCAAGAGCTCAGCCATTTGGCTGCGCTGCTTTTCGTTCAGTTCAGGAAAATAGTTTAAGATATGTTCCATTTTTAGACTTTAGAACTAAGACCTTAATTATTAAAGCCTCTCGATGATGCTGCCTTCACACAAATAGGATTCCAGATCACTATAAGGGATAGTGATTTTGGGCTCACCAAGGGCTTCAACAGCCAGTTCATTAGGCAGGAAACTCCAGGTCACGCCTTTGTCATCGAAGTAGAAATTGGGTGAAACAGTGATGTTCTCGACATTGAAATATCCCAAGTCATTCAATTGCTCGTTGCTGGTTGCATTGTTCTGTGAAAGCAGCTGTGACCTTAGTAATTGGCAAACATCGGCCAGGGCGTCGTCGCGGAACAACCGGTTCACGTCGATATAGGTCTGGGTTTCGAGGTCAAAGCTGTAGTAACGATGGGTGATCGATGTCACATTGTCATTCTTCTTTACCACATCGATGCGCTCAAAGGTCACAACTCCGTTGTCATTATAAATGGGTGTGATGCGAGTGCTGGTTGAATAATTGAGCGTCGCTTCGCCTTCACCCTCGTCGGCTGCTCCCTCGCTAGGCAACTCATTCATGAAATCATATTGATGCATGCTGTTGTTCACGACTTGACGCATCGCTTCTTTCAGTGAGAGAGAATCGCCAGATTCTAACACATATGCGGCAAACAGGCGTTGCAGGCTGTCAACAGCTTGGCCATCACCCATGCTGACAGGATAATCAATGGTAGCCTCGCTGGTGATAGTGCATCGTTCACCATTAGATCTGGTAAATGACGACTTGTCATTCAGTCGCTGGGATTTGACAGTGACAGCAAACTTGCCGTCACCACCCTGCCCCTTCCCCGATTTGTTGCAGGAGAAGAGTAACATAGTGATTGACAGCACTATAAGTAGTGAATATGACGTCGTTTTCATATCTATTATGCCTTAGTATGTCGAGATTAATCTGCTAAAGTACGATATTTTTCCGAAAACCAACCCGATAATTGCTTTTTTTTGCCAAACACTGTATAAATAAGGCACTTTCTCAACAAAAATCAAATAAATTTGTTTTTGAATCCGACTTGCAGTACTTTTGCAGAATAATCATCAAATCATTAATGCAACGATGAACAACATAAGCAACTATTGAAGTTGTTTGATTTTGGCAGTTCCCGTTGCAAGATAATTGAGCGTAAAAATGAGAATCGGAGAATTTAACGAGTTGCGCATTAATCGTATGGTCGATTTTGGAGCTTATCTGATCGACGATGATACCCATGAGGTGCTGTTACCCAAGCGCTACCTCACTCCAGAGATGAAAGTGGGTGACAACATCCGTGTGTTTGTCTATAACGACAGTGAGAATCGGCCAGTAGCGACGACCGAGGTTCCCTATGCTGTGGTCGGCGATTTCGCTCTCATGCGTGTCAAGGCTGTGAACAAGGTGGGCGCCTTTCTCGACTGGGGACTGGTTGCCAAAGACCTGCTGGTGCCCTTCAGTGAGCAGCGTGTGGATATGAAGGTGGGGCGCAGTTACATTGTGCACGTCTATCTTGACGAGGCCAGCCAGCGCATTGTCGCCAGTGCCAAACTTGCCAAATTCCTCCAGCACACCGAGCCTGACTATTATCATCGCCAGCGCGTCGAGGTCCTTGTTGTTCAACGTAGCGATTTGGGCTATCGTGTTATCATCAATAATGCCCATTGGGGACAAATCTACCAGAACGAGACTTATCAGGATGTGAACGTCGGTGACAGGTTGACCGCATTCGTCAAGCAAGTGCGTCCTGACGGAAAGGTGGACCTCACCCTGGCCAAAATAGAGAAGATGCGCGTCGATGACCTTTCTGACAGGATTCTGGATTACCTCAAGTCTCATGATGGTGAGATGACCTTTACCGACAAGAGCGACCCTGACGACATCAACAAGGCCTTCAATTGCAGCAAGAAGGACTTCAAGAAAGCCCTTGGCCTCCTCTACAAGCAGCAAAAGGTCACTCTGGGCGACACTGTCAAACTAGTATAAGTCGCAATACGGGCATAAAGCATCAGGAGGATGCCCTGGCTATATGCTAAGGCATCCTCCTGACAGATTTATTACATCTCGTTCTAGTTAATTGTTGTCAGGATTAACGAGGTTTCCCGAGAAATTACCATTCATGCCCATATTGATGTTCCCATATCCTGGAACATTGATACTGGCCGAGCCATTCAACTTACCGTCGGCGGTAGTTGTACTTGTCCGTGTGAAAGTGATATCAGTATTTATTCTAACTGAAGTGCCTGACTCTGAGAAAGTTTCGGTTTGGCTCCAAATAAGTTGATTATCTTCATTGCAATGAATGCGAGAGCTTGATTCCAATCCAGCTAAGTCGCCAGTCAAGGTGAAATCGTTCTTCTCGACATCTCGGATTTCAATGCCAAAATTCGTGACTTGGGCCATGTTGATATTACCTGCCAGATCAGCATTACCCGATACACTCACGCTACCCCTGAAATCCCATTTTGTGCCATTCCAATTATTGGACACCTGCTCTACGGGAAGAATTGCCTCAACAGAGCTCCCGTCTTGAAGTATCGCCGAGACGACAATCTCGCCACTTCTTTTTTGTTTACTCTCTCCCACGGTTACAAAGAATGAAGTTGCCCCTTTCTCGATTTGGCACCATTTGGGATTGGATTTAATGCTCCACGACTTAATACCGTCATCAGGAACATTTAGAGCTACGCCTTTTGTTCCTCCTTTGGCCTCAAAAGTCAAGCTTTCGGGATGTAAACTGAATATGAACTTTGTCATGAAAGTGATTGAACATTCATATCGTCTGCCAAATGAATTGACATAAGGGCGTGCGGTGTACAGAACCCCAGACTTTAGTCCGGTAATAGTGATGTCATTTTCAAAGTTTGAAACATGGATGGTTCGGCTATTCCCGTCCGAACCACTAATATCTATACCATACTCTGAGATATAACTTGGCTGACCGTCGGTGCAGTCAGCATAAGCGTGGATAACAGCCGATGTTTCGTCAACCGAACGAAGGCTGGCCGATACGGTGTATTTCAAATACTCCTCGGCATATTGCGTTTGGATCTGGTAGGTCGGGTTAGCCGTTCTGGTAAACCTGTATGACATACCGGTGATATCTTCGTCTGTGAGGTCGGCATTGGGGAAATTCTGATAAAGTGCCTTGCTAGCTTGATAAACATTTTTTGCCTTTTGATAGACTTGGTCTATGCTGGTTGGGACAATGGTATAATAATATTCTTTGAATCGGTCGGCGGCATATTGTTCTCTAATCTCCTTTTGGATTTCAGGGCGTCCTTCATATAAGGAATACTTAGCCCAAGGGATAGCTACCTTAGTCCAAATCTCTGCAACATGACCTGCGGCAACCGAGAATTTTGACGGATATTTAGAGAGCTTTGAAATATCGTCACTCATGCTGTCGAACATATCCGAGAACATTTTCCTGATATCATCATTTTCATCACCGAATCTGGGGGCATGCCATGATGTTGAAGCGCCGTCTAGAATCGTTTCAGAAATCGTTCTATAAGTATAATTGCGCCAATTCATGATGCATGTGGCCACACAGGTTTTTCCCTGTTTTTTGGCGGCAATCATGACAGTGTCCGACTTTTTGGTTGAGAATGGATCATAGCGATAGAACAACGCGGTGTTTTTATAACCTGAAACGACCATCGACGTGTTCTCTTTCACATTGATGAAATGCAGGGTCGTCATGGCTTCATGCTCTAGGCCGTCGCTGGTGTACTCGATGATACTCCAGTCATCAACACTGGCAACCATTCGGGGATATGGAACACCCATATCGCTTGGCTGCTGCAGAATGTTAATCTCAATTCTTGAGATTTCAACCTCGTCAGGACCGCTCGGATTGTCATCATCACTATTACAGGAAACGAATCCGAGAACTAATGCAATCATCATTGCAAAGAATGGTAAATACGGCATTTTAGTATTATGGTTCATGTCTCAATAAGATATAAAGTATGTGTAAATGAGAATTCGAAATGTGGTTGCTACCTTTATTGGACAAAGGTAAGCTAAATTTTTGATAATTACAAACCATTTGGATGTTATTGTCATAATGGGTATTCCTGCGCATAGAGACTGTTCCTTAAACCGGCATTTTGTTATTAAGATAATAGCTTATCAATTTCAAAAATTTGATATTGATTGAAATCTTTATTACCTTTGTGGCTCAATGATATAATGACAGCATAATGAAATACAGGACAATAGTGATGTTGGGCGCAATGATGCTTGTGTTGTCGGCAGTGGCTGACAACAACAAGGCGCCAGAGGCGATAGGGCCGGTGCCCTCGCCCCAGCAGGTAGCTTGGCAAAAGCTGGAAACCTATGCATTTATCCATTTTGGGCCTAACACGTTTAATGATATGGAATGGGGTTATGGCGATGCTCCGGCTTCGTCCTTCAATCCTACCCGACTCGACTGCGAACAGTGGGTGCAAACCATTGTCAAGGCAGGAATGAAAGGTGTGATACTTACCTGCAAGCACCATGACGGTTTCTGCCTGTGGCCATCGCGTTACACCGACTATAGTGTTGCCACCTCGCCTTTCAGGGGCGGTAAGGGTGACGTTGTGGGCGAGTTGGCTGCTGCCTGCAAGAAGTATGGCATTCGTTTGGGTGTTTATCTGTCGCCCTGGGACAGGCACCAGGCCAGCTATGGCACGGCAGAATATGTCACCTATTATTACAACCAACTGGAGGAATTGATGACCAATTATGGCGACATCTTCGAGGTGTGGTTTGATGGAGCTAATGGAGGTGACGGATGGTACGGAGGTGCCTGCGAGAAACGTGAAATTGACCGTAGTACCTATTATAATTATACGCGTGCCTGGGGTATCGTGAACCGCCTTCAGCCAGGAGCAGTCATCTTCTCGGATGGCGGCCCCGGTTGCCGCTGGGTCGGCAACGAGAAGGGCTTTGCCAACCCTACTAATTGGGCTTTCCTGCGTATCAATGAGGTCTATCCCGGCTATCCACAATATGAGGAACTGCAATCGGGTCATTCCGATGGCGATGCGTGGTGTGCCAGCGAGTGCAACACGTCAATCCGTCCGGGTTGGTTCTATCATGAGAAGGAAGACACGCTGGTCAAGAGTGTTGACCAGTTGGTTGACCTTTACTACCGTAGCGTGGGGCATAACGGCACGTTCTTGTTGAATTTCCCCGTTGATCGCGAAGGCCTGATTCATCCCATTGACTCTGCAACTGCCGTTCAGTGGCACGAACGCCTTAATCGTGAACTCGGCACCGATTTGCTTGCAGGCGCCAAATTCAAAGCTACCGATACCCGTTCTTCGCAATTCGCTCCATCAATGATAGGCGACGGCAACTGGGACACCTACTGGGCTCCCAAGGACGGCGTTATTGAAGCCGACATTGAGATCAAGACCAAGAAACCCGTGACCCTCAACCGCATTATGCTGCAAGAGTACATCCCCCTGGGACAACGAGTTAAGGAGTTTGTTATTGAGTACAAGACGTGCTGTGGCTATTGGGTGCCTGTGATTGTTGATGAGGAGACCACTACCATCGGTTACAAGCGCATCGTTCGCTTCCACGAGAAGACCGCCGATGAATGGCGTGTGCGCATTCTTGATAGCCGTGCCTGTCCCTGCATCAACAATATAGAAGGCTACTATGTAAATAATTAAAAGACAATAAAGGTTATGGAAGGAATCAGTGAACGCGCCCAGCGCATTGCCGAAGAAATCATACGGCGCACATCTTGTGATCATTACAGAATCGTGCTTAATGAGGAACGTGTCCCTGGCATTACCGACAGCAAGATTGGCGGAGCGCCTTATTGGCCTGCCGATAAGCCTTATCCCGTCGATGACAAGGGCAAGCCGATGCTCATGATTATGCAAGTGAATTGCGCTGAGGCTCATCTGCAATCACCGCTGCCCGAACAGGGCATGCTCCAGTGGTATATCAGCCTCAATCCTGAATTCATGTATGGATGTCGTGGAAACTTCGATGACGAGGGCAACGGATTCAGGGTTGTTTATCATGAGACGGTGAACGGTGACAGCTCACCTGTCGACGTTCCGACCCACAGCAGTGTTGATGAGATGCTGACACCCGTCAAGCGAGAAGTGGCTATTGATGTTGTGACCGAACAGACAACAATGAGTGTTAGTGATGGCCGGTTTAATCGCATTTTCTTTGACATCGTTCATGAAATCACTGGAGCGGAACATCAGGGTAAGATGTGGTATGAGTACCTGGACAATGAAGACTGCCTGTATTTTGAAAAGAATTTGGGGATGCAACGGCCACGTCACCAAATGCTAGGCTATCCCGTGTTTGACCAAGAAGATGCACGTCGAGATATCCAACTTCATGATGTGCTGCTGTTCCAATTAGCTTCACAGCATTCAGCTATCGACCGCAAGGAACTGGTCATGTGGGGCGACATGGGCAATGGATTTATCTTCGTTAGCCATGACAACCTGTTGGCCCAAGACTTCACTCATGCCTATTATTGCTGGGATTGCGGTTAATTGAGAGGGACTATCTCCACTTTTTGGGAGAAACGCCAACGGCTTCCTTGAAATATTTCCCGAAGAAAGATTGATTCGGGAAATTCAGTTCGGCAGCTACCTGCTGGACGGTGTAGCGGCCACTGCGCAACATGGCTTTTGCGTCAAGAATCACATAATCACGTATCCACGCTGACGGGTGGCGACCTGTTTGCTCGTATACCACATGGGACATGTATTTGAGCGACAGGTGCAATTCGTTGGCATAGAATGAGAGCTCCCTGTGTTGGCGGTAGTTCTCGTTAACGCATTCCAGGAAGCGTGCCACGATTTCGTCTCGGCGCGTCGCTTTGGAGGATATTTCAGGCTGGTTGTCGGCACCTTGAGCAATAATGCTAGCCATGAGTTCGATGCAACTGCTTGCGGCATCTTCCCTGTTTGTCGCGAATGAGTTATCTGAGAGGATTGTGCGGAGCATCTTGTAGCAAGTCATGAGCATCTCGAGATGGCATGGTTGAAGATGGATTAACACGGCTTGCAAGGCAAAGAAGCGATGCGCATTTCGATGTCGGGATGTGGGTAACGAAGGCATATTCTGCCACGAAAAGGACAATAGAATCACCTTGGCCTGTTCATCATATTCAGCATGTTGGATGATGGTCCCCGCAGAGATGATGGCGCAAGTGCCCTGGCTCACGACAAAATCGCGAAAGTTCACATTAAACCTGACCGTGCCGTCATTCACTATAATCAGACAGGTCGAAGACAGCTTTACAGGGAAATGGCTCACCAAACCATCGATTTCGAGGTGGTGTGATACAGTGGCATCTGTCTCCAGGTTGTCTATCAGCATCAGGTTGTCACCCAATGCAAGCATGGTGTCATTGGCCGGCAACCTGGATAAATCCAACTGATGAAATGCTTGTTCGTTCATGTTGATGCTTGCTTTTTATCACATGACAAAAGTAGTAAATTTTGAACAAAAAATCACACTAAATAAATCATTAAGTGCTTAAAAAAACGAAAAATAGACCAAAATATTAGCCATTTCAGGCCATGATAACTCCACTCCTATCCCGAATAAAAAACGTTTTGGTGTAATGGCGAGTGAAAATATATTGCTAATTTTGCGCCGCCCAAAAGGAAGGGCCTGTAACTAAGAAAGATCAAAGACCAATAGATATGCAACAATTCTACACCATCGGGCTGCTGGTTATTGCCAACATCTTCATGACTTTTGCTTGGTATGGACACTTGAAACTCCAACAAATGCATGTCATCTCGAGCAACACTCCGTTATACCTCATCATTCTGTTGTCGTGGATGCTGGCATTGCCCGAGTATTCCTGTCAGATTCCGGCAAACCGCATCGGCTTTGACGGTAATGGTGGACCTTATACCATCATGCAACTCAAGGTGATTCAAGAAGTGATTTCATTAACTGTTTTCACTATCTTTGTCACCCTGTTCTTTAACGGCGAGTCTTTGCATTGGAATCATCTTGCGGCCTTCGTTTGCCTCGTGCTGGCCGTTTATTTCATTTTCTACAAGTAATTTTGACGATAGAAGGACCTTGTTGTGTCGTTGAAACATCACGGCATGAACAGGGCAGTGACGAGAGTGATATGCTTGGACAGGGACCCGTCGTAGCTCCATTCCAAGTTGATATCTAGCAGATCACGGGTCATACCCTCGATGTCAAAACCCACAGACTCCAGTGAGTGACGCATCATTTCGGGGTGACGACAGGGCTTGCCCTCGGGGCGTGTGCAACCTTCGGGGCAGAGCATGCATCTGAAGGTGAAACAGCGACTTCCCGGCATATCCTTTTCCATCTTGTACATATTTGGCAAGAGTGTCGTCTGGCACACTTCTTCTATTGCCCGCTTGCCTGTTGCTGTCGCCAGTTCGGGTGTGGTGCAAGCGGCTCGTGTCTGTTCATCAAACTCGATGATTGTGCCAATCAATTTCACTGTCTTAAAACCGTCACTGCGAGTCCTTGGGTCAAAATCAAACGGCGGGCAGTTCCACGCTTTACCGTAACCGGGACACTGCAGGCAGTATTGACGGATACGTTCCACGTCACGATAACGCTGCACAAACTCATCGGCACTGATGGTCACTTCTTTGCTTGTTACTGTATAGTTCATGTTTGCAAAGGTAAACAAAAATGTTTACCTTTGCAAACGAATTCAATAAAAGTGTAGATAGTGAGCGCAATGAATAGTGAAAAGATGCATGTGGTCTTTGACCTCGGGGGTGTGGTTTTCCGTCTTGACAAGATGATTGCCATAGAGCGATTTAAGGAGATCGGTGTAACCCATGTCGAGGAATACCTTGATGACTATGCCCAAAAAGGCATTTTCGGTGACTTGGAGTCTGGTCTGCTCACTGCGGAGCAATACCGTGATGAGTTAAGCCGCAATGTGGGAAAGCAGTTGACTATGGATCAGCTGGAATATGCCTGGACTGGTTATGCTGCAGAGTTGTATCAGCGCAACTTTGACGCATTGTTGAGATTACGCCGTGAGGGGTATCCCGTTGCCCTGCTTTCCAATACCAACCCTTTCATGATGCGGTGGGCTCGCAGCAGTGCTTTTGACGGCAATGGTCACGGCCTTGACTATTACTTCGACCGCTTGTACCTGAGTTATGAGATGCGGATGATGAAGCCGTCACCAGATATTTTTAGAGCCATGATTGATGGCGAACAGACAGCCCCGGAGAATATCCTGTTTATAGACGACAGTGCTCGCAACTGCGAGGCCGCTTCAGCTTTGGGTATCCAGACACTGCACCCCGACAACGGCAGTGACTGGCGCCCTGCCCTATTCTCTATTTTGGGCTTGACTCTGTAATTATCCTATCACTAACCCACTGTGTGCATGCCGAAGTCCAAGCCATTTGTCGCGGCAATTGCAGAGGTGCTGCAAGATATACTAAAAAAGGAGGCCGTCTAGACCTCCTTTTTTATGCAACTTGATGGTTAATTGCCCAGCAATCAGTTCTTTTTCTCCTCGGCAGGTGCTGCAGCTACTGGAGCAACGCCCTTAGCGGCATTGATGGAGTCCTGCTGAGCTTTGTAAGCTTTAGCAGCCTCGCTGTCGGGCTTCAGCCATGTGTCGAGCCACTTGAAGAATTCGCGCTGCCACAAGATGCTGTTTTGGGGCTTGAGAATCCAGTGGTTCTCGTCGGGGAAGAGCAGCAGGCGGGCAGGCAGACCCTTGATCTTGGCGGCATTGAAAGCTTGGCATGCCTGGGTGAAGACGATGCGGTAATCCAGTTCGCCAGCAGTGCACATGATAGGAGTATCCCAGTTCTGAACATAGTTCTTGGGGTTAGCCTGAGTGTAGGAACGTTGAGCGGTAGCATTGCCCTTATCCCAGTACGGGCCACCGAGATCCCACTGTACGAACCACATCTCCTCGGTCTCCAGGTATTGAGCCTCGAGGTTGAAGATGCCAGCGTGTGCCAGGAAGCAAGCGAAACGCTTGTTGTGGTTACCGGCAAGGAAGTAAACCGAATAGCCACCGTAGCTGGCGCCAACAGCACCGATGTGTTCACCATCGATGTAGGGCTCCTTCTTCATGTAGTCCACGGCGCTGAGGTAGTCACGCATGTTCTGGCCACCGTAATCGCCACTGATCTGGGCATTCCACTCGGAACCGAAACCAGGCAGGCCGCGGCGGTTAGGCAGAATGACAATGTAGCCGTTGCTGGCCATGATGCGCATGTTCCAGCGATAGCTCCAGAACTGGCTCACGGGAGACTGGGGACCGCCCTCGCAGAAGAGGATGGCGGGATACTTCTTGTTGGGGTCGAAGTTGGGCGGGTAGCATACCCACGTGGTCATCAGTTTGCCGTCGGTGGTGGGAATCATACGTTTCTCGATGCCGATGCTGTCCACCTGGGCCAGCATTTCGTCATTGACATGAGTCAACTTGACGGGATCCTTGCCCATCTCTACACTGTAGACCTCGTTGGGGGTCTGGTAGCTGTGCTGGCAGGTGATGACCTTTCCGCCCTCGGCAAATGCCAGACCATCGTAGTCACAAACGCCCATGGCGATGGTGTCCACCTTCTGGGTGGCGACATCCATGCGGAAGATGGGCTGTACGCCCTGGAACGGGCAGATGAAATAGATGGCCTTCTCATCGGGCGACCAGGCGATGGCGTCAACGCTGTAGTCCCAGTCAGCGGTCAGGTCTTTCTTATTACCGGCGGCATCCATGAAGAAGATGCGGTTCTTGTCGGCCTCATAGCCGTCATGCTCCATTGAGAGCCATGCCATCTCGCCCTTGCTGTTGATGATGGGATAAGTGTCATAGCCCATCATGCCCTGGGTGAGGTTCTCGGTTTTACCGGTCTCCAGGTCATACTTATAGAGGTCGCTGTTGGTCGAGAACGCATATTCCTTACCCGTCTTCTTGCGGCAAACATACACCAGGCTCTTGCTGTCAGGGGTCCAAGCCAGGGACTCGATGCCGCCCCAAGGTTTCATCGGCGACTCGTAGGGTTCGCCCTCAAGGACATCCTTCACGTTACCAGCCTTGCTGCCGTCAAAGTCGGCGACAAAGGGGTGAGGAATGGTAGTTACCCACTCATCCCAGTGCTTATACATCATGTCGTCATAGATCTTGCCCGTGGTCTTCTCCAAGTCAGGATGCATGTCCTGGGCCGTCTGGCCGTATTTCACTTGGGAAATCATGACCACGCGCTTCTCGTCGGGCGAGAAGATGAAGCCCTCGATACCGTCCTCGACGTCGCTGACGCAGTTACGGCCGCCACCGTCGGCATTCATTGTCCACAGCTGAGGCGTCTTGTCCTCGCCTTCTTCCTTGTAGATGAAAGCAATCTTCTTACCGCCGTCAATCCACACATAGTTGCTCTCGCTGTTAGGCGTGTTGGTGATTTGGCGGGCATTCTGTCCATCAACATCCATTACCCACAGGTCGCAGTTGCCCTTGTTGGTGGTGATGTCATAGTAAGTAACGCCATAGAGCACCTTCTTGCCGTCAGGCGACACTTGAGGAGCGCCCACGCGGCCCAGCTGGTTAAGGAATTCGGGAGTGAATTCTTGCTTTTCCATTTTACCGGGTTTTTTATCGGGTGAGGAATTCGGGTCTTGGGACGTTCCCGTCTTGCCACAGGAAGAAAGCCCTAAAATAGCCAATACCGCAACCGACATTGCTGTTAACTTAAGTAATTTCATAATTGTTGAACTGTTAATGTATTATAGTTAAAATTTGGTTTTCCAGTTGTTTCAAATTGCAAATATAAACAATTCTTTATCAAACGAAGCTATCGAATACCTATTTTTTCGCAAATTATATTAAATTTGCAATTTCAAAACCAATAATGACAACTGAGATGAGAAGAACGATATTTGCTTTAATCGCTATTTTGGGCTGCTTGTTAATGAACGCAAGTGCACGATGCTTTGCGCAAGGAGTGATAAAACACCCGTTCGTAGACAGCAAGTGGGTGAATCCACGCATCGGCACCGGTGGACACGGTCATGTGTTCTATGGAGCCAATGTGCCGTTTGGCTACGTGCAGTTGGGTCCGACCGAACCCACGCGTGGCTGGGACTGGTGTTCGGGATACCACGACAGCGACTCGGTGCTCATCGGCTTTGGTCACCAGCACCTGAGCGGCACTGGCATCGGTGACTTGGGGGACATTGCGTTGCTGCCTGTCACGCGCCGTGATCAGCGTGAGGTGATTTTCAGCCACAAAGATGAATCGGTCACGCCTGGATTTTATTCGGTAACCCTCAGAGACAATGGCAAAACCTATGTCAGGGTTAAACTCACTGCCACCCGACGCACTGGCATGCACGGTTATTATTTCAGTGAAGACCGGGATTCCGTTCTGCTGCGGCTTGACCTGGGTCAAGGCATTGGCTGGGATACACCCAAGGAGATGATGATGAAACAAGTGTCTCCTCAACGGATTGTCGGCTATCGCTTCTCTAACGGCTGGGCAAGAGACCAGAAGGTCTACTTTGTCATGGATTTCAAGCAAGATGTGAATCTTGAGAAGTTGAATGGAGATACCGTGGGCATCATTTCGGCACCAAACATTGGAGAAGGAATTACGCCTTTTATGGTCAAGGTGGGACTGTCGGCCGTGAGCATTGATAATGCCATTGAGAACCTGGCAGTCGAGAATCCCGATTGGCGCCTGATGAATCTAGCCCATGATGCATGGCTGGCATGGCAAGATGAATTGGATAAAATTCAAATTTATACCTATAGTGATGATGACTACACTGTGTTCTACACGGCGTTGTATCACACAATGGTGGCTCCGTCGGTATTCTGTGACGTGAACGGTCAGTACCGCGGTGCCGACGGCAAGGTACATCAGGGCGACTTCACCAACTACACTACCCTGTCGCTGTGGGACACCTACCGCGCTGCCCATCCCTTGCAGACGCTTATCCACCGCGAGAAGCAACGTGACATAGCACAGACTTTCCTGCACATCTTTGAGCAACAAGGCAAATTGCCGGTATGGCACTTGATGGGCAACGAGACCGACTGCATGGTAGGAAATCCCGGAGTGCCCGTGCTGGCCGACCTGGTGCTGAAAGGATTTGACGTGGACCCTCAAGTTGCATTGAAGGCAATGACCAACAGTGCGATGCTCGATGAGCGCTCAATGGGACTGTTGAAACAGTATGGCTACATCCCGTATGACCTGGAGCCCGACAAGGAAACCGTGGCCCGCGGTTTGGAATATGCCCTGGCAGACTGGTGCATCGCCCAAGTGGCGCGAAAGGTCGGTGATAAAGACAACGAAGACTATTTCTTGAACCGCAGCAAGTCATACCAGCATTATTTTGACAAACAGACGCGTTTCATGCGCGGCAAGGACTCGCAGGGCCACTTCCGCCCGACGGCTGAGTTTGACCCGTTATCGACCAAGCATCGCAACGACGACTACTGTGAGGGCAATGCCTGGCAATACACTTGGCTGGTGCCTCACGACGTTCACGGACTGGTGAACCTGTTTGGCGGTGAAAAAGCATTTATCCAGAAACTTGACTCGCTGTTCATCGTTGAAGGAGATTTGGGAGAAGAAGCCTCACCCGACGTATCAGGACTCATCGGACAATATGCCCACGGTAACGAACCGAGTCACCACATCATATACATGTACAACTATGTGGGCCAACCCTGGAAGACCGCTCAACTTGTACGCCGTGTGTTGCGCGAGCAATACCGCAACAGTCTTGACGGCCTCTCGGGCAACGAGGATGTTGGTCAAATGTCGGCATGGTATGTTCTGTCCTCCATAGGTCTCTATCAGGAGGAACCCGCTGGCGGAAAATTCATTATCGGTTCTCCTCTGTTTAATAAAGTCACGATCAATGTGTACGACAACGTGAGATTCACAATCAAGGCCGTGAACAACAGCGACGTGAATTTCTATGTCCAAAGCGCCAAACTCAACGGCAAGCGCTACGACAAGAGCTATATCGACTACCGCGACATCATCGCTGGCGGCACGCTTGAACTTGTTATGGGCCCAAAACCCAGCAAGTGGGGCACAAGTAAAAAATCCAGACCGTAAACATCATGAAGAAAATTGCATTGACATTGATGACCATGGGGCTGGTTGTGGCGGTAAAAGCGACCACACTGGAGCCCGTGGATTATGTGAATACATTGGTGGGGACACAGTCGAGTTTCCAGTTGTCGACGGGTAATACCTACCCTGCCATCGCCATGCCGTGGGGCATGAACTTCTGGGTGGCGCAGACGGGCAAAAACGGGGATGGCTGGCAGTATACTTACGCTTCCAACAAGATACGAGGTTTCAAACAGACTCACCAACCCAGCCCCTGGATCAACGATTACGGTCAGTTCTCGCTGATGCCCACGGTGGGCGAACCCGTGTGGGATGAGAATGAACGTGCCAGCTGGTTCTCACATAAGGCCGAGACTGCCACACCCTACTATTATAAAGTCTATCTTGCCGACTATGACGTGACTGCCGAGGTGGCGCCCACCGAGCGTGCCGCCATCCTGCGTTTCACCTTCCCCGAAACCGATCAGGCCAATGTCGTGATAGACGCCTTTGACAAGGGGTCTGAGGTGACCATTATTCCCGGTCAGCGCCGTATCATCGGCTACACGACGCGCAACAGCGGCGGGGTTCCCGACAACTTCAAGAATTATTTTGTCATTGAGTTTGACCAACCTTTCAAGCTCTATTCCACCGTTGATGACAGTATTGTCAATCCTGGAGAGACTCATGTCAACAGTGCTCATGCCGGTGCCATCGTGACGTTCAAGACAAGTCGTGGCCAGCAAGTCAATGCCCGCGTGGCCTCATCGTTCATCAGCCCCGAACAGGCTTTGCTTAACTTGCGGGAACTTGCGGGCGATGACTTGGAAACTGTCAAACGAAAAGGACGCCAGCGCTGGAATGAGGTGCTGGGACGCATCGAGGTCGAGGACAGCAATGTGGACCACTTGCGTACTTTCTACTCCTGCCTTTACCGCTCGGTGCTGTTCCCCCGCAGCTTCTATGAAATCGACGCAAAAGGCCAGCCATATCATTACAGCCCTTATAACGGCCAAGTTCTGCCGGGACGATTGTTCACCGATACCGGGTTCTGGGACACCTTCCGGGCCCTGATGCCGTTTGTCGACCTGATGTATCCGACTACAGGTGCTTGGATGCAAGAGGGATTGGTGAACACCTGGCTCGAGAGCGGATTCCTGCCCGAGTGGGCAAGTCCTGGTCATCGCAACTGCATGGTAGGCAACAACAGTGCCTCGGTGGTTGCCGACGCCTATTTGAAAGGGCTGCGCGGCTATGATATCGAACAATTGTGGGATGCGCTCATGCGTGGCATCGGTGCTGTTCACCCTGATGTTAGCTCCACGGGACGCTTGGGTTATGAGTATTACGATGATTATGGTTATATCCCCTATGATGTGGGCATCAACGAGAGTGTAGCCAGGACGCTGGAATATGCCTATGATGACTGGTGTATCTATCGCTTGGGCAAAGCTTTAGGCAAACCTGAAGAAGATATTGAGGTGTTCGCCGATCGCGCGATGTTCTATCACAATGTGTTTGATTCGGAAACCAAGCTGATGAGAGGACGTCTGCTGGACGATACTTTCCAGACACCTTTCAGTCCGTTGAAGTGGGGAGACGCCTTCACCGAGGGCAATAGCTGGCATTACACGTGGAGCGTGTTCCACGACCCGCAGGGACTCATTGACCTGATGGGTGGCAAAAAGACGTTCTGCGCGATGTTGGATTCTGTATTCGCCGTGCCCCCGGTGTTTGACGACAGCTACTATGGCTATACCATTCATGAGATACGCGAGATGCAAATCATGAACATGGGCAACTATGCCCATGGCAACCAACCTATCCAGCACATGATTTACCTGTACAACTACGGTGGACAGCCATGGAAGGCACAATACTGGCTGCATCAGGTGATGGACCGCCTCTACAGTGCCGCGCCCGATGGCTATTGCGGTGACGAGGACAACGGACAGACTTCGGCCTGGTATGTTTTCACGGCCATGGGATTCTATCCTGTGTGTCCGGGCAGCAACCAGTATGTGATTGGCTCGCCCTATTTGGACAAGGTAACCCTTCATCTCGAAAACGGCAGAAAGGTAACCATCACCCGTGAAGGTGAGGGGTGTTACATCCAGTCAATGACGGTTGGTGGCAAGCCATACTCTCACAACTTCATTACTCACGACCAATTGATGCATGGGAGCGATATCAGATTCATTATGGGAGAAAAGCCCAACAAAAAACGTGGCACAGGTAAGGACGACCTCCCCTACTCTTTCTCAACCGCAGCCGACAAGCCATTGAACGTGTCATGGGAAACAAATCTATAAAATCCATCGCTGTTAGATAAAAAAGCAGTACCTTTGCCCGACAAATTATTGATGGAACGATAGCAATGATTCAAGTACAGATTGACCCGAGGATTCTTGAGGCTTGTCCTGAAACGAGAATCGGACTGATTAACGCGACGGTGGTCAATGAACCGACGTGCGATGAGTTGTGGGCCGAGATTGAAGCCGCCGCCAATGAAATCCAACAGACCTACGAGTTGCTGGAAATCAACCAGCGACCTGCCATTGCCGGCACTCGTCGGCTTTATAAGGCTTTAGGCAAAGATCCCAGCCGCTACCGCGTGTCGAGTGAGGCCTTGTGTCGTCGCATCATCCGCGGTTTAGGCATTTATCGCTTGACGACATTGATTGATGTGGTCAATCTTGTGTCCATTAAGAGCGGCTATGCCATCAGTGGCCTGGATGGAGACCGCATCGAGGGCGATACGCTAACGATGAGCGTTGGCACCACCGACGACGTCTATAATGGTATCGGGCGCGGTCTGCTCAATATCGAAGGCATGCCGGTCTATCGTGATGCGGCAGGACCCATTGCCACACCGACCAGCGATGAGGAGCGCACCAAGTTCACAGAACAGACGGTGAATGCACAGATTAACATCAACGCTTTTGCTCCCGAGATGCCGCTGGAAGAAGCCGTTGAGTGGATGGCGTCCTTGCTTGAGAAATATGCTCACGCCACCAGTGTGGAAACCAGTATTTATGACCCAAATAACAACAAATAATCATATGGAAATTTTACAGATTATCGAAAAGAACGTCAACCAGCGTTATATTGATCAGGTGGTGGAGACCCTCAAGGACGGAGGCCTCATCATCTATCCGACCGACACGGTGTATGCCTTGGGCTGTGACGCGATGAACAACCAGGCCATCGAGCGCATCTGCGCCATCAAGGAAATGAAGTCGGCCAAGACCAACTTGTCCATCATCTGTGACGACATTTCCCAGGTGGCACAGTACGCCAAGTTTGACAATGTCCAGTTCCGGATGATGAAATCCAACCTTCCGGGACCATTCACCTTCATTTTCACCGCCTTGTCGAAGTTGCCAAAAGCCTTCAAGGGCCGTCGCACGGTGGGTATCCGCATTCCCGATAACGAGATTGCTCTGTCAATCGTGCGCACGTTGGGAGGCCCCATCCTCACTACTTCAGTACCTGGAGATGATGAGGATTACCGTTGTGAACCGGGGTTAATGGCCGAGGCATTTGAATCTCAAGTGGACATCGTCATTGATGCCGGACGCGGCCAACTCATGCCCTCTACCATCGTAGACTGCACTGGTAGTGAGCCGCAGATCACACGTCAGGGCAAGGGAGATTTAAAGTATTAGACTTTAGCATTAAACAAGTGACAATATTTAAGAATTAATACAATGATGAAGAAGATTTTCTTTTGCTTGATGGCCGTGCTGATGCTGGCCGCTTGCGAGACCAAAACAACAAAACAAGACAACAACGAGGCCACCGGTAATGAGAACACCAAGAGCGAAATGCCGGAAGTTACCGCTGATGACGAGGGACAGACCGAATGGATTAAGCAGACCACCATCATGACCTCGAAACCGATGGTTATCGACTTCTTTGCCACCTGGTGCGGTCCTTGCAAGGAACTGTCTCCCATCCTCGACGAGATTGAGAAAAAACACAAAGGCGATGTCATCTTCAGGCGCATTGATGTTGACAAGGAACCTGAATTGGCCCAAGAATTTAACATTCAGGGTGTCCCCACACTGATGTTTGTCACCCCAAAGGGTGAATACCAGACCATGCTGGGAGTGCAAAGCCCGGAGGACATCGAGGCTAAGATCTCTGCCTTGGTGAAACGCAGTGGCCAATAAGGCTTTAACCGGGAAAGTAGTGAATTATGGTGCCAAAAGGACGATTAATTGTCTTTTTTGGCATCTTTTTTAGATACTGTGTGAGATAACGTTGTGGTGTCGTGTTTTTTTAGTACCTTTGTGCCCGAATTCAAAAAACGACTAGTCATTCATAATTACCATCATGGAAATTACTGCACAACAACTTGCAGCAATGGTTAATGGTACGGTTGACGGCGACGCCTCGACCATCATCAATAACTTTGCCAAAATCGAGGAGGCGACACCTGGTTGCGTGACGTTCCTCGCCAATCCGAAATATACCCATTTCATCTATACCACCAATGCTTCGGCTGTGCTTGTGAGCAAGGATTTTGTTGCCGAGCAAGAGGTCAATGCGACGCTCATTCGTGTCGATGACCCTTATAAGACGCTGGCCGATTTGCTGAATTTCATCAATAGCCAGCAACCTGAGAAGCGTGGTGTTGAACAGCCCGTTCACGTGGGTCAAGGCACTACCTTGCCCGATGACGTGTATGTGGGTGCCTTCGCCTACATAGGCGACGGCGTCACCATCGGCAAGCATGTCAAGATTTACCCGCAAGTGTATGTGGGCGATGGTGTGACCCTGGGCGATGATGTCATCCTTTATCCTGGCGTGAAGATTTACCATGGCTGCCGCATCGGCAACCGCTGCATCGTGCAGGGTGGCGCCATTATCGGAGGCGACGGCTTTGGCTTCGCACCCAAGGCAGATGGCACCTACGAGAAAATCTCGCAAGTGGGTATAGTTATTCTGGAAGACGACGTCGAGATTGGAGCCAATACGACCATCGACCGCGCTACCATGGGTGCCACTGTGGTCAAGAAGGGCGCAAAGCTTGATAACCTCGTTCAGATTGCCCACAACGTTGAAGTGGGTGAAAGCACCGTTATGGCAGCTCAGGTGGGTGTAGCCGGTTCTACCAAGATCGGCAAATATAACATGGTCGGTGGCCAGGTGGGTTTTGCCGGACATATCACCGTGGGTGACAAGAACGGCATCGGCGCCCAGACTGGTGTTGACAACAGCATCGGCAGTAATGGCAAGTGGTTGGGTGCCCCGGTGCAGCCGGCTATGGAGTTTGCCCGTCAGGTCGTTTACCTGAAGCGTTTAGGCGAGATGTATAGCGACATCAAGGACCTGAAAAAGAAAATCAACAACTAAATTAACTAATGGCTAACAGCTGATAGTTAACAGCTTAGAAAAATGAAACAAAAGACATTGAAGAACGCCTTCACCGTTAGTGGTAAGGGTCTACATACGGGTCAGATGTCAACAGCGACGTTCAAGCCCGCCGAAGTGAATACCGGCTATGTGTTCAAGCGAATGGATTTGGATGGTCAACCCACTATCCAGGCACTCGCTGAGCATGTCGTTGAGACCACCCGTGGCACGGTAATCGCCAGCAAGAGCAACAAGGAAGCCCGAGTAAGCACCATCGAGCACGCCATGGCTGCCTTGTATGCTGCCGGCATTGACAACTGCCTTATCGAGGTGAACTGCGGCGAAGTCCCCATTCTTGATGGCAGCGCCATCATCTGGTGTGAAGAAATCGAGAAGGCAGGCATCGTCGAGCAGGAGGCCGAAAAGGAATACTACGTTGTGAAGCAGCGCATCAAAGTCGTTGACAAGGAAACGGGCTCATCGCTCATCGTACTGCCTGATGACGATTTCTCTATCGACTGCATGGTTGAGTATGATTCTCCGGTGTTGGGCAACCAGTTCGCCTCATTGACCGACATCAGGCAGTTCAAAGAACAGATTGCCGCCAGCCGCACCTTTGTGTTTGTGCGTGAAGTACAGCCTCTCATTCAGTTAGGCCTCATCAAAGGCGGAGACCTGGACAATGCCATTGTTATCTATGACTCGCCCATGAAACAGGAAGACCTGGACCACATGGCCGACGTGATGAAGGTGCCTCACAAGAATGCCAATGAATTGGGCTACCTCAATAACAAGCCTTTGGCATTCAAGAATGAGCCTGCACGCCACAAACTGTTGGACGTGCTGGGCGATTTGGCACTCATCGGTCGTCCCTTGAAGGGCCGTATCGTTGCCACCCGTCCTGGACACACCATCAACACGCAGTTGTCCAAGAAGATTCGTCAGGAGTTGCGCTACCAGAACGTTCAGGCACCTATCTATGACCCGAACAAGGAGCCACTCTATGACATCAACAAGATACGTGCCATGCTCCCCCACCGCTATCCCATGCTGCTCGTTGACAAAATCATCGAGAAGGGCAAGAAACACATTGTGGGCATCAAGAACGTGACAGCCAATGAGCCGTTCTTCCAGGGACACTTCCCCCACGAACCCATCATGCCCGGCGTGCTTCAAGTCGAGGCTATGGCCCAGGTGGGCGGCATTCTGGTATTGAGCAGCGTGGAGGATCCTGAGAAGTATTCCACCTATTTCCTCAAGATTGACAACGTGAAATTCCGCAGCAAGGTTGTGCCAGGCGACACGCTCATTTTCCACCTGTCGCTGATGACGCCCATTCGTCGCGGTACAGCAATCATGAAGGGCTATGCCTTTGTGGGCGAGAAAATCGTCACCGAGGCCGAGTTTATGGCGCAAATCGTGAAGAATCCCGAGTAATTAATAGAGTTGTAAGTTGTGAGTTTTTAGTTTTAAGTACAATTACTATCGCCTGTAAAAACGATGAGGCATAAGAAATAATACTTAAAACTTACAACTTAAAACTAAAAACCTAATAGAGAATATGGACATCCATCAGTTCGCCGTCGTTCACCCTGACGCTAAAATTGGGGAAAATGTAAAAATCGGTCCTTTTGTGACCATAGACGCCAATGTAGAGATTGGTGGCGGCACCATCATCGATAGTGGAGCGGTCATCCGCAGTGGTGCGCGCATCGGTAAAAATTGCCACATCCATGCCAACGCTGTTGTGGGTGACATTCCCCAAGACCTGAAATTCCAGGGCGAGGACACCTTGGCCATCATCGGCGACAACACCGTTATCCGCGAGTTTGTCACCATCCATCGCGGCACGGCTTCAAAAGGCAAGACCGTTGTGGGCAATAACTGCCTCATCATGGCCTATTGCCATGTGGCACATGACTGTGTCGTGGGAGATCACGTCATCATGTCTAACGCTGCTCAACTGGCCGGTGAGGTTGTGGCCGGAGATTGGGCCATTATCGGTGGCGGTGCTCTGGTGCATCAGTTCACCCACATCGGTTGCCATGTCATGATCCAGGGTGGCGCCCTCGTTAACAAGGACATCCCGCCCTATTGCATGGCCGCACGCTACCCCATTGCCTATGAGGGTGTGAACAAGGTGGGCCTGCATCGTCGTGGTTACACCAGCGAACAGATTGACGCTATCGCCGATGTTTACCGCACCATCTATGACTCGGGCTTGAATATTACCCAGTCGCTGGCCGAGGTTGAGAAATTGCCGGCCAGCCCTGAACGAGACGTCATCATCGACTTCGTTCGCTCCAGCAAGCGCGGAATCGTCCGAAAGCCCTGATTTTTATCAGACAGCTAAGATAGTTCTATTTACAACTTGGATAACCTGATTGATTCATTCGGGTTGTCCAAGTAACTTTTTAGACAATAATTATCAGAATCAAAAAAAGACGAGAAGGATAGTTGTCTACCCTTCTCGCCTTTTTTGTTCATATAGCGCCTCATTGGGCGGATTCGATGGCTTGAAGCTTATCGGCTTCGCCCAGCTTGTAATAGATGTCTCGCAGCGCGTTGCGCAAGTCCTCGTTGTTGGGATTGATGGCATAGGATTTCTCCAGATAAGGCAGGGCCTCACGATACATGGGATTGACAAGGTCGGCCAGCTTCTTGCCATAGAGGCGGCTGTTCTGTCGCGTTTCTTGAGCCTTATTATAGAAATAACGTCCCACGTTAAACAGTCCCAATGCATTGCTGTCGTTCAGCTCGATGCAGCGCTGATAATAGGGATATGCCTCATAGATGCTCTCCTTGCTCTCAATGACCAGTCCCTTAACATTGAGCAATTCATCGTCATAGGGATTGGCTTCCAATGCATCGTCAATCAGGTCGTTGGCACCTGAATAATCTTCACGGGTGATGAAATCGTTGATGAGGATGCGGATATATTGCGGGTCACTGGTGCCATACTTGAGAAAAGCTTCCCATGTAAGTTTCACGACCTCCTCATCATTCCCCATGTCACTGAGGCAGATCAGGGCGTAGTCGTAAGCCTCCTTGTGGTTATATCCCATGTGGCGAGCCATGCTGAACAGGCGAATGGCATCGATGGTGTCGTTCCTCTGCCATGCAGCGATACCTTGATAATACCTCACCTCGGCGACAATGCTATCAGGCTTGGCCCAGCGTGGGTCATCGGTGCGTGCTGCCATCTGGCAATAGTAGTCCCACACGTTATAGGCCCCATCCCAATCCTTGATGTTGTAGAGCTCACTTCCTGTCATGCGATAGCTGTCGTGATGATCCACAAGCCTGTTGACCACATCCTTGCTGTATTTGGTTCTCACTTTGGGGCGTTTGGTCTTCTTGTCAATTTCGGGTTCGCCTTTCTTGTTGAGGATGTGTATCGTATCCAGCTTCAGGGCGATAACACTGTAGTCATAAGCATCGATGAGCGTGTGTCCCATCGCCTTGATGTCAACCTTCTTGCCCACGCGGCGATTGTCCATATACTTGTCATACTGCTCAATCTTGATGCGATTGGCCAGGGCCCAAGTCTCGGCACGATTACGGGTCGCGTCGTCGGTGAGTGCCGGTTTCAGTTTGTTAAACGCCTTGTTGTAACTGTCAACGGTCATAGTCAAACCACTGAGAATCTTCTTGGCCTCAGCGACATTGGCCTGTTGGGCATGAACGCCAAATGACGCTAACACCATGACAGCGAATATGGTAATTATCTTTTTCACAATGAAATCTCCTATAAAATGCTGCAAAATTACTGCTTTTTCATTGCTCGTGCAACAAATGGGCCTATGAAAGTAGAGGGCGTTAAGGATAGTTCCTCAACGCCCTACTATGATTTATAAACAATTATCAATAATTAATTGCCGGGAGCAGCATACTTCTTTAATCCCATAATGTCAACCAGCCAGTAACGGATACCTTCGAGCAGGTCTTGGGCTTTTGGAGTATTGGGATCTATCTGGAGCGCTTTTTCCAACAGAGGAATTGCCTTGTCGTAAAGAGGCTGAATCTTGGGCAAGAGGTCATTGTTGGATGCATTGGGATTTGCATCAAAAATCTCTTGTGCTTTCAAGACGTGGCATCTTGCTGCATTTACAAAGGCGTCAGCATAAGTTCCATCGGTCTCCATAGCCTTCTCGTAATAGGGCAATGCGGCATCAATACCATCTTTCAATTCGGCGGTGAAACCCTTGATGTCATACAATACGGCATTGTGGGGATCGCTGCTGATTGCGTTATCAATGAATGCTAAGGCCTTGTCATACTCCTTGTTGTCGAGCATGCCCTGTACAAGGTTAGCCAGAGATGAGGTCAAATAACCGGTGATGTTATTCCTGTCATAGCCCATCTTGTGAGCCTGTGAGCAGCTCTCATAGGCACCTGCATAGTCCTTGTTGTTGTACTGTGAATAGCCTTGCAGGAAGCGAATCTCGGCGATAGTGCTGTCGGGATACTCAACACCATTGTTCTTGGCAAAGGCAGAAGTAGCAATGTCAGCGAAGTAGCCATAAGCTGCTGCAGCAAGATCATATTTCTCTTTCTCCATGCAGGTGTTGCCCACGCGTGCAATGTCACTGATATGAGCGGTAAGGCTACCAATTATTTCCTTGCTATATTTGGTTTTTACCTTTGTGCTACCGTCTTTATTGAGCTTGACGGAACCATCCTTATTGAGTTCAGGAACGCTGTCTAAGGGCAGAGCGTGCATGAAATACTCATATCCAGACAGAACTGCAGCACCCATCATCTCGGGATCAGCTGAGTCAGGCTGAAGGAGCGACACTTCGTACAACTTGTCATAGAGTCCGAAAGCGGCCTTGCCGGCAGTATACCAAGTGAGGACATCATTGGCAGACTCAGGATTGGTGAGAGCGGGCTCGATGTTCTGCAACACTTCTACCAATTCCATCGGGTTGCCTGATGCAGCCTTCTTGGCGAGGTCTTTCACGAGGCTCATTTGAGCCGATGCGCTAAACGCCATCATGATGGCGGCTGCGCCGAAAAGAATCATCTTTTTCATTTTTGTTAACAATTAAAGTAGTTTATAATGTTTATTCGTTCTCGTTTTGTTGTTCGTCGTTAGCGTTCTCGTCTTCCTGGTTATCCTGGATATCCTGGACTTCCTCGACAGGCTGAGCTTCCTCGTTTTGGAAGGCGTCACGTACGCTTTCCTCGTCGGTTGTCTCGGGCTCGGTATCTACCTTGCAG
Source organism: Muribaculaceae bacterium (assembly GCA_017557665.1). The sequence goes on along the minus strand of JAFYYI010000002.1, from coordinate 43,872 downwards.
ACGCTTGCTATCTCGTCATTCTTCTTCTCAAGGTTGATGAGCCTTACACCCTGGGTTGCACGTCCAACGATGCGCAGTGAGCTAACTCGTAGCCTGATGGCGATGCCGCTCTTGTTAATGATGACAAGGTCATTATCGTCATTCACATTCTTAATAGCAATAAGCTTGCCAGTCTTAGCGGTAATGTTAATCGTTTTAACACCTTTACCGCCACGATTTGTCACGCGGTAGTCCTCGAGGGCACTGCGTTTGCCCATGCCCTGCTCCGAAACGACGAGCACATCGTCGCGCGTGCCTGCACGCATGCAAATCATGCCGATGACCTCGTCACCCTCAGAGAGTCTCATGCCCCTCACACCAGTGGCAGTGCGGCCCATGGCGCGAACTGTAGTCTCGGCGAAACGGATGGCGTAGCCCTTGCTGTTGGCCAAAATCACCTCGCTGTCGCCCTCGGTGAGGATGGCGCCCACGAGTTTGTCGTCATCAGCGATATTGAGGGCGCGAACACCATTGGCACGCGGACGTGAATAGGCGCTCAAACTCGTGCGCTTAACGATACCGTTCTTGGTGGCAAATACAATATAATGTGACTGGTTATATTCGGGATCGGTGAGAGCCGTTGCACGTACAAAGGCCATGATGCGGTTCTCGGCATCCAGGTTCAAGAGGTTCTGGATGGCTCGACCCTTGCTGTTCTTGGTGCCTTCGGGAATCTCAAACACACGCAGCCAGAAGCAACGTCCTGTTGCGGTGAAGAACAGCATGTAATTATGGTTGGTGGCTTCGTAGACATACTCGATGAAGTCCTCATCGCGTGTGTCACTGCCCTTGGCCCCTACTCCACCACGTGCCTGAGCACGGTATTCCTTGAGCGGGGTGCGCTTGATATAACCGAAGTGGGAAATGGTGATGATCATGGGATCGTCGCTGTAGAAGTCCTCAGCGTTCATTTCCTCACTGGAATATTCGATTTGGGTGCGGCGTTCATCGCCGAACTTCTCCTTGACCTCGATGAGTTCTTGCTCGATGACCTTGCGGCACTCGGCGGGATCGTCGAGGATAGCCTGCAGGTGCTCAATGGTCTTGCGCACCTCAGCCAACTCGTTGTGCAGTTTTTCCTGCTCCAATCCGGTGAGCTGACGCAGACGCATCTCGACAATAGCACGGGCCTGAACCTCGGTAAGGCTGAATCGCTCGCACAGGCGCTGGATAGCGTGGTCGGTTGAGTCGCTGCTCTTGATGATGGCAATCACCTCGTCGATGTTGTCACTGGCAATGATGAGGCCCTCAAGAATGTGAGCACGCTCTTTGGCTTTCTTGAGGTCAAACTGTGTGCGGCGGATTACCACCTCGTGGCGGTGCTCCAGGAAGTAGTGCAGCAGTTGCTTGAGGTTGAGCAACATGGGGCGGCCATTGACCAGACACACGTTGTTCACACTGAACGACGACTGCAGCTCGGTCATCTTGTAGAGCTTGTTGAGCAGTACGTTGGGGTTGAAGTCCTTCTTCACGTCGATGACGATGCGCATACCGTGACGGTCGCTCTCGTCGTTGATGTCGGCAATGCCTTCAATCTTTTTCTCCTCAACCAGGCGAGCAATGTTCTCTATGAGGTCCTTCTTGTTAACGTTGTAAGGAATCTCGTTGACCACGATGCGCTCATGGTTATGCTCGGTCTCAATCTCGGCCTTGGCGCGCACTACAATACGTCCGCGACCTGTCTCAAAGGCGTCTTTCACGCCTTGATAGCCGTAGATGATGCCGCCCGTAGGGAAGTCGGGAGCCTTGATGTAGTTCATCAGGTCACTCACCTCCATCTCGGGATCCTCAAGCAGGGCCAGGCAACCGTCGATGCACTCACCCAGATTGTGGGGAGCCATGTTGGTGGCCATGCCGACTGCAATACCCGTGGCACCGTTCACCAGCAGATTAGGAATGCGGGTGGGCAACACCGAGGGTTCCTCAAGCGTGTTGTCGAAGTTGGGGACGAAGTCCACGGTGTCCTTGTCCATATCTTCCATCATGCTCTCGCCCATCTTGTCGAGACGCACCTCGGTGTAACGCATGGCAGCGGGGCTGTCACCGTCGACCGAGCCGAAGTTACCTTGTCCGTCTACCAGCGGATAACGCATTGCCCATTCCTGGGCCAAGCGAACCATGGCAAAGTAAACCGAGGAATCACCGTGGGGGTGATACTTACCGAGCACGTCACCCACGATACGTGCCGATTTCTTGTAGGGAGCATTGGAGTAGTTGCGCAACTTGTCCATGCCGTAAAGTACCCTGCGGTGCACGGGCTTGAAGCCGTCGCGCACATCGGGCAGCGCACGAGAAACGATGACCGACATCGAGTAATCGATGTAACTGGTCTTCATTTCGTTCTCAATGTTGATCTCTAGAATTCGATCGTTGTCCATTTGTATTTTATAAATTTTAAATCTGTTCCGGGCACCGCACCGCAGGCTCACTTTAGCCCCAGGCTAGCACGAGTGCCACGATATTAGGTTTAACTTACAAAAATACTTATTATTTCTTATACGGCAATTCGATTTGCGCCACTTTTTGACTGAAATGAAGATAAAATGTTTAAAATGCCCCTTATTTTATCAATAAAAAGCCGATATTATCCCTTAAATGAGTATTTTTGCCCTGAAAAAAGAATCACAGGATCTCATGAGAGACTTTGCCGCTATAGATTTTGAGACCGCCAATGCGGAACGTACCAGTGTCTGTTCGGTTGGTGTTGTTGTAGTGCGTGATGGTGAAATCACCGACAAGTACTACTCCCTCATCCAGCCCGAGCCCAACTACTACAGCTATTGGTGCCAGCGCGTTCATGGCTTAGGACATCAAGACACCGATGACGCTCCTGTTTTTCCTTATGTTTGGGCGCAAATAGAGCCGCTAATTGAAGGCTTGCCTCTGGTTGCCCACAACAAATCCTTTGACGAGAGTTGCCTGAAGGCGGTTTTTCGTTGCTACCAGATGGATTATCCCGATTACCCTTTCTTCTGCACGTGTATCGCAGCCAGGCGCCTGCTCAAGCAACTGCCCAATCACCGGCTCGACACCGTGGCCACCTATTGTGGTTTTGACCTTCTCCACCACCACAATGCTCTAGCCGACGCTGAAGCCTGTGCCCACATCGCCCTGCAGCTTCTCTGACCTGATTCCCGAACTGATAGCGTCATGGCAAATAAAGCAGTAGAGACACAAAATCATGCGTCTCTACCTAGTGCGGATGCCCAAATACGGGCAATCCTGAATCAATTATCTTGAATTTAGTTTATTGAGTCAGGCTGGCAGTGATGGCCTGTACTTCACGAGAGAAGTCCTTTTCAATTGACATGCGCTGTTCGATCTGGATACATGCATGCAGGACGGTAGCGTGAGTGCGGTCTAGCTTGGCGCCGATACTGGTCGAGGACATCTGAGCCTCTTTCTTGGCCAGATACATCACCAGTTGGCGGGCATCGCTGATTTCACGCTTGCGTGACTTGCCGTAGAGCACGTCGGTGGGCAAATTGTAATAGTCGGCGACCGTCTCGGCAATGGACTCAAACGTCAATTGCTTGTCAGCCACTTTGACTGTATTGCCAATGACACTGCGTGCCAGGTCAATGGTGATGTCCTGTCCGAGCATGGTGGCATGGGCCAGCAGGGCAACCATGACGCCTTCAAGCTCACGAACGTTGTCGGTGACACCTTGAGCGATGAAATCCAGCACCTCGTCGCTGATTTTCAAACCGTCTTGAGCAGCTTTCATGGCAAGGAACTTGCGCCGCAGCTCGAAGTCGGGTTTTTCCAGCTCCACAGTCATGCCCCACTTGAAGCGGGAAATCAACCTGGGCACCATACCGTCGAGGTCACTGGGACGGCAATCACTGGACATCACCAGTTGGCGCTGGTGCTGATGCAGGTGGTTAAAGATGTGGAAGAACGTGTTCTGGGTGCCTGTCTTGCCGGCGAACTCCTGGATGTCGTCGAGCAAGAGCACGTCGATACTCTGATAAAAATTGATGAAGTCGTTGACCTTCTTCTGCACCACGGCAGTCGTATACTGGCTCTCAAACACACGAGCGGTGACATAGAGCACACGCATGCGCGGATTTTCCTCCTTGAGCTTGATGCCGATGGCCTGCAAGAGGTGAGTCTTGCCCACACCTGTGGTGCCAAAGACGAACAGGGGGTTGTAGGTCTTCACCTCGGGATGCTGGGCAATCGCCTGGCCAATGCTGAGCGCGAGCTTGTTGCTCATGCTGCTGCAATAATTCTCGAAGGTATACCGCGGATTGAGTTGCGGATCGATGTCGTCGAGCGTGTCTTCGTGCTCAAATGGATTGGCGACACGCGGCTTGCGGATTTTGAGTTCTTGTTTGAGCTTGACGCTTGAGTTGTCCTCGGTCTGTTCAATGGCACTGGCGTCGTCGCTTCCCACCACATTATATTTATAGGTGAGTTTGACGTTCTCTCCAAAAACCTTCTTCAAGGCCGACGAGAGGATATTGATATAACGTCCCTCAATCTGCTCCACAAAGAAGCGCGAGGGGACTCTTAGCGTCACACGGCTGTTTTCTTGGTCAAAGTCAACGGCAACAATGGGAGCGAACCAAGCATCAAAGTGCTCGGCCGGGAGGTTTGCCTTTATGACGTCAAGGCAACGGTTCCACTGTTGTGCAACGTTAAACATTTTAATGATATGTCTTAGTAATGGTTGTAAAAAATCGTGCTTTTAGCAGTACAAATTTCCGTCAATAATTTCTAAAAAAAAAGTGCTCAAAAAATTTGGAAAATTCATTTCCAGTATAACATTATTGAAAAACAACGGTTTAGACCTTTGTTACGATTTCTTCACATTTTTCTTGGAGTGAAAATTAAAATATCCTTAATTTTCAGCACTTTACGTTTTTTGCTTGACTCACCTATTCCTTTTGGCAATGTCGCAAACCGTTGTTATTTCAAGGGTTTGATTTTGCAAATCCCGAAAACAGTAGTAATAAAAAAAATCTCTATTTAGATTGAGTCCAAATAGAGATTTTTTGCTGTTTCAAGTCAGGCAATTTTGCCCTTCTCGAAGATAATTCCATGTTATTTCCAAACACCTCAGCATTTTAGAACACTTTTACGTTAATGTAGCGTTTTGGATTAGCCTTGATGTCCATCAGGAGCGAGTCAAGACTTGCTATGGCGTGGTTGGCGTTGTCATAGAGTTCACGGTCGTTCACAATCTTGCCAAATGACGAATTCTTGTCATTGAGCTGCTGGCTGAGGGCCTCGAGATTAGCGAGCGTGGTGTTGAGCTTGTTCATGGTCTCATCAAGGGGCAACTCCTTGAGCGACACTGACAGGTCGGAGATGTTGCCGCTGGCACCCGAAAGGTTGCTGGTGATGCCGTTCACGTTGTTCATTACCCCAGGCACGCTGCGGTTCAGGTTGTTCATCAGCATGGTGAGTTGCTGGGCACTGGCCTGTAACTGTCGGGTGATGGCGTCAAGGCGAGTGAGCGAGGCCGCCAAAGCAGGATCGGCCGTCAAGCTGTTCACATTGCCCAGGATGGAGTCCACCTTAGGCAGTGCTTTATTGACCATGGGCATGATGTTGTCGCTGACGTGATCCATCAGTCCAGGCACGTGTGTGGTCGGAATCTTGCTGCCTTGTTCCAATGCAGGTCCACTACCCAGGTTGAGCACGAGCGAGGAGCCGCCCAATACACCTGAGACAAGGCTCACGGTAGTACCCTGGGGCACTTTCATGTCCTTATTCATGGCCATCATAACCGTGATGATGTTCTTCTCGTAGTCATACTTGATTTCTCTCACCTGGCCCACTTGGAAGCCATTGACAGTGATAGGAGCGGCTTCAAGCAGTCCTTCGGTGCTCTCAACCTCAGTATAAAAGTAGTTGGCAGGAGTCAACAGGTTGATTCCTTTCAGGTAGTTAATGCCCCAATAGAGCAACACCAGGCCCACCAGCACGGTGAGCGCGATTTTCACGTTTTTATTGAAAAACTTCATACCCGTTTTTATGTAATTTTGCTTTATAAACGGCAAAATTACTAATTTGTTCTTTAAATGCCTTGAATTTTTAAATAATTTAGCATTTTCACTATGAGATGTCCCATGACCAGAAAGAGGTAAGAATGCAATCATTTATTATGGTGCATGGTGCGTTTTTTCACCCAAGGAGGTGCGTGAAAGCTAAAAATGAGCGAGTAAGCCATTTTTTTCACCGAAATCGGTTGTAGTTACAACTTTTCTGTTTAATTTTGCGATGACCTATTCTCTACATGACGATGAAATCTCCACTGGAATATAGAAATCTCTATGGATTGATTGGCTATCCGCTGGTCCATTCGTTCTCGCGCGACTTCTTTAATCAGAAGTTCATGGCCGAGGATATTGACGCTCTCTACGTCAACTTTGAGATTGAGGACTTGGGCTTGCTGATGGAAATCATTGCCGAGCATCCAAACCTGAATGGTCTAAATGTCACAGCCCCCTATAAGGAGGACGTTATTCCTTTCCTTGACAGCCTTGATGATGACGCCCGGCAGATCGGTGCGGTTAATGTGATTCGTTTCATTCGTGATGAGAAGACAGGCGAACTAATGGAGCTGAGGGGGTATAATAGCGATGTATCGGGCTTCGACAGGACTCTTGACGATATCCTGACTCCCGAGAGAACCAGTGCCATGGTACTTGGAACTGGCGGAGCAGCAGGTGCCGTGCGAGCCGCCCTTGAGCGTCGTGGCATCGAGGTGCAGCTTGTGTCGAGGCGTAAGTCGGAGCACACACTTATTTATGAAGAAATCACGCGCGCTATGGTGGCCCGTTATAAAATCATTGTCAACGCCACTCCCCTGGGTAAATATCCCGATGATAACTTGTGTCCCGATTTTCCCTATCGCTTTCTCACCAAGGATCACATCTGCTATGACCTGATTTACAATCCCGAGGAAACCTTGTTCATGAAGAAGGCGGCCCGTTATGGAGCCGAGACCAAGAACGGTATCGAAATGCTGTTGCTGCAAGCCTTTGACTCCTACGACATTTGGACCCGGAATCAATAGCTACTTATTTCACACACACACGTTTTCCAAGATTGACTGATGGCTAACCCGACAGCATTATCGCGTGTACCTGTTCTAAGGGTGCTTGTGCCCTTTGTTGTTGGGATTATAGCCTTCCGAATCTGGAGTGGATGGCTGGTGCCAGTACTCATTCTGTTACTCGCTGTTGGTATATATGTATGGGCTTTGTTCAAGTCGCGATCCCCACAAGGCCGAATGCTATGGCGCCCGTTCTATATCATTCCCTTGGCCTTGACCGCACTAGCGTTAGGTTGGTTTGCTGCCTATTTACATTGCCCTCCAGTGCTGGATAGCAGTCAGCGAAACGGCAGGGATGTGACCGGACGAGTGGTGAAGCTGGCTTACACCGATTTCTCGATGCGACTTACCGTCGAATTGCTGGAGAGCGACTTGCCCGCAAGCCGCGTCTTGCTATCGACCCGAGGTTGCGATTACACCATGAATGAAGGTGACATCGTGAGGTGGCAGGCCGATTTGCAGGAAGTGAAATCCATGGGCAATCCTGGTGACCGGGACGAGGCAACACGCCTGCTCGACAGCGAGGGGATACGATATCAACAGCATCTACCTCTCAATGACTTGACCAGAGCTGGTCATTCCCCAACCTTTCTTACCCGATTAGCAACCACAAGACGTGCTTTACAACTCATGGTCTTTAATTCACGTCTGTCCTCATCAACTCAGCATTTTGTCGTCGCATTGCTGTTGGGCAATAGCAGTCTGATTGACAAGGCGACCCGTCAAGAGTTTTCAGCAGCAGGTGTGGCGCATGTCCTGTCGCTTAGTGGGCTTCATGTTGGTTTCATAGCACTCATTATTTGGGGATTGCTATTTCCTTTGGATTACTTGCGACTGAAGAAATTACGCCTTGTCATCACGCTTGCTGCCATCATTCTTTTTGCGATGTTCACGGGACTTTCGCCAAGTGTGGTTCGTGCCACGATAATGATAGGATTTGTGTTTTCGTCAATTCTGTTCTATCGGCGTTCGGTCTCGTTAAATGCCCTGGCGATGGCGGCACTTGTCATTCTGGTATTCTCGCCTTCGTCACTGTTTACTGTGGGTTTTCAGTTGAGTTTTGTGACAGTGTTGGCGATTTTGTTGTTCGCACGTGTCCCCGAGTCATTGAATAGCCGTTTCCATTGGGTGAATTACGTCACATCAACCATTATCACGTCGCTCGTGGCGATGTTTGCCACAATGGCGCTCACTGCTTATTATTTCCACACCATCTCGTTGATGTCGGTGTTAGCCAATTTGCTGATATTACCGGTGTTACCCATTTTCATGATACTTGGAGCACTGATGCTGCTCGTCACGTCGGCTGGAATGCAGTGTAATGCGTTGGACTGGAGCCTCGATACTCTGTACCGCTACATACACTGGTCTTCATCGCTAGTAAATGCTATTCCCGGGTCTCACGTGAGCGGCGTGTATGTCAGTGCCTTTGGCGTTGTGGCCAGTTTTGTGATTCTCGCTTTTATCGCCTTATGGCTTTATCGCGGCAGATACCGCTTCCTACTCATGGCGGGATGTGTACTGGTCGTCTTACTTGGTCATTCCCTGTGGATTGATGCGCGGACGCCACGTCAAGGAATGATTATCTTTAACTCCTATTCTTCGACTCCGATTATGTATTATGAGGATGGAAAGGGATATGTTTGGATTCCTGACGAAGAAGAGCCCGATTCGGCTGCATTCTCGCGCTATCATGCCGGATTTCTTGCGCGTCAAGGAATCCATGACCTGGCATTTGTAAAAGAAAATGACACCTTGCGACTGCAAGGTGCCATGATAAATCCACCCTATGCCCTCCTGATGGGGAAACGCCTGATGACTGCCGGAAGCGGCCGCTGGAAACACATGACTGCAAACCGGCGCTTGCCCCTCGATGAAATCATCGTCACCAAGCGGTTTCACGGTACCGCGACTCAATTACAACAATTGTTTGATTTTGACCGACTGATAATCTCAGGAGCCAATCATAACCTTATTCCACTGCAGCACGAGTGTGACAGTGCAGGCATAAAGGTCCATGCCCTTAGTGAGGAAGGCGCGTTATGGGTCAGATGAGCTAAAGGACTATCTGCTTGACATCTTCACCCAGCCGTTCGGCCTCTTGCATCGAGTGTGCCTCGCTGTAGATGCGGATGATAGGCTCGGTGTTGCTCTTGCGCAGATGAACCCACCCGTCGGCAAAATCAATTTTCACACCGTCGATGGTCGTCATCTGCTCACCCTGGTAGTGCTGTTCCACTGCCTTGAGAATGGCATCCACGTCCATGCCCGGTTTCAGTTCCAGTTTGGTTTTAGCGATGCTGTATTGAGGATAGGTCTTCTTGAGTTCACTGACAGTCTTGCCGCTCTTGGCCAGTAACGACAGGAAGAGCGCTACGCCCACAAGCGCATCGCGGCCGTAATGACTGGCAGGGTAAATCACACCGCCGTTGCCCTCACCACCGATGACGGCACCTGTGCGCCGCATCTCGGTTGTCACGTTGACCTCGCCGACAGCAGCTGCCGTGTAAGAGCAGCCGTGTGCAACCGTCACGTCACGCAGGGCACGTGATGACGACAGGTTGCTTACCGTGGCGCCCGGAGTGTGGCTAAGCACATAATCGGCAACGGCCACAAGCGTGTATTCCTCGACAAAGAACTCCCCGTTCTCCATCACGATGGCCAGGCGGTCCACGTCGGGATCCACAACAAAGCCCACGTCGGCATTGCCTTGACGCATGAAGTCGCTGATAGCCGTCAGGTTCTCGGGAATCGGCTCTGGCGTGTGGCCAAAGTTGCCTGTCGGGTCACAGAAGAGTTTCTCGACACGTTTCACACCGAGTTCCTCCAGGAGCTTGGGAATTGCCACACCGCCTACCGAATTGACCGCATCGACAGCGACTGTGAAGTCGGCTTGGCGTATTGCCTCAACATCCACGAGATCAAGTGAAAGTACCTGGTCGATATGACGGCGGAGCCAGGTATAGTTCTTCTGCTCTCGTCCCAGGTGATCCACATCGGCATAATCAAAGTCCTCGGCCTCGGCAAGGCGCAGTACCTCCTTCCCCTCGGCATCGGTAAGAAACTCACCGTTGTGGTTAAGAAGCTTGAGGGCATTCCATTGCCTGGGGTTGTGAGATGCAGTGATGATGATGCCGCCACAGGCGTGTTCACCCACCACTGCAAGCTCTGTGGTCGGGGTTGTGGCCAGGCCAATGTTCACCACGTCAAAGCCCATACCAGTGAGGGTTCCCACCACGGTGTTGAGTACCATGCGTCCTGACAGGCGCGCGTCACGTCCGACGACGATGACACCAGTCTTGACGGGTGAATTGCGGCGTATGAAAGTAGCATAGGCCGAAGTGAACTTGACGATATCGAGCGGAGAAAGGCCGTCACCAGCCTTGCCGCCGATAGTGCCACGGATTCCTGAAATTGACTTGATCAGAGACATTATTCTAAAACAGTAAATAGTAGTTAATCATTAATAGTCAGCATCTGCCGACTATGGAAAATAGACTCGAGATAAAACCTTAAATCTGGCTATGGAAATACCTCACATGGAAGAGGAAAGGTGTCACGTAGGAGATCTCGTTAGTAAAGCCGAACTGCGACTTGACAACAAGATTCACCTCGCATTCCACACCGAGGAAAAGCAGCGGATACTGAATGCCGTAGCCCCATTGCGATGAACTGGGCAAAGTGTAGTTGGCATAGTTGAATGTACAGGACTCGGTGTCCATCGAACTCTCGTTGCCGCTTGTCATGACCATCCGGCCTTCGGCATACCAAATTGCCAGATTATAGCGTGAATATCTGAAATAAATGGGTTCATCATTCTTAGCCTTGTCGTTCTTGTCACCCGCGTTGAGCACTTGCATATAGATGTTGCCGTCGGCGTCGAGACGATAGAACGGAGCATTCTCGCCCACCTCAAAGACTGAATCCTTGGGGACCGACATCACTACGCGGTGATTTGCCAGATAAGAGTTGACAGCGTTACGCTCCTCGTTGAGGCGGTCGGCATAGCTCTGGTCATTGTTGCAGGCCGAGAGCAAGACAAGGGCAAAAAGCCCGATTAAAATGGATGAATTGAAAATATGCTTCATTATTCTGTAGATGATGTTGTTTGTTCTTCTTTATTTTCAGGAAAGAGGTCGGCGAGCACTTGATGAAAAACAGCAACTGCCTCATCAATAGTGCCAACGATTTCGCCACCGGCAGCATTCTCATGACCGCCGCCGTTAAAGTAACGGGCACAAATGTCACTGACCGAGAAATCACCTTGGGAACGGCAGGAAATCTTGATTTTGTCGGCATCCTCACGCATGAACACGCTCCAATAGATACCAGGAATAGCCAATGGCTTGTTAACCAACGTCTCGGTGTCACCTCGGTTGTAGTTGAAACGCTCAAGTTCCTCTTTGGTGAGGACGATAAGCGAAGCGCCCTGCTCACTGTAAAGTTGCATCTTTTCGCTGATGGCATAACCCTGGAGACGCAGGCTGTCGGCGCTGAAAGTGTTCAATGCCTTGTTATACAAACCGATGCGGTCAATGCGGCGACGCATGATAGAGGCCATGATCTCGTAGAATTCCGGATTGTCACAGCTGTAAGCGAAGCCGCCCGTATCAGTCATCAATCCAACATACAAGCAGCTGGCTGTTAGGCGATCCATCATCCTGAGCAGACCCAACTGCATAAGGACACGGAAAATGAGCTCGCAAGTTGAGGAAGCTTCGGGATGGGAGATGACGAGGTCAAAGGCGTCATCGGGATTGAGGTGGTGATCAATGAGCACCCGCCTGATATTGAGAGGCTCGACCAGTTCTGCAAGTCGGTCGATGCGTTTCATGGAATTGAAATCCAGGCAGAAGATGAGTTGCGCATCATTCAAGACATGACGTGCCCGCAACTCGTGTTTGGTTAACACCACCAGGTCACGAACGCCCGGAATGAATTCCAGTGATTTGGGTGCCATGTCGGGTGTGACAACCGTGGCTTCTTTACCCAGCCGCCTCAACACGTGGCACAATGCCAGTGATGAGCCTAGGGCATCACCATCGGGCGACTTGTGACATGTGATGACGATGCGTTGCACGCCGTTAATCATGGCACGCAGACGTTCAATCTTATTTTCATCGATTATTGGACTGATCATTGCTCTTTAATCACAATAATTCGGCAAAGATAACGCTTTTTGGGCAGTTGATGACACGTTATCACGATTAATTAAAGTTAAAGTGCAAGTAAAGCATTACATCGGTGTACTTTCGAAGGCTCATTGCACTAAACGGACGAAAACTGGATAGTGGTCAGACGGTTGACGTCGCGTGTACTTGCTGAAACTAATCTCCTGAGGTGCGTCATTCCCTTTCATTTGGGTTGAAGACTGCTCGTCAGGAACCCAATAGCCGTCGGTGAGAACACCATAGGACTCAACACGCATGGCTGGAGACACAAAGATGTGGTCGATGCGGCTTTGGGTGTACAGTTCGGTCTTAAAAGAATTGAATGTGCCGTTCTCAATAAAACGCAAACGAGCATCAAGATAAGAGTCCTTCAAAATGCCTGAATCGGTGAAAATGTTGTAGATTTCATCATTCTGATCCACATTGAAATCTCCTGTAAGAATAACCGGAGCGTCTTGGGCTATTTCACGAATCTTCTTGACAATGAGTTTCGCTGCCTCACGCCTGGCTGTCACGCCGACGTGGTCCATGTGCAGATTGAAGAAAAAGAATGACTCGTCATTGGTCGCCGTCTGGGCCGCAAACTCCCCCCAGGAGCAGATGCGAATGCAGGCAGCATCCCATCCCAGCGCTGGGCGGTCAGGGGTCTCGTTGAGCCAGAAGTTTCCTTGGTTGAGTAACCTCAATCGGCTGGTCTTGTAGAAGATGGCAGCATACTCGCCACCAGTCTTGCCGTCGTCACGCCCCACACCGATGTAGTCATACCCATCGAGTTGAGCGAGCATATCCAATAATTGCCTGTGAAGCACCTCTTGGGTGCCAAAGATATCAGGAGCCATGAAATTCACCTGGTCACAGATGACCTGGCAACGCTTGTTCCATACATCACCCCTGATGCTGTCACCTGAATTCTTATTACGGATATTGTAGGTACCCACTAACATCTGTGCCGACAATGAAAGCGTAGTCAGCAAACAGAGCAGAACTGTGAAATAAAACTTTTTCATCACATTATTTATTAATATTCCAGCCACAAATGTAGTAAAAAAACAAATATGGTATTGTATGGCTGTCCAAGAATCAGTACCTTTGCGCTTAAACTGACTGAGTATAATATGCTGGACAATATTTATGAACAAATCATCAGCCCCGACGTTAATCTGATTGGAGCTGTCGCAAAACTGGTGTTGAGTCTTCTGCTTGGCGCTGTCATCGGTATTGAACGCCGCCGCAAGGGACAGATTGCAGGCTTGCGCACTTTTGCCCTCATCTCGATGGGGGCCACGCTTGCCATGCTCATTTCTATCTATATTCCTCAAGAGTATCTGGGATTGAAGAATGGAGATCCAGGACGCATCGCGGCACAAGTCGTGAGTGGTGTGGGTTTCCTGGGTGCGGGAGCCATTATTCAGATGAAAGGCTCGGTGCGTGGCTTGACCACGGCGGCAGGCATCTGGATGACTGCCTGCATTGGCCTTGCTGTTGGTGCCGGAATGTATCTCATCAGTATCATTGCTACAGTACTCATCATTTTTGTCCTTGTCAATATTGAACGCATTGAGTTGCGCCACAACTTCTTGTGGAAGTCCAAAATCATCCGTGTCAAGATGCATGGCATACTTGATGATATCCAGCCCGCGCGTGCCGTTATTGAGGATAACGATATCCACATCAGTGATGAGTTCATGAAGTTTGACTATGAAAACAAGGTCACCATCGTCAACTTCATGGTGCGTAGCACCGGCAATGTCAACGTGCCCGCCATGTTCAATGACATGAAGGATAAACTGGATGCCATATCCATCACTATAACCAATGAGATGAACATGTGATTTCTTCATCTTATTTAAGTCCCTAAGGTCTTTAAGGTTTCTAAGGTCATTAAAGACTATTAGTAAAACGAGAAACTGAGAATAATGGAAACACTCGATATCAATAGTCTGATCAGCGACTTGGCGCTCATTTTGGTACTGGGAGCTATTGCCACGGTCATTTTCAAGATGTTGAAACAGCCCGTTGTTTTGGGCTATATTGTGGCAGGTTTTCTTGCCAGTCCCCATTTTGCGCTGCTGCCTTCGGTTGTGGTGGAAGCGAATATAGAGTTTTGGGCACAGATAGGCATTATCGTGCTGCTGTTCTCATTGGGATTGGAATTCAGTTTCAAGAAATTGATTGATGTGGGCGGTTCTGCCATCATCACGGCACTCATTATTGTATTGGGCATGATGAGTCTGGGGTTTGTCGTCGGCAAGTTCCTGGGCTACGGATTGGTGAACAGCATCTTCCTTGGCGGTATGATTTCCATGTCGTCGACCACCATCATCATCAAGGCGTTGACCGACCTCAACATGCGGCAACGTCGCTTTGTCCCGATGACTTTTGCCGTGCTCATTGTCGAAGACCTCTTTGCTGTGGTCTTGATGGTGATTCTGTCATCCATTGCCTTGAACAACAGCGTCCATGGCGGTGAGATGTTAACCAGTGTCCTCAAGTTGTCGTTCTTCCTTATCATGTGGTTCACCGTGGGCATTTTTATCATTCCGACGGTGTTCAAGCGGTTCAGGCGCTACATCAGCGATGAACAGATGCTTATCATTGCGATGGGATTGTGCTTTGCGATGGTTTTGTTTTCCATCAAATCGGGTTTCTCGGCCGCATTGGGCGCGTTCGTCATGGGCTCTATCATGGCGGGTACCATCGAAGCAGAGCGCATCGAGCGGCTCATCTCTCCGGTCAAAGACCTGTTTGGTGCCGTGTTCTTCATCTCGGTGGGCATGATGGTTAATCCCTCGGTCATGACGCAGCATTGGGGCGTCATAGCCCTACTTGCCGTGGTCGTGATTGTGGGCATGATTTTGTTCGGCACCTTCGGCATGCTTGCCACGGGGCAACCGCTCAAGCTGGCGATGGAATCGGGGTTCTCGCTGACACAGATCGGTGAGTTCTCATTCATCATCGCAACATTGGGTACTGGTCTGGGTGTGCTTGACCAAAGCATCTACCCGATTATCGTTGCCGTGTCGGTCATCACGACGTTTACCACGCCGTTTTTTATCAAACAGGCAGTGCCTTGTTACAACATGCTCTACAAAATATTGCCAAAGAGTTGGACCCGCCTGCTCAACGGCTACAGTAAGGATGCGACCGAGAGTGAGAGTAATGAAACCCGCATGTTGTGGAAGTCAATCGTGAAACGTTTTATAATCAGGCTCATACTCTACTCCGTCATCATTATCACCCTTATTATCGTATGCCGAACATACCTGATGCCTGCTGTGCTCAAATTGCTGGGTGACAACGCGTGGGGACGGCTTGCAAGTGTAGTCATCACCCTGGCCATTATTTCTCCATTCATCACTGCCATCATCATGCCCACAGTCAAGCGCAGCGAGCAGGAACAGCTCGTCGAGGCCCAGGGGACTGTCTCCTACGTTCCGATGGTATTGATGTCAATCTTGAGTGTCGTGCTGTCCCTCATCTTCACCACGTCCATCCTGGATGGCGTTTATTCCGGTCCCGTATCGATGATGGTAGCTTTGCTGCTTGTGGGTTTGGGACTTGTCCTTATTCTGACAGTGCCCACGCCACTCAAGCGTCGTACCGTTAACATCGAGAAACGTTTCATCAACAATATCAATGAGCGGGAGAATCGTCGCACAGGACACGAAAACAATCTGGTGAGTGACCTGCACCTGGCTTATATGACCGTTGGACAGGAGTGTCCCTTTATCGGTGATCGGTTGCGAAACCTGGATTTGCGAACACGTTATGGCGTGAATCTGGTCAACATCCAGCGTGGTGGAAAGAGATATCCCGTCCCGTCGGGTGACATGCGCATTTTCCCAGGCGATGTTTTGGGTGTGATTGGAACCGAGGATCAGATTCAACGCATGTTACCTCTCGTCGAAGCTCAAAGCAACATCGTTGAGACTCCCAACCTTGATGTGAAGTTCATTCATTTCGCTATCGGAGAAAACTCCCCGATTGTTGGTATACAATTGGAGAATGCCCGATTGCGCGAAGACTATGGTGCCTTGCTTGTGGCTGTGCAACGGGGTGATGACAACTATATCTCCCCCACCCCCGACTTGACTTTCCGGGCTGGAGACATCCTGTGGATTGTGGGTGACCCAAAGCAGCTGGCCACCCTTAAAGACTAGCGATTTTAATTTGTGGCATTGATGTAACCATAGGGGTAAGTATCCCAAGGGAGCCCGTTTTTTACAGGTCGAGGCCGGCTATCAGTTGACAGATTTTGTCTTGAAGCCCCCTGGCAAATCCCTTGTCGGGGCAATCATTAATCAGGATAGAGAAAGCAATGCGGTGTTTATTGGCTGTCGTGACATAACCCGACAGTGTGGCCGTATTCCTTACCGTACCTGTCTTGGCCCGCACATTATCATAGGCAGGTCCGCCGGTCATGCGCTTTGACAAGGTGCCGGTCACGCCGGCGCGCGGCAAGTGAGGATAAATCGCATTGAACAATCGCTTGTCGGCATAGATGAAGCGCAACAGATCAACCTGAGAACGGGCTGACGTCTTGTTGCTGAACGACAAGCCGCTTCCGTCTTGGATATTGTAGTAAGATGTGCTCAGGTCTACCTTCTCGCGATTATACTTGCGGTAAACCTTGTTGACCATCTCTCTCACCACATCCTTACAGTCGCTGTAAGACCATTCGTCATTGTCCTCACAGAGGTTCAATAGGACACATTCGGCATAGGTGTTGTTGCTGCTGCGCAGCATTCTCTCAAGAACATCGTCGAGCGGAGTCTTCAATCGTGACATGCACCACATCCTGCGGTCCAATCGTCCACCGATAGATGGCGAGTGTTCAAGTAATCCAATGCTGTCCCGCTCGAGTGATTTAATGATAGATTTGGCGAAGCCATCTTCTGCCAGGTCGACTCGACTGGTCTTGGGAGTGACACATTGGATGATTTGCCCGTTGATGGAATCAACATCCAGCGACTCGATATCTTTAAGAATCTGATAGGCCGTCGCCTTTTCAAGCGTTGGGTCGCATGAGGTGAGGACGTAAATATTCCCGTCAAGGTACTTCCTGCCCGCTGAATCGGTTTTCTCCAGTCCATCGGAATAGGCACAGGTGTTGAACGTGTAGCTCTTGCCGCGCTTGAAGAGCATGGCTGTGGCTATATACAACTTCTGTGTACTGGCAGGAATCATCATTCTGTCAGGGTTCTTGATATATAACATCGAGTCGGCAGTAAGGTCATAGATACAGCAACCGACCGAGAAGTTGCGTTTTGAAGTAACAGTATAGGGGACTGTTACCCGTTTGCGCTTGCGTTTCACCGTCCTGTAGGCAGTCTTGGTCGTGGTGTAATTGTCCTTGTTCAACCACTTGTCAACAACATACCTCAAACTGTCGGCCGGTAACATCGGCTCCCTGGGTATCTCTACCTCGAGAGAGTCCTGCAGCTCCAGGACTTCTTCCAGCACCTCCTGCTCGTCCTCAACAACCTCTTGAGCAACAGCGGGGAAGCAGCACAACAGTAACGTGAATATAATTGATAGAATCCTGTTTGCCATGTTTACTCAATCCTGAACTTATGAATAATTTGACCGCGTGAACCCACCACCAGGTCATTGCCGATGACTACAGGAGAACTCTCGAAATTGCCCACCATGTGCTCGGTGAACAGAATCTCACCGGTGATGCCCTCAATCAGATAAGCAAAACCGTTAGAGTCACCTGCAAAGATATATTGCTTGCCATCCTCGTTGAGGAAACCCACGGGTGATGACCATGCGAAACTGCGCAGTCGTTTATTGTAGACCACCTTTCCGGTCTTACGATTCACGGCCATGAAGTCGGCCTGATTCTTTGTGCCGTATTGACAGAGATTGAAGAACATCAAGTCGCTGCAATCCCCTTTACCCATCAACGGTGTGCTGTACAGCCCCCCGTCAAAATGCTTCTCGCCAAGTATCAGCTTGTTGCACTCGAACTTGTCCTCCCAGACAGTCTTGCCCGTGAGTCCATCAAGTTTAACGAGATAGGATGTACCGACATCGCCTTGCTGGTCGACTTCACAACCACAGTAAATATATGGTGTGCCATCCTCCACTTCACAGACGATGGACGCATCAATGTCATCGTGATTGTCATAGTGCCAGATAGGCGTCAACGTGTTCAAGTCAACGCAGTAGATGTCACCATGATTGGTTCCGAAATAGCCATAATTCTTGTAGGCACACAAGCTGTTCTCTACACCGGTCGCATTGTCATCTGAAGGATGGAGTCTGAGGGTAGAGTGCTTAATGATTGTGTTACCCGTTATCAGGTACTTGTAAAGAGTTCCGTTCTCGCTGGGCCAGAACAGGAACTGTCCGATGCGGATTGGTGAAGAGTCGGATGCGCCCCACCCTTTCCAGGCATTGCTGTCTTGACCTGACTTATAGGTGATTTCACGGCTATTGAGGTCTATAGCCATCTGATTCATCGGCCTTTCCTTGGGAATTCCCTGACCAACATACAGATTGCCGTTAAGTGTGGGATCAAGACTAATGCTTCCCTTCACCGGATTGGTAACATCCAGCGGCTGGCGTGATGACTTACCCGTCTTGAAGTTAATGAAATAAACATATCCGCACAGCGAGCCGAGCATGATTTCCTCCTCGTCGAAGTCGGGCGTCAACATGGCTTTGGGATTATTGCGCCATTGCTGCACCTTGTCGGCAGACCAATGCACATAAACAGGTTCGCCAGTCCAGCCAGTTCCTCCGCCCCAAGTGCCGAGCGAAGTCTTGGTGTTATCGAATTCTGTCGTGAATCTCCAAACTTCAACAATCTTGGTGGGTTTGCCTTTCACTTTACCTCCGAAGTCGGCATCACGGAGGGAACTGCCGCGGAATGTGAAGAATCCCGGCGCTCCCGCATACATGTTCTTCAGATTTTCAATACGTCCATCATGTGCGGTGTCAAACACCGTGACACTGTAGACGATTCCTTTGGCCGACTCCTGGGGTGTGGATGGCAATGGGGTGTTATCGACGATTTCCCGTTTAATGGAATCGGAGTCCACACCACTCTTGTTACCTTTATTACTCATGTTGCCGCAAGACCACAAGAGGGTCACGACAAGAATCAGCATCAGTGATAATATTGATTTTCTCATTTCAGTTCAATCTGTCCGTTGGCATTAATGCTCAGTTTTGTATTGGGGAAATCCTTCTGCGTCAGATCTCTCATCAGTTCAGCGGCACCATTGGTGCTGTCGCTGCGGGGTCCCACACCTTGTATCTGTTTATAGGAGTAAATTTGGCCTTTCATGAATGTGCCGTCCTGGGTGTTCAACGTCACCTGCAGCAACGGAGCCAGTCCTGTCGCTCCCCTTGTCCCCATGCGGTAAGGAGCGCAGAAGTTTCCCAACGAATAGGCAATCAGGTGTCCATTATACAGTTCCAACGCGCGCGGCACATGGGGACCGTGTCCGATAACAATGTCGGCTCCCTTATCGATGCAATGATGTGCGAACTCATAGACATTGCCGCGGTTCTCACCCACATAGATTTCGGTCTTCATGGGCACATGCAAGTGGTCGGTCCCTTCGGCTCCACCATGAAAGCTGACGATGAGCACATCGCCCAAGCTTTTACATTTGTCTATCATCTTGTCCACTTCGGCCTGGTCGAGCATATCCAAAACCTTGGTGCAAGAAGCGGCAAAACCCAGATAAACAAATTTCACACCATTCCTCTCCAACACGGCATACTCGGCCATATCACGCAGGCCAACGACTTTGATTCCGACACTCTCCATCGTCTTGAGCGTGTTGCGGCGTCCTGTCATACCAAAGTCAAAGGAATGATTGTTTGCCATATTGACAGCATCAACACCGGCATCAGCCAAGTGCTGGGCGTGGTCACCGGGCATGCGGAAGATATAGTACGTCTTGGGATTGGTCATCTTGCGCAACTCTCCATCGGTTCCGTCATAGCAGGTTCCTTCAAGGTTAACGATGGATAAGTCGGCCTGACGCAAGATATCCTTACAGTCTTTAAACAATGTCTTGCCACGGTCGGGTGTAATGTAATCCTTGGGGAAATTGGTTCCCATCATCACATCACCGGTGAAGGTCATGGTGACCTCCTTAACTATTGAATCCTGTTTAGCGGGCACGCTGTCTTGCGAAACATCAGATTTTGCACTGGTTCCAGCTGAACAAGTGGCGAGGCATAACGCGACAGCAATAACAATACTCGATTTGAACGTGAAATGCATGTCAGAAATCTATGAAATCGGGAATAAGAGGATCAGTCGTATTCAAACATGTCCTTGAACCACTTGAGTTCACTGTAAACATCCTTGAGGTCCTGTTGGGTGATGTTGAAGTTGCGGTCCACTTCTCTGGGCTTCTGTCTCAAGTCGTGGCAGAACAACCAGTCGTAGGTCTGCTGCAGATAAAACAGTCGTGCCAGCAAGCCGTGTGAACCGCCACTGATCCAATCATATCTCAACAGGTTGGTTTTGCCTTTCTGTTTCAGGTAGTTCACCACGCGTTTCGACTCGCTGATGGGCACGGCACGGTCGGCTGTGCCATGCATGATCCATAAAGGTGCTTCTCCAAGCCCATCCATATTCTTGGCATAACATCCGCCGCACAGAGCCATTGCGGCAGCCACCCTGTGTGGATAGGCTGCGACAAAATCCATTGTGCCATATCCGCCAAGGCTCATGCCAAGGACATAGATGCGGGTGGTATCCACAGCATAGTGTTTTGCTGTCCAATTGATCAAATCGTTGATTTTGCGAGCATTCCAGGCGCCACCGGGATTTTGTGGAGCCAAGACAATGGCAGGCACAATCTTCCCTCTCTCGATGGCATCAATGACACCATATTTTTTCACCATATTCAGGTTGCGGCCACACAGGCTGCGACCATGCAGGAAGATCACCAGCGGCGACTTATGGTCGTTGGGAGCATAATCTGCCGGTGTGTGGATCAAGAAATTGTAGGAATCAGGCACCACATTATATTTAGGAGTTGTCGTGCCTTTTTTCAGTTGGGCATTGATGGTCATCGGAGAGAACATCAGTCCGACCAACAACACAATTACCCCAAGCGCGCGTCTGCAACCGGGCTGTAGAGAAAATCTTGTGGTTGCAGCCATATCATGAAATATGCGTGAGCAATAATCAATCATCATTCTATAATTATTTAGTCCATAAAATTATATCGGGATGGGCATAACGATATTAATATCAATCGCCTATCCAGATTATACTATAGCTCTTGTACGGTGAATATCGTGCTCGACTATTTATGGTTTGTTTTTATTAATCGAGGATGTCGTAATAACTACCAATTTTGGCAGCAAACACGCCTCATTCACCTGATATTGAGATTGCAAAGGTACAAAATACTTTCTTTACGGCATTTATCAAGTACCATCTTTAACTTATTTTTGTATCAATGTAAACATAGTTAAACATGTGATAATATATTGGTTATTAATTGGTAACGCTCATTCTTGATGACAATAAAAGAACACAGGGATGCGCCATTATTGTGTGTGGCGCATCCCTGTCATTAATGCCAGATGGCAGGTAATAAGTCTAAACTGTATTCAACACGATGCCAATCAGTTCAATAGCATCAGTGATGCTGTGGGCGTCGTCATTATTGACGTCAGCATTGAACTTGTTGAAGGGCTGTTGTGCCTCGTCATTCAAGATGAAATTAATCAAGACAATGGCGTCGCTGATGTTGACTTCTCCGTCCTCATTGACGTCGCCCAACATGGTCACAGGCTTGGGGAAAACACCATTATAAGGGGGTGAGTAATTCTCATCTTTCAATTCCACGTAGACAATATCGGATGCGGTTTTCACGCCATTATCGGTGTAGTAAACCTGTAGGCCGATTCTCCACTGGAACAGCCGCTCACTGGCCGGCAGTGAAGGATCAGTCGACTTGAAAAATGGAGTTGACCAGATCGTGAAGAAAGGATCGTAATCCCGAATCAAATAAGGAAGTTCAGTCCTGTCCACACCGTCGGCCCAGAAATCAACATTGTGATCATTGTAATATGTCTCAGCATCAAACGTGAAAATTTCATCAAAATCGGTAAAGATACTGAATGACAACTTCTCGGGATCCAATGCATTGCCGTCTACATCTTCGGGGAAGATTTGATAGTTGAATTCGTTGATGCCAAATTCGGCAGCATCTGCACCATACTCGTAAAAACAATCGGCTAGTGGGTTCATCGGCTTAGGCACATTGTTTTGAGCCATTAAGGTGAATCCACAGGATATCAACATCACAAAAGATAAAGTAATATTCTTCATAGAGCAATTAAACTTAGAATTGTTAAACAATTGTTGGTTAATTCATGAATTTAGTGACAAAGTAACACTATTTTCCTGAAATCTCCAAATTAATTCTGATTTTTGATTACTGTAAGCTGTAATTAGTGAGCATGTTGCCTCTTGAGAAGCAACGAAGTGGCTTCATGTGGTCAGCTCTACACGTGAGAGTATCCGATAGTGCCATTACTCTAAAAAAAGTGGGGACGGGCCACATAAGACCTGTCCCCACAATCATGTTTTATTCTTGACTTGAGAGGTTATCACCTCTGGTCAATCATCTGGAATTACCATTCCTCATTCAGCACGTAGTTGATGAGCTTGATAGCATCGGTGATGTTGATCTCAGTGCTCTCGTCAACGTCAGCGTTAGCGATGTTGATGCCAGTCAAATCACTGTTGAGGATGGCGGTGATCAGAGCGATAGCATCGCTGATGTTCACCACATGGTCGTCATTCACGTCACCCTTCAAAACCTCAGGAACAACGCCCTTGCTGGTGATGATGGCCTTCATGTTAGCGAGGTCAACAACAATATCATACTCACCTGCGGGAACCTTGAATGCCTGACCGTTTTCATAGGTGATGTCGATAGGCTGACCGTCATACTGAGGCATGAACTCGAAGTCACCTTCGCTAACAGCACCGAAGCGGAACGGCTTAATGTAATCCCAGCTACCACCGTCGTCGTACATGGCCAGCTCAGTGGTGAAGCTGAAGTAGTTGTAGCCGTCATTGCGGCCATCGAGGGTTACGGTAGCAGTGTAGAGGTTGTCCTCAGCATCATAGGTCATCTGCGTACCAGCATTGGGAGCCCAGCCTTGCTCATTCACCTCACCCAAGATGTAAACATTGGGCATTTCGGCCAGCGTGGTGAACTCAACGATGTTGGTCCATTCAGAATCGAATACCATACCATCAGCCTGTACCTGTACCTCATACTTGGTGTTGGGAGTCAGATCCTCGATCCTGTAGTTGGTAGCGTCGATGCCGTTAACGTAGTTCCAGGGAGCGGGCTCAATAACCTCACCGATCTGGATGTTGTCGATGTAAAGATAGTAGCAGTCGTAGCTGTCATAGTGGCGGAAGATGAGGCGACCTACCTGACCGTCGAATTGGCTCAAATCGGCGGTAATCGTGGTCTCAGACTCAGTGTCTGAGCAATAGTAATCGCCAATGTAGATCAGGTCTGACTCAGTGGGAGCATAGCCAGTCTCAGGATCCCAACCAATTACAGCAAATACACCCATGTGATCGGGGTAACGATATACGCCACCGAGGGTGAAAGTCAGCGTACCATTGAGTGTTACCTCAGGCGAAATCAGCCAGTTGTCGGGATCTAATGATTCATAATCAGAGGTGTAGGACTCAGAGTACCAACCAGCATTGGTGTATTCTGAGTCAAGGTATGTCGGTTCCCAGTTATGTTCGTCACCATCCACATCTACAGTATACCAATCAGAAAGCCAGCTGAGGTCATCAACGGGGAAGTCCCAGAAGACGCCGCCGCCGCTAGCACCGGTATCGGTCCAGGGGCGCCAGCGCAGGTTCCAAGCCACGTCGTCGTTGTCATCCCATACCACGTTTGCATAGACATCACCGGGATGAACATTCAGGTTCTCGGGAGTGGTGATTGCCCTGCCGGGCTCAATAGCGGTGAGAGTAACAAAGTCATTACCATTATCACCAAGTGCTAATGTGAATCTGTAGTCAACACCCTCATAGAATGTAAAGTCATCACCACGGCCACCTACATTACCATAATTGGAAGCAATCCAGAGCCTGTCGTTAGGAGTGGGATTAACAATGACATAGTCATAGGTTCCTGCGGGAATCAGAATCGTCACACTGCCGTCGTTAACGATGTTCTCAGTATCGAGATCGGGGTCAGCATTTTCAGGAATCTTGTACTCAAAATTAGAATAACTACCAGTGAAGGTACCACTACCACCTGTAGGCTCAAAATCTACGCCATAGGCAGTAGCATCGGCATCTAACAGCATCTGATATCCGCTGTAATCAGGTGTCTCTTCAGAATACCATACCAAATGGGCTTCAAGAGTAACTGCGCAATAACCAGCGGGAATGTCCACCTTGGCAGGAGCCTTGAACGCTGTCGCGGGCTTCGCAAAAGGAGTCACGTAATTGGTGTGTTTTGCGGTCTGCATCATCACACCTTTCTGGGGCTGAGCCTTGGGGGCAATCCTCCTGACTTTACGGGCTTGATCAATGCCTGCTGAAGCAGAAATTGCTACAGTTAGCGTTAACAATAAGAATAATAATTTCTTCATAAAACTAATAATTTTGGTTAATATAAAAAATGGAGTTAAAACGGTTATGATCAATTTTGGTTACTTTGTTGGGTTTAAATCACAAACAAAATTCGAGACTATTGGGTAACAAGAACACGAATCTGTATGCTTCCTAAAATTTTTTACAAAAATAATTCAAATAATTTAATAAATTAGTGTAATTGTTGTTTTTTTTTGGAAAAAAAGACAAAAAATAAGACAAATTACTGATTTCAGTTAGTGGTTTTTCATGTTTCTGTCGAGCGCAGGACAAGGACGTCAGGAGTCAGCAGGTACTGACTTGGGAACAAGATAGGCACTGACTTCGTAAAGGAGATAAATGGGCAGGAAGACCACCATCAGGGTAAAGGGGTCGCCTGTTGGAGTAATGATGGCTGCAAGGACAAGGAGGGCAACAATGGCGTGACGGCGATAACGCTTGAAGAAGTCACGATGTAGAATTCCCAAGACACCTAACAACCACGCCATCAACGGCAGTTCAAAAATGATGCCCATGATAAAGATAAGCATCAGAAAGGTGTCCATGTAGCTGTCAAGTGAAATCTGGTTAGGCACCATCAGGCTGACATGATAGTCGGCGAGGAAACGCAAGGTGACAGGAAACACAATATAGTAGCCCACTGCCACACCCAGGAAGAACATCAGGCAACCGATAAAAAAGGCTAGCTTGACCCCATGTTTTTCATTAGGATAAAGGGCAGGAGCCACAAACATCCACAACTGATACAGTACAAAAGGAAATGTCAACACCAGTGCCAGCCAAAACGATGTGGACATATGGATGAAGAACTGCGATGCCAGCTTGATATTAATCAGTTCGACATGGAACCCATCAGTAGAGAACTGCGGTAACCATGATACCGATGATGTGATGCGCTCAAAGAAGCGGTACAACACAAAGTCACCATGACATGGGGCAAGGATCACAGCATCAAAAATGTTGGGCATCACACAAAACAAGCCTATGGTCGCCACGACAAGGACAACGACCACACGAACCAGCACCGAACGCAAGGCGTCGATGTGGTCCCAGAAGGACATTTCCTGCAATTGAGGTTGCTCCTGGGCCATTACTAGTGTTAATCAGCTGATTGGGTTATCGGGACGAGCTCCGGGCTTGTCTTTCTCGTCGAGTTCTTCAAGGGGTTTCTTCAATTCATCCTCGACCTCGTTCATCCCTTGCTTGAAACTCTTAACGCCTTTTCCCAAGCCGCGCATGAGTTCAGGTATTTTCCTGCCGCCGAAGAGCAGCAACACAATGAGAACGATTGCGATCAGCTCACCTGGACCCAGGTTAAAGATAGCCAATAATCCGTTAAGTATCATAATTATAGCGCATTAAATATTGAGTTCTAAAGTATTCCTTGGATATGTCTGGGACAACGAAATCATGTAATCTACTGCACAGGCATTACCAAGATTATGCAAATGTAGTCATTTTTTTTAAGTTGTTGAAAAAAAATTGTGGTATGTTGCGAAAAAGTAGTAATTTTGGGCATTCAAAACCATTAACTTCTTTATACTAAACATTAATGAATACCATTAAGAATTTTGATGAGTTACTTGCTCATCTCAAAGAGAACAATGTGAAGAAACGTGTGGCCGTCGTTTGGGCCGCTGATGAGAAAACCCCTGCCGCTTGTGCTCAGGCACTCGAAGCTGGTTTTATCGAAGCCATCTTTGTGGGTTGTGAAGAAAAGCTCAAAGCCAATGAGGCCTTGAAGCCTTTTGCTGCCAGCATGAGTTTTGTTGACGCCACCGACGCCGATGACGCTGCTGCCAAGGCTGTCGCTCTCGTGCGTGAAGACAAGGCCGACGTGCTGATGAAAGGTCTTATCAACACCGATAACCTGCTGCGTGCTGTCCTGAACAAGGAAACGGGTATTCTGCCCAAGGGTAACGTGCTGACCCACGCTGCCGTGGCATCAATCCCCTCTTACCACAAATTCCTTATCTTCACCGATGCGGCAGTGATTCCCTATCCCAACCAGGCACAGCGTGTGGAGATGGTGAAATACATGTCCAACGTGGCACGCAACTTTGGTGTCGAGGAGCCTAAGGTTGCCCTTATCCACTGCACCGAGAAAGTCAATGGCAAGCACTTCCCGTTCACCGAGGACTATCCCGTAATCATTGAGATGGCTAAGAACGGCGAGCTCGGCAAATGCATCGTTGACGGACCTCTGGATGCCAAGTGCGCTTGCAGCATGCATGCCATGGAAGCCAAAGGCCTGACCTCTCCCCTGCAGGGCGACAGTGATGTGCTCATCATGCCCGACATCGAGGCCGGTAATGTTTTCTATAAGGCAATCACGCTGTTTGCCGGTGCCAGCACCGCAGGCTTGCTGCTGGGTGCCAAGTGTCCTGCCGTGGTTCCCTCACGTGCCGACAGCGCTCAGTCCAAATTCTATAGTTTGGCAGTAGCCACCATGGCTGCTGAGTAAAAGCGACTATAAATGACGCTATCTGAGATGTTTTATACGCGCAATTCTTAAGATTTAATACATTAAAAATAACATAATACTTTATTAATATAATACAATGAAAATATTAGTCATCAATCCGGGTTCCACTTCCACCAAGATGGCAGTCGTTGAAGATGGCGAACCCCGCCTCATTAAAGTTATCCGCCATGCAGCCGAAGAGCTCGCTCCGTATGCCAAGGTTATCGACCAGTTTGACTTCCGTCGCAAGATGATTCTGGGTGAACTGGAAAAAGCAGGCATTCCTGTCGAGTTTGATGCAGTGGTGGCCCGTGGTGGCTTGACCAAGCCCATTCCCGGTGGTGTGTATGCAGTGAACGAAAACATGATTCAGGCCACCTATGCCAGCGAGCATCAGCACGCTTGTGACCTGGGCTGCGTCATTGCCCGTGAGATTGCAAAGGGTCTTGGCTGCCCTTGCTACATCGCTGACCCCGTTGTGACCGACGAGTTGAACGACTATGCCCGCGTGTGCGGCCTGCCCATGTTCAAGCGTCAAAGCATCTGGCACGCATTGAACCAGCGCGCCATCGCACGTCGCTTTGCCAAGGAAAACGGTAAGAACTACGAGGATTTGAACCTCATCGTCGCTCACCTGGGTGGTGGCATCTCGGTAGCTGCTCACGATCATGGCCGTGCTGTTGATGTGAATAACGCCTTGGACGGTGAAGGTCCGTTCTCACCTGAGCGTGCCGGTAGTCTTCCTGCCCGTGACCTCGTCGACTTGTGCTTCAGCGGTGAGTATACCAAAGAAGAAATCCTTAAGATGATATCCGGTAAGGGTGGCGTGTTCGCACACTTGGGGACCACCGACATGATTGAGGCCGAGAAACGCATGAATGCAGGTGACGAGAATGCTAAACTCGTCATCAATGCGATGATCTACCATATTGCAAAGGCTATTGCCGAGAAGGGTGCTGTGTTGTGCGGCAAGATCGATGCCATCATCATCACCGGCGGTATCGCCTATTGGAACTACATGACCGAGGAACTGAAGAAGCGTATCGGCTGGATGGCTCCCGTGCACATCTATCCCGGTGAGGACGAAATGTCGGCCTTGGCAGCCAACGCCGCTGCAGCCCTCAAGGAGGAAGTCGAAGTTAAGACGTACTAATCATCCAAGACAGTTATCATTAATGAGGGGCAACACGACCGTGTTGTCCCTCATTATATGAATATGTTAGAGAATAAAGATATCAGATGATGTGGAGTTGCTGGAGGTAGGCGATAATGCCGGTGGCCAGGCCGTAACAGGAGAGGATGATAATGATGATGCCTATGATGCGGTTGATGAGCCACATGGAGCGGATGTTGAAGTGGGTGCGCACCTTGTCGACAAAGAAAGTGATGACCGACCACCAAATCAGTGCTCCAAGCACTATGGACAAGTAACCGAAGATAATGTGGTAGAACTTATATTCCGGCAAGGGAAAGCTGAAACGTGCGAACAGGGGGATAATCAGGAACATGATGAGCGGGTTGCTCAAGGTGAAAAGGAAACCCGTGACAGTATCGCGCCAGCGGTCGTCACGTTGGTCCAGATTCTCCTTAATCTGGCTTACCGGGTTATGGAAAATCATGTAAAGGGCATAGACAATCAGGATGACACTGCCCACAATTTGCAGGAAATTGACATGGTCAGCGATGAAATCAGTGACCAGTGAGATGCCCAAGCCCACGAGCAGACAGTAGAACAAATCACTGACAGCAGCTCCAACGCCGGTAAAGAAACCCGACCTGCGT
Source organism: Muribaculaceae bacterium (assembly GCA_017557665.1). Next base: position 14,719 of record JAFYYI010000002.1, on the reverse strand, counting down.
CCCTTGTTGAGCGTACGCTGAATGCACAGGATACCAATAGGTCCCATGGGTGCCGACAGGATAATGCCTATTGACACACAACCAATTAATATGGATATGATAGTACCCAATGCTGGAGGTTATTCAGTTAACAATCTACAAAGATAGTAAAAAGTTTTCAGTTGTTGGTTTTCAATTGTCAGTTTTTTCTACTTTTTCTGGCGCTCTAGTGTTTTAGGGTTCTATCGTGAATATTAATGTCACTCAAGGAGATTTGAAATCCAGTTCATTCTTGGTCAGTGAGCCTATAATCGTGAGTTGCTGACGACGGGACAATTCCCCCGGATTAGTGCCAGGAGCGCCTTCAGGGACTGTCATCCCCCTACCCCGATAAAACTCTTGCCAGTACTGGGTGATTTCACCCGTGGCATCGTGGAAAGACATGGGGACAGGATTGAAGACCAGGATTCCCTGATGGTTGACGAAATTGAGTTGCACCAATTCGCTGCAATAGATGGCGCTGTCTCCTGGCAGATACAGGTCATCGTAAGGCTTACCCACCATCTCAAGACAGCGCTTGACAGATTCTTTGATATCAACATCCACATTCACTCTGGCCACCAGCAGGCGAGGGTTCTCATACATGAACGTGTCAATGGGAGTTATCTTGACAACGGGCTTCACAGCCTCGATGACATATAACGATTCATCTTCGTCGGCAACACGGTAAACCACAGCCACGTGGTCAATGCTAAGGCCTTCAACGCCAGTGGTGACATCGGTAATGGCATTGGCAGTGTCGGTACAGCAGAAGAGCAGATCTCCATCATAGAGGAAATTCATTTCCTGAGCTCTCATCGGCAAGGCCACACCGAGTAACATCAAGATGCACAGGAACGCTTGTTTAATACCAAGTGACGCCATTATTAAAGCTGGAATGTTTGTCATACTTCACATCCTGCAGAATAGAAGACTTGACAGCGATGTGGAAGTTATAGCTCTTGTAGGGTCCGACAGGCACGAAGCTGGCGCTCATCTCGAAACAGTGCATCTGTCGAGAGATATTGCAGTTCATGTAGGCTATCTTATGGGTGTCGAAATTGTAGCTTGCCGAGGCCGATATGGACCAGTTGCGCGTTGGACGAATGGTGGCATTAAAGCTTAGATTCTGGGTCCACTTGCCGTTGTATTCCAGCTTTTTATAATTGAACTGGCCATACCCGTAGGACAATGAGTAGTTGACGGTCAAACTCCACGGACAATCCCACTTGGCGTAGCCGTCAATGAGTTCCAGGTCGGTAGTCGGTCCTGTTTTACCCTCTTCATCTTCTTCGCCGTTATTGTTCTCCTCCCTCCTGATGTTGTTTTGGGACTGTTGGTTTTCTTGCTTGCTGTTCTTCTTACGCCTGAATGTATCGTTGTTGAACGTGTAAGAGAATGAGGTGCCGGTACTGGCCAATCGGCCCCAGCCACCACCGTTGAACAGTCGTAACTTGTTGATGCGCACCGGGGCTCCATTCTCGTTAAGGGCATACTTATAAACGTCCCACGTGGCACTTAGGTTGAGGTTGAATCCCTTGACAAGGCGCAACATGATGCTGGTGTTGAGGTTGCTCCACTTCATTGAGTCGGCAGCCAAGTTACAAGATTGTGAGAGCGTTAAATTCTCAATCAATGATATCTTCTTGAACCCTGTGCTGTCATTCTCGCTTTTCACCTTAGCCTCCAAGTTGTTGGATATGTTGAATGTCAAGGTACCGGACTTGCCGTTTGGGCCACCTCCGTACATGCCGTGCTGGAAATAACTGTATCTGACAGGGGTGACGGTTCCATTCCTATCGATCCTGTCATAGTTGCCATAGTATCCCCAGAAGGGGGCCCCGAAGTCGGGTGCAGCCGAGAAAGATATCATAGGAGTCATCACATGTCGCACCATCTGCAACTTTTCACTGAACTTGCCCAGGAACTTCAGAGGCTTGAAAAATCCATACACCTTGGTACTGAGCGAGACAGAGAAGTTGAAGTCAAAGACATTATAGAATCCATAGGTGGTATCCCTGACAACTGCACTTGCGTTAGGGTCCCATTGCTGACGTATCTTGTTGGTGTACATCCTGTCGTTCATGGTGATGGATGGCGTGATGTTGAAATACTTCATCACGTTGAAAGTAGCCTGAATAGGAAGTGTGTGGCTCATGCCGTTGCGCCAATCCTTGACCAAACTCTTGTGGAGGAACTCGTCCTGCTTGGCAGTTAACGAGTTCTGGAATTTTCCAGTATAACTGATTTTGATTTTCTCATACCATCGCTCTTCACCTACAACACGCTTGCGCTTGAAAGGCGCAGTTTGACTCAAGCTGACCGTGAAGTTGGGGAATGAAACGGTAATTGTCGAGTCGGCAGTTCGCTGTGATATGTTGGCATTCGCCGAGAAAGACCACTTGCTGTTGGGAATCTTGTAAGTCAGGTTGATGGTGCTGCTCTTGGTGTTCTCGGTGAAAGCGTTGGTGTAATAAGTGTTCAAGCTGTTACGGGCATAGCCTGTCGTGGCAAAGTTCACGCTCGCCGAGAATGTCATGTAGGGGTTGGCCTTCTGATTCTGGGAATGGTTCCACAGCACCTGGAAGTTACGCATCTTGTTGTAATCGGGATCACCCTTCTCACCCGTTACCGTTGTCAAGTAGTTGACACTAAATGAACCGGAGTATTTGTAGCGCTTGGCATAGGACGACTGTGCTGACAGACCCCATGAGCCACGCGTGTAAATCTCACCCGTCAGGGCCAGATCGGCATGTTCGCTGAGCGCCAGGTAATATCCACCGTTGCGCAAATAGAATCCACGATTGTAGTCCTCGCCGAAGGTGGGGACAAGAATACCGCTCTGATACTTCTCGCTGAAGGGGAAGAAGCCGAAGGGCAAGGCAATGGGCAGAGGCAAGTCTTCCAGCACCATGTAGGCCGGTCCCGTGACCACATTCTTTTTGGGTTTTACTTTGGCTTTAGTGAGCTGGAAGTAGAAGTGCGGATGTTCATGGTCGTCGCAGGTAGTGTAGCGTCCGTCCTTGATGTAATAGTAGTCGTCCTCGGTCTTCTTGGTAATGCCACCAGTAAGGTATCCTTCGCCTTGCTCGGTGACAATGTCGGTGATATAGCCACGCTTGGTCTTGAAATTGTATTTCATCTCCTTGGACTCATACTCGCCGCTGTTGTCCTTGAAGACGGGATTGCCGATGAGATCACCGATGCTGTCAAGCACGCCGATGGCATGTACCTGGCTACTGTCCATGTCCATGCTGATCTGGGACGCGCTCATGTCGATGTCACCATATAGAATCTTGCTGCCACCATACATTGTCGCATGATTGCGGCCATAAAGGATGATACTATCCTTGGCATTGAACTCCACAATGTGATCCAAATCCACAAATTCACGCACAAATCGGCTGGTGTCGCGTCGCGAAGTTGTAACTGGAGCAAGCGAATCGCCCTCCGCCTTGACGATAGAGTCCACCGCGTGGGTCAGGTCTAACCCTCTAACAGGCTCCTGTCCATGCAACAAGGCTGGTAGCAGCGTCATCGCCACGACCAGAACCAAAATGATATGTAGACTTCTTGTCGTCAAAATTAGCTATACAAACTGCAAAATTACTCAAATCTCCAAACTTGAGCGCAAAGAGCATGGAATTTCTTGGCAAGATTAGTGCCATTTTTGGTTTTATTATCTTTTTTTAGCATCGAAAAAATAAGAACACATGGCTTTTGAATGATTTTGGATAAAACTGACAGCATCTTCACAAACTCAAATAAATTTGCTTTTGTGCTTAACTTGCGTATTTTTTTGCTAACTTTGCGGATTGTAACAACTAATAACTATAGTAATATCATGTATAACGTCAAGTCTAATCATGCCGATGAATTCATCGACGATAGCGAGATACTGGAGACTCTAGCCTACGCTGAAAAGAATAAGAGTAATCGTGCTCTTATAGAGGAGATTATAGAAAAAGCCGCCAAGTGCAAGGGTCTTACCCATCGCGAGGCAGCCGTGCTGCTCGATTGTGATCAACCAGACCTGATTGAGCGCTACGAACAATTGGCCCGTGAGGTGAAACAACGCTTCTATGGCAACCGTATCGTGATGTTCGCACCACTGTACTTGTCGAACTACTGCATCAACGGGTGCGTCTATTGCCCCTACCATGCCATGAACAAGACCATCCCTCGCAAAAAACTCAGCCAGGATGAAATCCGCGCCGAGGTGGAGGCCTTGGTCAAGATGGGCCACAAACGCATCGCGCTTGAAGCAGGCGAGCACCCGGTGATGAATCCGCTAGAATACATTCTGGAGTCGATTCACACGATTTATAACACTAAGGTGGGTAATGGAGAAATCCGTCGCCTTAACGTGAATATCGCAGCAACCGAGGTTGAGGCCTATGAGAAACTCAAGGCTGCTGGCATCGGCACCTATATCCTGTTCCAGGAGACTTATAACCGCAAGAACTACGAGGCATTGCATCCCACGGGCCCCAAGAGCAACTACTGTTACCATACCGAGGCGATGGACCGTGCCCAGATGGGCGGTTGTGATGATGTAGGCATCGGCGTTCTGTATGGCTTGACGACCTACCGCTACGATTTCGTGGGTCTGCTCATGCATGCCGAACACTTGGAGGCTAAGTTTGGTGTGGGTCCTCACACCATAAGTGTGCCTCGCATCTGCCCAGCCGAGGACATCACCCTCGACGAGTTCCCCGATGTGCTGCCCGATGAAATCTTCTGCCGCATCATTGCTGTCATCCGCTTGGCAGTACCCTATACCGGCATGATTATCTCGACCCGTGAGAGCCAGAGCGTGCGTGCTAAAGTGCTTGACCTGGGTGTTTCTCAGATCAGCGGAGGCAGCCGCACCAGTGTGGGTGGCTATACCACTGTCGAGCGCCACGACGAGACAGCACAGTTTGACGTGAGCGACACGCGCACCCTCGACGAAGTCATCAACTGGCTGCTGTCGATTGGGTATCTGCCCAGCTTCTGCACTGCCTGCTACCGTTCGGGGCGCACCGGAGACCGCTTTATGGCATTGTGCAAGGATGGCAAGATCGGTGACATCTGTACGCCTAACGCACTGATGACGCTCAAGGAGTATCTTATGGACTTCGCCAGCGAGGATACCGTCGCCAAGGGTAATGCACTGATTGAAAGCGAACTGCTCAAGATTAAGAACCAACGCGTTCGCGAAATCGCCGCTCAACACATTAACGAAATAGCCGCTGGTCAGCGCGATTTCTACTTCTAATATTTATATTTACAAACAACAGGAACAACATTAAAACAACTCATTCAACTCACTTGTTGTTATTGTGTTGTTCCTGTTGTTATAGTTGTCTAAAAGAATGGCAGATACCGGATTAAATAGCACTCCGAGGAGTGAAAGGTTGCACATTGCGCTGTTCGGACGGCGCAATGTTGGTAAATCGTCGCTTATCAATGCGCTCACTGGTCAACAGACAGCCTTGGTGAGTGACGTGCCGGGCACAACGACCGACCCCGTGATGAAGTCAATGGAAATTCTGCCATTGGGACCGTGTGTTTTGATTGACACCGCAGGATTTGACGACAGCGGCAAGGTGGGTGATTTGCGCACCGAACGTACCCATGAGGTGATCAAGCAGACCGATATCGCCATTATCGTGACCGACGGCACCGGGCTCGATGACGAGGCATCATGGGCGGCATTGCTCAAACAAGCCAATGTTCCCTATATTACTGTATTGAATAAGGTGGACTTGATGAACGAAGTGCCCTCTACCCTACTCGCCGACATAGCCAAGCGGCTAGGGTGTGATGTGGTTCCCGTCAGTGCCATTAAAGGCACCGGCCTTGAGCTGTTGAAACAGACGCTTGCCGGATTAATCCCTGAAGGAGATCAACAATCGTTGACGGGTCATCTTGTACAAGCCGGCGATATCGTTTTGCTGGTCATGCCACAAGACCCGCAAGCGCCTAAAGGACGACTCATCCTGCCACAGGTGCAGACCCTGCGCGATCTGATGGACAAACGCTGCATTGCCATCTGTTGCACGACCGAAGATATAGGCAAGGCACTCTTGTCACTACGAGAGCCACCTCGTCTCATCATCACCGATTCACAGGTATTTGACATCGTGGAGAAGAAAAAGCCTGCCGAAAGTCTGCTTACCTCCTTCTCGGTGCTCATGGCGGCCCACAAGGGAGATATCAACTATTTCGTGGAAAGCGCTGCAGCCATCGACAATCTCACAGAGCAATCACGCGTACTCATCGCCGAAGCATGCACTCATGCTCCGCTGACTGAGGACATCGGACGTGAAAAGATTCCTCGCATGTTGCGTAAGCGTGTTGGTCAACAATTGACCATTGATATCGTAGCTGGAAAAGACTTCCCCACCGACTTGTCAGGCTATGACCTGGTGATTCATTGTGGCGGTTGCATGTTCAACCGCAAATTCATGCTCTCGCGTGTGGAGCAATGCCGCGTTCAAGGCATACCGATGACCAACTACGGTATCACTATCGCACACATCAAGAACATTCTCGGCAAAGTATCGTTGCCTTAGAGGATGGATTTGTCACGGTACTTGGTGTGAAGAATTTCGTGGGCCTTGTCATGTAACGGTTTGCCCAGGAACTCCTTATAAAGGCGCAAGATAACGGGATTCTCGTGACTCTTGCGCAATTTCTTGCCCACATCTTCGCTGTAAATGGCACGTTGGCGAGCCATGATGACCTCAATGTCGCCATGATGATAGGGCTGACCAGTGCCGCCGATGCAGCCACCAGGACACGCCATCACCTCAATGACATGATACTCTATTTCACCTGCACGCAGTTTGTCCATCACGATGCGGGCATTAGCCAGCGTATTGACCACACACACCTTTAATTCAAAACCGTTGAGGTCGATGACTGCTTCATGGATACCGTCTAGACCACGCACTTGTTCAAACTCTACATGTGACAATTCCTGTCCTGTGAATTCCTCATAGACGGTACGCAATACCGCCTCCATGACACCACCCGTCGTGCCGAAGATGGCTCCAGCACCACTGGAGTCACCCAGAGGAGAGTCAAACACGCCATTCTGCAGGGCATCAAAGTTGATGTTCATGCGCTTGATCAGTTCTGCCAACTCGATAGTGGTGATTGAGTAATCCACATCAGGATTGCCATCGGTGATGAATTCGTCTCGGGCACATTCATACTTCTTGGACAGGCACGGCATCACCGATACCACGACCAGTTTGTCGCGCGGGATGCCCATGCGCTGAGCCCAATAGGTCTTGAGTACAGCGCCCAACATCTGGGCGGGAGACTTACAGGTCGAGGGATACTCCCTCAAATCAGGATAATCGTTCTCAAAAAAGTTGACCCATGCCGGGCAGCACGAGGTGGTAATGGGAATACGCACATTCTTGTCGCCGGCGATGAATTTGCGCAGGCGGTCAACAATCTCGGCCGCTTCCTCCATAATAGTGATGTCAGCTCCGAAGTCGGTATCAAACACATAGTCCACACCCACCTTGCGCAGAGCCGTTATCATCTTATCTGTCACGATGCTTCCAGGAGGCATGCCGAATTCCTCGCCCAGCGCGTAGCGCACAGCCGGTGCAGTTTGAGCCACGACAATTTTGTCGGGGTCGGCCACATCGACAAGCAGGTCCTCAACATAATTGCGCTCGCTGAGAGCACCGACAGGACCATGGATAGCGTCAAACTTGCACTTGGTCGTGCAGTGACCGCAACATGTGCATTTATAGGGATTGACTACATGGGGCTGACGTAAATCGCCGATAATTGCATGGCTTGAGCAATTGCGTTTACAGGCACCACAGCCCTTGCACTTGTCAGCATCAATCTCGTAGGACATCACCGACAAGAACCTCTTGCCGCCTATCTCATAGATGTAGTCGTGCAACATGGCGTCCATCGACAGTTGCTTGGGATAGGAGCTCCAGTGCTTGGAGTCGTCCATCAACTGCTGGGCAGTGAAATCCACATACTGCAAACGTTCGAGCAGACGGCCATCAACAATGTGTGTCTTGACGATATCTTCCACATCCTCGGGACGTACGTGGACATAGGTAGTGTTGTCAGGCATGATCCTGACGATGGGACCCTTGGCACAAAAGCCAAAACAACCCGTTGCCACTACATCCACACGGCTGCCAAGGCCGTATCCGGCAACAACACGGATAAAATTGTCAATGATTTTCAAGCATCCTGAGTCATAGCATGATGTGCCACAGCAGCACAGCACCTGGATGTGGGCGTTACCAATCAAACCATAAGCTTCGGTGGTATTGTCTGATTGCACTTTGCCACCCGTATTATTTGACGCCTTGTTTTGTTGAGAATCCATTGGCAATTAACTGATTAATAAGTTGCTGAATTGAAACAATACTTATAATGAGCCCAATTCATCTCACAAAATTACGATTTTTCTGCCATTCACGCAATAAATGGATTTATTAATATTCAGAATATTTGATATCAAAAAAAGAACAGGAAACCATGAAATGGTCTCCTGTCGCTTTATTCTCGAGTAATCGTTCCAGATCAATCTGTAGCAGCTACGTCATCAAGAATCTTGCGAACGTCCTTGACGTCGAGACGGCCATAGACATGCTCGCCAATCATGACAACGGGAGCAAGACCGCAGGCACCCACGCAGCGCAGGCAGTCGAGCGAGAATTTGCCGTCGGGAGTGGTCTCACCCACCTCAATGTTGAGGATGCGCTTGATCTCTTCCAGCAGACGCTCAGAGCCACGTACATAGCATGCTGTACCCAGGCAGACTGAAATCGGGTGCTTGCCCTTGGGGGTCATGGTGAAGAACGAGTAGAACGTCACCACGCCATAAACCTTGGAAGCGGGGATACCCAATTTGCGGGCAATGATGCGCTGCATTTCCTCGGGCAGGTAGCCATGCAAGGCCTGGCACTCGTGGAGAACGTTGATCAGTTCACCGGGCTTGTTGCCGTGCTTGTCGCAGATTTCCTCAACCTGTTGAACTACGGTACACGCCAGTTTGATTTCTTCTTTCTTCTTCATATCGTTATTGATGTTTTAGTCGATTAATGAATGCTCTTATCAAAGTAATGCGTGTGAAGCAGGTGGTGAGACTTCTCGCCGCAAGGTTCACCCAGGAATTCCTTGTAGAGCTTCTGGATGTCGGGGTTCTCGTGGCTCTTGCGCAGGGCCTTACCCTCGTCCTCACGATAAACGGCTGCAGCACGTGCCTTGAGGATCTCGATGTTGCCATGGTGGTAGGGCTGGCCTGCACCGCCGATGCAACCACCGGGACATGCCATCACCTCAACAACATGGTAGTTGAGCTTGCCGGCACGCAGGGCGTTCATCACCTTGCGGGCGTTGCTCAGGGTGTGAGCCACGCAGACCTTCAGCTCAAAGCCGTTAAGGTCGATGGTAGCCTCCTTGATGCCCTCAAAGCCGCGAACGTCGTTGAACTCGAGGTGCGGCAGGGTCTTGCCAGTGTGTACCTCATAGACGGTACGCAAGGCAGCCTCCATTACACCACCGGTGATACCGAAGATGGCACCAGCGCCAGTCGATTCACCGAGGGGCGAGTCAAAGTCACTGTCGGGAAGGTTTGCGAAGTCAATGTTGGCGCGCTTGATCAGGCGGCCCAGCTCACGGGTGGAGATACTGTAATCAACATCGGGATTGCCATCAACCTTGAACTCTTCACGGCCGGCCTCATACTTCTTGGCCAAGCAAGGCATGATTGAAACGACAACGAGTTTCTCGCGGGGGATACCCATCTTCTCAGCCCAATAGGTCTTGGCAACAGCGCCGAACATCTGGGCAGGCGACTTAGCGGTCGAGGGATACTCAAGCAGATCGGGGAACTCGTGCTCATAGAAGTTCACCCAAGCGGGGCAGCACGAGGTCATGATCGGCAACTTCACATCCTTATCGCCAGCAAGGAACTTGTTGAGGCGTTGCAGGATCTCGGTGCCTTCCTCCATGATGGTGAGGTCGGCAGCGAAGTCGGTGTCGAATGCATAGTCAAAGCCCAGGTCGCGCAATGCGGTAGCCAGCTTGCCGGTCACGATGGTGCCGGGCTTCATGCCGAATTCTTCGCCCAAAGCGAAACGCACGGCGGGAGCAGGCTGAGCGACAACCACCTTGTCGGGGTTGGTCAGGTCGTCCATGAGCTGGTTGGTATAGTCATGCTCGGTCAAGGCACCAGTAGGACATACAGCAACGCACTGACCGCAATAAGTACAGTTGGTGTCGGTGAACATCTTGTCGAAGGTGGGAGCGATGGTGGTGTTGAAACCACGGCGGATAGCGCTCAGCACGCCAACGGACTGAACATTGTTGCAGACGCTCTCGCAACGGCGGCAGTAAACGCACTTCTCCATGTTGCGGGAGATGGCGGGAGTGAGCTCTTGCTTGCGCTCGCTCTGTTCGCCACCGTTATAGGGCATCTGACGGATGTTGAAGCGCATAACCAGACGCTGCAACTCACAGTCACTGCACTTGGGGCAAGTCAAGCAATCGTTGGGATGGTCGCTGAGCATGAGCTCGGCTACAGTCTTGCGAGCACGGATCACGCGGGCGCTGTTGGTGTGAACCACCATACCCGGAGTCACGCGGGTAGCGCAGGCGGGAGCCAGGTTGCGACGGCCTTCGATCTCAACAACACAAATGCGGCACGAGGCGGGCATGTTCTGAACACAAGTGCCCTCCAGGTCGATGTGGCACAGGGTGGGAATGCTGATGCCGACGGTCTTGGCGGCGTCAAGCAGCATGGTCCCTGCGGGAACAGTAACCTCGTGTTTATCAATTGTCAAAGTGATCATATTCTTTTCTTCCATGATGTTATCGAATTTTAATAAACCGAGATGGCGTCGAAGCGGCAATTAGACTTACACATACCGCAGCGGATGCACTCGAAGGGGTTAATAATGTGAGGTTTGCGAATGTCGCCCATGATGGCGTTAGCGGGGCACTTGCGGGCGCAGGCACCGCAACCCTTACACTTGGAGGCCTCAATGCTGTAGGTCACAAGGGCCTTGCACTGCTTAGCGCGGCAGGTGTGCTGTTTCACGTGCTCCACATATTCGTCCCAGAAGTTGTTGATAGTCGATAACACAGGATTGGGAGAGGTCTGACCCAGACCACACAGGGCGGTGTCCTTGATGATCTCACCCAGTTCTTTCAGGCGGTCAAGGTCTTCCATGGTGCCCTTGCCCTCGGTGATGCGGGTAAGGATCTCGAGCATACGCTTGTTACCGATGCGGCAGGGTGTGCACTTACCACAGCTCTCGTCACAAGTGAACTCGAGGTAGAACTTGGCCACACTGACCATACAGTCGTCCTCGTCCATGACAATCATACCACCAGAACCCATCATCGAACCCGATGCAGCGAGGTGCTCATAGTCAATGGGGGTGTCGAGGTGCTTCTGAGTCAAGCAGCCACCCGAAGGACCACCAGTCTGAACAGCCTTGAATTCCTTGCCGTTCTTCACGCCACCACCGATGTCGTAGATAATTTCACGCAGGGTGGTACCCATGGGAACCTCGATAAGGCCTACATTATTAATCTTACCGGCCAGTGCGAATACCTTGGTGCCCTTGCTTTTCTCGGTGCCGATCGAGGCGAACCAGTCAGCGCCCTTGGTCAGGATGATGGGCACGTTGGCGAGGGTCTCAACGTTGTTCACGTTGGTAGGCTTCATGTTATAACCAGCTTCGGCAGGGAAAGGAGGCTTCAAGGTGGGCTCACCACGCTTGCCTTCCATTGAATGGATAAGGGCGGTCTCCTCACCGCAGACGAATGCACCAGCACCGTAGCGGATCTCGATATCGAAGTCGAAATCGGTACCGAGAATCTTCTTGCCCAGCAAACCATATTCACGAGCCTGCTGAATAGCAATCTTCAGGCGGTTAACTGCCAGGGGATACTCGGCGCGGATGTAGATCAAACCCTTGTGGGCATTGATGCAGTAACCGCAGACGGTCATAGCCTCGATTACCGAGTTGGGGTCACCCTCCATGATAGAGCGGTCCATGAATGCACCGGGGTCACCCTCGTCAGCATTGCAGACCACATATTTCTCATCAGCTTCATAGCCACGGGCAAAGCCCCACTTCATACCTGTGGGGAAGCCAGCGCCACCACGGCCGCGCAGACCCGAAGCCTTGATGATTTCGATCACTTCTTCAGGAGTCTGGTTGAGCAATGCGTTGGCGATGCCCTGATAACCGTCGCGAGCGATGTACTCCTCGATGTTCTCGGGATCAATGAGACCGCAGTTGCGCAGAGCGATACGCATCTGCTTGCGGTAGAAGTCCATGTGCTTGCTGTCGCTGACAGTCTTGTTGGTCTTGGGGTCAACATAGAGAAGACGCTCAACACGACGACCGCCAATGATGTGTTCCTTGACGATTTCGGCAGCGTCCTCGGGCTTCACCTGGGTGTAGAATGTGTTGTCGGGGATAACCTTCACGATGGGGCCTTTCTCGCAGAAGCCGAAGCAACCGGTGGTGATTACATCCACCTTGTCGGCAATGCCATTCTCTTCGAGAGCCGCATTCAGGTTATCAACGATTTTGTGGCTGTTGGATGCCTTACAACCAGTACCGCCGCAGCACAAGAGCTGCAGGTGATCGGCTCCGGTAGCAAGACCACAACACTGCTCTGACGTGGTGTCAGAACTTTCCTCGCGCAGCGCCAATGCCTGTTGCGCACGCTTCCTCAAATTATTGAGGTCGTTAATAGAAAGTATTTTCACGTTGTTGAAATGAAATTAGTTATTAGTTGTAATAGGTTGAATGTTCGGTTTTCGGGGTGTAAAATTACCGCCATTTTTTGGATTACGGAAATTTTTCGGCAAATATTTATTCAAATTGTTGAAAATAGCAGTAAAATGGGGGTTGAGCCCATAATTAATGGGCCAGGAGTCACTGTTTCTGGTGCTCAAAAAAAGTGCCGACACCCAAAATGAGGATGTCGGCACAACTTTTGATTTCGATTAGGATTACTCCTCAGTCTTGGGAGTTTCGTCAGCCTTAGGAGCCTCCTCGGCGGGAGCATCTGCCTTAGCCTCTGCCTTCTCGAGCTTAGCCTTGAGAGCAGCCAAACCGGTCACGTCGCCCAGGGTAGTCTTCTCTACCTGAGGAACTGCGGGAGCAGCCTCGGCGGCGGGCTTGTTGGCGGCAGCCTGACGGCGAGCCTTGCGGGCCTCGCTGCGCTGCTCATCCTCAAAGATGCGGCTGTGAGACAGGATGATGTGCTTGCTGTCCTTGTTGAAGTCGATGACCTTGAACATCAGGGTCTCACCCTGCTTGGCGGTGGTGCCGTCTTCCTTGGTCAGATGCTTGGGAGTAGCAAAGCCTTCAACACCGTAGGGATCCAAGCGAATCTGGCCACCACGCTCGGTGAGCTCGCTGATGGTACCCTCGTGAACACTGCCACGGATGAAGATAGTCTCGTAGGTCTCCCAAGGATTCTCCTCGAGCTGCTTGTGGCCGAGGCTCAAGCGACGGTTCTCCTTGTCGATGTCGAGAACGACAACGTCGATGGGAGCTTCCACCTTGGTGAACTCGCTCGGGTGTTTGATCTTCTTGGTCCAGGACAGGTCGCTGATGTGGATAAGACCCTCAACGCCCTCTTCCATCTCAACAAAGATACCGAAGTTGGTGAAGTTGCGCACCTTAGCGGTGTGCTTGCTGCCAACGGGATACTTCTCCTCGATGGTGTCCCAAGGATCGTTGGTGAGCTGCTTAACACCAAGCGACATCTTGCGGTCCTCGCGGTCAAGAGCCAGGATAACGGCCTCAACCTCGTCACCCACCTTCATGAAGTCCTGTGCAGGACGCAGGCGCTGTGACCAGCTCATCTCACTCACGTGAATCAGGCCCTCAACACCGGGAGCCACCTCAACAAATGCACCGTAGTCGTACATAACGACAACTTTGCCCTTGATGTGGTCACCCACCTTGAGGTCGGGATCCAGAGCATCCCAGGGATGCGGCTGGAGCTGCTTCAGACCCAGAGCGATGCGGTTCTTCTCCTCATTGAAGTCGAGGATAACAACGTTCAGCTTCTGCTCGGGTTGAACGATGTCGGCGGGGTTGTTTACGCGGCCCCACGACAGGTCGGTGATGTGAATCAGACCGTCCACGCCACCCAGGTCGATGAACACACCGTAGTTGGTGATGTTCTTAACGGTACCCTCGAGTACCTGACCCTTCTCGAGCTTGGACATGATTTCTTTCTTCTGCTGTTCGAGCTCGGCCTCAATGAGAGCCTTGTGCGAAACAACAACATTGCGGAAGTCCTGGTTGATCTTCACGATCTTGAACTCCATGGTCTTGTCAACGTAGTCATCATAGTTGCGGATGGGGCGAACATCGATCTGCGAACCGGGAAGGAAGGCCTCGATGCCAAATACATCAACAATCATACCACCCTTAGTGCGGCACTTGATGTAACCCTTGATGATCTCGTTGTTCTCAAGCGCTTCGTTAACGCGATCCCAGCTCTTGGCCTGACGGGCCTTGCGGTGCGACAGCACGAGCTGACCTTTCTTGTCCTCACGGTTCTCTACATACACTTCAACAGTGTCACCTACCTTGAGGTCGGGGTTGTAACGGAATTCGCTAACGGGAATGATGCCGTCCGACTTAGCACCGATGTTAACCACTACCTCGCGCTTGTTAAT
>JAFYYI010000040.1 GCA_017557665.1 Muribaculaceae bacterium | reverse complement strand
TGCCGTTCTCGACATACTGTCTTAAGACCTTTACCAAGCGTGATTTCGCTTACAATACTCAGCTTTTCTTCAAAACTGTACTTCATAAACAAACTGCACTCCAAAAGTATTGTGTCTAACTTTTGGGGTGCAGTTCACGAGGTGTTTTAAAAGGTCGAAGACTTTGACAAGGCCGCTGGCCTTGAATTGAACAAACCCCATGGCGCACAGGCCGACAGGTCTGTGTGGCATGGGGAAAAGCGCTGCGAGTGAAAGGGCCTCGATGAGGGCCACGCACTCCAGCCTATTGTGATGTCGCGGTTAGTGACCCCGTTCTGGGCTCGTGGAGAACAGCGTTTCAGTTCGAAATCTCCTAAAACCGGTAGACATTATGCTGCCTTACTTTAGAAATAGTCGAAGGCGACGATGGTGTCCACGAAGCGGTGCACATAGTCACGGGCAGTTGCTGGCCACTGGAAGCCATAACGGTAGAGCACCTGAGTGGTATAGAGGTTATCGGCCTCTATCCAGCGCATCTGGTGGGTGGTGCTCAGGTTGTAAGCCATCAGCGGACGCAGCAGCGTGACGAGATCGGGATTGTCCATCATCCGCTCCAAGGCCTTCTGGAATTCCTCCTTCTCAACATATTTCAACTTGATACCGGCATCGGCAAAGCCATTCAGGATGTCGGCAAAGTACGGATGGTGGATGTTGTAGGGATGGAACACGGTGCAGTCCTTGGGGGTCGTGGCCAGCAGCATGATGGCATGGGCCACATCATCGACAGGCGAAAACTCAAAGGTTTCGCTGAGGGCCTCGTAGGGCACCATGCCGATGATGACGTAGGCACGGAGCAATGCCAGGAAGTTGTTGGTGTTGAAGTTGATTTGGAACTCGCCGTCCTTCTGACGCGCCGAGAGGTTGCCCACACGCATGATCTTGGCATCCAGACCCTGATGCAAAATGGCATCGAGCACAAGTTCCTCGGCCTTGAACTTGGAATAGACGTACTTGTTGGCGTCGATGTTCTGACCGAGCCACAGGTCCTGCTCGGTGAGCTTGACACCAGGCTCTGGCACACCATCGACACTCAGGCCCGCAATGCTGGTCGTGGAGATGTGGATGAGACGCGAACCGGTGCGCAGACAGAAGGTGATAAGGTGACGCACGCTCTCGATGTTGACCAGTTCGATGTCGTTGCCGGCAGAGAAGTGCTTCACGTTGGCCACGCAATTGACAACGGTGAGGCCACGGCGGTCAATGGAGTCAAGAGATTCGGGCTTGGTGATCTCGGCGGCAAACGCCGATACACGCTCGTCGAAACGTCTGAAGGCCTCGGTCTCGCCGAAGTAATAGAAGAACATGGTCTTGAGGCGGCGCAATGGGTCTTCACCGCCATTGATGCGCAGCGGACAGTAGATGTGGCAGTCGTGGGTCATGAGCAACTCGTTGAGGATGTGCATGCCCAGATAGCCCGTGGCCCCGGTGAGCAACACGTCGCCCACGGATTGACGTTCTCCGTCGAGGAAGGCCTGCAAGGTGTTCTTCTTGAGTTCAGCGTTGAGGGGCGAGTATTGAGGATCGGCAGCAGCCGTTGCTTTGCCCTTCTCACCTGCATCATCACTCTTGGGTGCTGACGCCTCGCTCTCTTCACTTTTCTCTTTCACATAGTCGGCCAATGCCCTTGGCGTCTTCAGGTTGAAGAGGTCGTTGAAGACAATCTGCACACCGTGCTTGCTGGCTTCAACAATGACCTTGATGGCGTTGAGGCTGGTACCGCCAATCTCGAAGAAATCGTCGAGAGCGCCCACCTGCTCAATACCCAAAACCTCCGAGAAGATGCGGGCGAACAGTTGCTCGGTTTCGCCTTCGGGAGCCACATAGTCGATGTTGCGCTTGAGTTCGGGCATGGGCAGCACCTTGCGGTTGATTTTCCCGTTGGGCGTCATGGGCATGGCATCGAGGCGCATGTAGGTGTCGGGCACCATGTATTCGGCCAGCGACGACGCGGCAAGGGCAGCACGCAGGGTTTCATCGTCGATGTCTGAACCCTCGACCACGGTATAGTAGAGCACCAGATGTTCGTTGCCCATCACCTTGCGCACCTCGGCAGCGGCCTGCTTGATACCCTCGATGTTAAGCGCCTTGCTTTCAATCTCACCCAGCTCGATGCGGAAGCCGCGCAGTTTCACCTGCGTGTCGATGCGTCCCATATACTCTATCTGCCCGTCCTCGTTCCAGCGGCACAGGTCGCCGGTGTGGTACATGCGGACGGGCCGTCCCCAGCGGTCGTGCTGGACAAACGGGCAATCGACAAACGATTTGGCCGTTCGCTCAGGCAAGCGCCAGTAGCCGCGTCCCACCTGCACGCCGGCAAAGCACAACTCACCGGCCACACCCTGGGGCACCAGGTTTCCGGCCGTGTCGACAATGAAGTTCCAGTTGTTGGCCACGCTCTCGCCGATGGGGATATTCTCGATGCGCTGGCCGGGAGGAATGCTGTAGTAAGACGTGTCGTCGGTACACTCCGTCGGGCCATAAACGTTGATAATCTCGATGTGGTCGCTATAGACGCCATCCATCTTCTCGCCACCACCCGTGGTGAAACGGATGGGCAGGTCGTCGAAGGTGTTGAGCAGCAGGCAGGTCATGGCTGTCGAGTAGCCACCTCCGGTAATCTGATGGTCGATCAGGAACTGGCGGATGGCATTCAGGTCCTTGCGAATCTCGGTGGGCATCACGTGGAACGAACCGCCCAGCGTGAGCACGGGATACATGTCCTCGATGTGGGCATCGAAGGAGAATGAGCGGTGGCCGCTGATACGGTCCTCGGCGGTCAACTTCTCCATGTCGATGACAACGGCGATAAAGTTGCGCAAGCCTGCCTGGTGGAGCATGGCCCCTTTAGGCTTGCCTGTAGAGCCGGAGGTGTAGATCATATAGGCCAGGCCATCGGGACGCGACAGGTCGATAGCCCCCATCGGGGAAGCCTCGTCCACCCCGGCCATGAAGTCGTCGATGAAGAACGTGCGGGCCATGGCGGTGTCGAAGTCCCCTTCGGCCTGTTTAGCGGCCAGCACCTCGTGCGAGGTGATGAGCACCTTGGACTCGGAATTCTCGAGCATATAGCTCAGACGCTCGTTAGGATATTCAAAGTCAAGGGGTGTATAGGCAGCACCAGCCTTGTGGATAGCCAGGACTGACAGCGGGAATTCCTTGGTACGGTCGAGCATGACACAGACAAAATCGTCGGGCTTCACGCCAAAGTCGATGAGCCGATGGGCAAGCATGTTGGAGTAGCGGTCCATCTCGCCGTAGGTCAACTGACTGTCCTTATCGACCACGGCTGGTGCATCGGGCGTGCGCTTGGCCTGCTCGGTGAACAGGTTGGCGAACGTCTTGCTCAGGTCAACGTCAATATCCTTGCCGGTGCCAATCTTGATGATGCGCTCGGCCTCTTCGTCGCTGACGATGCTAATCGTGTCGAT
This sequence comes from Muribaculaceae bacterium, assembly GCA_017557665.1. Next base: position 78,630 of record JAFYYI010000040.1, on the reverse strand, counting down.
GGACTCGTCGAGACGGGCCATCATCTGCTCCATGGTGGCCTTGATGGCATCGGCCATCATGCGCATGGTCTTGCGGCTGTTCATGGCCAGGCTCGACTCCATGCGGATGTCGTAATACTCATCGCTCGAAACAGTATCGCCCGCCACGTCAGCGCCCACGATGAAGATGTGGGCCAGCAAGTCATAGAACACGTCGCCACGATCCTGCTGGACAAACGGACAATGCTTGTCGCCAAAATGGTACTCTTCCTCCCAGCCGGGCAAAGCGGTGAAGTTGAACGAGATGCCTGGCTGCACACCCAGGTCACGGCAGAAGTGTGAGAACGGATAAGCCAGCTGCGCGAGCGTGGCCTTCATCTCGTCATGAACCGTGGCGATATACTCGCGCACGGTCTGTTGCTTCTGGATTTCCATCATGAACGGGATGGTACGGACAAACATGCCATGGGCCCCTCGCACGCGCGGATCGCGGCGCCCGTGATAGATGGTGGTATAGGCCACTTTATCCTCGCGCAGGATTCTTGCCAGCACATAGCTGAAAGCCGCCTGGAATATCTGATACGGAGCGAAACCCTGCTCCTTGCACCAGCCGTCAACCATCGGCCGGCTGATGTAAGCCGACTCCTGCCCCATCTCGCCCACAGGATTCTCGGGACGGCTTGACAGCGAGGCCAAATCCATGCCGGCATATTTCTCCTTCATCACGCTCTTGGCCCGCTGGTATTCCTCGTCGCCCAAGCGGGCAAACTCGTCGGCGGCAGCCTCAAGCATTCCATAGTCCTGGATGGGCAAGGGCTTCCCTTCGTAGGCCAGCGGCAGGTCGCGCTGCGGGAACAGCACCAGGTAACTCGTGCCGTCGGTCACCATGTGGTGGATGTCCACCAGCAGGTAGTTCTTCTCGGGGGTCGTTACAATTTCGGCCCTGATGAGCGGCTCCTCGCCCATAATGTCGAACGGGCGGCAGAAACCGTGGTGGGCATAGTCCTGGAAGTTGGCCTCGGTCATCTCGCGACGCACGACGGTCAGCGTCTTGTTCTCGTCGACATACTGCTTGGGCTCGCCATTGTCATCAATAAGGAAGCGCGTCTTCAGCTCCTTTCTTGCCGAGAAGATGGTTTGCAAGGCAGCCTCCACGCGATCGAGGTCGATGTCGTCGGTCAGTGGCACGATACAAGGGATGTTATACTGCATCACTTGAGGAAATTTCATGCAGTCATAGAAGACTCCCAGTTGTGATTGAAGCAAAGGATAAAGTTCCATAATATTTTGGGTTTAAAGAGTTATATACTATGCTAGCCATGCCACAGCCCATTGGAGTGACCTGCGGCTGGAATAACCTTCAAAATTACTCCTTACTCGTTTAAACCCATAAAGGAATTGTGTTATACTTTGTTAAACCTTCAACACTTCAGATGTCTTACTGCCAAAAACAAGAAAGTTTGACAGCGGATTAACACAAATACAAGGGGTCAGCATCGCTCTGAAGGTCAAACGACAAGAACAACAGGAACAACTTTTTATTATGGGCATCCGCTCCTGACAAAAGGAAGACAATAAGCACAATAAATACACAGACATCGGCCCTCTTGATTTTCAGAACAACTGATTCATCTGATTATTCTCACAGGCATCCGCGCGACGATGGTTTGAAGAGACGCAAAATCTTGCGTCTCCACATGGTCGCTGATAGCCTCGTCAGTGGCAGGCCGGGTTATGGTCAGGGCTTTCTTGCTTTTGTCAGTTCGATGGCCTCTTTGCCGGAGAGGTGTTCGATGTCAAGGCGAAGTAGCAGGACGCGATCCAGCGATTTGTCAATCTCGTGTTGCAGGCCAGGCTCATCGTCGGGAGAGTATCGGCGTCCCAAGAGGCGCAATGCCCGCACCTTCTCGTCGGCGTCCTCCAAGAGGCGAATGCGGCCAAAGGCAATCACGCTCCTGAAATAGGTCGTGAACTCGGCCGGCCTGATGTCATCCTGCTCGATGACGCAAAACGAGCAACGGCTGTCTCGCCTGATAGCATCCACCTTGTGTCCTTGGACTGCCGAATGGAAGATGATTGCCCCGTCGGCATAGACATAGCTCAGCGGTACGGCGTAGGTGTAGCCACCGTCGCCCGTGAGCGCAAGCACTCCCGAGGTGCACCGGCCGAGGATGCGTTCACACTCTTCTCTGGATAATTGCTGCCGATTGCGGCGCATGGGTCTGAATGCTGTCATGCTGAAATGAGTTTAAGTCCGATAACTGATTCTATTAACGTAGTGATGAAAAACAACCGCCAAAACGTGGCAGGTTCATGAAAAACAAAAATGCCGATGAGAACTGTGCCCACTGCACCGATGCCGGTCCAAACGGGGTAAGCGGTCCCTAAAGGCAATGACTGTGTGGCTTTCGCCAAAAGTCCCATACTTGCGATGGTAAAAGCCATGAAGCCAGCCATCCACAGCCACCATTGCAATCCATCCACGGCTTTTGCACGACCAAGGCAAAAGGTGAAGCCCACCTCACAAAGTCCTGCAACAATCAATATAATCCAATTCATTTGATGATTGACAATTGTCTGTTTGAGGGCTGCAGAACTGTTCCGGCGTCTCCTTCCAAGGCCTCGCAAAGATAATAAAAAATAGAAAAGCCGCCTCGTCATGAAGCAACTTTTCCATGTATAAATAGACGTTTGATTCGGTCAAGTTTTACGGCCTCAAGGTCTTTTTTCCGTTTTGGATGATGATGCCACGGGGTTCACTCGTGGCGGGCATGCCGGTGATGGTGTAAGCCCTCGAGTTGCCGACGGGAGCATAAGACTCTTTCACCTTGCTCGGGCCCTCGGTCTTTTCCTTAAACTCCTACTGGGCCTTTGCCAACTGGTCACGGAAACGCTCATTACCCTGCAACTTGGCATACAGCACCGAACCACCCAGGCGGCCGGCATCCACATCGCTCTGCCAGTGATATCCGGCAATGACACGGCTCTGGCCGTACTCATAGCCGCGAGCCAGCAGTGCGTCGGCAACAGCGGGGTTGATGTCCGACAGCAACAAGGCCATCGTCCAGCCCAGGACAGTGTGACCCGAGGGGTAAGAGCCGTTGTGGATATGAGACTCTTCCTGCTCAGGCACGAGGGTTTGCTGATTATAGTACACGAAGGGGCGAGTGCGGCTATACTTCTTTTTCGCGCGGTCGCTGATGCTGTCGCATGTGGCGCCCACGTCCTGCAGAAGGGTGTACAACTCGGGGGTGCCTTCTTTAGTGATCTCAAGACCCAGAATGGGGCAGAACTCTTGAATGATGGTCTGCATACCATAGTTAGCGTCACGGATGGCCATTTCGGCGCGCTCCTCGTTTTGGCGTTGACGAATGCCCCAGAGGTATTGGCTCTCGTCGGCGACAAAACGTGATGATCCGAATTCAGGAGGCGGCGGCAGGAAGTTCACCATGTTGGGTAACTCCTCCTGCGTGAAATAGGCATGGCCGTTAACTTCGTCTTGGCCCGCAAAGGCCGTCATCATGCCACTCAGCACAAAGAGAGTGACAAAGAAAAATTTGTTGATTTTGCTCATAATTAGTGAAAGTTAATGTTGTAAATAATATAGATATTTCCTGTCAGTCAACCAACTGTATTGTGTTTCTACAGAGTTAATCAGACGCTGACGCCACTGCATTACAATCGGAACCATCTCCAATACTAGCTGAAAATATAGCAATTTTCCGCGGATTATCATCAATTTAGCCGTAGAAAATGATGGCAAAAACATGAAACAACATTTAATGCTCACTGTGAGCAGATCAGAGATTAGTGAGGCATCCGCGCCCTGGATTTTTTATCAGATGGAGGCACCTCAACCATTAAAACACGTTTTATGGTGTTCGGTTTTCACAAATTTTCCATAAATTTGGAGGCACCTCAACCATTAAAACTTGTTTTATGGTTTTCGGTTTTCACAAATTTTTCATAAATTTGCGGCGGTAAACATGTCGGTAGTTGTGTTATAGCTCTCACAAGGAAATGCCACCATTACCGCTATTTTGCCGAAATTTATCACATTAACTCTTGTCAAATTATCTGGATTATGAAGAAATCATTTTTTACTTTGATGCTGATGCTCGTGTCGGTGCTTGCGCTTAACGCCCAGAGCCTGACGGCCCATCAATGGGGAACAAAGCTTGCCGATGACGACGGAAAAGATGTGCTCGTGGCTTTGGCCTTTGATAAAAACGGAGCATGCGAACTCCTCGTCGGTGCTGAGCATCAGATGAAAGAGAATGGTGTGCCCATCACCATCACCGGCAGCGTGACCGTTCCCGGCACCTACACCCTGAACGACAAAGACTTGACAATGAACCTTAACAAAGGCCAGGCCGAAGTTGATTTCGACTACGAAATCAAGGGAATGGATGCTAAGACCAAGGAACTGATGGACAAGCAAATCAGGAGTGAACTCAACGGCCTGAAAGGCGAATTCAAGAGCACGATGCTTAATGGAATGCCCAAGATGCACAACATGAAGATTGTCAAGCTCACCAACAAGGAACTTATCCTCAAGATTGATAACGGACGTGAAATGCCATTCTATGCATTATAACGATTAACAAACCATCATCCCATCACAGGGGGGTGCAGACTGCCAAAGTCCTGCACCCCTCTCTTTGTGTCGTGAGCATGCTAAGGTCAAAATGATGACAATAAGTACAATAAATACTATTACATGCGTTACGCAACACTGGATAAAGACAAGCCAAACAACAAATAAGAAAGTCGTAAGATGTTGTTTTTCATAGTTGCTATGAACGCAAAATCATGGCCCGTTCTCACAGGCCATGAGTCTATTATTGTGGGACTTCTCTTGAAAAAAGACGTCCTGTTATTTCCTTATTCTCACAAGAAGGTTAAAACGTGCGTTCGCTTAATCCCAAACGGTTTTTAACTTGTAGATATACTCTGAAATGAGACGCAGCGTGTTGAGTTGGCCCTTGAGAAAGAACCGGTGGTAGGAGACTTCCACGCCATAGTTCTCCTCGATGAATGCCTTAAGTTCCTTCAATTGGTAATCACTCATCTCTATTTCGCCCGTCAGGTCGCTGTCAAGCGTGAACATGACACCTCGGGTATAAGGGTCAGCATCAGCCAGTTGGATACAATAGTCCATAAGTCCTATTTGAATCGTATCCAGGCCAAGATCCACTTGATGCTGCTGCTGGGGAGGGGTCTGAGGGCGTGGCACTCCATACATGGTTACACCAGGGTGTGGCGCAGCATACTTTGCGGTGGGTTGAACCGGCCGGGGTTGAGTCGGCCGGGGTTGCACTCCATACCTTACGGCATATTGAGGGTCAGCCGCATCAAGCCCTCGTTCATTGCCAGATTGTTGCATGGCATATAACTCGTCAAAACTATAAGCCTGGCCGCCGATGGCGACGACCTCGGCAGCGGTTAGTCGTGCATTGGGGTCTTGAACGGGCATGGCGGCAGGGGTGGCAGCAAGAATGCCCGGCGTGAGCCCGGCAGCAACCACGGCACCCACCGCGGCGAGTGTCTTTTTTCCTTTATTTTTGTCTTTCTTTTTCATCACGTCATGGCGTTAGGGTATTATACTCTTTAGACTGAAATTTGCCATTAGAGTTTAATGGTCCCCTAACCGTTCACTGTTTCCCTATTTCAGTTCAAAAGGTACAGACACCGTGTACCTTACGTTAACCGCCTCGCCATTTTGACGGCCAGGTGTGAACTTGGGCAACAACTCGACAACGCGGACGGCCTCCCTGTCAAGGTCCTCATCCACCGGGCTGACCACACTCACTCGATCAATATCTCCGTCTTTTCTCACAACAAACTGCACAACGACATTACCCTGAACATTGTTCTGGGCTGCCTTGGCAGGATAATTGATATGGGATTTGATGTACTTCTTCAGCGCAGCATTGCCACCAGGGAACTGAGGCATCTGTTCAACGTCATTATAAACTCTCTCGAAATTTCTATCAACTTCAGCGGGTTGGGGTGTAAACACTCTTGGACCATACAAATTGGCTTGTGTAGTTTCAAGTGTGATATCGGGCATCTCTATTACCGTCTCCACTGTGTCATCTCGTTGGATGGCATATAATTCGTCAAAACTGTAAGTTGTGCCGTCGATGGAGACCACGTCGGCAGCGGTGATTCCGGCATCGGAACCATGAATGGGCAAACCTGCGGCACTGGCAACAATGGCACCCGGCGTGAGCCCGGCAGCGACCACAGCACTCACCGCGGCAAGCCTCTTTTTCCCTTTATTATTCTTTTTCATCATGCTATCCTATTAAGTTCCTCAATAAACTCTCTAACCTTTAACCTTTAACCTCTAACCTTTACCCTCTAACCCAACATTCTTGAGTTGATTGTAGTGGCAGGTCATCATCAGGTCGCCACTGCCGTCACGCAGGTGGAAACCGTCGCCTTGACAGTAGCGGAAGGCCTCGCAATCCTTGCACGCGCCACGCCTCATCCACTCGCGGTTGCGGTACTGTTCAAAGCGGTTCTCCCACACATCCCAGAAACTGTCGCGGTAGATGTTGCCCTGGCTGTAATCGCTGCGGATGCTCAGGCAGCCCGAGATAGCGCCATCGGCTCGGACGCTGGCCACGGTGAGCCCCGCCTGGCAGTAGAAGAAATAGTCGCGGACCAGCCCCTCGTAGGCGCCCAGGAAGCCGTCACAGGCATAACTCATGTTGATTTTTCCCTCGCAGCGCGTGGCAACGATGAAGTTGAGCAAATCGCGGAATTGCTCATCGGTGAGCAGCAGGCTCTTGTCTCGGGCAGCACGCCCCATCGGGTCGATGGTGAAGCAGCGCCAACGGGTGACGCCAGCCTCGATGAGCAGATTCTTAATCTCATTCAGGCGGGGCAGGTTGCGACCGTTGACACAGGTGATGACGTCCCAGGTGAGGCCGGGGATAGTCTGCACTGCCTCGATGGCACGCATGGCGGCATCAAAACTGACCTTGGAATTACGGAGCCAGTTGTGCTCCTCGCGCATGCCATCCACATCGATCGAGAGGGAAGTGATACCGGCTTGAGCCATCTCGCGAGCCATGGAGCGGTCGAGCAAGAGGCCATTGGTGACAAAGCCCCACATGAAACCACGTTCGGTGATGGCCCGGCCGCAGTCCATCAGGTCGGGGCGCACCAGCGGCTCTCCGCCCACGGTCTGCACCATCACCGTGGTGGGGTCGCAATGGGCCGCCACCTCGTCAAGCACAGGCAGAAAGTCGGCAAAAGGCATATCGGGTATCGCAGATTCCTTGAGGCAGTCACTGCCGCAATGACGGCAAGACATATTACAGCGCAAGGTGCATTCCCAGAACAGATCCCGCAAGGGGTGCTCTCGCCTGAGTCGCTCCACGTGGTCGTGAGTCATCTCTAATTGTTGCTGTTGACGCGCGTTCATGATAGACTTGTTTTTGTTCGACAATGATACCGGCTGGTGGGATTAAAAAACTTTCCTGGGGGGCCATATCATTCCCACAAACACCCCTTTACCTTTTAAACGGAATAAAGGGACAATTATTATACATCGAGTCTGGTGTGATGACGGGCACGGAACAGGAGGAAAGGGCACGATGCGAAGCGGCATACATCGCCCTCAGCGGCAAGTCACAGTTCATCACAGCCCCTGGAGGATCAGAACTCGAGGGGGACGGTGAGCTTGACAATGATGTTGCGGCCCATGTTCAAGACACCCTGGCGCCCGGTGACCGGATTGACGTCGGTATATTTGAGGCGGCTCAAGTGGCTTTGATAAGCCTTATTGGTGAGGTTGGTCCCCATCAGGCTCAGGCAGGCCACACGCTGTCCCTTGACCATGATGTCGGTGCCAATGGCGGCATTCAACAGGCAATAGGCCGGCGTGGCGGTCTCGGTATCGTCGGCACGGTAGTAATGGTTCTGCTTGAAGTTATAGTCCACGCCCAGCGAGACGAAGGCGTTGTTCAGCACGCGGCCGTCATGCAGGATTTCCCACTTGATGTCGCTCTGCCAACGAGGCGCCGGAGTGAACGGCAGGTATTTCGACTCCTCGGGCTGGTGCAACTGCACGGCATTGACCAGAGCAAAACTGGTGCCCAAGTGCAAGAAGTGCCAAGGATGGATATCCAGTGCAAGCTCACCGCCCAGCAGCTGGGCGTCACCGCTGTCGTAGCGATAGGTCATGAACTCATCGTCGATAACCTCTCCCGTGCGATGGATGAAGATGTAGTTGTCGATGCGGTTGCTGAACAGCGACAACTGGGCATCCATCCACGACGTGGTCAATTCCGCACCCAAGTCGAACTGCAGACTGAACTCGGGCTTGAGGTCACGATTGCCCACCTCGTAGCGCAGCGAGCCCTCATGCACGCCATTGCTGGCCAACTCGCTGATGTTGGGGGCGCGGAAACCACGGGCCGCATTGGCCCTCAGGTCCAGATGCTCTGTGGCATGCCACACGGCGCCCACGCTGGCGGTGAAGCCGTTGAAGTCGCGCTTGAAGGCTTGGAAACGCAGGTCGCCGTCATCCATGAGTTCGCGGCTGTCGAGGTGGCGGTTATCGAAGCGCAGACCGCCGTTCAAGGCCCAACGGCCGACGTTGGCAGTCGTGGTGACAAAGGCACCGAAGTCCAGCAGGCTGTAGTCGGGAATCAGGAATTCGTCGCCCTTGTTGAGCGAGCGTTGCCACATGCCGCTCACGCCGCTGGTGATGCGCCAGTCTTCGCCCAGGCGCCGCGTGACGTAGTGAACGTTGTAGTTGACCGTGTGCAGTTTGAGGTACAGTCCGTATTCATCGGGCTCCTCAAATTCCTGACGGCGGTTTTGCTGATAAGCCAGCACAGCAATGAGACGGCCACCACCCACATAGAAGGCATTGTCAAGCACGGCCTTGTAGTGATACACCTGCTGATATGGCAGGCCATGATGATAGGTCTTGGTGTCGGCATAAGGCTGCACAAGTTCGCCCGTCAACGGGTCACGCTCACCCTCGGTAATGCTGGGCGTGAGGTGGAAATAGGAACCTATCAAGCGCGTGTGTCCCCATGCCTTGTTGATGCCCAGCATGCCCGACAAGGCACGCTCGCGGAACTGCGTGTTGGGCACATAGCCGTCACAGGGGGTCTTGTAGGCATGAGCGAACTTGTCGCCATAGCGGATGTTCCATGACAGGCCCTGCCTGTTCCCACCAAAGTTGAACGAGTAGTTCACGAGGCCGTTGTTGGAATGGTACTCGGTGTTCACATTCAGGCGCATCTTGCCCAGCGGCACCACGGGGTCGGTGTTGAGCTTGAGGACGCCAGCCAGGGCGTCCGAACCGTAGAGCAGACTCGCTGGACCCTTGAGCACCTCAACCGAGCTCACAGCGTTTGCGTCAATCTCCACGCCGTGCTCGTCGCCCCACTGCTGCCCCTCCTGGCGCACGCCGTCGGCAACGACAACTACACGGTTATAGCCCAGTCCGCGGATGACGGGCTTGGATATGCCGCTGCCGGTACTCACTTGCGACACGCCGGGCAACTTGGCCACCGCATCCACGATGTTGGTAGCCGGTGTCATGCGCAGCCTGTTACGGTCAACGACACCCACGGGCATCGACATATCCTGCATTTTCACTGCACCGGTCGGACCGGTGACGACCACTTGTTTGAGTTCTATGTGGCGAAAGAACACGTCGGTCGAGTCGAGCACGGCCGCTTCTTGAGCCGCCATCGTGCCTGTGCACGCCAGCAGCAGAATCCATAGGTATGATTTCATTCTGTGATTCTTTTAATGATTAAACGGGATGTTGCTAAGGCCGGATAATCAGTCGAAGACTATCTGGCGGACACTCATATATCACAGAACGAATGGAGGAGCACGCAACGACGGCTGGGCCACGACCCTGACAACAGGCTCGCTGGCCAAGAAGAACTCCAAATGGACTGCAACCTGCTTCACCACAAGGGTGGCTACCGTGTGGGGAACATCAATCTGGGTGCCGAGGAACCGGCACGACAGACACTCATCAATGTGATGAATGCTTGCGGTGATGTGGCCCGAATGGTGAACAGCAGTGTGGCATTGATCGCAATCAACAGCCCTGGAGAAATCGTTGATGGAATGCACATGAAGCGAAGCCAGCAACACCATCGGCAGATATACCGACAGTATCATCCAGGCAAACAATCGTTGCTTACGAGTGACACCGTTATGTGTCAGCTTGCTATTCATCGGCGGCAAAGATAATGAGATTTCTCAAAAAACAAATCCCAATCCGCAATAATTCAGATTAATTAATCATTCTAGGCCCATAATTCTTCCGTCAGGCAGAAGGCATTCATGGAGTTTCCCGAAGCAGAATCAGAGCAACTTGTCATTGCGCCACATAACAATAAGAGCATAAGGATACTTCTTATTCCTTTCATAATTCCACGTTATAATTAACGTCAGTTTAATAACAATTTGGGTAATGATATTTTCTCTTTCCTAGACAAAAAAAGCATTAAACTGTTAAAAATTCCGTTTAAAGTGACCATTCGCGAAAAAAGATCCCTTCACCTATATAAAGTAAGAATTAATATATGAAATAAGAAGGTGATTGAGAGCGGGTTACTGAATTGATTTACAATTCGATGTAGAGGAGGATGATGTCCTCGTAGTGCCCGTCTTTCATGAGAAAACCCTTGGGAATGCGGCCCAGTTGAGTGAAGCCAAGGCGCTCATACAGATGCAGGGCGTGGACGTTGGCCGCCACGACAGCGTTGAACTGCATCAGGCGGAAGCCTAATCGGGCAGCCATGATCAGCGAGTCCTTGACGAGCAGTTCACCGATGTGCAAGCCTCGCCGGTCGGACCTGACGGCGTAACTGGTGTTGCTGATGTGTCCGCACCGGCCCACGTTGTTGGGGTGCAGGATGTACAGGCCGACCACTTCGCCCGTCTCGCTGTCCTCGGCAACGCCGGTGTAGGACTGGCTGCTGAAGAATCCGTGAGCCTCCTGCTCGGTCAGTTCCTCGACCTGCGGGAAGGCGACGCCCTCACGCACGACCTCGTTCCAAACCTCCATGGCGGCGGCCATGTCCTGCTGCTGATATTCCCTGACTGTAATCATAATAACTAAAATAGTACTATATCCCAATTGCTTTTCTCTGGATCTCGATGGGTAGCAAACCCATCGCAGTTGTCACCATTCATCCCATTACCACATCCAGCACCATCATCAGCACAAAACCGATGGCAAAGCCGATGGTGCTCAGGTTGGTGTGCTTGCCCGTCGATGCCTCGGGAATCAGTTCCTCGACCACGACATAGAACATGGCACCAGCCGCAAAGGCCAACAGATAGGGCAACACGGGAGTCAGCAACGACGCCAGCAGGATGATAGCCAACCCGCCAAGGGGCTCAACAGCGCCGCTGAGGCTGCCCAGCCAGAATGAGCGCCAACGGCTGTTGCCCTCGGCCCTCATGGGCATGGAGATTATCGCCCCCTCGGGGACATTCTGGATGGCTATACCCAGCGAAACCGCCACTGCCGACGCCAGCGAGATGTCGGCAACTCCCTGCTCGGCGCCAGCAAACACGACTCCCACAGCCATGCCTTCGGGCAGGTTGTGGATGGTGACGGCCAGGGCCAGCATGGCGGTGCGCGACAAGCGGGAGCGAGGTCCCTCGGGACTATTGGAACCGAGGTGCAAGTGCGGCGTCAACTCGTCAAGGGCGAGCAGGAAACCGATACCCAGCAGGAAACCGACTGCGGCAGGTATCACCTGCTGCCAACCGCCATCGGCAGTCGCCATTTCCATGGCCGGAATCAGCAATGACCATACCGAGGCGGCAACCATGACGCCCGACGCGAATCCCAGCAGGGACTTCTGCACCCGATCGGGCATGTCCCCCTTCATGAAGAAGACGCACGCCGACCCGAGCATGGTTCCCAGCAACGGAATGAGCAGACCGATAACGATAGTGGTGGTCATCACAGAATGATGGTTATAAATCAACTGGCTGCAAATGTACTAAAAAAACGCTTTTCCTGTACATTTTGCAGCCAGCTTTATTTGCGCTCTCACGCTTGCGACCAGAGATTACTCGGCAGGAGCCCACTTGCAGCGGACGGGAGAGACGATGGCACCCTCTTTCTTGAGCGCGGCAAATGCCTTGTCAACCTCCTTGCGGTCGGCACCCAGGGCCTTGGTCACATCGCCAGCCGACATGGGCTTGCCGGCATCGCGCATGACTTGTAATACTTTATCTTTCATTGTTCTTGAGTGTTTTCAGAAAGTTACTGTTTCAACGGGTTCCATCAGCTTGAAGAAGGTTGCTGTGGCATCGGTGACTTTGTACATCACACCCTTCTCGCCGTTCTCACCCAGCAGGGGCTTCAAGGACGGCATCTTCTCGGCCAAAGCCTTCTTCACTTCGGGACGCAAATCCTCGACCAACTTACAGGCGACACGCAAGGTCATGCCCTTGAAAGCGCAAATCTCAGCCTTTGGGTTCTGAGCGATCTGCTTGGTGGCTGCGGTCTCGCCGAAGGACATCAGGTAAAGATTTCCCTCATAAAACAGTTGGGCTCCGTAGGGGCGCACACGGGGCTGGTCACCATCAACAGTGGCCAAGTAGAACGTTCCTGCATCTTCCAGGAAGTCATAAACTTTCTTTACGTTATCCATAATCGAGCAAGTTATTAAAGAGCTGTCTTTATCAGCCAGGGCTTCGAACCGATGCATTCGATTAGACCCAGTTGCTCTTCGCTCCAGTACATGTCTTCTTCCTCGTCCTTGAGGTACTCCTTCATCATGTCAAAGGTGGTCAGGTCGTCCTTAATGCCGTCCATGCACTTGCGCAGCAGCTCGATTCCGTCAACCGACACCTTGTAGTCAGCCTTGAGGAACTCAATGGGATCCTGATACAGGGTCTGGGCTTCAACGGCCTCTTGCTTGAGTTCTCCGCCCAAGTCGAGCAGGCGTCCGATGAACTGGTCCACAAACACTCCCTCTTCCTTGGCGTGGTCGAGATATTTGGTCTCGAGTTTCTTGAATCCGAGGGAGCCAAAGATACGGGCCTGCAGCTTGTGCTGGAAAGCCTGGGCATTCAGGTTGGTCACAAAAAATTGTAATGCTTCGATTGATTTCTGTTTGTCCATAATTTTGCTTTTTAAAAATATCACGTTGGTTATTAAAGATGGTTTAATGACTGCAAAGTTACGCCAGAACCGATAAGTCCTTCTTATCCACAACCACACAAAACTTGTCTGAAACAAAACAACTTCAGTTTTTATTTTGTACCTTTGCCGGTGATATGTATACTCTCAAGCAAGGCTGGATGGCCATGATAGGCGAAATGCCGATGGAGAATTGGGATGGCAAGATGTACTGCCTGGAGACCGACGCCACCCTCACGTCTCGGACTAACGAGACCGAAGGGTTCATGTCGGCCTATACCTTCACACTGGTCACCCAGGGCTGGTTGACCCTCATTTACAACGGAATGGAAATCACGCTGCACCCCGATGACCTCTATATCTATTCCCCCGGATTGTCGGTCAGTGTCGTCGCCATCTCAGAGGACTACCGCGGCATCTGCCTGCTCGCCGATGAGCACATGACCCTTGACACACCTGGTGTGCACGACCTGGTGCGCATTGCCTATCAGCCCATCGTCCAGTTGCATGAGCCCAAGGTGACGCTCCCTCATGACACAGCGCAGCAATTGGCTTCCAAGATGCGTGAAATCATAACGTATCTGCACTCAGACCACATCTACAAGAGTGAAGTCATCAGGATGCTCTATGCTGTTTTTCTGCTTGACCTGCAGAATGCCCAGCACAAGGCCATCACCCACTGCGTCACACCACAACGGATCGAAGAAATCTTCATCGGTTTCATCCGCCTGCTGCCCCATCACTTTTCCAAGCATCACGATATCGGTTTCTATGCCTCGGCACTGAACATCACCTCCGTTTATCTCTCGCGCGTCGTCAAGCAGGTCTCCGGGCACACCGTTGTCGGTTACATCAACCAGATGCTCATCATGGAAGCCTCATTCCTGCTGCGCACCACCACCTTGACCATTGCCGAAATCGCCGACCGACTGCACTTTGCCGACACCCCGTCGTTCAGCAAGTTCTTCTCGCGCCTCAAGGGAATCTCTCCCCGAGCCTACCGACGGTGAGTAACGGAAAAACAGTTGCGGAAGTTGGACTAAATGCCTATCTTTGCGGATGAATAACCATTAAACAGGATAAGATTATGAAACAATTCTCATTTTTCTCAATCGTTGCACTGCTGTGCCTGATCGGGTTCAGTGCTTGCGACAGCGCTGTGCTTGACCTCGATAAGTACCACCGCAATGCCAAGCAAGCCGTTGAAGCCCTATTCAACGAGTTGCCCGACAAGAGCGACAAGAAATTTCTTAAAGAAGCCGTTAAGTTCAAGGAGAGCGACAAGCTCAGTGACTACCAGAAAAACGAATTCTTCAAACAGTTGTCACAGAAGAAATTCAAAGTCACTGCCAAGAAAGCCAAGGTGCGCGATGACTACACCGAAGTTGTGTGTGACCTCACACTGAGCGACGGCACCGTGAAGCAGAAAAAATTCCGCCTGTACAAGGAGGACGACGTGTGGAAGACACTGATCGGCTTCGCAGAGATAAGGGATGCCGTCTTCAAGTAAGTGCGCCATGTAACGCCCCATCAACCTTAACAGGGCGACAGGCCTGCTGGTGGTTTTCATCAAGCATATTAGATTTCTGTACCGAATATGTCCTCGTGACGGCCATTGATTGAGTAGCCAATCCCAAACGAGAAACCGAATCCGTTTTTCGGCTTTTCGTTTATGGTTTTATTCACATCTACAGATTCCACTAGAGCACCTTCTTCGTTTCTGTTTCTTCTGAATTTCATAATTTCTTCATATTAAAAAGTGTGCAGGATGGGTAGGACTCGAGCCTCCTATCTCATGCCCTTTAGGGAACGCCCGCTACCAACCTGCCACCATCAGCCCACACTTGTAATTTTAACTCACTGAAAAGAAAATACGAGGTTGTCCCACGTTTTGAGACGACCTCGTAAAATTATCATTTTCATAGTCATTATTTTTGAGGTCAAGGAAACAAGAATGTAATTTGCGCAATAATTACCATTAAAACCAAGAGCGGAATTCACATTTATGCTGAAAAGGAAAATTCTTGGGGGGCAAAGTCGTTAATTTACAAATTAGTAGTAATTTTGTCGAAATTATTTGACAGTTAATTGTCCATGACGTTTCATCGGGTCATAGTAGTGCTGAGCATGGCAGCAGCCTTATTGCAGGCTGCGAGTCAAGAGCGTGTTGTCGGTTACGACGCCGACACGACGTCGGTGAACCAGCAGGTGGATTCGATACCGATGCAGGCTATCGGGGAGGTCACGGTGACTTCGCGGCGGCCGGGCATGAGCCGTGTGGCCGGGGCCGAGAACAGGATGCGCATCAACAAGGCTGAGCTGTTCAAGGCGGCCTGCTGCAACCTGGGCGAAAGTTTCACCACCAACCCGTCGGTAGACGTCAACTACAGTGATGCCGCCACAGGTGCCAAGCAAATCAAGCTGTTGGGGCTGAGCGGCACCTACGTGCAGATGCTGGCCGAGAATCTGCCCGACTGGCGGGGCGCTGCCCTACCCTTCGCCCTGGGCTATGTGCCGGGGCCGTGGATGAAGAGCATCCAGGTGTCGAAGGGTGCCTCGAGCGTGCGTAATGGCTATGAGGGCATCACGGGCCAAATCGACGTGGAATACCTCAAGCCCGAGGATGAGCAGGGCGTGACGCTCAACCTGTACGGCAACAGCGACGGCCGCATCGAGGCCAACGCCGACGGCAACCTGCACTTGACGCCTCATCTCAATGCCAACGTGTTGGCCCACTACGAGGACAATCTGGCCGATATGGACCACAACCACGACCACTTCCTTGACCAGCCCAATGTGCGACAGGTCAACCTGCAGAGCCGCTGGGACTGGATGGGCGACCGCTACATCTTCCACGGTGGTGTGGCCATGATTAACGAGAAGCGCCACAGCGGCCAGACCCAAGCACATCACGAGGGGGCGACGCCCTTTGCCATCGACCTGAAGACGCGCCGCTTCGAAGGCTACATGAAGCATGCCATCTTCCTCAATGCCGAACACGGCACCAATATCGCGCTGATGGCCTCGGTGGCCAATCATGACCTTGACGGCGCTTATGGCTACAAGCGATATGATGTCAACGAGACCAATGCCTATGCGCAATTCATGTTCGAGACCCAGTTGACCGACCCGCACACCCTGTCGCTGGGATTGAGCGTCAACCACGACAACCTGTCACAGGACTACCGTCTGAACCACGTTGATGACGGACCCTTGACCCATCTGGTGGAGGAAGAGACCGTCACGGGAGCCTACGCCCAATATACCTTCACACCCACCAGCGACGTGATGACGCTGATGGCCGGTGTGCGTGTGGACCACAGCAACCTACACGGCACGTTTATCACGCCGCGTCTGCACCTGCGCCTGCATCCGGCGCAGTTCCTCACCGTGCGCCTATCGGCCGGCAAGGGCTACCGCACGGCACACGTCCTGGCCGAGAACCACTATATGCTGGCCAGCGGACGGCGGTTGGTCTTCCAGGATCTGAAACAGGAAAGCGCGTGGAACTACGGCATTACCACGGCCTGGGACATCCCACTGTGGGGCAAGTTGTTGAAAGTCAATGCCGAGTACCATTACACCCGCTTTGAACATCAGATGGTCATCGACATGGACAGTGACCCATTAATCGTCAATATCCACGACCTGGACGGCAAGTCCCGCTCCCACACTTGGCAGGTCGACGTGTCCTATCCCGTCATCGAAGGGTTGGAACTGACCGTCGCCTATCGTCACAACGACATCAAGACGACCTATGGGGGCGAACTGCGCGAGAAGCCTCTCACGCCTCGCTACAAGGGCCTGGTAGCAACGTCCTACAAGACACCGCTGGGGCTATGGGAGTTTGACGTGACGCTGCAACTCAACGGCAGCGGCCGCATGCCCGATCCCTATTATCTAGATATAGAGGACCCGAACAAGTTGTCATGGAATCCCCGTTTTCCTGCCCATTGCCAACTCAACGCCCAAGTCACCCGCTGGTTCAGGCATTTCTCGGTCTATCTGGGTGGTGAGAACCTGACTAACTATCGCCAACCCCATCCCATCATCGCCGCCGACCAGCCCTGGAGCCAGTTATTCGACCCAACGATGATATGGGGCCCTGTGAGCGGTGCTATGGCCTATTTGGGTATCCGCATCAATCTGTTCAGGTAGTTTCTAGTTGTAAGATTTATAAAACAATTAAATAGTGATAACATGAAGAAATTAATTCTATTAGCCGCCATGTTGCTGACCATGACCATGACCAGCGCCAAGGACATCAAGACTGTTGTGCTCACCACCGTTCCGCAGATGCACTGCGAGAATTGCGAGAAGCGCATCAAGGAGAACATCCGCTTCGAGAAGGGTGTCAAGAAAATCGTCACCGACGTCGAGCATCAGACGGTCACCATCACCTATGATGCCGAAAAGACCACCGTCGAAAACATCATCAAGGGCTTTGAGAAAATCAAATACCAGGCCCGTGAGGTCAAGGACGGCGAGCAGATCGTCACCGACGAAAACGAGGAGTGCCCCAACATGTAAAGTGGCCCACTCCACGGCTATTGTCACCGCCAGAACAACTCATGGCGAGCAGGTCTTTGCCTTGCTCGCCATGAGTTTGCCGTAAAGCCTCAGTTTTATGGCTTCTTGAAGTCAAATGTTTTTGCCCATCTCGAAGGCCTGTTGCAACTTGGCGTTGCCGGTGATGTCACGCGCATCGTTGACTCCGCCGCAGAACAGGTGCCCCTTCAACGCTGATTTCCCATAACAGTCAATCCAGCCCTGCAGGCCGCCCTCGGCGCGCTGCGGAACGAACTCCTCATTCTCGGCGGCCGTGGTCAGCAGGTAGATGTCGCGAAAGCGGTAATCCTTGGGGTACATGGCGTTCATGCGGTCGATGAGCGTCTTCATCTGCCCTGACATCTCGTAGTAGTAAATCGGCGTTGCCCAGCACACCACGTCGGCATTGAGCACGCTGTCCATGATGGCCGGCACATCGTCCTTGAAAACACAGGCGCCGGTCTTCTGGCACGACAGGCAACCGATGCAGAACTTGATTTCTTTTCCACGCAGCGAGATCAGTTCCACTGCATGACCAGCGGCTTCAGCACCCGTTGCAAACTGTTCAGCCATCGCGTGGCTGTTAGAGCCGGGACGCAGGCTGGTAGAGATAACAACAACTCGTTTCATCGTACTAGAATCATTTAATTTATCATTTTTTCTTCTTGAAAATCAGCTTCATTGTCTCGGGATCGAGGGGGCGCATGGAGGGGAGGTTCAACGACTTCACCATGTGCAGCGTGCCCTGCTTGTAGCGCTGGAAATGTTCGGTCTTGAGGTGCGCCTGATAGGCGGCGTCTGAGGCGTAAATTTCGAGGATACGGATTTGTGTGGAATCCTCGGCGGCCTGCATCGGGAACAGGCAGATGACACCGGGCTCACGCTCCACGCTCAGGCGGTCCACCTCGTTGGCAAACGCCAGATACTCTTCCAGGTACTCGGGATACACCTCGATTTCGGCAATGCGGACAATCATATTATCATATGTTAGAGGGTTTGTAATTTCTTCATCGGTCACCTTGCGGATCCACTCGAAGAGTTCGTCGAGGGCATAGTCACCGCTGTGAGGGCGGTTCCATGCCAGCAGGAAGTTGACGTCCTTGCCGGCATTCTGGAGTTTGAGGGCAAGGTTGATGGGCACGGGGAATGAGGTGTCGCGGTCGCGGGCACCGTGGCGGATGTACCAGTGGGGTGCCACGTCGGTCACGCCGTCGCCGATGAAGTTCATTGGGTTCATCAGGCGCACGTTTTCACGGATTTCATCGGTCACTGTCGAGCCGGTCTTGGCGGCGCTGTAGTCGGTAAAGTTGACGTTGCTGCCGAACTTGTCGCCAAACTCCTCGTTCTCGCCTGAGGCACGACCGCCGGCCACACCCTGAGTGTCAAAGGCAGGGGCAGTCTTCAACGGCTGGGTAGATACGACATAATTCAGATACTTGGCCATGTCCAGGTCGATGATGTAATCGCCGGGCCGGAGACGCAACCTCATGGGCGGACGGACTTGAATATCCCGTGACATCATCTTGTCAAATTCATTTTCTGACAATTTCTTCTGACCAGCTAACTCTTGTTTAGATACACTCTTCGCGTCGCCATTGATGGGAGGCATTCCGCCCATTTCTTCCTTGCTGAACTTGAAGCCGAGGCTGTCGGGGATGTCGGCGCCGGCGTTCTTGGCAAGCTGTGCCGCGCGGATGAGTTCGCGCTTGATGTAATCCAGGTAATTGTCGGCGGTGAGCAGTGTGCCGTCGGGCGTGTGCAGGTTCAGGCTTGTGAGATAGGCAGGGAACTGTGCCTTGAGTTCATTGCTCACGGCGAGCACGTCGGCATCGCCCTGCTGACGGCTGTCGGTGCCGTTATAGAGCCATTCGTAGGCCATGTCGGCATGGTCCAGGTCGATAATCGGGCAATAGCACACCGAGGCGAACACGTCGTCGCGCTGCTGGGCGGCACCCATGGCGCGGAGCAGCGGCTCATAGTCAGGGTTGTTGCCCGTGGCGCCCATCAAGCTCGACATCGCCCCTCCGGCGCTGGTGCCGTCGGTGATGATCTTCTCGGCATCGCCAAGCATCACGTCATCAAACTGGCGCAGGTAGCGGATGGCAGCCTTCAGGTCCAGAATCGCTGCAGGAGCGCGGCCCGTGTAAATCGTCTGACCTTTCTTGATGCCGGCCTTTTTGTCGGTTTTGGAAGCGACCACTGTCGAGTTGCGGCCACGGCTCCCGGGGATGGCGACCACATAACCTTCCTTCAATGCCCTGCCCGTGGCATCACTGGCCTTGGGCTGCTGGGCCGGAGCCGCCATATAGCCGCCCACGTAAGTGCGCAGCAGTATCGGGGTCTGCTGTGTCGCCCCGTCGGGCACATACACGTTGATGGTCTGATAGGCGGAGTCCTCCACGTTGGTCACGAAGAACATGCCCTCATAGGCTGTGTAGTTCACCTCCTGGCCATCGGGCATCGTCAAGGTCCTTGTTTCGCCGATTGACGGGTCAAATCTCAGTTGCGGCTGCGTTTTCACCGCCTTGGTCTTTGCGCCCGCGCCAGCCACCACGGCAAGCGCCAGCATCCATGTCAATATCCTTTTCATGTCATTATTTAATTGATTACCTGCTCCAAAGGTAATCAAAAAAACGACATAGGCGGTTCACCAAACCGCCACTTTTTTCATTTATTGAGACACAGCCCCAATCTGTAATCACCCTTAGGACGTATTTCACATCTGTCGGCTGACGTTCGAAATAATAAAAACGGGCCCGGCTGGAGTAGCGGGCCCGTTAGGTTTGAAGTGTCGTGAAGGGTTACTTCACGAGGACTTTGCGGACAGTGCCGTCGCTGTAGCGGATAATATTGACGCCGGGCTGCAGCTCACTGTGCTGGCGACCCTGCACGTCATAGATGCGTGCATCGGCAGGCATACCGGTCATGACTTCTTCGATGGCGGTAAGCTGGACGTTCACCTCGTTACTGGGCAGACTCTCGCCCTGCTCGTAAACGGCGGTCACGTAGTAGGTGGCATCACTCGCTGCATTCTCACTCGTGTAGCTCGTCTCGGGAGCGGGAACGAAAGCGATAAGTTCGCCGTCACAATAGATATTGTAGCCCGTCAGGGTACGGGGTGCTTCGTTCGTGGTGGCGGGAGCGAAAGTGAAGTCGTCTACCATCAGCATCACGCTGCGACGGATGCAACGCACGGCGAAGTAGGTGGTACCCTCGGGCACGTCGAACGAGTATTCACGCCAACCGTCATTGACGTAGATGCGCTCCTCGTCGTTCAACTTCACGAAGCTGTCGTGGTGGCTGTCGGTCGTCGAGGTATAGACGTTGATCCACTCCGAGTCGAAGGTGGCAGCCTTGGCCCAGAACTTAATGGTCTGTGCGCGGCCGTCAAGGCGCGGCGTGATCAGCCAGTCATCGTTCTCGTAGGGGTAGTCCACACTGGGAGCAGCCATGTACTGCTCTCCGCTATAAGGCTTGAACGCATAATCCATATTATCCTCCACCCATGTCTTGGACAGGGTCGTGTTGAACACCTGGAAGGCCATGGGAGCGCCCTCGTTCTCATAAATAACGGGGATGCGGGGAGTCATCATCGTCGTAGCCTGGTCACCGTCATAGAGGGTCCAATCGCCGACGCCGTCGATGGCAAAGGCACGATAAGACTCAAAGTCATCGGTCACATACTCCATCTCGCCCTGTGCAGGCTCAACCGACTCGCAAGCGTCCCACATCAGGATCACCTTGCCCTCGCTGGTGCTTGCCGAGAGATACTCGGGTGCAGGCAACTCATTGGGGCGAACCGAGGTGGCGATGATGGCGCTCTTGTTGTTCTCGGGCATCATGTCGTCGGCCCAAAGCACCTCGACCTGCCAGTTGATGGCCTCAAGTTCGGCATCGGCTGCGGTGGCCGTGCAAGTGGCAGTGCCGGTCGTCGTTGCACCGGCGGCAAGGGCTTGCTCGGCGACGCTCTGATAGAGTTCGCCATCACGGTAGATGTTCACGGTGTAGTTCTGAGCATCCTGAGAACCGCGGTTCATGATGTCATACTTCATCACGAAGTTCTCACCCACGTTGACACGCTTCGGGTCGATAGTGAAGGCGGTCACAGCGAGATCATTCTCAACGCTGGCCTCACCGATGCGGATGTTGTCCACATACAGGTCACGACGGGCGCCCATCTGGTCGCTCAAGGCCGATGCCAGCAGACCGATGTTGGCGAAGTTGGCATCAACGTTCTTGGGCAGAATCACTTCACACTCCACCCACTGGTCAGTCATCTCGTTGAGGAAGAATTGGGCGTTCTCGACATCCTGCCACTCGCCGCCGTCATAGGAAACTTGTACCTGGATGTTATCGTCGATTTCGCCGTCCCACTCGGGATCATACCACGCGCTACGGCCATAGTGGAACATGAACTTCATCGTGGGCACAGCCACACTGTTGAGGTTCAGCATAGGCGAAACAATGCGGCTGTGCGTGTCATAGTCGGCATACTGGCTCTCGGCAACGAGGAAACCGCCGTCATAGTCAGGAGCCTCAATCAGCGGCTCACCCGTCCAGTCGTCATAGATGTCGCCAGTGGCATAGAAGTCAAAGTCGTGCACCTCGCCGTCCTGGGTCCAGTTTTCCTGGTCACCCCAAGCGAACGATGCCTGGTAGGGCAGGTCAAGGGGCTTGCCGGTCACTACGCTGTTGCTCTGCACGGATTCACCCTCATTACCGTTATAGAGCGGTGTGATGGTGTAGTTGGCGTTGACCTGGCCTTCGGTGACGGGGATATTGTCGGTGTAGGAGGTCTCGCTGATGCCTTCGGCAACCACGCCACTCGACTCGCTGTTGCGCTCCACGCGATAGGTAATCGCACTGAAGTCAACATAGCCGCCATTGACCGACTGCGTCGGAGCGTCCCAAGTCACGGTGATGCTCATGTCGTTATTCAGTTTGGCCACCGCATTGGTGGGAGCCACGGGCATATCCATGCCGACAAAAGCGGTCACCTCGACAGCACTACCCTCGCCCTCGCCATTGCGGGCAACGACACGGTAGGTGTTGAAACCGTTCACGACCTCGGTGTCCAGGTAGGTCAAGGCCTCACCGGGAGCGGGATTGTCAAAGGTCTTCTCGAGCACACCATTGACATACACATCGATGGCGGTGAGTTCGCTCAAGGTCTCGCCAGCGGCGGTTACCGCAGGGGCCGTGAAGGCCAGCGTGGCCTGAGTAGCACCCATGGCGGCAGGCGTCAGCACGACATTGGTCACCTCGCCGGGAACACCCTTGGACGATTTCTCGATGAGTTTCACGTTGTCAATCTCGACGCGGTGCTGCTCGGGTTCACTGTAGGCATAGAAAGCAAGGCGATACTTGCCGCTGGTGGCAGCATACACCTTGACCGTCTTGTCGCCCGAGTCACTCTTGACCACACTGGGGTAGTCGGCGAGCACCTGGGTGAATGACGCGGGATCGGTGCTTGTGCCAAGCAGGACACGCAAGTTCTCGGTCTTGGACAGCACGCCCATATAGAATGTCAGTTCATAAACATTGTTGGCATCCAGTTCAAATTCCGGCGAAATGTAGTAGTCATCGCCAGGGAGTCCGGTCTGGTAGTCGAGCATGTAAGCAGCCATGCCATTTAGATACTCCCACGTGCGGCCACCGTTCTGATCCACGATGGTCCAGGAGTCAAACGCTTCCTGCGTGTCGAAGGTCTCTTCGAGCAGGACATCACCAGGGCTTGCCCACACTGCGGTAGCGGCAAACGCCATTAGCCCTACAAATAGGGCGCGTAATGAATTTCCCATAAAAAAAGCATTAAAGTTGATTAAACAATATTTTAAGCACCGCAAAAATACTGATACTTGTCGAGTTAGATTATACAACTTAATCTAAAAAATGATAAAAAATTATATTTCTTCATAATACAGGGCATATCGTTCACCCCTTGGCGTAATTAAGGAAAGCAATAATCCAGCAGTTGCCCCTGTGGCATTTTGTCGCACTTGACGGCTTGAAACGAACGTGGCGCAACGCCAGCCGATGCCGACGTGGCGCCACGCTTGATACGGTATCTTTAATAGCAAGTCCTGAAGATAATCCGCTGATTATCGTCATTTATCCAATCGCAAATTTCTATTGTGCCGTCACCATCCAGTGCATTGCTGAGAATGGCCTGATGGTCATCACTCAAAGCATTATTACATTCCACCAGATTCCAGGCCAGTCCATCTTTCGCTGTTCCGATGCCTAACGGACGGCAACCTTTATAGTATTTCATCGGCCCGCTCACAGGTCCTCCATCGGTCCTTAATCCTATCACGAAACGACTCGACGTGAAACACAGCATGTTGATGATGAACAAGCGATATCCACGGTAAAAATCGTCTTCGGGCCGCATGGTTACAATAGCATCTGGTGATGGGTCAGATTTAATCACCTTATCGTCTAAATCTATGTTCATCTGATGATTGTGATGGCGATAACGCCTGATGGCATCGGCAGCAGAGGCCGCGACCTCAGGATCTTGAGAGAACAATGCCACATTGAAGTAGTAAGTCACAAGAGCACGAAGCCGCTGGTCAATGATTCCTGATTCACCATAACCCCAGCCTCCTCTCATCATGTCGTTCACAATTCTCTTAGCCATGGCCTTTTTAAGTTCCAAATTGGCAAAAACGCCTGATGTGAGGCCCTCTGAAAATTCTCTAGGGTCATGAATCCATTCACAGAATGCTGAATAATCTTCGGCAGGGCGAGCATCGCCTTTCGCTCCAAAATAATCACGCAAAAACTCTTTCATCTTAATATCTCCTCGTTAGTTATACCTTTTGGCCCATTATCCGTCAATCTTCTCGATAATCATCCCACTGGAGCCATCCTCAAGTGAATTGTACTCGTCATAGTGGATGTGGCCTCCGGCCTCCACATCGGCCAAGGCAGTTATCTGCCTGGCCAAGGAAAGCAAACCCTCCTTGTTGGCTGATATCACCACCGTGTCATCATCAACCCTCACCTTAATCGTGAATCCGTCTTCCCATTCAATTTCCATCATCTTCGAATTATATCTCTTGAAGGGCAAAGATAATCATTTTTTGTCAAATGCCTGTCTTTTTCTGCACAGACACCCCGCAAAGAACGCACTATGCTCTGGTGAATGCCATATCTCGGCATTCATCAGAGCATAGACCTCGGTATAGGGAGATGGGCCTTGTAACAGGGCGGTTACTGCAGGATGATGTCGGCGATTTCCTGGCGGGCTTTCTTGCCTTCGGGGCAAGGCCAGATGGGATAGACGTGCCCCATCTTCTCGGCCACATGCAGGCGCGCATCCACACCGGCAGCCTTCATCTTGTCACAGGCTTTGACGATATCGGTATAGAATATCTCCCATGTTCCGGTAAAGAGGTCGGTAGGAGGCAATTCATGCATGTCGCCATACAGGGGAGAAATCATCGGGTCACGCGGGTCCATCTCGCCGGCCCAATCAGCGCCCACAAGCCTCAACACTTCGGCATTGAGGAAGGTGTCCTTATCCTGTAACGCGTCATCGCCTCCCAGCACATCAACCCATGGCGAGATGAGCACCAGGTGCTTGGGCTGCTCGATTGAATCGCCACGCAGTTCCTGCGACAGGGCGAGCGTGAAACCTCCACCCGCCGAATCGCCCATGATGATGAGACGCCCAGCGGAGTACTGCTTGAGAAGTTGCTGGTAGAGCTGCATCATCAACGGATGGGCATCCCTCGCCGTGTAGCGGTAAAGCAGTGGATAGTTGGGCGTCACGATGCCGCATCCCGTTGTCGCGGCCCACTCGGCCATCGCTGCCCAATGCCGCGAAGTGAAGTTGTGGAAATAAGCTCCGCCATGGATGTAGAGCACGACGGGCTTGCTATCGTCCTGCGGCTCCATGTGGAACACCTGCATGCCACCAACCCGGTACTGACGCATTTCACGCGGGAATTTCACATCACTCGGGATTTCCACGGTGCTCTGGTCCGTTGTGTCACCCTTGTACTTTTTATAATCCTCCATGGTTGACTGGGGCAACATATGGCTGACGACGATGGCCTGCGGCGAGCGGCCGTCAATCAACCAGACGGCGCCTGCGATGACGATGATGGCAGCGATGATGCCCACCAGCGTCCAGAGTACGTTCTTTGTTCTCTTTTTCATCTTTTCTTTAATTATCAAACAGAAATGTTATACTATCGCCCCAAAAGTACTACAAGACATACAGATATCGGTATTTTATTTAGAAGAATCTCAACTTTTATTCGCTAATCATTCAAAAACTACGAAAAACGGGGACGGCTCCCTTGCTGACATTTTTGGTGATTCTCGGGCGTTTTCTTTGGACAATCTTTGGAATTTTGTACCTTTGTGGGATAGAACAAGTAAAAGAACTGAAAGATGAAGAAGTATATCATTTTTGCCATTATGATGACCATGTTATCGTTGCAAGACATGATGGGCCAGTCCCTTGAGGGCTACAAGGCCATCAACCTGAAAGAGGAGTTCACCGACAATGCGTTCACGTTCTTTTCCCGTGCGCCCATCCTGCTCTCGGGTGACGAGACAGAACACAATGCCATGACCATCGGTTGGGGCAGCCTGGGCAATTACCTGGGTTACAACCGCCTGACCGTGAGCGTCTATGTGGCCCCGGCACGTTACACCTATGAGTTCATGGAGCGTTTCCCCAGGTTCACGATCATGGAGTTTGACGACGAGGAGGTGGCGCGTTACATGGGCAGCCACAGCGGCCGCGACGGTGACAAAGCGGCGGCATTGGGCCTGCACGTGGCCTACACACCCAACGGAACGCCCTACTACACCGAGGCCAAGACCGTCATCGAGTGTGAAATCATCACCGCATTCCATCAAGAGGCGAAGGACTTCCGCAACGACACCCCTCGCCAGTTCTACGACGGGTTCAAGGCAGGCATCCACACCGTCTATATCGGCGAAATCATCGGAGCCTGGAGAAAGTAAGTCTCTCCTCACAAGAAAAACCAAACGGCGGCCTCACCATGCCATTGCAGTGAGGCCACCGTTTATTTTCGACGCCCTTAATAAGGAATGTAAACAATTGGATATCAGGTTTGTTTACACTTACTCCCTGAGCGGGAATTTCAACGGCACTCAAGGGTTGATGGCGTTGAGGTCCACCAGACCGCTCACGATGGCATAGATGGTGAGTCCGGCAGGGCTATGAATCTGGAGTTTGCGGGCGATATTGCGGCGATGGGTGATGACAGTGTTGACCGAGATGCCGAGATGGTCGGCGATTTCCTTGTTCGCCATGCCCTGAACAAGAGCGACGACAACATCTTTTTCACGGTCGGAGAGGGTCTCGGTTTGCTGTATCTTCTCATTGGACACCATTTGGTTGATGTTCCTGGTCACGTCACCGTGTTTGACAAAGCGCTCCAACCGACGTATGGCCGGGACAAAGATGTGATCCTCGACCATAGCATGCATGTGCAGCCACACCTCGTTTTCATAGATGTCGTGCAGGGCGGCAGTCAATTGGTTGTTATGCAATCCGTCCTGTGGCAGATACTTGATGATGAGGATTTTGAGTTCATGCAGTTGCTGGTCGACGGCATCATGGTGCTTGGAGAACATCTCCACGTTGTAATCGCCGGCAAGTTGTCCGTCGAGCAGCGTTTTCACATAGGGGAACAGGGTCTGCTGCTCATAGTGCATGTGACGCCGTATCTCGCAGGCATACTCGTCATAGAGCCTAATGATGAGTTGTGCCAAGGAACTTTCCATGTTGAGCGACTCCTCGAGTTCTCGACGAATATAAGGCAACTGGAAGTCGATGAAATAGGCATGACTGGCATCCAGATAATGGAGCAGGGTTGACACCGAGATGTCCTGGTCATCGTCTGCCACTTCGATGCCGTTAATGGCATAATTGACCACAGCCAGGAAGGTGTGGGTATCCACTCCGTTACCCTCGCAGGTCTCCCTCACCGTCTTATCACCAAAGCCCAAACTGATGCCGAAGGCTCCCAGCGCCTGCAACAGGTTGTAGTTGTCGCCGATGAGCGATATCATCTTGTCGTCGGCCTCATATATCTTCTGCTCTTTCATGATAAATGATGATGCTATAATCAATATCGCAAAATTAGCCACTACAAACAGGATGAGCAATCCTCATTTATTGGTATTTATAACAAATGATGCCCCCAAAAATGATGGGGGCATCATGGTCTGTAGCCAGCGAAAGACTATTAGTGCTTTATTCCGACAGCATGGTGACCTCGATGCAGCGTTTCGAGGCAAGCAAGCGTTGAGCCATGCGTTGCACGTCACCGGCGGTCATGTTTTCCACCATCTTGCAGTAATCACGGTCAAAGTCCACATCGTCGTCCAGCTCATGCCAGATGATGTAACTCCAATAATCATTGGTGATGGCCATCTGGGCATACTGCTTGGTGAGGTATTGCTTGACCTTGGCCATGCTGGATTCAAGAGGTCCGTTATCTGCGATATTCTGCAACTGCTGATAGATGATCGGATTCAGTTCTTCGTAACGGTCGGGATCGGCGTTGTAGGAAATCTTGAACGTGGCATTGGGACGCTCATCCTTGGCCAGTCCAAAGTCCACGCTCACGCCGTAGGTGCCACCTTTCTCCTCGCGCACCGAGTCGGTGTAGGCGATTGAGAGACAGCGCTTCAGGAAGTCAAGTTCCAGATCGCTCTGTGCAGTAAAGGGCACGTCGGCCGTGTAGTAGATGCTGACGTTGGCCAGCGGTGTCGCCATCTTCTTGGAGAAGCGGTGTACCGACTGCCCGCCCACGATTTGCGGCACGTTGTCATAGTTGGTCTGCTCGTGACGGCCCGTTGACGGCAGCACAGCAAGGTATTGGCACAGCAACTGCCTCAACTCTTGCTCATCATAGTTACCGATGATGACTGTCTTGAAATTGGAGGCGTCGCTGAAGCGTTCGCGGTAAATCTCCAGGATGCGGTCATAACTCACGTGGTCGAGCGTCGATTGCACGACGGGTGCCATGCGCGGGTGATTTCCGTACAGGATGGCACGGATGGAGTCATTGTAATCCACCTTGGGCGACGCGTTGCGGTTCGTCAAGAAGGAGCGGTTGCGGCTGATGAACTCGTTGAATGCCGTGGTGTCGCGACGAGGCGAGGTAAAGTACAGGTAGGCCAGTTCAAACATGGTCTTCATGTCTTTCACCGATGAGGTGCCACCGATGCCCTGACTCTTGGAACCGATTGAAGGGCTGACACGGACAGACTTGCCGGTGAGCATCTTATGCAACGTGATGACGTCGAAGTCACCCACACCTGCCTCACTCACACTGCTTGAAATGAGGCTGAAATTGGGAATGTCCTCGTCGCCGTAGAGTGAGGTTCCTCCCTCGCCCTCCATTTCCAGCGAGACGACATCGGCATTGAAATCGGTCTTGCGGGCATACACCTTCATGCCGTTGGACAACGTGAACTCGGTGAAACCATGCTTATACGCCTTCTCGCTGACGATGGTGCCGGGCTGCGGCATATTGCTCACGAGCTGACTGGTCAACTGCTGCTCGGTGTAAGGTGCATAGTTCAGGCGCTGGGCGGCCAGAATGACCTGTTCTATCTGCCCCTCGCTGGGGAGGACGACCTCCTGCTTGTCGGGGGCATACATGACAACCACCTGGTTCTTGTCGGTAATCAGTTCCTTGACTGCGGCATTGACCTCGTCGAGTGTCACCTCATTGCCCATGCGACGGGTGTTTTCCAACTCAAACTCCAGCGACACCAGCGGCTCTGCTAACAGGAAGTTGTTCACGCAGTCGTTGACGTAGTGGGAATTGCGATAGTCGCCACGCATCTTGTAGCGGCGTTCGGCGGCATTGAGGTAGAGGCTCTTGGCACGGTCCAGCTCACTCTGGGTGAAGCCGTGCTGACGGGCCTGCTCGGCAACACCAACGGCGGCTATGATGCCACCCAGGATGTTGTCCTGCTTGCAGCTGATGCTCAAGGCAAAGGCTTCCTTGGTGCGGCTGATGAAGAACGTCGAAGCACGTCCCGTGGCGCTCTGGACGGGCGAGCCCGGCTGCTGGCGCAGTTCAGCATAGCGGTCGTTGAGCATTGTGCTGATGAGGTTGTCGATGTAGTCGCCACGCAGGTAGGCAAGGCTGTTTTTCTCGCTATCGGGCGTCGCGTCGCGTTTCTGATAGAGATGGCACAGCACGATGGGCTGCTCGGCATCCTTCTCGATGGCAACAATCATCTTGTCGTTGTCGCCCACGGGATAGTAGACGCGCTCGGCGGCCTTCTTGGGCATGGGGATGGGCGAGAAGATTTTCTTGATCTTCTTCTCCATCTTGTCCACATCAAAATCACCCAC
The DNA here is from genome assembly GCA_017557665.1 of Muribaculaceae bacterium. The sequence goes on along the minus strand of JAFYYI010000040.1, from coordinate 48,577 downwards.
GACCACGATGGCCTGCAGGTCGGGACGATACCACTTCTGGTAATAGTCGCGCAGGTCCTGATAGGGGAAATGGTCAACGATGTCCATCGAGCCGATGGGCATGCAGTCCTCATATTTCGTCCCCTGATAGATGATGGGCATGACGTCTTCCTGCATGCGCTGCACAGCCATGCCGGCACGTCGCGTGCGCCACTCCTCGTGGATGACGCCGCGCTCCTTATCGATTTCCTCGTCCTCGAGCAGCAAGTAGTGGCTCCAGTCATGGAGCACCAGCAGGCAAGAGTCGATGATGCCCTCACGAACGATTGGAGCCGAGCCGATGTGATAGACCGTTTGGTCTATCGAGGTATAGGCATTGAGGTTGGCACCGAACTTGACGCCGATGCTCTCGCACCAGGGCACGATGCCCGGCCGGCCGTTCTTGCCGGGAAAGTTCTTGGTGCCGTTAAAGGCCATGTGCTCCAGGAAATGCGCCAGTCCTCGCTGGCGGGGCTCTTCAAGAATCGACCCTACACGCTGTGCGATGTAGAAATCGGCGAGGCCGGCTTCCTTGGCATTGTGGCGGATGTAGTAGGTCATGCCGTTCTTGAGGGTGCCCTTGCGCACATCAGGGTCTTGAGGCAACTGGGCTGCCGCCCACAAGGGCAGCAGCACCAGAGCAATGAGCGATAGAATGTATTTTCTCATCGTGTTCACTTATTGAGCAGCGAAGCGGGTGCCTCGGCAATAAAGTCATTGGTCGAGTTGTTGGTGTCAATGTACTTGCCATTGGCGTCCTGCTTGCGGATGACTGACTTGTTGAAGCGGGTGTCATCGCGGTCAACCTTGCCGCAGTAGGTCCAGCCGGCGTCAATCGAGGCGTCGAGCACATTCCACTCACGCACCGACTCCACACTCAGGTTCACACCGTCGAGAATCCACGCGTTGGGCACCTTGTAGATACCGCTCTTGGTCATCTCCTTGGAGAAGTCGCCAAAGACAAACAGATAGGTGGCGTCATAGACATAGTTCTCCAGCCAGTCTTCCTTGCTGGTATTCATCTTGGCGATGGCCATCGAGTTGAAGCCACGGCTGTGGAACTGATAGATGGTGGCGGTGTAGCAGTACCACTTGTCCAGGTTGGGAGCACTGCCGTCGGGGTCGGTGAAATTGGGGTTGGAAGTCTCATCATAGAACTCAAAGTCGGCGTCGCTCAAGTCGATAGAGTTGGGCTGCTCGGTCGTGTGATTGATGGCGTTGACAGCCAGTTTGAGGCTCTGACCGGGTTCAACGGGCACGCTCTTGCCGTCGCCGGGAATCATATAGCAGGCCTGTACCGAGAAGTGGGTGGACATGATGTCGGGGGTGTAATCCTCCTTGATCGTTGTCAGGAAGGCTGATTCCAGCACGGCGATGCTGTCGGCATAGAGGGTGACGTCGGAATTGTTGGTGATGATGATGTACTGGTCACCGCTGTAGGACTTGCCCTCGGGGGTCGTTGTACCCGTGAAGAAGATTTCACTGATGACAAAACCGCCCTGAGCCGTGAAGGTGGAAATGATCATCTTCAGGTCATGTGAAGTCTCGGAAAGGGCCACGTTCTCGGAGTGCACCTCAAAGTCCTTTTGACCGGCAACGCCGTTCAGGGTGAATTCAAGATGACCGTTCACGGTGACGTTGTAGTTACCGGCCTCCAGGTTTTCGAGTACAATCTTGTAGTTGTTGCCATCCTTTACAAAAAAGGAGCCCTCGACCGTGACTGCCTGCTTCGTCTGGACGTTGGTCAACGTGGCGACGGCATTGGTGAGCGAGGTATTCTCAAGGTTGGCGGGCACCTCCAGGGTGACCACTGCGGTAGGGATGACGGGAATGGGGTCATCGCTACTGCATGAGGTTAGACACAAGGCTGCGGTGAGCATCAAGATGATGCCGTTTAACATTAACTTTTTCATTTGTTTTTTGTTTTTTTGATGATGATTAAAATATGTTTTTAAAATGTGATTCCTATTGAACTTTGGAACAGCGACTGATGCTCGCTGGCAGAGCACAGGGTCATGCCGCCACCCAACTGGGCAAAGATGCCGTAACGCGACTGCTTCCAGGCGTAGTCGGCACGCACCGTGGCGCCAAAATCGGCATAATTGGCGGTCGAGAACCGGTGTTTGTGCTGTATCAACCGGGTGACTGCTGCCTCCATATTGGCAAAAGGCATCTGCAGTTTGTCGCTGACGTTGGCACTGTAAGAGGCATGGGCATCCATAGTCAACAGCACCTTATTGCCAGGACGCAGGAAGCATTGCCCTTGCAACTTGCCGAAAACGTGGCAAGCATCCATCTGACGGTGCGGATAGACATATTCCTCGCTTTCGCCACGATAGCCCGCCGTCATGACGACGTGCCAATTGTTCTTGCCATAAAGCCCTCCGGCGCTGGCCTCCAGCAGATGACCCTTATACATGGTCAGGCAAGCGATGACAGGGAAGTAGCGGGCATCGGAGGTGCCGCCCACGTGCTCGTTGCCCGTGCGCCTGGTGTAGTCCAGATGCCCGAAGACGGCTATCCTGCTGCCGCCCTCATGTTTCCAGCCCAGGGTCGCTCCGGCATGCTCATGGTAGAGGTCGGTGAGCGGCATGGAATTGTACTCGGCGAGTTTGCGGTGATAACGGTGCTCGTCAAGCGACAAGTCACCATACAGACCGCTCCTGTTGACGGGCGAGGCATGAAGCAGCAGTGCCACCGCGCTACCATCGTAATAGAGGCTGCGCTTGTCGCCCGAAAAGCGGCTGTATTCGGTCCCCAGTCCCGTCATCTGATACTCGGGGATGACACCCTCCTCGCGGTAAAAGACCACGCTGTTAGTCTGCTTGTAGATATTGCCTTGGAATGTGGCGCCAAGACGATAATCACCCACATCAATGCCGCCGCCCAAGCGCATCGTCAGGTCGGTGACGATGCCTCTCATGCGCGGGTCATGGCTGCGATATTCCTGTTCGGCCCTGACGAGCATCTCGGCCCCTAACAGCCATCGGCCCAGCCGTGTGGCATATCCGCCCGATATCGCGTACCGCTCATGGCGCGTGTCACCACCCAGCGTGTCGGCCAGGACATAAGGCTGCAGCAGGTCATAGTCGCTGGTGGAGTTCCACTTGACGTTGTGCTGGCGGCCCGTGGTGAAGGAAGCCTCGCCCCAAACAGCCGAACGGTCATTCAGGTGGTGATAGGTGTTCACCTTGAGATAGGGCAAGGTGTAGCCGTCGCCTTTCTCGGGAACAAAGGCCACGGATTGCCGCATGAGGTCAAGCCCCAGGGCAAGTTGAGAAAAAGAGGTCTGATAGCCCAGTCCGTACAACGCGGGGTTACGCTCGGCTTCAAGCATCGTCAGCCGGGCTAACGACGTGTGTTCGACAAGCGCCGAGTCGGCGTTGGAAGCCATCGGCATCAATCGGATGGTTATGAAGATGAGTATAAGGAAAAACAGGCGTTTCATGTCAGTCGAGGAAAATAGTGTTCAAGGTAATCTCGTTCATGTCATCCTGTATGAGCTCAGCATAGTCTCTCTGGCAACGGAATTGACGCATGCGGGTCCCTCCTTCAGGCATCAGGCAAGTCGCCACGCCCTCGATATCGATCTGATAGGCGCCACGCAACAGTTCAATCGTCGCACTGACGCCGTCAAAATCGGCACTGGTCACGACTTGGCGCGTGTTGATGTTGGTCAGCTTGACCTGGGCCTGAACGCGTGAGATGGACAGTTGATCGGTTGTGGAGACAGTGATGCGGGCCGTGGTGAAGATATCGTCTTCCACGGGGGCACAAGCCGTGAACAGCACAGCGAGAACCGTCAGGGATATGGATAGGATAACGTGTTTCATAACTTGATGTTCATTTCGAGTCCGAAATAGGGGGTGACATGACGACGGATGGTCGTGCCACGGCTGTCATAGTCGGGGGTGTAGTCCCACAACTTGTTGCAGAACATGGCCACATGCAGGCGGTCGTCAAAGAGTTTCTTGGTGACCTTCATGTTCACGTTCATGGCAAAGGGCACCCGGTCTTTCTCAAACTGTGACGAGGTGTAGTCGCGCACGAGCCAGCGCAGATACAGGTCATCGGCGTCGCTGTCCTGCCAGTCGTGGATGCTGCCGTCGGGGGCAATGTACTGGACAGGGTAGTTGCTGACTTCTTTGCGCTGCGAGGTGGTGAACCACAGGCACTGGGCCGAGAACGAGAAACCCAGTTTGAGCCGGGGCACATCGGTATCGAGCGTGAAATTGGTGTTGAACGACTCTCTCACCGAGCCGTCATCATTGGCATACAGTCCCACGTATTGGATTTGACGGTTATCAATCACCTGGCTGGGACGATAGGAGTCCACGATGGAATTGTTGTAAGTGGTGCGGAAATAGGCGCCGTTGATGGTCAGACGGGTCAAGATGACTGGGAAGCGCATGGTCTCGATGGTGTATTCGATGCCCTCCTTCAACGTCATGCTGCCGTTGGTGTAATTGCCGTAACCGCCCAACTCATTGATGACGGTGTAAGGCAGGTCGTTCAGGTTGGGCTGCCCCGTCAGGCTTGCTGCATCGATGCCGCTCGCATCATACTGCTTGTATTGAAAAGTCTGGTAGTAGGACTGTATGCGGAAACCCGACGTCATCCTCTCACGGAAGGCGGTCACGGCCATCCTGTTACCACCGACATGGATGTCCAGCGACACCTCTTTCTTGAGGTTGCGGGCAGGCTCCAGGGCCGTGTTGCGGGGATTGACGATATAGGTCATCAGGTTGATGCGGCGGTAGTCGGGATTGTCATGGTAGTAATTCAACTGGATGAAGTCGATGTAGAGCAAGTCTGGGAACAACTGCTCCATGGTGGGCATCTTGGTGTGCTGGCCGATGCCTGCAGCGATGCGGATAAAGGTCGGCTGGCCGAAGAGGGATAATCGGGGTAATGAGTAACCGATATTAGCACGAGGATCCCAATACAGTTTGCCGTTCATGACATATTCATCCTCCAGGTTGAGCAGGGCGCTGGCACGCAGTCCGGCGGTCAGCTCAAATGTGCCGATGGCAGTGGGCCATTTCACGCTTTCTTCAGCGTAGGCCGACAGGCGGTGGTTGGCGGGTATCTCCTTGAGGGAGCGCTGACGCGATGACATGCTGGTATAGACAGGGGTATAGGGGTCAAACACCTGTCCGCGCCCCAGGTTCTTGTCCAGATTCCAATCGGCGCCAATCAGCAACGTGTTGGAGACGATGTTGTTGGGAATCTGCAGCCGGGCATTCAGTTTGACAAAGGCGTTGACCGGCCGGCCTTCCACCTCATGATGGCCGATGTATTTAAAGGGCAGGATGTAGGCATCATTCTCCCCCTCCTCTTTGGACAAGGGGGCGACGGTCATGCGCGACAGTTGCATCAGGCGCGTGCGTTTAATCAGGTCGTTCTCGAGTGATGCCGAAACCGTCAGGTCCGCCGACTTGAACCACGCATTCCGCTTGCTCTTGAATTTCAGGGCATTCAGCAGGGCATAGCGGTTGTAGCTTGACCGATAGGAGTCCTCGGCACTATAGGTCTGGTCAATATCTTCCTTGTCGTTGTCAAGGGAGCGTGAAAAGTCAATATTGGTCGAGAGGGTAAGATGATAACGCTCGCCCTCCCATCGCTTCTGCATTCGTGTGGAGAAGGTCAAACGCTTGTAATTCTCCAACCTGTTGCGCGGGTCAGCCTTGGCATCGAGGTAATCGGCACTCAGGTTCAAGGCCAACTTGTGTCGCTCCCATTCCAGGTCCTTGGCGGCATAGAAAAGTTTGGAGCCCATGTCGGCTTTCAGGCGGAACTTCATGTCATGCCCGCCGCGGCGGCGCTCGATTTTCACCAATCCGCTGGTCAAGTCGCCATACTCCACCGAAGGGATGCCACGGACAATCTCCACACGCTCGATGTCATCGGTCGAGATGCCGCGCATGTCCACACCGGCATTGGTGTTGTCGCGGGTGGTTGCCATGAGGTCCCACGCTCCGGCCAGATACTGCATGTTGGCATTGGTCGAAATGGGGGCGCCATCGATAATGAAACTGGTGCCGAGCGACGAGGTGGCATAGTTGCTGCTACCAGAGGCTATCTCGCGGATGTGAATATTGTTGGGGGCGTTCAGCGACGGGTCATGGCTGCGGCCACCGGGCAGCAGTTCCAGCAGGTCGGAAAAACTTGAGGGCTGCAGGTGTTCCATCGCGTGTTTCTCAATTGTTGACGAGGTCGTCAAGCCACGGTTTTCCTGCGCTGTGACCACCACTTCGCCCAACTGGCTCACCTCGGCTTGCAGCAGGTAGCGTCCGTCGGCGGTGGGGGTGGTCACAAGGGGTTTATAGCCGATAGAGGAAATCCTCAGTCGGACATCATTATTTTTAGGTATGCTGAAAGTGCCGTCTGCCTGGGTGACAGTGATGGCTTTGCCCTGCTTGATATCGGTAATGGTGGCGCCAATGATGGGTTCCAAGGTCTCGGCATCAAGCACGGTGCCATGAATAAGCCCTTGGGCATCAGCGATTTGAAACACCAAAGCCACAAGGGCTAGTATGTAATATCTAATCGGTTGCATCTCATTGATTTTGGAGTATAAAATTACTCCCAATCCAAGAGACGCACAATACCTAAAAATGAGGTGAAACCCGGCATCGGATTCCACCTCATTGTCTTGAAAACCTGATTGAGTCTCTTGCCGAGACCCGACCCCATCACCGGGTTATCTCGAGTATGCCGTCCACCTCATGCTCGACGAATGGACCCTCCTTGCATTCCAGGAGCACCGAAGGCTCCAGACATTCGATGCTATGCCAGACATTCTTGGGAATGTCGGCACCGTACAGGCCATCTTCATGACTCAGGACGCAAGACTCCATGACTTCACCCTGGTCATTGTAGGTGATCACCCTCACCCTACCCTTCAGGATCACAAAGGTCTCGTCCTTGGTGGGATGGTGATGCACAGGAATCTGCGTGCCGGGCTCCAGGGCATTGAGGAAACGGTGGCACTTGTCCTGAAGGCTCTGATGAAAATTGTAGTTCATTCTAAGCCTCGGCGACTTCTTGGCCTGATCGGCCAAATCATTCACCAGGTGTTCGTCGATTATCTTCATAGGCGTCGGCATAACTAAGTCAAATCACTCCTAAACTGCGAATATCACACGAATGCCCCTCTAAACAGCTTGCGCAGCAAGCAAATTACAGCGTCATCACCCGTTTCATCTCCAGATTCTCGTAGCCCTCGGGGCAGTGGGTGGAGAGGTAAACGGTGGGGTTGTTGCCGATGAATTCACGCACGCGGTCAAGGGTCTCTCGGGCAGCGTCCTTGTCCTCGAAGACTATCGAGAGCTTGTTGGCCTTCAGCGCAGCGTCGCAATAGGTCACGTCGCCATGGAACATGTAGTAGAGGCCGTCATGCTCCAGAATGGCAATGCTGTTGCCCTTGGTATGACCCTTGGCCTCGATGAACCACAGGCCATCGGCCACCTGCATCGCGTTGGGGAAGTTGTGGTAGGCCTGGCCATACTCGGCACGGACGATGTTGTCACCTTCCAATTTCATCGCGCCGGCATCCTCGGGTGCAATAAACACCTTGGCATTGGGGAACTCGTCGATGCAGTCGGTGTGGTCATTGTGCTTGTGCGTGATGAGGATTTTCGTCACCTGTTCAGGCTTGTATCCTGCGGCAGCCAATGCCTCCATATAGTCGGCCTCCTTGTCGCCCATATAGAGCGGCGCACCATACTTCTTGGCCGGTGCCTTGAAGTCGGCCTTGAAGCCGGTGTCGATCAATATCACCTCATCGCCCGTGTCGATGAGGAAGTTCTGCAGACTGCTGCGATAGATAATCTGGTCGTCGAAGGCCTCACGCCCCTCCTCGCCGCCAAAGGCGAACGGTTGGTTCATGAATCCGCCGTCAAACATTTTGATTGCTTTAATTTCCATAATGATTCAGATAATTTATTAATTTATTAACGGTTATTCTTTGCTTGCAATTGTCACATGGATACGTCATGACAATCATGGATTGCCATTTGGATACGGATTCACAAAAGTAACATTTTTTCTCTGATTATTCTACTTTTTCCTTCACATTTCTGCCAAAACGGCCTTCTGGCACCACACGGGTGACTTCGCTAGCACGGGAAAATGCGCAAGACCGCCCTTAAAGATGATAGTTGAGTAGCGAAAAAATGATTCTTTTTATTGGCCGACATTATTTTTTTAATATCTTTGCATCCAGTAAATTAGGCCACAAGTCGGCCATAACATTCATAAAAGAAAAGATTATGGGCAAGCAAAAATCGGACATGAACCGCCGCCAGTTCCTGCACAAGCTGGGACTCGGCACCGCCATGGTGGCGATGAACCCTCTCAGTGTGTTGGCAGGAGAGAGCCGCAGGCCTCAAGCCAACGGAGGAGGCGATGTACAAAATCAGATGACCTATCGGGTCAAGCATGGTTCGGGCGACAAGGTCTCGCTGCTGGGTTTCGGCATGATGCGATTGCCCGATAATCAGGAGGAAGTGAACCAGCTCGTGGACTATGCCATCGCCCATGGCGTGAACTATTTCGACACCGCTCCGATGTACAAGGGCGGGCGCAGCGAGACCATGACGGGCATCGCATTGAGCCGCCACCCGCGAGATAAATACTTCGTGGCCACCAAGATGTCAAACCAGAGGGAAAACCTGTGGCAGTTTGATGACGCCCGCAAGATGTACGAGAACTCGTTCACCTCTCTGCAGGTTGATTACATCGATTATTATCTGCTCCACAGCATCGGTGGCGGAGGTGTGGAGGCCCTCAAATCCCGATTCCTCGATAACGGACTGCTTGAATTCCTGCTGAAGGAACGCGAGGCCGGACGCATCCGCCACCTGGGCTTCTCTTACCACGGCGACGTCAGCGCATTTGATTACCTGCTTGACCATCAGGCTGAATACCATTGGGACTTTGCCCAGATTCAGATGAACTATCTCGATTGGCGACATGCCTCGCTCAACAAGTCGGGGTGGAAACAGGATGCCGATGCCGAGTACCTCTATGACAAGATGGAAAAGGCCGGGGTGCAGACCGTCGTGATGGAACCGCTGCGCGGCGGTGCGTTGGCGCGTATCGATGAGGAACTCAATCAGCGGCTCACCGCCCTGCGTCCTAATGACACGCCTGCCACTTGGGCCTTCCGGTGGGTAGCCTCCCACCCCAACATCCTCACCACGTTGAGCGGCATGAACCAGATGAGCCACCTGGAAGAGAACGTCAACACCTTCTCCCCACTCGAGCCATGCACCGAGGCCGAGAACAAGTTACTGGAAGAGATTGCCGACGTGATGGCGGGATTCCCTGTCATTCCGTGCACCACCTGCCACTATTGCATGCCATGCCCCTACGGCGTGGATATCCCCGGCAATTTCGCCTATTACAACGAGGCCGTTGCCCAAAAGATAATCCCGTTGCCTGACAAACAGGCTGCTGACTATCTGGCTCGCAAACAGCAGTTTGCCGAGGGGTTGCGCAAGGCGTTGCCCGATGTGTCGGCATGGGCGACCCAATGTGTTGACTGTGAGGCCTGTTTGAAGAAATGCCCCCAGCAGATTCGTATCCCCAACCAGATGGCCCGCATCGTGGAGACGCTGCGCAACAGGTAAATCAGCCTGTTATTTAGACAATGATATAGCTGTTGGCCCAACCTTTAGCGAAATTCGTATTAAAAAATTTCAGGGTCAACTCCTTATATCGTTCCTCTTTTTATTCACCAGTGGTGCTACAAAAAGACAGTGAGTGTACCCACCGAATGCAATATTGTTTATTTGTTTATTATTATAAGATATTTTCAAAAAAAGTATTAATTAGTTGCATGATTGAAAACAATTAACTAAATTTGCCGCGTTAAAATGGGTAATTGCCTTTGATTAGTCTTCCAGAAAAGACCTTCAACATTGACAATTTAATTTTTAAGAGTTTATTCATATATTATTAATCAATTCACAATCAAACTAAAAATGAAGAAATTGACTTTACTTTTGGCAGGATTGGCAATTGCTATCACTGCAACGGCAGGCGTTCAGGTTAAGAATGTACGTCCTGACGTTAAGAATCACAAGTTTGTGGCTCCCACCACCAAGATGGTGCAGAAGTCAACCAACCGCATGAACGCTATCGTTTCCGAGCAGCCCGCTGGTGAGCTCAAGACTTACAAGCGTGCTGGCGAGAGCATGGTTAACAGCATCTTTGGCCTGTCACTTTCTGAGCAGAGTGGCAAGTGCTACATCGTGTATGCTGAGGATGGCCAGACCATCTACATGAAGGATCCTCTGAGCGGCTATACCGAGGGCGCTTGGGTAGAGGGTACTATCGAGGGTGACATCATCTCGATTCCCCTGGGCCAGTCAGTTTACTACAGCGATTATTATCAGGCTGACGTTGTCCTGAGATGGGCTACCACCTACACCTATGAGGACTATAATGACGATGGTGAACTGACAACCTACATCGGCATTGAGTATGATGACCGTGCTACCGTTGTTGAGTATCAGGTTGATGGTGACGTTATCACCATGCTTGGTTCTGATGGTGACATGAACGCCGAATTCCCCAACAACTACTGCGCTACCGGTCTGACCGCACAGTGGACCGACGACGACAGCTGGAGCGGCAACATGGACTGGGAGACCGTCCTGACCTTGACCGAGAACTATGTTCCCCACGGTGTGATCATGGATCAGCCCGAGGGTGAGATGCTGACCTACACCCGCGGTGGTGAGTATGTTGGCTATGACAGCTACTATGGCTACTACTTCGGTACCGCCAGCGGCAAGGTGAACGTTGTTTGGGGCGAGAATAACAAGGTTTACATTCAGGATCCCTTCGCAAACGTTGCTACCGGTGCTTGGGTAGAAGGTACCATCGAGAACAACATCATCACCGTTCCCATGGGTCAGTTCATCTATGAGAGCATCGAAGGTGAGTGGGGCGCAGTCATGGGCTGGGGCACCCTTGAAATTGACGAGGAAGGTTATGTAACCGAGGTTATCAACTACGATGTTGAAGAGGCTCAATTTGCCTTTGATCCCGAGAATGGTACGATTACTCTGCTTGATTGCACCACCGAGGTTCCCGTTGACGATGAGGGTTACGTGATCACCCCGACCAACATCACTGGTCTGATGTGCTACTACAGCGATGACCTGTCAATGGTTGAGCTTGACTTCGGTAGCACCATGAAGGAGCTCCACCTCGTTCCCGCTGTTCCCGCTAACCCCACCGCCGATGAGTGGTATGACTGCGGTGATGAGAGCGGCTTCTCGAAGTTCTACTTCACCCTGCCCACCGAGGACGTTAACGGTAATCCTCTCGATGCCGAGTACATCAGCTACAGCATCTTCACCGACAACGACCAGCTCTTCACCTTCTCTGGCGAGGACTACACCTTCGACCTGGCCGCTGACGAGGAGCTCACCGAGGTTCCCTACAGCCTCTACAGCAACGCTGTTGACTTCAAGAACTACTTCATCTACATGTATCGCACCAATGCCGAGGGTTATGAGCCTCTGTTCAACCACCGCATCGGTATCCAGGTTTACTACACCATCGACGGTGTGAAGAACGCTAGCGACATCGTTTACCTCGAAGTCTTCCCCGACACCAAGGTTAACGAGATCAACGCCGGTAAGACTGTTTCCAGCGTACGCTACTTCAACGTAGCTGGTCAGGAGATGGCTCAGCCCGAGGGCTTGACCATCCAGGTTACCACCTACACCGACGGTACCACCAGCGCTACCAAGGTTGTGAAGTAATTTTGGAGCCATTAGCTATCAGCAGACAGCTGTTAGCTTAATGTGAACAAATTGTGGGGACGCAAGACATTGCGTCTCCACTTTTTTTATGGAGCAACACATGAAACAAGCCGAGGTGCAAGATTTTGTGCACCGGCTTGCATATGTGGTCGGGATTTTGTAATTTTGTGGTATGGATAAAGAGAAGACTTACCAATTGCTCGTCAAACAGGTCGAGAGCCTGATTGAAGGCGAGCACAACATCATGGGGCAGCTGGCCAATGCCGCAGCCATCATGCATGAGACAATGGGATGGTGGTGGACAGGGTTTTACCTTGTCCGTGACGGTGAATTGCAACTGGGGCCATTCCAAGGGCCCGTGGCCTGTTACCGCATCAAGCAGGGCCGCGGCGTGTGCGGCACGGCATGGCAGGAGAACCGCACTATCGTGGTCGACGACGTGGAGCAGTTCCCTGGCCACATCGCCTGCAGCAGCGAGTCACGCAGCGAGATTGTGGTGCCGCTGCATGATGCCACGGGCGGCATCGTGGGCGTGCTGGACATCGACAGCCGTGAATTGGCGACGTTTGATGACATCGACGCGCGCTGGCTGGAGGAAATCGCCCGCGTGATCACCAAGTGGGTAGAATGGAATTAAAGACCCTAAAGACTTTAAGGCCTTAAAGTCCAAACCTTAACGTCCAACAATTAACGACAACAATCATGAGCTACGAGCCACTCGCCGAACGACTGCGCCCCCGCTCGCTCGATGATTACATCGGGCAGCGTCACCTTGTGGGTGAAGGTGCCGTGATTCGCCGCATGATCGAGAGCGGCAATATTTCCTCATTCATCCTGTGGGGACCGCCGGGAGTGGGCAAGACCACCCTGGCACGCATCATCGCCGAACAGACTCAGGTGCCCTTCTACACCTTGAGTGCCGTGACATCGGGCGTGAAGGACGTGCGTGAAGTCCTTGACCGCTGCCAGGCCGATGCCCGCAGCGTCTTCACCAAGGGGCGTCCCATCCTGTTCATCGACGAGATTCACCGCTTCAACAAGTCACAACAGGACTCACTGCTGGGCGCTGTCGAGCGCGGTACGGTGACGCTCATCGGCGCGACGACCGAGAATCCCTCGTTCGAGGTCATCCGTCCACTACTCTCACGTGCCCAGGTCTATGTCCTCAATCCGCTGGGCCGTGACGACCTGCTGCAACTGCTGGACCATGCCATCAAGAGCGATAAGGCATTCAAGGGGCTCGAGGTGAAAATCGAACAGACCGAGGCATTGCTGCGTTTTGCCGGTGGCGATGCCCGCAAGCTGCTCAACATCCTGGATCTGATTCTGCAGGCCCATCGTGAGGGCGAGCCGCTTGTCATCAACGACGATATCGTCACCGAGCTGCTGCAACAGAATCCTCTGGCCTTTGACAAGGGCGGTGAGATGCACTACGACATCATCTCGGCGTTCATCAAGAGCATTCGCGGCAGCGACCCCGACTCCGCCGTCTACTGGCTGGCAAGGCTCATCGCCGGGGGCGAGGACCCCAAGTTCATCGCCCGACGCTTGTGCATCCTGGCCGCCGAGGACATCGGCCTGGCCAATCCCAACGCCCTGCTGCTCGCCAACGCCACCTTTGACATCATCAACAAGATCGGGTGGCCCGAGGGCCGCATCCCCTTGAGCGAATGTGCCATCTACCTGGCAACCAGCGCCAAGAGCAACAGTGCCTACCTCGCCATCGACGACGCCCTGGCCCTGGTGCGAGAAACGGGCAACGCTCCCGTGCCGCTGCACCTGCGCAACGCACCCACCGGCTTGATGAAACAACTGGGCTATGGCAAGGACTACATGTATGCCCACGACTATGCCGGACACTTCGTCAGCCAGCAGTATATGCCCGAGGAACTTCATCATCCCCAAATCTGGCATCCACAGGACAATCCCGCCGAAAACCAGATGCAGGCACGACAACAAAGCCGTTGGGGAGACAACGCGGGACATGGTCCTGAGAAATAGCGCCTAACGCTATAACTTCTAAAGTGATACTTTAATACACTGCACTGGGCGACCCTTTATCTATCACTTTAAGGATGATGTTTTAATCTATTATGGCACAACACAATAAACTTGGAAAAGAAGGCGAAATCGCTGCCATGGAATTCCTCATTGGCAAGGGATATACCGTGCGTGAAACCAACTGGCGGATGGGGCATCTCGAAATTGACATTGTCGCCCAGGAGTCAGGTGCCAACGTGCTTCACATCGTTGAAGTCAAGACCCGTGCCGCGGCCGACGCTCACTATGACCCCATGCAGTCCATCACGCCCAAGAAGATACGCAACCTGGTTGCCGCCGCCAACGGCTACATCCAGCTCCACCGCCTGCCGTTGAGTGTGCAATATGACGTGATGATCATCTTCGGCTCAGCCCCCGACTTTGACATCCATTTCATCCCCAACGCCTTCCAGCCGCCCCTGCGCACCCTGCGATAGAACACTCTTCTGCCCCCTGTAAAAGGCGGGTATATCTTCGATGTTTTTATTGCGGACAGTAGAAGAAAATAAACGTGGAAACTGGTGGAGAATCACTTGCTGTTGTTGCGCGCCTGGGTGGGAGTCATGCCGAAGTGCTGACGGAAGACGCGTGAGAAATAGGCAACATCCTGGAAGCCGCATTGCTCGGCGATTTCGCCGATGAGCATATTGCTGTCGCCACGCAAGAGCCTGATGGCCTTGTCCATGCGCAACGAGGTCACATAGGCCGGCACATTCTTTCCTGTCAAAGCCTGAATCTTTAACCTCATCTGGCTCTCGCCCATCTTGAGCGAGCGGGCGATGCTGTCAAAATCGAGTTTGACGCCCTGGGCCGAGCTCTTGTAGACCTCTAGGGCGAAGCGGTCGAGGAACTCCTGGTCCTCGATGGCGACGCTGGTATCGGGCAGCTGCGCGCCTGGTTCGGGCGTCGCGAACACATCCCGGAGCATCTGCCTGCTTTCCAGCAGGTGCTTCACCCAAGCACGCATCTCCTCGGGGACAAAGGGCTTGACCAGATAGGCGTCGGCACCAGCTTCGACGCCACGCACACGATCGGCCTCGCTGTTGCGTGCACTGAGCACGATGACCGGAACGTGACACAGACGTCGCGTCTGCTTCAACTTCCTGCACAGTTCCAGACCGTCCATAAGCGGCATTTTCACATCGGTGATGACGAGGTCGGGCTGGTGGTCACAGGCCTGGGCATAACCCTGCTCGCCATCGGTGGCATAAATCACCTTGTAGTCATTGCACAGCAAGAGTCCTAGCAGATGGGCCACGTCCTTGTGGTCTTCAACGATGAGCACCACGGGGGCATCGGACTTGGTCTGACCCTCACCCGTGGGCAGGCTTGTGTTGACGACGGGACGCGGAGTCACGGTATCCTGCTCCAGCACCAGTCCGTCGAAGCGCCGCAACAGGCCTGAACTGCGATGCTTGCAAGGCAATTTCACGGTGAACACCGACCCTTGCCCCTTCATGCTATCGACATCCACAAGGCCACCCATTGCCATCGCCATGTCGCGAACCACAGTCAGACCGATGCCCACGCCCTCGACCATCTGCTCGGCAGCCGCGGCACGGAAAAACGGCTCAAAGACATGAGGCAGGTCCTCCTTACCGATTCCCATGCCCGTGTCGGCAACCTTGATGACCAGCATATCCTTCTCCACACAGGTGGAGACGGTGATGCGGTCCAGCTCATTGCTGTAGTTGATAGCGTTCTCGACAAGATTGCTGACGATGGCAATCAGGTAACGAGGCACCGTGTCAACATCTATACTGACCATGCGAGGGGAGAAGGTCAACTCGATGTGGCGTTCCACACAACGCTCACGATAGCCCTCAACCACCATGCGGATGAGTGTCACGGCATCGCCATGCTGCCAGTCAAGCGCCTTAATGGCACTGCGCACGCCACCCACTTCGAGAATGCGGTCGACGAGCGTCAGCAGGTTATTACCCTGGCGCTCAATGAGTTCAGCATTCTCGCGTTGATGCTGATAATAGTTTTTATTGGATTCATCCTGGCGCTCCTCGGCCAAGATGCCGTCGATGGCGCCCATGATGGCCGTCAAGGGAGTCCTCAACTGGTGCACCACATTGGTGAAGAACATTGAACGTGTCTCCTCGATTTGTCGCATCAGGCGCTGCGAACGGTTGCGCACACGCACGGCGTAAATCAACGCTGCAATGATGGCGCCAGCCATCAGCACCAGCAGAATCAACAGAATGTTCTGGACAGTACGCATCCTCTTCAGGTGGGAGATGTCGCGGTTGAGCACATCAATCTCGCCACTGGAGCGCGATCGCTCGTAGTCGATGCGCTGACTGTTCATCTTTTCGTATTGCTCCATGCCATAGATGCTGTCGTGCAGCTCCTTGCTCTGGACATAGTGCTGGAGCGCCGTCTGGGTGTTGCCCTCGAGCAGTGCCAGCTCATAATGGATGTCATAGGCTTCGGCCAGATGCTCCTTGCTGCCGATGCGCTGTGCCTGCTCCTCGACTTCCTGGAGATAGCCGCGTGCCTCCTCCTTCTCACCCAAAAGGATGCTGACTCTCGCCAGGGCGAGGCATGCATCCAGGTAGTGCCAGTTGTCACCTTCCTGCTTGAGCAGGTCATAGGCCTTTTTGTATTCCTCCTGGGCATGAGAGAAACGGCGCTCATCGCCAAGGAGATTACCGAAGTGCATGTGGCATCGCGCCATGCCCACCTGGTGGCCGGCCAACTGGTTGCATTCCATCGACTTGCGGAAGTACACCCATGCCGAGTCGTTGTCGCCGATTGCACGCTTGATGGTGCCCAGGAAGGCATAGTTGACAGCCATGCCAACATTGTTGCCCAGGCGCTGCTCGCCACGCAACGACTCGCGCAGCACGCTGTCGGCCGTGGAATAGTTGCACATCTCGATTTCTATCTTACCGATGCCGTTGAGGGCAGTGATGCGCGCCCTGAGGGCCTCGTCACTGTCTCGGTCAGTGTAGGATTCGGACAATTTCAACGCTTGGTAGAAGTGGCCGTTGGCCACACTCAGGTCGCCACGGCGGCGGTAGTCGGTGCCCAGGTTGTTCAGGGCGTATGCCATCTCCAGCGTGTCGGCAATCGATGTGGCGACCTCGAGTCCGCGGGCATGAACCTGCATGGCCTCGTCGAAGCGTGCCATCTTGTGCAGGAGTTGACCCTGGTACTTGAGGGCGAGCATCTCGGCCAACTCATCGTGCTGATCATGGGCTCGTGCTGCCATGGCGGCCAAAGAATCGACCTCGGTGACCGCGGCCATCGTGCTGTCCAGGCTGGCGTAGCGTTTCTCGTCGCCATGGTTAGAGGTCTTGTCGTGATGGCAAGACGCCAAGCCGAGCAGCAGCATGAGCGCCACCGCAACGACCCGAACGGTCAAATCCACCAAAACACGACAATTTTTCATCATCACAAGCAATTCTAAACACGATTACGCTTGCAAAAATAGACTATTTTATCTGAATGACTGGCCATTTTTCATCTTTTTTCGCCAAAAAGCCCGCAAATGCCCGTTTTCAGGCTGTTCACGCCGCCTGCACTGCCCCATAGGACCGAGGGTGCTGCAAAACTCTTGACCTTGTCAATAATCGCGCTACGTGCGAGAACCTTTAGCTCGGTGTAGCCAAATCAAACATAATTATTAATAAAACTGTTTATTTTCGATTCAATTACTTTTTTTGATTTCTCGGCTATCAGGCCGATTAAAACTGAGTCAAGTGGTGTTTTGCAACACCCTTAAGGAAGCCGCATGGCCGAGTGGACCGCATCCCCAAAAGGTCAAGGGCAAGGGCAAAAATCCCCGTTTAATCATTTTTAGCGGCTTTTGGTCGGCCGTATCAATAATAATTCGTATCTTTGCAGTTTGGATTATGGAGGAAAAGAAGAGCATCTATCAACTGGCAGCCGAGTGGGGCATTCCCTTCGGCCTTTACTTGACATGCATAGCGATGTCGATGATCTTTGCCGACTGGTTCATCCCGTTGAATTTGATTTCAATCATCCTCATGCTGTGCACGCCGCTTGTGGTCTATTATTTCCAGCGCCGCAAGTTCATCATCGACGACGGCTTCACCGAGCATGCCGGCCTGTGGATGCTGGGGATCATGTTGTTCATCCTGGGCACCGTGCTGGCCAGCCTGTTCGTCTACCTCGTGTTGACATACGTCAGGCCGAACTTCATGTACGAGCAGGCGCAAGCCGCCATCAAGGCCTATCAGGCGATTCCCGAGTGGCGTGACGGCGAAGTGGTGAAAACGTTGCAGATGATGATTGACAAGCGCATGATGCCCACGCCCATCGAATCGGTGTTCAATGCCTTCTGGTTCATCACCTTCGGCGGTTCGGTGCTGAGTGCCATCACCGCTGCGATAGCCCGCCGTACTATCAAGAACCGCCGCCGTAACCGGCAACAGTGACCTTCATTCAGTATTAAGATAATTAACAACAATCAGCATAGATAAAGAAATGGACATTTCAGTAGTCGTACCCTTGTATAACGAAGCCGAGTCGCTTCCCGAACTTGCGAAGTGGATTGAGCGTGTCATGGACGAGAACAATTTCACCTACGAAGTGCTGTTCATCAACGATGGCAGCACCGACAACTCGTGGGAGGTCATCAAGTCGCTGCACGCCGGCAACCCCAGGCTGAAGGGCGTGTCCTTCCGCCGCAACTACGGCAAGTCTCCGGCGCTCAACACAGGTTTCATCAAGGCTCAAGGCGATGTGGTCATCACCATGGACGCCGACCTGCAGGACAGTCCTGACGAGATACCCGAACTCTACCGCATGATCACCGAGGACGGCTACGACCTGGTGAGCGGCTGGAAGAAGAAACGTTACGACCCGTTGAGCAAGACGCTGCCCACCAAGCTGTTCAATGCCACCGCCCGTCGCGTGAGCGGCATCCACAACCTGCACGACTTCAACTGCGGCCTCAAGGCCTACCGCCTCGACGTTGTCAAGCACATCGAGGTGTATGGCGACATGCACCGCTATGTGCCCTACCTGGCCAAGAATGCCGGCTTCACCCGCATCGGCGAGAAGGAGGTCAAGCACCGCGCCCGCAAGTACGGCACGACCAAGTTCGGCCTCGACCGTTTCGTCAACGGCTACCTCGACCTGCTGACGCTCTGGTTCCAGGCCAAATTCGGTGTCAAGCCGATGCACTTCTTTGGCCTGCTGGGCAGCCTGATGTTCCTCTTGGGTGTCATCGCGGTCATCTATGTGGGCGGCCACAAGCTCTACAGCATGTACACTGGCCAGAGCTACCGCCTGGTCACCGACTCGCCCTACTTCTACCTGGCCTTGACGTCGATGCTGCTGGGTACACAGCTGTTCCTCACGGGTTTCCTGGGAGAGCTCATCATCCGTCACAGCAACGACCGCAACCACTATGAAATCGGGGATGAGACCGACGACACCGACATTGCCGCCACAACCACCGCCCTGCCGCAGCGCTCGCGCATCGACCAGCTGCCTAAGGAAACTCAACACACCTTCAAAGAAGAGCCCCTCACCATCAACCTGGAGCAGCAATGAGGCGTCTGCCACACATCATCACGTGCCTGCTGCTGACGTTGGCCCTCGTCACGTCGTGCAGCGACGACAGCTGTCACGACAACGGCAGCAGCCTGCCGCTGGCGACCTGCTATGAGGGCGGCAGCCAGACGACCGTGGGCGGACTGACCATCATGGGCATCGGCGTGCCGGGCGACAGCCTGCTCACCGACTCGGCCGCGCTCAGTGAGGTTTACCTGCCCTTGCAAGCGAGCGCCACCACCACGAGATATGCCATCACGCGATGGGTCTACCGCGGCACCGCCCTGGTCAACTTTCACGACACCATCACCTTTGATTATCAGCCGATTGAGTATTTCCACTCCATCGAGTGCGGCGCCATGTTCAACTTCAAGATCAACCACGTGAGCACCACCACCCACGCCATCGACTCGGTGGTACTGCTCAACAACTTGATCACCAACTCGCGCACCCCGTCGCTGCGCATCTATTTCACCGCTTTCAACCAATGAGACAGCCCCAGCGACATATCATGGCATTGACCTTGCGCAACCTCTCCAGCGGACGATGGTTGCTCCTGGTCATCGCGATACTCATCGCCACGGCTGCCGGAGCGCAGGAGCCCGACAAGCGCCACGTCACGCCTGTCAAGCCCGAGACCAACCGCGTGCAGCCGCCCCCCAAGGGCACCGACGAGAAAATCATCCAGCAATACATCAGCGGTGACAGCGCTGCCGCCATTGCCGAGGCCCGTCGCGACTCGCTGCGGCGCGTGTACAAACGCTACCCGCTGTTGACCGACCTGTCCATTGGTGTCAATTTTGTGGAGCCGCTGTTCATGGCATTGGGTCAAAGTTATGCCAGCGCCGACGTGAACGCCACGCTCAACATGTGGAACCGCCTCCAGCCCACCATCGAAGTGGGCCTGGGTTGGGCCAAAAACAGGCCCGACGACATGAACTTCACCTACCGTGGCAAGCCCTCCCCCTACTTCAAGGTGGGCGCCAACTACAACCTCACGTTCAAGAACAGTCCCGATTACCAGGCGCTGATAGGTATCAGGCTGGGCTACAGCACTTTCTCTTATGACGTTACCGACATCACCTATGTGAACAGCTACTGGCGCGAGGGCAAGATCTTTGACATGCGCGGTGAGCACTCCCATGCCCTGTGGGGAGAAGCCGGCGTCGGCCTCAAGGTCAGGCTGTTCGGCCCCCTGTCGATGGGATGGATGATTCGCTACCACGGCATTTTCAACTATGGCAAGAGTGAGCATTCACGGCCCTGGTTCATACCCGGTTACGGCCCGCGCAAGAGTTCGCTGGGTTTCACACTGGGCCTCAGCTACTCCCTCCCACTCCATCGCAACAAGGACATCAAACCATCAGAGCCATGATCAAGAAACCCATTGGCACCGGACGTCCCACGGGACGCATTCCCAAGCTCCGTCCTGCCGCCCGTCCAGGATGGTACAAGCGATTCCGCCGCCTGGTCAAGCTCACCGGCATGCCGACGAAGCGCCCCAAGTGAGCCTGCCGCCACTACTTTTCGATTCCTGTCGGCCGCCAATTGCGGCAAACGGCACCCTTGGTTTCCAGCCAATCATCATCTCATTTTTTCGGCATCATTGCAGGGTTCCGGCAAGTGTGGAATCCATGGCAAAGGCGTCTTCAATCAACAGGCATTATTCCGTTGTCTGACGGGGTTGTTAATAGTTTTTTTTGCCGATTTTTCAAAAAAATTTTGCCAGTTCAAAAAAAGTTAGTAATATTGTAGTCTGAAAAGCGGGAGGAAATGCGGTTTTTCCGCACAAGCTCCTCATTTTCAACATTTTGTTGAGCAACGAGCCTTACCTTCCGTTTCGGAATGTGAGGCACTAAACCCAATGAACAAAAAACAAGAAATAACAAACAATATTAATTAACATTATTACTAACAATTTAACTCATTTAATTATGAAGATTAGAAATTTACTTCTTCTTGCTGCTTTAGCATCGTTTAGCATGTCTGCTTACGCCGATGATCAAGCAAATGGTGAGTTGGCAGTCCTCGATGATGGCAGCCCCGCTATGACTGGTCAAGCTACCGCTGACCACTTCTTCGTACGTGGTGACTATGCCGACATGGGCGACATGAAGACCTACGACAACGTAGTCAGCTTCAAGGCCGGTACTCCCCAAACCGTTTGGCTGTATCTCAATGACGACGAGATTTATCTGAACGAGAAGGTTCAGGCTCTGCCTCCCATTCCCTACAACTCGGCAGGTGACCTGTACAACGAGATCACTTACAGCTCGTTCCAATGCGACCTCTATCTTCCCCAGACCATTAAGATGATCAACATGGAAGATGACGAGGGTGAGGAAGTGATGTTTGCTCAGGGCGATCGTCTCCCCAGCAACGCTCTCTTCAAATATGAGAAGAAGGGCTCTACCAAAGTTGTTGACGGCATCACCTATGACGTTTACACTTTGATTCTCACCAACGTGAATGCCTATGGTACTCACTTCTCGGCTAAGAACGCCAGCAAGTACAAAAACCAGGGCGCTCTGAAGAAAGACGCTACCCTGATTGGTCTCTTCCTGCAGAACACCAACCAGGCTGAGGCTGAGACTCGTCTCGCTGACATGATTATCGCCAACCAGGAGTTCGGTCTGACCGAACCTCTGAAGGTTGAGCCCAAGTGGGAGCCCAATGAGTACCGCTTCTTCTATGGCGAGGGTGGTAACTTGGAGACCCAGCGTTTCCAGCGCTATACCCGCGTTAACCTGTTCGGTAGCACCAGCGTTGTTGACAACCTGGCTCAGAAGACCATCAGCAGCGTGAAGTACTACAACGTTGCCGGTATGGAGAGCGAAGTTCCCTTCGACGGTGTTAACATCAAGGTGACCACCTACAACGATGGTACCACCAACACCTGCAAGGTGATCAAGTAAGCAATTACTTCACAAGCGACAATAAAAGCCACGGGCAATAGCCTGTGGCTTTTTTTTGTGCAATGACATAACAGTTGGCTCATCAGTTACATACCGCCCTACGGGCGGGAAATTGAACAGATAATGAATTTCAAATTTATTTTCTTTTATTTTTCCATGCCCTGCATGGAGTAGTAGCGACATTCGGTTACAGTGCCAACATCTATATCATTGCCATTTTTTCTTGATTCAAATATATTTTTTTTGATTTCTCGGCCGTTAGGCCGATTGACACTGAGTCAAGTGGAGTTTTGCCGCACCCTTATCCTGCCGCCTCACAAGCCACGACTCCATGCTTGCGGATGCCATCAAAGGAATCGCGGCTGCCGCACTCTATCAAATCGGGTTGGTTATCCAGTAGTCGGTGGCAAACGAGGGGTCGGGCCGTTCCTGGTTGCGTGGAAAAATCCGCTTGTCGTCGAGTAACAGCAAGCCGATGGCACGTGTCATCAGGATGTCGTCGTGCTTGCCGGGGCGCGCGGCATAGCACCGGCCGCGGTCCTCATAGTCACGCATCTCGATGACCGCGTCGCGGTCACGTTCAACATAGGTGCGGTCCCTGAGCGCGGCAATCAGGGCATCGATGGCGGCGCGCTTGGTCTTGATGTTGGTATGGAATCCCAGTTGTCCCGACTCGCGCTTGTAGATGTTGCCATAAACCGCCGACACATTGGCCAGAATGTAGTCGCTCTCGCCCGCCCGCGCGGCCTCGTTGGTGAGGGTGTTGCTCTCGACGACAAGCAGGGCATCGTTGTACATCACGGCCAACTGCATCGACTTCCATGCCAACTGATCATGGTCGATGTGGCCACGCCATTGCGCCACGACGACGTCCTTGCCCCTGTCGTCGCGCACGCGCCACACGGCAATCACCGAGTAGTCACTGCCGTGCGACCTGCCGCCCACGTCCACCACGACCATATATTTCACCCTCGAGGGACCGCCACGCTCTGGCATTTCCCAGATGCGCAGCAAGCCCTGTTTCTCGGCCACGAGGTGAATGCCGCGCTTGGCTTCGATGCCGCGCGGGCCATTGCCCTTGATGTCGCCAGTGAAGACCGGAGCCAGGGCGCATCCTTTCTCCAACTTGTCGAGATGCTCGCTGGCAAAGGGGCAGCTGCCCGTGGCCACAAAGGCCTCGGTCGGCGTTGTCGGGTACTCAGCCATCATCAGGGACTGCTCACGATACTCGCGCCGCTTGTGGTGGTACCAATTGATCTGCTCCAGGGTGCAGCCCTCATTCCACAGGTCGCGCTCATAGTCGTCCATCTCGTTCCACAACGCCTCGGCATCATCGACGGCCTTGCGATAGATATCGATTTCCTGCCATGGCACGAACACCGGCACCTTGTCGCTGCGCTGCATCTCGGCCCGCAGCCACTCGTCGTGAAAGTAGTCGCCGACGCCATCGGCCGTGGACTCCAGCACAACGACCGTCTCGGGCTTGAGGGCGACGCTGCCGCACACGCTGCGAACCACGTCGTCGGGGTTGTGCATCGTGCTGGTTTTCCAGAAGGCTACCTCACTCAGGTGGGCCATCGCGATGTCGAAGCCTCGCACGGCATCCTCGCTGCGCGCGCTGCTCGTAATCAAGAGACAGTCGCGTGCGACAATCTGCTGCACATTGGGTTGCCCCTCCAGCTTGGTGAACCGCGGCGGCTCGTCATCGTCAAGCAGTTCACGCGGATAATGCCTGAGCAGCAGGTTGTACATGCGCTTGATGGCCTTGCTTGTCACATGCAGGTGGCCGCAGATGAGGCTATTCCAACCCTTGTGTCTCACCAGCTGCATCCATGCCATGTACATCTGCACCAGGGTCGAGCCTCCCCACTGGCGGGCCTTGAGCAGGATAACACGCACTGGTTTTCCCGCCGTGCGTTGCTCCTCCATCACAGCCAGCAGTCGGCGTTGCGGACGATTGAGCACCAGCGGCACATTCTGTGAGTTCATCTTGTCCTTGATGGTCACGCATCGTGCACACCAGAACTCGAAATCCTCCTTCACGCGCTGGCGCTCTTGCTCCAACGGCGGGAGCGACAGGTAGTCAGGGCAGTTGTCGATGACAGCCCGTGGCACCCGGCATCCCGCCGCTTCAACCCTGTCTCCCCAGCAGCCCACGCCCGTGAGCGGGTCATAGCTGGCCTGGATGCGGTTGGCGTTGCGCCGCTCGTTCTCGGCCAGCACTTGTTCTATATTATTATATAATGTGTTTTTCATGGTTGATTGTTGAATGATCGTTAGGGTCTTTTGTGGTGGGGATTGGTGGTGTGGAGGTGGGTCGGCAGCAGCAGGGTGCCTGATTGGGCCTCTCCGTCGAGTTGCAGGCACAGGGTGCGGCAGGGCACTGCGATGGCTGGGGTTGCCAGCGGCTGGTTCACCTCGCCCGTTACCGTCATCAGGCTCACGTCGCTCTCATTGGCCATGATGCCGCGCTGCCCCGAGACCTTGAGCGTCAAATCCACGGGGCCTCGGCTCACGTGCCACACCACTCGCTTGACCACGCGCCCCATCAGTGGCTCCATGGCAATGGGATGACTGTGCCAGGCCACGGGCATCATCGCCTCCTGTTCCCGTTCCAAGTCCATCACCTGGCCGGTGGCACTCACGGCAACGGCATGGCGCGGGTCGCTGTATAGCTGAACTGCCGCCACGGTGCGCACACTCATCCTGCCGCTGGGCATCATCACCACGGGGAAGCCGTCGGCAGGCAGCAGCCACAGTTCCTGAAAGGCGTCGGACCACGCCATCGCGCGAAAGTTCCCGTCTCGATGGCACACCGTGAGTTGCGAGCCTCCCAGACGGCACAGTTGCCCATGGCGCGTCACTAGCCAGACGTCGCGCCCCGCCTCGACAGGTGGCACATCGGCGGCAATGACCGTCCGGTCCACAAGGCGCGCCTCGCCCAAGCGGCCCGTCGCCCCCTGCGGCACAGCATAGATGCCGTCGTCGGTGAAGACATACACCGGATAGCGCCCGAATCCGCCGGAGTAGAGCGGACGCGTCACCACCGCCATGGCCAGCGGCACGGTGCCCAGCACGCTGCGCCGGTGAGCCTCGACCAGGGCGTTACCGGGAATACTGACGACGATGTCTCCATTCGCGGTGCAACAATACAGGCGTCCGCCTGCCGTTGTCGAGCACACCACGCCAGTGAGCGACGTCATCGCCCCCACGGCAGCACACTGGGCGCTGGTCAGCGTCACCGCCTCGACAGGAGCGACAAAGTCGGCACCCGTCATCACGGTAGCGGCAGGAGCGGTGGCCACCAGTTGCCACGGCGATGCGGCCAACTGGGCGGCAATATCGGCTGCGCCACGCCGCGCGAGTCCCATCTCCAACACATACTCACGCCCACCCGTTGTGCGCGTGAAACAGCGATAGTCCAGCATGCCGCCAGCGGCCAGCAACCGAGCCTCGGTCGTCGCCAGCACGTCGATGCTCTTTACCAGCGGCAGCCATTCGGCGGCAACGCCACTCGTCACGCCGATGTCCAGGCTGTAATGTACCATCGGCATCGCGGTGGCCTGGGTGCCGGTGAAACCGTTGCCGGTCGCGTTCACGATGGCGGTGATGCGGTCGGCGTTGGCCAGAGTTTCGTCCCCCACCCTCACCGGGTCGCTCATCCACAGGTAGCTGTCGTCGTGCAGCCGCACCGCCCATCTCACCAGCATGGGCCCCACATGATGCCCCATTGCCGCTGCATCATCGGCAAGCACATTCCAAGCCGTCCTCAAGATGGCCCTCAAAGCGCTGGTGTCCACGTCGGCCAGCGGAGCCCGCCACTGGCTGTAAGGTTCGGCAAAGGTATAGGCGGCAATGTCGGCACTCGTGGTGACACACCGCGCTCCCAACGTCAGCCGGGGCACGGCGTCATCGGGGTCGAGCACCGTCCACGCTCCATCGCGAGGGCAGAGATAGACCAAACCGCCACGCGTCACAATCACTACCAGATGGCCGACGGCATGCGCTCCCACGATGTCGTCATCGACAGTCACTACCGTCACACCGTCAATCTTCACCACGCGACCAAGACAGGTCACGTGGTGGCCGCCATCGATCAGCAACAGGCGGTCGCCCTCGTCGATTGTCCCTGCCGGCACAGGGCTACCGGTCACTTGCATGGCGTCCTCGCGCTCGCGCATGTTACGCACTATCGCTGCCATGCCACACCGTGCCGCCTCGGCATTGTCGAGCGGCACCATTCCCACGGGCGTCACCCGTGTTTCTTTCATTAGCTTGTGTTTGTTCATGATATCAATCAGCAAGTCACTACTTGCCACAATTATAGTGAATGATTAGTGTCCGTGGAAAAAACGCATCCCCCATCAATATATTGTAAATCAGTTTATTAACTATGGCCTTCCAAAATGGGGCTTGGTCATGCCTCGAAGAGGCAGATCGGGCAGAATGCCCGATTTCAAATGGAAACACCATGCGAGTGGGTCGAAGGCCCACGAAGCTTGGTGTGCGGCCGATGACTGTCAAGTGCGTCGAAGACGAACTTCTGCCATAGAAAAATACCTGGAAATCATAAAGTTCCTCTTCGAGGCACGTTCCCAACTCGTTCAGGGACCAAGCTGCGAACCTCTTCGAGGTTCTTGCAAGGTCTTTCTCATAGAAATCGGTTCTTCGAACCGCTGACATCTTCGATGTTTTTACCGGACAACAATAAAAGTAAATAAAAAGGATAGACAAAGGTAAGGTGCTGAACCTGTTGCCCACCAGCACAAAAGTCACAAGGCATAAAAAAAGACAGGACCCGTCAGGGGTCCTGCCTTTTATTGTGTTTAGAGTCAATCTCTAATTACTCATCATACCAAGCGCTGTTAGCAACGTAGTTGATCAGAGCGATAGCGTCGCTGATGTCTACAGAACCGCTGTAGTTAACATCTGCGTTGTCCATGTTGACATCATCCCAAGCCTCGTTCAGAACGGCGCTGATCAGAGCAATAGCATCAGAGATGTTCACCTCATGGTCGTTGTTAACGTCACCACGCAGGTACTCATCCTCCTTAGCGGGAATCAGAACCTCAACTTGAACGATCTCACTCTCATGCTTGCCATAAGCCTGAGCAAGAGCCAATACGGTCACGGTCTTGTCCTCGGCGCCACGCTCAACCTGGTAGGGGCTCTCAACCTGAACACCGTCAACAACCATAATATAGGCAGCACCATCCTCAACGGTGCAGTTGATGGTAACGAACTCGTCACCTACCTCGCTGGAGATCACGGGATCAGCAGTCTTACCAAGCATCCAGAAGTCATACTCGCTCTTCCAGGTCAGCACGTTATTCTTAACTGAGTTGTTATAGGCAATACCGGGATACATCGTCTGACCATTGCTCTGGATATAGTTACCAAAACGCTGCTCGCCCCAAGTAATGGTGCTGTTAGTTACAGTACCCTGAACGTCATCCTCTGAGAACTCATCGGCAGAAGCATCATAATTGAAGGAGAAGAAAGTGTCACCGAAAGTGTACTGAGGATACTGCTCTTCCCAAGAACTCATGTCCTCATAGCCAACGGGCTGAACGGGGAAGACTGCGGTTCCATCCTCCTCGTTGAGGTTAATCTCATTGTTGCGATAGCCGAAGCCGAAAGCAGCCCACAGGTTCCAAACATAAGCAGTGGTGGAATCCTGGAACATGTAAACATCGTTGCTGTAGCTCGAAGTGGCAACATCAAAAGTGTGCACACCATTGGGAGTCATGAACCAGGTGTCACCAAGGAAGTCGGTAACCAGGCCCTCAACGGTATCCTGCTCTACAGAATCACCAGTGCGGGGATTGTGGGTAGTCTTGGTTACGAAGTCGATGGCATAGATGCACCAGGGCTCCGTGAAGTGAATTGAACCGTCGTCATAAACAACACCCGGGATGTTGGCCTCCTCGGTGCCATTGAGCAACGACTTGGCGTCAAGCAGAAGAACGTACTCGATGGTATCGTTGATAATGTAAGAGTTATTACCCTGGCTAGTAGTGTCAGCCCAGTGCCAACCAGCCATAACACCAGCCTGCATCTCGGCAGTGTTGTTAGCCAAGTCGATGGTTACGACGTTGGGAATTTGAGTGTACCAAGCATAGTAGTTGTACTCATTCTCGTTCTCACCCTTCGCAACATCGATATTCCAGAAACCGGTGAATACAGGATAGGTCAGAGCCAGCGAGTCACCCTGTGAGTCATAGCCATAGGTGAGCGCCGAGAACAGAGGATTGGAAGCCAGCAGAGCATCCTCGGTCACGCGACGGGGAGCCTTCTTCAACAACTGGTTGTCGTTGGGAGTCAAGTTGTGCTGTGCAAAGAAGCCGGGCAGGCTCTTGCTGTAATCAGCCATCATCTTGTTGGTCTGCTGCTGAGACATCACTCTGTTCTGGGGCATGGCAGCCTTGTTGACAACAGTCTTGTTGGGCTTGCCCTGCATCACCTTAACATTGTTCACTTGCGGGGTCACGGCCATTGCGGTCAGACCAGCGCATACAAACATAAGTGCTAAAAATTTCTTCATAAATTTTTGATTTAGGTTAATAAAAATATAATTAATAAACAGTAGTTGGTTTTTCTTAAATATTTATTCAAGCCAGTTTGGTTAATCAATGGTTTTTATGCCATTAGGATTAGCAAAAGACGCGACAAATATACACTATAATTTCGAAAATGACAACTTTTTGTCACATTATTATAATAAAAAGTTATCATCATGCCAGCAGCATGCCTTGGGCTACCTGATCGGCTACGGGGGCTCCCATGCTCTGCTCAACGAGGGTCAACGCGAATGCCGCGGCGGCGGCAGGACCGTTGCCCGTGACGATATTCCCGTCGATGGCGACAGGTGCATTGCCCCAGTTCACGCCCTCCACGGTCTCTTCCATGCCGGGATAGCAGACGGCCTGGCGTCCGGCGAGCAGTCCCAGCGGAGCGAGGACTACAGCCGGCGAAGCGCAGATGGCAGCCACTTTTCCGCCCTTGTCATCTTGAGCCTCGAGCAAGTCGCACAGCTGCTCATGGGCTGCCAGATTGGGCGCTCCGGGAACGCCGCCGGGCAGCACGAGCCACTCGGCGTCACTGAAGTCGCAGTCGGCGAACAGGCTGTCGGCAATGACGGTCACACCATGGGCACCCGTCACCTCCAGGGTCTCGTTAATCGACACCGTCACCACGGGCATCCCCGCGCGACGCATCACATCCACACTCGTCAATGCCTCGACTTCCTCAAAGCCGTCGGCAAGAAAAAGGAAACTTGTCTTCATATCAGTTCTAAGTTGGTCAGTTGGTCAAACAACCTGAACAACGATGAACAACTTGAACAACAAAAAATATAAATGATAAAGTTGTTTCAGTTGTTGTTAGTTCTTTTAGTTGTTTGAAGTGTGTAAAATTAGGACTTTTCAGCGAGAAATCGGGCCTATTTTCGGAAAAAATTGCTTTTTTTGAAAAAAAAGTGCGATTTTTTTTGGTGGTTCAAAAAAAAGCAGTACCTTTGCATCGCTTTTGACAGCAACGGGCAGTTAGCGCAGTTGGTTCAGAGCATCTGCCTTACAAGCAGAGGGTCGGGGGTTCGAATCCCTCACTGCCCACCCGGACAGCGGTCCAGCACTCAGGTGCTGGACCGTTTTGTCATTTCAATACTAAAAACTCTTAAAAAGTGGCTCGTTTCAAAAATAATGTGTAGCTTTGGGGTTTTAAAACAACGAATGACAATGAAGATGAGCTACAAAACACTGCTTGCCGTCCTGCTGCTCGCAGCCACCGTGCTGCCCGTGACGGCCCAGGTGAGGTTGGGCGTGCGCGGCGGTATCACCGTCAGCAAGCTGCGCTTCGACCGCAAGGTCATCGACAGCGACAACCGCGTGGGCTACACTGGCGGACTGGTGCTCGACATCAACATCCCCGTCGTCGGCCTGGGCGTTGAAGCCAGTGCGATGTACACTCACCGCGACAACCGCTTGAGCGACGGCAACCGTGTGTTCAAGCGCCACTACATCGACATCCCCGTGATGGCGCGCTTCAGGCTGCCGATTTCCGGCGTGAGCCACATCTTCGCGCCCCTCGTCTATACCGGCCCGTGTTTCTCGGTCCTGTTCGACGAGAATGCCCCCGATGACTTCAAGAACCGCAAGACCTGCATGTCGTGGGACGTGGGAGCCGGAGCCGACCTGTTCAACCACCTGAGGCTGACGGCGACCTACGGCATCGGCATGTCCAAGGCTATGAGCTACATCAACCGCGACTACAATGGCGAGGAAATCCATGGCAAGGACCGCCACTGGACCGTCAGCGCCGCCTGGTTGTTCTGAGGTTAGACGTTAGATTTTAGACATTAGACATTAGACGTTAGGGGTTGGGGTTTATAGAGATATAAAAACTAAAACAACAATAATGAAGAAAATCATTTTACTGATTGTAGCGACACTGGTCGCAACGGCTGCCGTAACGGCACAGACCACCTCGCGCTGGGGTATCACCGCCGGCGCCAATATCAATGAAATTCACTTCAAGCAGACCGACATCGCCCCCTGCCAGCGCGGCTGGGGCCCCCAGGTGGGCCTCACCAGCGAGATGAACTTCAGCGGCGTCGGGTTCGGTGTCGAGGGCTCGCTGCTCTACACGCTCAAGCAGGGCAAGGTGGACTATGGCTCACGCACGATGTGGTCCTCGGTGGGTGCCGGCAAGGAGACCGTGTCGATGCACTACATTGATGTGCCCCTGCATCTCAAGTTCAAATACAACCGCCTGAACGGCGCCGAGACAACCATCATGCCGATGATCTATGCAGGCCCGCAATTCTCGTTCCTCGTGGGCGCCAACCACAGGGAACTCAACTCCTACCCTCCCGTCAACGTCTATCTCGACATGGGAGCCGGTGTAGAGCTCAAGGAGCGCCTGCAACTGCGCGCAGGTTACAATTTCTCGATCGGCCAGTCCTTCCACACCAAGCTGCTCGACGACAATGTCGCCAAGAACCGCGCCTGGTATGTCAACGTCACCTGGTTCATAAAATAACCTGCCCTGAAGTCATTACAGCCATTAATCACCATAACGACCTTTAAGGTCCTCAAAGAAAGGAGAATAGACGATGAAACGCGTTACTGCAATATTAATTGTCCTGGCAGTTCTGGCTATCGCGATGTACTGCTCGCGTGACCACAAGCGTTTCTACACCAACGAGGGTGTGGTGTGGACCACCGAGTACCACATCACCTACGAGGCGTCGCGCGACCTGAACGACAGCATCCAGTTCATCCTGGGCAACATGGACATGAGCGTGTCGCCCTATAACAAGGCATCGCTCATCACCGCCCTCAACGAGAACAAGGCCAACCGCGTGGACGACTACATCACCCGCCTGATCGACGCGTCGCGCACCGTCAACCGCGAGAGCGGCGGGGCCTTCGACCCGACGGTGATGCCGCTCGTCAACGCCTGGGGCTTCGGCTACAAGAACGGTTCCCTGCCCACGCGTGCCCAGATCGACAGCATCCTGCAGTTTATCGGGATGGATAAGGTCACGCTCCGTGGCGACACCCTCGTGAAGAGCGACCCGCGAGTGATGCTCGACTTCTCGTCCATCGCCAAGGGCCTGGCCTGTGACGAAATCGGCCGCATGCTGGCCCGCAACGGCGCCGAGAACTGGCTCGTCGAGATTGGCGGCGAGGTGATGGCCAGCGGCGTGAACAGCCGCGGCACGGCATGGCAAGTGTCGGTCGACATGCCCACCGACGAAGCAGCGGCCGAGGCCTCCAGCCATGAGAGCGCCCTCGCCATCAGCCTGGACAGCGGTGCTGTAGCCACCAGCGGCAACTACCGCAAGTGGCGCATCGAGGGCGGCAACAAACTGTCACACATCATCAATCCGCACACGGGCGACAGCCAGGCAGGGACGCTGCTGAGCGTCACCATCGTCGCACCCGACTGCATGACGGCCGACGCCTGGGCGACAGCCTGCATGGTGATGGGTGAAGACCAAGTGAAAGGCATGATGGAAAAGCGCAGCGACCTGGGTGTGATGACCATCGCTGCCGACACGGTCTCGGGCAGCCTGATCGTGTGGAGCAACGCCGCCTTTGCCGAGAGAATCAAGAATTAACAGTGATTTTTCCAGAAGTTCTAGATGATCTAGAGTTCTAGACCATCTAGACTATCTAGATATTCTAGACTTTAAGCCCTGACGGGGCTTTTTTTATCGCCCTCAGGCGATGATGAGTTCGATGCCGAGGTCCTCGATGCGCTTGACGACCTTGGGCGAGACGCCGGCGTCGGTGATGATGACGTCCACGGCGTCGATGTCGGCAATCTTGGCGAAGCCACGGCGCCCGAACTTGCTGCTGTCGGCAAGCACGATGGTCTTCTGGGCCGCGGCAATCATCTTCTGGTTGAGTGCCGCCTCACGCATGTCGGTGGTGGTGATGCCATAATCCATGTCGATGCCGTCAACCCCGAGATACAACTTGCTGAACGAGCACTGCTCCAGCAGGCGCGACGCATACTCGCCGACCACCGAGAGGCTGCTGTGCCTCAACATGCCGCCCAACTGCATGATGTCGATGTTCTCGTGCTGCGACAGGATGTTGCTCACCGCCAACGAGGCCGAAACGACCGTCAACTTGTGGATGGGCTGGATGTTACGGGCCAGGGCGTGAACCGTCGTCCCCGAGGCGATGGCGATGCTGTCGTCGCGGGTGATGAGCAGGGCCGCCTCGCGGCCGATGGCGTGTTTCTCATCGGTGGCGAGCTTCTCTTTCTCGTTCACCGAGCGGTTGTTGATGTAAGGATTGACCAGCACGGCCTTGCCGTGGCTGCGATACAGCTTGTCGCTCTTCTCAAGTTCGGTGAGGTCCTTGCGCACCGTCACGGCGCTCACGTTGAGCATCGTGACCAGCTCCGACACCAGCACCGACCCGTGCTTGATCAGCTCCTCCATGATCATCTCGTGACGTTCTTCTTTAGTCATAGCATAAAAAGAAAAGTGAGAAGGTTTCTTTTTGATGCCGCAAAAGTAAGCAAAAGCTAAATACGCTCCAAACAATCGGGCAAAAAAGTTACGAAAAATTTCAAAACGAAACAATAATCAGCACTAAAACACCTAATAAAACTTTTGTTTAACGCTCAAAACGAAACACAAACAAAAAGAAAACGAAAGCACCATTTTCGGTAGAATTTAGAAGTAGAATTCAAATTATTATTTTGACAATCAATATATTAACTATAATATTATTAGTTGTAATCAAAAATAAATACGAAATTATTTTGCCAATTCAAAAACCCTTTGTAACTTTGCACCGAAACTAACTCACACCACATTAAACGGTCGCCCTAGAGCATCATGCCCATTGCGAATCGTGCAATGACAGGAAAAGATTGGTTTTGCCACCTTAAAAATTGCGTTTATGGCAACTAACGACATTTACAACAAGGAATATGACGTGATCATCGTGGGCGGCGGCGCCACAGGTGCCGGCACCGCGAGGGATTGCGCCTTGCGTGGACTGAGCGTGCTGCTCGTGGAGCGCAACGACTACAGCACGGGTGCAACGGGCCGCAACCACGGCTTGATGCACAGCGGCGCGCGCTATGCCGTGACCGACGGCGAGAGCGCCAGCGAGTGCATCAGCGAGAACATGATCCTGAGGCGCATCGCCCGCCACTGTGTGGAGGAGACCGACGGCCTGTTCATCACCCTGCCCGAGGACGACCTGGAATACCAGAAGACCTTCGTCGAGGCCTGCCAGCGCGCCGGCATCCGCGCCGACGTCATCGACCCTGACGAGGCACGCCGCATCGAGCCGGCGGTGAACCCCGCCCTCATCGGCGCCGTGCGCGTCCCCGACGCCGCCATCGACCCCTTCCGCCTGACCGTAGCCAACCTGCTCGACGCCCGCATGCACGGCGCCGAGACGCTCAACTACCACGAGGTGGAGGGTGTGATCGTCAATCAGGACCGCGTAGAGGGCTTGAAACTGTACAACAAGCTCAATGGCGACCATGTTGAAGTGCGCGGCCGTGTCGTTGTCAACGCCGCCGGCATCTGGGGTCAGCGCATCGCCCAAATGGCAGGGGTGACCATCTCGATGTTCCCCGCCAGGGGTGCCCTGATCATCTTCGGTCACCGCGTGAACAACATGGTCATCAACCGTTGCCGCAAGCCCGCCAATGCCGATATCCTCGTACCCGATGACACGGTGTGTGTGATCGGCACCACCAGCGACCGCATCCCCATCGAGACCGTCGACGACATGCGCGTGACACGCGAGGAGGTGGACATCCTGCTCAAGGAGGGCGTGAAAATCGCCCCGTCGCTGGCCACTACCCGCGTCATCCGCGCCTATGCCGGTGTGCGTCCCTTGGTCGCCAGCGACGACGACCCGAGCGGCCGCAGCATCAGTCGCGGCATCGTGTGTCTGGACCACGCCAAGCGCGACGGCCTTGAGGGCTTCATCACCATCACGGGCGGCAAGATGATGACCTACCGCCTGATGGGCGAGATCGCCACCAATGCCGTGTGTGCCAAGCTGGGCAACACGGCTGCCTGCGTCACCGCCGACCAGCCCCTGCCGGGCTCCGAGGCCGACGGTCCCGACCAGAGCGACGCCACCAAGCGCTACAGCTTCGGCCAGCGTGCCGCCATCGGCCGTCACGGCTCACTCGCTAACCGCATCGAGAACGAGAGCGACATCGACAACGCCCTGGTGTGCGAGTGTGAAGGCGTCACAGTGGGCGAGATCAAATATGCCGTGCACCAGTTGCACGTGCACAACCTGGTAAACCTGCGCCGCCGCACACGCGTGGGCATGGGCACCTGCCAGGGCAAGCTCTGCTCCTGCCGCGCCGCATCGCTCATGGGCGAGTTCAGGAAAGACGTGAAAGGTGCCCAGGAAGACCTCGCGGCCTTCCTCGACGAGCGCTGGAAAGGCATGCGGCCTGTGGCCTGGGGCGACACCCTGCGCGAGGCCCAGCTGACCGCTGCCATCTACGAGGGACTGTGCGGACTTGACACCGCAGTAAATATCGAAGGAAAGGAGGACGTGCAATGAGAATGGACACCGTTATCATGGGCGGAGGCCTGAGCGGCCTCTCCTGCGGCATCGCTCTGGCGAAGCGCGGACAGCGTGTCGCCATCGTGGCCAGCGGACAGAGCACCATGTTGTTCAACGGCGGCTCGATGGAGCTGCTGGGTCATGTCGACGGCAAAGCTGTCACCGCACCGCTTGAGGCCATCGCTACCCTGCCCCAAGATCATCCCTACAGCAAAATCGGCGCCGACCGCATCGCCGGCCTCGCCGACCGTGCGAAACTGCTGTTGAGTGACTCCGGCATCAACATGGAGGGCAATGCCGCGGCCAACCACTGGCGCATCACCCCGATGGGCGTCGCCAAGCCCGCCTGGCTCACGCTGAGCGACCACATCCGCCTCGACGACCTCAAGCAGCTGCCCGCCAAGCGCGTGGCGCTGATGTGCATCCGCGGCTTCTTCGACCAGCCCAACTCGATGCTGGCACAAGGCCTGCGTGACCTGGGCTTCGAAGTTGACGCCATCGAATTCACCACCGACAACATCACCGCCCTGCGCCGCAGCCCCAGCGAGATGCGTGCCACCAGCCTGGCCAAGCGCCTGGGGAGCAACAATGCCCTGCAACGCATCGCCGACCAGGTCAACAGCCTCGCTACCGAGGCCGACCTCGTGCTGCTGCCCAGCGTGTTCGGTCAGAGCGACAGCAGCGACTTCCAGACGTTGCAGTCCATGATCAAGAAGCCCTTGCGCCTCGTGGCCACGTTGCCCCCTGCCGTAACGGGCATGAGGATGATCACGCAGTTGCGCCACTACTTCAGGATGCTGGGCGGCAACTATCTGATGGGTGACAGTGCTGTGAGCGGCACCTTCGACGGCAACCGCCTGACGTCCATCACCACCGCCAAGCTCGCTGAGATGCCTCTGAAGGCCGACAACTTCGTGCTCGCCACCGGCTCGTTCATCAGCCGCGGCCTTATCGCCGACTACGAGCACGTCTATGAACCCGTGCTGGGTGTCGACGTGGATGCCGACAGCAACCCCGACCACTGGACTCAATTCGGCGTGCTGCAGCCTCAAGCCTATTCACGCTTTGGCGTCGCCACCGACGGCCAACTACACTGCCTCAAGCAAGGCAAAGCTATTGACAACCTCTACGCTATCGGTTCGGTCCTGAGCGGACATGACGCCGTGAAGATGGGAGACGCCACCGGCGTGTCCATGTTGACAGCACTTGCGGTCAACGACCTCATCATAGCCAAAAAATAACCGCCCCAAGAGGCGGTCCACGAAGCCTACAAGACTTCGATTAAAGATTTAAGTTTAGATAGATAACGATTTGATTGATGATTTTTTAGAGGGATATTATGGCTGAACGAATGCAACTTTGCAACCTCAGCGAACACAACTTCGAGCAGTGCACCAAGTGCAGCATCTGCACTACCGTCTGCCCCGTTGCCGCTGTCACCACCGACTACCCCGGCCCTAAACAGGCAGGCCCCGATGGTGAGCGCTATCGCCTGAAGGATCCTGCCTATTTTGACAAGGCGCTGAAAATGTGCCTCAATTGCAAGCGATGCGAAGTGGCTTGCCCAAGCGGCGTCCACATCGCCGACATCATCCAGCATGCCCGACTGAAGGCCACTCTGGGCAAGAAAGCCAGCCTGCGCGACACCTTGCTTGCCAACACCGACCTGTTGGGCACCGTGGCTAACCTGGTGGCACCCGTCGCCAATGCAACGCTCGGCCTCAAGCCCACCAAACTGGTGATGCACAGCGTGATGGCCATCGACAAGCATCGCACCTTCCCCGCCTATAGCCGACAGAAGTTCACCACCTGGTATAAGCGTCATGCCGCCAAGGATCAAGACGCCTTTGCCCACCACGTGAGCTATTTCCACGGCTGCTACGTCAACTACAATTTTCCCAAGTTGGGCCAGGACCTCGTGAAGCTCATGAACGCCGTGGGCTATGGCGTTCACCTGCTTGACAAGGAGCAGTGCTGCGGCGTCGCCCTCATCGCTAACGGCCTCTACAAACAGGCCATGCGCCAAGGCCGCACCAACATCGACAGCATCCGCAAGTCGGTAACCCGCGACAACCGCGTTGTGCTCACTACCAGCTCGAGCTGCACGTTCAACATGCGCGACGAGTATCCCGCTATGCTCGACATCGATAATGCCGATGTGCGCGACAGCATCAACCTCGCAACACGATTCATCTATAGCCTTGTGGATGAGGGAAAAATCAAGCTCATCTTCAAGCAAGACTATAAGCGCAGAATCGCTTATCACACGGCCTGCCACATTCAACGCCTGGGTTGGCAGTTGTACAGTATCGAAATGCTGCGCATGATTCCCGGCTTGGACCTTGTTGAACTCGAGCAGAACTGCTGCGGCATCTCGGGCACCTACGGCTTCAAGAAAGAGAACTACGAGCTTTCACAGACCATCGGCGACACCTTATTCAAGGATATCGCCGACGCCAAAGTAGAAGCCGTCTCTACCGACTGCGAGACCTGCAAATGGCAGATTGAGATGTCCACCGGCCTGCCCGTGGAAAATCCCATCAGCATCCTTGCCGACGCCCTCGACGTGGAAGCCACACGCCGGGCTAATGGAATTGAATAAAACATATATTACTATAAACTAACAACTTACAACTCAAAACTTCAAAAATTATGGCAAGTTTTTTAGCACCCCCGGCCTATAAGCCGGAACAGACCGGCCCCGAGGCCGATGCCAAGTATAAGAGACTGCGTTGGCAAGTCTTCATCGGCATCTTCATCGGCTATGCCGGCTTCTACCTGGTGAGAAAGAACCTCTCAATGGCGGTTGCGCCTCTGGGCGAGCTCGGATTTAACGAAGCCGAACTCGGTGGTGCCATGGCAATGAATGCCCTGGCCTACGGTATCTCCAAGTTTGTCATGGCCAGCGTGAGCGACCGCAGCAATGCGCGCCGCTTCTTGCCTTTGGGCTTGATTCTGTCGTCCATCGCCATGTTGTTCATGATTGTGCCCGTTGTGGCTATCGGCCCCGAGAACAAGGGATTGGCCATCACCCTGATGGGTGTGTTCAACTTCCTCGTGGGTTGGTTCCAGGGTATGGGCTGGCCTCCGTGCGGTCGTGTGATGACCCGCTGGTTCTCCATCAAGGAACGCGGCACGTGGATGAGTGTGTGGAACTGCGCCCACAACGTGGGTGGCGCCCTCGTAGGCCCCATGGCCGGTTATGGTGCGCTGTGGTTCGGCCACTGGTTCTTCGGCGAGAACAAGGATCTCTACTTCCTGATCGGTACCTATGCCTTCCCCGCCGCTGTGGCCATCCTGATTGCCATCATCGCCTATGTGCTGATTCGTGACACCCCTCAGTCCTGCGGTCTTCCCTCGATTGAGAAGTGGAGCGGCAGTGCTTCCAAGAACTACGACGAGAAGAAGAGCGAGCAGTCGCTCAGCGTGAAGGAAATCTTCCGCACCGTGCTGTCCAACAAGTTCTTGTGGTACATCGCCCTGGCCAACTCCTTTATCTACATGGTGCGCTACGGCTGTCTCGACTGGGCTCCCAAGATTCTCGACACCCAGGGTGCCGACCTCAAGAGCGCCGGTTGGGCTTACTTCGCATTTGAGTTCGCCGCCATTCCCGGCACCATCTTCTGCGGTTGGTTGAGCGACAAGGTCTTCAAGGGCCGTCGCGCGATGCCCACGATGCTGTTCATGGCCATCATCATCGCCGTGATTATTGTCTACTGGCAGTTCATCAACAACTTCTGGGTTGTTGTCGGCTGTCTGATTGCCATCGGTTTCCTGATTTACGGTCCCGTCATGCTCATCGGTGTGCAGGCCCTCGACCTGGCTCCGAAGAATGCAGCAGGCACTGCAGCGGGCCTCACGGGTTTCATGGGCTATGTGCTCGGCACCAGTATCCTGGCCAACACCGTTCTGGGCTATGTGCTCAAGATGGCCAAGGGTGCCGACGGCTATAACTTCACCAATTATTTCCTCTTGCTTGTCGGAGCCTGTGTGCTTGCCATCGTCTTCATGGCGCTGACCTACAAGGAGGAGCAGTACCTCGTGGCCGACCGCAAGGGCGAACACCTCGAAGAGAAAGAATAATCAACAATTATCACAATATTTTATTCATTAAAACCAAACTACTTATGTTTAAACATCTCGTTAGAGTAGGTCTGTTGAGCGCCGTTGTGCTCGCAACCTTCACCTCATGTGAGGAAGAACAGCAGTTCACCAATGAGAAACTTGATGCCAAGCGTGTTGAAGTTCAAGTGCTGAACGACGAATTGGCCAAGGTTCGTGACTATGTGCCCCTGTATGCTGTCATTGCACACCGCGGCTCCACCTTCTGGGCTCCCGAGGAGACCGAGGCGTCGTGGCGTTGGGCACGCGAAATGGGTGCCGACTATCTGGAAAGTGATGTTCAGTGCACCAAGGACGGTATCGTGCTCGCCAACCATGATGAGAACCTGAAGCGTACCACCAACATCGAGAACGTCTTCAGCGAGAACGTTCCCGCCAGCCGTGTGGACTTCTACATGAGCTTGGGTTTCTCGCGTGCAGATGCTGAGGCACAGTACGGCCGCGACATGGCCGCCTTCCGCCCCTTCTACACCCTGAGCTACTACTATGCCGAGCTGCTCATGCTTGATGCGGGCAGCTGGTTCAACGAGAGCTCACTGGAGCAGGCCCGTCCCACCTTCAAGGCTACCGAGAACGGCCGCTTCGAGAACGGCAAGATCGTCTACAGCAACGGTCTCTACATCAGCGCCATTCAGGACCAGATTGCCTATGCACAAGGCAAGCGCCTGATCCGTGACGCCAATGGCCGCCGCGTGCTCACCTATAAGGTAAAGGACGAGTACCGTGGTATGACGCTGGAGCAGATTTACAACAAGATCAAGGAGAAAGGCCAGTACAACGCCAAGTACATGGACTTCATCGAGTACGACTTCGCCAACGGTTACGAGCCCGATCCTCAGGATACCGGCAACCGTCCCGGCATCTATGTCGAGTTCAAGGAGAGCTGGCTCAACCCCGGCAACATGGAGCAGCGCGTGTATGACGTGCTGGCCGAGCAGGGTTGGAACATCATCACCAACGATCCCGGCGATCAGCCCTTCTACAAGAACGGCAAGGTGAACGTGGGCAACACCCGCGGTCGTGTCATCCTGCAGACCTTCTCGTTCGACGCTCTGCGTCGTGCCAACGACGTCTTCAAGGGTCGCATCCCCATGTGCTATCTGCTCTGGATCAGTGATCCCGCCTATGCCACCGACATCGCCTATGACACCCCCACCGGCTATGCTGCCTTCATCAAGTGGGCTCAGGACAATGGCGCTCACATCATCGGTCCGGCCATCAGCGGTGCCCCCAACAACTATCCTGAGATGAATGCTCCCTGGCAGGCCTACATGATTCGTCGTGCCGGTATGATCAATCACCCCTACAGCTTCGACAGCTGGGCACAGATGTGCAAGTATATGGGCTACTACAACTACGAGTGGAAAACCGAGTTTGACGACTTGCTGCGTCTGGAGATTCCCGCTACTCCCTACTGCACCACCAGCTATCCCAGCAGTGTTCCCGTTTACATGGACGGTTTCTTCACCAACCGCACCGAGATGTCGTTGCGTTACATGATTGAGAACGGTTTCCGTGGCAACGCTCAGCTGCCCAATCCCTTCCATCGTGATAGGAAGTATGACAACTCGCAGGCCAATGTCAACGTTCCCGATGCCGTTGCCACCCTCGAGCGTCTGGGTTACTAATCCCTGTCAGGTGTAAATGAACATTAACAACAACATAAATTGACACAATATAATATGAAGAAATATATTTTGATGCCTGTTTTGGCTCTCTTCGCCTTGACAGCCGCAGCTCAGGACTTCGACACCGACCCCACCCTGGAGCTCGAGAACGCCGAGAAGGAAGTGAAATTCACCGTCGGCGCACGCATGATGGCTGACGCTGCCTACTATCACAGCGACTTCACCCCTCTGCAGAGCGGCGCTTCAATCACCGATGCACGCATCCGCACCTCGATGACCTACAAGGACTGGTATTTCTATGCCGACTTCGGCTTTGGCGGCGGCAAGTTCTCGCAGAAGAATATCTTCCTGCAGTACAGCCACCTGGACAACAACGACAACACCCATGCCGTGAAGGCCGGTTACTACAATGACCCCGCCGGTTCGATGGCCCGCAACACCTCGTTGGGCAGCTACCACTTCATCAGCCGTCCCGGTTCGTCCTACGCTCTGGGCGAGGGCCGCGAGCTGGGTATCAGCTACAAGTTCAACAGCCAGCATTTCATGGCCTATCAGGGTGTGTTCACCGAGAACGCCTACAACAAGATTGACGCTGGTTTCAACGGTGTGACCGTCGCTGGCCGCTACCTGTTCCGTCCCATCGCCGATGGCAACCAGACCCTGCACGTGGGCGTTAGCGCTCGCTGGGCTCACCTGGGCGGTGGCGAGGTTTACAACAATGTGCTCAAGAAGAGCCTCCACCTGGGTCAGGCTCTCGAGACCTTCGTTGACGAGGATGAGCAGTTTGTCAGCGCAGACCTCGACTGGGCCAACAACGTGTTCAACGCTGGTGCCGAGGCACTCTACCACAACGACAAGTTCTTTGCCCGTGGTGAGTTCTTCTACAAGCATGTCACCAAGAAGCGCGACAGCTACTCGCTCTACATCGACGCCCAGAACAACATCGACGGTTGGGGCGACATCGAGTGGTGGGAGAATGCCAACAAGCTCAAGAACAACAACTTCTTTGGCGGATATGTAGAGGCTGGCATCCAGCTGCTGGGTAACGGCTACAAGTACAACCACCAGGAAGGTGTGCTCGGCGGCATGGACGGCAAATCGCTCGAAATCGTGGCTCGTTACAACTACACCGGCCTGAACAACCTCACCGACGGTGAATACTACAACGCCGGCCGTGGCCATTACTATGCCAATGGCTATATGGAGGACTGGCCCGGCACCGGTGCTACCAGCGTTGGTGGTGGTGACGTTCACAGCATGACACTGGGTCTGAACTATGCGTTCAACCGTTATGTGCTCTGCATGTTTGACTACACGTGGCACAAGCTCGACAAGCCTTTCTTGCCCAACGACAAGAACATCCACATGGCTCAGGCCCGCGTGCAGTTCACGTTCTAAGGAATCCATTTCAAAAAATCTAAAATGTAATCTCTGACTACCATTCAGCATATACATTTCTAGAATCAATTTTTTCCTATCAATGAATCCCGCTCAGCCCGTGAAGGGTGCAGCGGGATTTTTCTTTACCCTACCCTGTTCAGGGAACAGCATCAAAAAAAAATGCAGCCATGGCTGCATTTTTCTGTTCAGAGGTCCGCGAGGGACAATGTCTATATCATTGCCTGAAGAATGTGCTTAACCGTTGATTACGGGTTAACTGTTGAAATCAGATAGTCGATCAGATTGATGGCGTCGGTGATGGTGATGAAGCCGTCATTGTTCATGTCGGCAGCAGTGGGGCTGAAGTGATCGGTCTCCTCAAACGTGTTCTGGTTGAGAATGATTCCAATCAGGTCAATGGCATCGGTGATATTGACAAAGCCATCCTTGTTCACATCGCCCTTTTGATATTCGGGCTCAATCTTACAGATGATGATGTAATTCTGCTCCAAGCTGACTGTCACCTCATAGTCACCTTCAATCAAGGCACGGACATCTCCCCAGTTGTCAAAGGTCAACGTCAGTTGCTTGCCGAGGTTCTCATCGGTCAACGTGAGCACGCCGTCGCTCTCGGGGCCGAAACGGTAGGGCAAGAGGTAGTTCCAGCCGCCCTGGTCGTCAACATCAAGTTCAGTGGAGAAACCGAAGGTCCTTCCATCCTCGACGTGAATGGTAGCCGTGTAGAGCTCGGTCTCGGGATCATACTCCATCTTGGTGCCGGCATCGGGAGCCCATGCTTGGTCATCAATATCTCCCAGGATGTGAACCGGTGTAACGAAGGGCTCTTCGTCAAGGGTCATGAAGACATCAGACCGGCACCAGTCGCTCAAGGTGCCATCATCGCCGATGGCCTGTACCTGCACCTCATACTCGGTACCGAGTTCGAGGCCCTCGATGGTGTACTCCGTCTTGGTGAGGTTGTTCACATAGGTCCAATCGGCGGCCTTGGCACCGGTAGCGTTGCCCGAATAAACCGCAATTAGGGCCATATCGGGCGAATAGCTGGTGTCGGTAGAGTAGATGGTGATCTTCTCGCCGGAGCTGGCGGTCACCAGCCACCTGTAAGTCTCTCCACCCGAGAAGTCGTGACCCACCGATGCGGTCTGTGGCGTGTAGGCAGTGACGTTGCCCACTCCGTAGTTGCCCGAGACAGTCTTAATCATCAACGTGAAGGTGGCATTGATATACCCCTCGGGAATGGTGTAGGTGATATAGCCCGTAGCAACGCCGTTGTAATTGTTCTTAATATAGATGGCACCGTTACCGGCACGCGTGTTGACACCACCCCAAGGAGCAGACAAAGTGATGTCGGCATAGCTGCCAG
Organism: Muribaculaceae bacterium; assembly: GCA_017557665.1. The sequence continues at coordinate 4,702 of JAFYYI010000040.1, read as the reverse complement.
AGTAAGCAGTACCGGACAGCGAGTGGAGCAGGACGGGCTCTGCAGGCTCTTCGGAATACAACCTGTAGCGCAGGTTCCAAGCGCTATTGTCGTCATCGTTCCAAGTGACCACGCAGGAATGGGTTCCCGGCTCAACATACATGTCGGTGGGAACTGTCGTCGCATGGATGCCAGCTGGAGCCATAAATGCTGCTATCACAGCCGAGAGTGCAAATAAATATTTTCTCATAAGCAAAGAATTGATGAAAATGTTACTTACGGTTTTAAATGACATTTGGCCCACAAATATACACCTTTTAATTCAAAAACCGTAAATAATTGTCGTTTTTTATCATTCATGACCACTAAAAATCTATTCACCCCCTAATTCATTGACTGATAATTACTATGCACGTCAATCAGTCTTAAGGCTTACTTTAGGGTAACTCTCGCCCGGGCGAGCATTTGAGTAACCCGTGGTAATGCTGGCGATTGAGCGGAGCGAGAGAGTCAGCATCACCACGGGTAAGGCCATACAAAAGAATGTCGCTGAAGGCGACCCCCTGGATAATTATGGGTAATGGGGTCGCCTCCAGCGACGATATGGACGGATTGCAGCACCGTGGGTGCCTGCCACTTCACTCGCTACACTCGTTTCGTTAGCAGGTACCCACGGTTACTCAAATGACACCCTCCGGGTGTTTCGCACGCATGAACAAGTGTCCTTGCCTGCTTCATCCTAAACGATGTTTACCGGACACAAATCGTTTTTTATCATTCATGACAACTCAAGGACCCCATCGGGGCACTCAAGGCATGAGGACACCATCCCAGTAACATCACTAAAAACGTGGAGACGCAATGTCTTGCGTCCCCACAATTCGTCTGCAATAGACCTAAAGCCTAAAAGCTAAAGCCCAATCAATCACTTCATCACCTTAACAGCGCTGGTGGTGCCGTCGGTGTAGGTGGTCACCTGGATAGTCAAGCCATCGGGCTGTGCCATTTCCTGACCGGCCATGTTGTAGTAGCGTACACCAGCAACGGTCTTGCCGGCATTCACCTCGGCTACAGACGTGTGAGGATAAACCTCGAGGTAAACGATGTCCGACTTGTTGGTGATGCCATCAACCGTGTAGTTGAGCTGGATGCCGATGCGCCAGGTGAACAAGGGATTGTCACCCGTGTTGGTGCGGTAGAAGTAAACACGGCGCAGGTAGAAGTCATAACCGCTGTAGCCGTAGGGGATCTCGGTCATGTCGGTGTCAAAGCCGTTGTTCACGCCATAGGTGTCGTAATCGAAGGTAAACAACTGGTCATTGTCGGTGAAGATGCTGTAGGTCAGGCAATCGGGATCGAGCGCATTGCCATCGACGTCAACCAGGTTGATGTTGAAGTCAAAGCGGGTGTAGCCATCCTCATCGCCACAGTCAAAGAATTCGACGGCCTCGGGATTGGCGGGCACGGCAGGCATAGCGTCGCCGAGCACAGTCCAGGTTGAGCCCCACTCGATGGTGGCCAACGAGCCGTCATCGCTCCACACACCGGCAAGACCTGTTGCCTCGCAGTTGTAGGGGAAGGGATTGTCCACACTACCCTCGCTGTCGAGCATCGTGATGGTGCCGTTTTCGGGGTCAATGGCATAGGTCACCGCTTCCTTGCTCTCGTCGGCATAGAAATCGAGCCAATAGAAGTCGTCACCCAAGTCGAGGACCATCGACGAGCCCCATGCCAGAACCAGGCCATAGTTGTATTCCTCGTTCCAGGAAACATACTGTCCCAGGGGGACATCGATGGTCGAACCGTCGTCGCTCAAGTAGCCATAAACCCATGCGCCGACGCCCTCGCCATAGCACAAGGGATCCTTGATGTAAACCGTCTGGCCGTCATCGGCATAGACCACCTTGACGCGGCCTGTCTGGTAAGTGGCCTCATAGCCGTAGAGGCTCACCATCATGAACTCGCCGTCGCGGGCATAGGTCACCACAGTACCCTCGGGCTGCTCGGTGATGATATCAACACGCGACGGGCCGTTCTGCGTCGCCGCATTGGACAGCTTGTCCATCGTTCGATAGGAGTTACCGGCCGACTTCACAATAGCCGACGCACTCATGGCGACAAGCGCACTCATGATAAGTAAAGACAATTTTTTCATACGCATTTTTGGTTTAATCGTTAATAATGTTGGTTAATCTTGTGTTATTATGGTGCAAATATAGGTAAAAAAAATGAGAACATTTCTTTATTCATCAAAAAAAACAATAACTTTGCGTGATGAAAAGCTATTAAGTATTAACTAAACAACCCGAATGAAGATGAAAAGATTACTTCGAACCCCATTGTTGCTACTCGCCTTCCTGTTGCCGATGACAGCGATGGCCTATGATTTTGTCGTTGACGGCGTGTACTACACCACCGACTTGTGGGGCGACTATGCCATGGTCAGCGACCAGGGCGAGAATGGAGGCCATTATAGCGGTAATGTGGCGATACCCGCTTCGGTCACCCATGACGGAACGACCTACCCGGTCACCAAAATCAACGCCTATGCCTTCAGCAACTGCACCGAACTCACCGGTGTGAGTCTCCTCAACTCGGTGAATGAGATTGGCGACCACTCCTTTGAGAATTGCATCAGCTTGTCAAGTATTGAAATCCCCGACGGTGTCACCTTCATCGGCTCGGCTGCTTTTGAAGGTTCTGCCATCACCCGGGTGAACCTGCCCGCCAGCATCACCGAAATCAAGATTTGGGCCTTCCAGAACTGCACGAGCCTCACCGATGTGTATAGCTACATCGCCGACCCGACTCAGATAGAGTTCGGATTCAATGCCTTTGCCCTGGAGGATGAGAATTACTCGCCGCGCACCCTGCACGTGCCCGCAGGCTCAATCCAAGCCTACAAGGATGCCGGCTGGGGTGACTTCTTCGGCAAAATCGTCGAGTTATAAACTCAAAGCCATCAAGTCTACCTGCCCTGCAAGAGGCTTTGTCAACACTGCGACTCGGCTTTATAGCCGTGCTATCCGTACGGGAAATTACAACATTTTTAATTTACTCAATTTCCCGCCCGCAGGGCGGTATAATGCTTGTGGTTGAATTATGACACAACTGCTCGTGGGCTTATAGAATCTGCATGGCCCCACCGTGAGCGATGCCGTCCTCCGGCATGAGCCACAGGATGGATAATGGCGAGAAAACTTGCTTTTCTCGCCATAAATCCATATCTTTGCATTTTCAACCTTAATATTACCACGCTATGATGGAAATCTTAAACGAGTTTTTCAAGATATTGAGCGACTACCTGTGGGGGTGGCCGATGATTATATTATTGCTGGGAACGCATGTTTTTCTCACCATAAGGCTTGGTGTGCCTCAACGCAAGCTGTTGACTGCCATACGCTTATCGGTCAGCAAGGACAAGGGTTCCACGGGCGACGTGTCACAGTTCGGCGCGCTGGCGACGGCGCTGGCGGCGACCATCGGCACGGGTAACATCGTGGGCGTGGCCACCGCAGTGGCCCTAGGCGGACCCGGCGCCGTGCTGTGGTGCTGGCTCTCGGGTGTATTCGGCATCGCCACGAAGTACAGCGAGGGACTGCTCGCCATCAAGTACCGTGTCAAGGCCGAGGACGGCCGCATGCTGGGTGGCCCGATGTATGCGCTCGAGCGCGGTCTGGGTTGGAAATGGCTCGCCATTCTTTTCGCCCTGTTCACCGCCCTCGCGTCGTTCGGTATCGGCAACACCGTCCAGGCCAACGCCATCTCGACCATTGCCAGCGAGTCCTACAACATCCCCACATGGGTGACCGGAGCGGGCGTGTGCCTGCTGACGGCCCTCGTCCTCCTGGGCGGCATCAAGAGCATCGCCCGCGTGTGCAGTGCGCTGGTGCCCTTCATGGCGTTTTTCTACGTCCTGGGCTGCATCTACATCCTGTTTGCCAACGGACAATACGTCTGGCCCGCTATCAAGCTCATCTGTGAATCAGCCTTCACGCCCCAGGCCGCCGGTGGCGGTTTCGTGGGCACGACGGTCATCATCGCCGCGCGCATGGGTATTGCCCGCGGTCTGTTCAGCAACGAGTCGGGTCTGGGCTCCGCTCCCATTGTCGCCGCCGCGGCCCAGACGCGCAACCCCGTTCGCCAGGCCCTCGTCTCATCAACGGGCACTTTCTGGGACACCGTGGTCATCTGTGCCTTCACCGGCCTTGTCATCGTCAGCTCGATTATCGCCCATCCCGATATCAGCGCCAGTGACGGTGCCGCGCTCACCAAGGCCGCCTTCTCCAAGATCCCGTATGTGGGCACACCGTTGCTCACCTTCGGCCTGCTGACCTTCGCCTTCACCACCATCCTGGGCTGGTGCTACTATGGAGAGCGCGCCGTGGAATACCTCAAGGGCAAACGTTGGATGCTGACCTACCGCATCATCTTTGTCGCCATGGTCTTTGTGGGCAGCATCATCAGCCTCGACATCGTGTGGAACGCCGCCGACTGCATGAACGCCCTCATGGCAATCCCCAACCTCGTGTCACTGCTGTTGCTCAGCGGCGTCATCGCCCGAGAGACACGCCATTACCTCTACGGAAACCGCCTCGACCACCACGCCCCCAACGATGATAAATGAGGCGTTAGGAATGAGAAATGAGGAATGAGGAGTGAGAAATGAGGAATGAGGAGTTAGGAATGAGGAGTTAGGAGTTAGGAATTAGGAATTAGGAAT
>JAFYYI010000039.1 GCA_017557665.1 Muribaculaceae bacterium | reverse complement strand
GGTTGTCGGTGGTGGCGTGATGCCGCTCATCCAAAACCTCATGGCCGAGAAAGTGGGCCACATCCAGAGCTATTGGCTGGTTGTTGCCATGCTGGCCTACATGTTATTCTATGCCCTTATCGGCAGCAAGCCCGCCAAGGTCGAGAAGTAATCGTTATCAGTTGATAATCAAACGCCTATTAGTGGTTGGGCCCATTGGCTCAGCCACTAATTCTTTATTTGTTGATAAAAAACAAATGTTTTATTTCCGTTTTTAAGGATTTTAGTCTATTTTTGTAGTTCTAAAAGCATTTAAACTCTTTGAATTATGATAGACTCCAAACTGATGACTCGTGCGGCAGACAACATCCGCATCCTTGCAGCCTCGATGGTTGAACAAGCTAAATCTGGACACCCTGGCGGCGCTATGGGCGGTGCCGACTTTGTCAACGTGCTGTTTTCCAAGTATCTCGTTACCGATCCTGACAATCCCACGTGGTTTGCCCGTGACCGTTTCTTCTTGGATCCCGGCCACATGTCACCCATGCTCTACAGCGTGCTGCACCTGGCTGGTCGTTTTACCACCGATGACCTGAAAGCCTTCCGTTCGTGGGGCAGCATTACACCAGGTCACCCCGAGCTGGATGTCGAACACGGTGTGGAGAACACCAGCGGTCCCCTGGGCCAAGGGCATGTGATGGCCGTGGGATGTGCTATTGCAGAACGTTTCATCGCTACCCATTATAGTGAGGTGTTTGCTCACAAGACTTATGCTTTCATCAGCGATGGAGGCGTTCAGGAAGGTATCTCGCAGGAGTCTGCCCGCATTGCCGGTTATCTGGGGCTGAACAATCTGATTATGTTCTATGACAGCAACACGGTTCAGCTATCGACAGACTGTGACGCTGTCAGCAATGAGGATACTGCAATGAAATACCGCGCGTGGAATTGGAACGTCATCGAGTGTGACGGCACCGATCCGATTGCACTCGCCGACGCTCTGGACAAAGCCCTTGTTGAGAAAGAACGTCCCACCATCATCATTGGTAGAACCATCATGGGCCGTGGCGCCGTCACTGCCGATGGAGAGAATTTTGAGGGCAAGTGCAGCACACACGGCAACCCGCTGAGCAAATCGGGCGCCGACTACGGCAAAACCATCGAGCATTTGGGCGGAAATCCCGAGAACCCGTGGATTGTATTCCCCGAGGTGGCTGAACTTTATGCCCAGCGCGCTAATGCCCAGCGCGAGCTCGTTGCACAGCGCAAACGTGACATCAACACCTGGGCTGAGCAGAATCCCGAAGCCATGCGAAAACTTCAAGACTTCATCAACGGCAAGGTGCCCAATGTGGACTATGCCGCCATTGCCCACAAACCCGGTATCGCCACACGCGCTGCTTCAGCCAATGTATTGGCTGCTCTTGCCGAGCAAGTGGAGAACATGATCGTGTCTTCGGCAGACCTGGCCAACAGCGACAAGACCGATGCTTTCCTCAAGGTGCGCGGAGCCTTCACTACACATGATTTCAAAGGGGCATTCTTGCATGCTGGCGTATCGGAGCTCGCCATGGCTGCGATTATCAATGGCATCGCATTGCATGGCGGCGTGATTGCCGCTTGCGGCACGTTCTTTGTCTTCAGCGACTACATCAAGCCCGCTGCGCGCCTGTCGGCCTTGATGGAGCTTCCCGTGAAGTTTATCTGGACCCACGACGCCTTCCGTGTAGGCGAAGACGGCCCCACCCATGAACCCGTTGAGCAAGAGGCTCAAATCCGACTGATGGAAGAATTGCAGAACCACCATGGTCGTAACAGCATGCTGGTGCTGCGTCCCGCTGATGCCGCTGAGACCTCGGTGGCTTGGAAAATGGCTATGGAGAACAACCTCACCCCCACCGCCCTTATCCTGTCACGCCAGAATATTGACGATCTGCCCAGTGCATCGGGCAACCGCTATGCCGACGCCTTGGGTGCTGAACGTGGCGGGTACATCGTCATCAAGCAGGAAAAACCCGATATCATCCTCGTTGGTAACGGCTCGGAGGTGGCCACGCTGGTAGGTGCTGCCGAGATTATTGGCCAGCAGGGCATCAAGGCCCAAGTCGTGTCTGTTCCTTCAATCGGTCTGTTCCTGAATCAGGACGCAGAATACCGCAATGCCGTCATTCCCGCTGATGTGCCTGCATTTGGCCTCACATCCGGACTGCCCAGCACGTTACGACGTGTTGTTCCGTCGGGTATCATCTTCGGTCTGGACCACTTTGGTGCCTCTGCACCCTACAAAGTGCTTGACGAGAAATTCGGCTTCACACCCGAACAAGTCGCCCAGAGGATAATGAGTGTGATTTGATATTTTATTGACATTTTGTAAAATTTTTCCGCAAAAAGTTTTTTAGGAGCAAAATAAATCTTACTTTTGCAGGATAGAACAGGACCAGTAAGGTCGGTTTACCAGCTTAGCTGGACACAAGATTAGACATAAATAACAATAACACAACAAATAAACTAAAACAAAGATTATGAAAAAGATTGCATTGTTTGTTCTTTTGTGCGTCGCATTTCTGGCACCTGATTGTGTCAGCGCTCAAGAGGTAACCTATGTAGAAGATCCAAGTCAGGGCTACCTGTTCAACCGCATGAGGGACAACTGGTTTATTGACGCTGAAGGCGGTGTCGGCATTTTCATGTCGCCCTATGATGCCAATGCTCCTTTTGGCAAGCGTATTGGCGCCAAAGTCAACCTGCACATCGGTAAGTGGTTCTCACCGCTGTTGGGTTTGCGTTTTGGTGGTGACTTCGAGCAGCTCAAGGGTGCAACCTGGACTGGCAACTATGCCGCCCTTGGTTACCGCAACTGGCCCGAGATGTACAAGAATGGCCGTTATGCTCCCACCCACTTCAACGACGCTGGTGTGACTGGTGACGTTCTGTTCAATGTATCTAACTGGCTGTGCGGCTACAAGCCCTACCGTTTCTATAACGCTATTTTCTACATCGGTGCTGACGCTAACTGGGTATATGCCCGTGACGGTGCCCGTCCTGTTTCTGACGGTCCCTGGAAATACGGTGCAAACGACGACCCCGATCACAGCCGTAACTACAGCATCCATGCAGGTCTGCTCAACAGCTTCGCGATCACCAAGAAGTTCGACCTCCTGCTTGACCTCCGTTTCGATTTCCTGCAGGAGCACGCCGACGGTGCCGGTATGGGTTATCGCACTTGGAACGAGTATCCCAGTGTGATGATCGGTATGAGCTACAAGCTGGGCAAGAGCGAGTGGAACGCTCCCGTTACTGCCATCTGCCCCGAGTGGAAATATACCGATGCCGAGGGTGATGCCCTGGCAGCCAACCTGGCTGATGCCAACCGCAAGATTGCCGACCTTGAGGATCAGCTGCGCAAGTGCCTCGAGAAGAAAGAAGCTCCCGCTAACAAGTTGGCTGAGTCGGGCGAGGTTCCCTTGGCTACCATCTACTTCCCCATCAACCGCACCGATGTGCTGGGCGTTCAGCGCAACGTAGTTGATGCTGTTGCTGAGGTGATGAAGAACGAGAACCGCAATTACCTGCTTACCGGATGGGCCGACAACTACACGGGTAATGACAAGATCAACGTACGCCTGCGTAAGGGTCGTGTAGCCACCGTGAAGGATGAGCTCGTGAAGAAGGGTGTGGCTGAGAGCCGCCTCGAGACCGAGATCAACAACGGTGAGCTGACCAACTATGGTCCCAAGTGCGCATCGCTTGACCGTGCTGTGACCATCCACCGCAAGTAATCAATTGCATGGAATTTAAAAAGAAGTCCTGTCATCAATGATGGCGGGATTTCTTTTTTGTGTACTTTTGCACACAAACGAATTATTAGCTCCCATCAATGGCAACGCAAACCAGCAAAGACTCACTGCTGCAACTCATACGTGAAGGGCAACCGATGTCCTTCACCCAACAGCTGCGACTCACTTTCCAGTTGAGCCTTCCTGCTATCCTGGCCAATGCGTCGGCGATGGTGATGCAATTCATCGATGCGGCTATGGTGGGGCAATTGGGCGCCAATGACTCGGCCTCGGTCGGACTCATGGGTTCCACATCCTGGTTATTTGAGGGAGTGTTGAGCGCATTTGCCGCAGGCTATGCCGTGCAGACGGCTCATCTGCTGGGCGCCAAACGCAATGCCGATGCGCGGCAGATGGTCCGTCAAGGAATTGTGGTATGCGTGCTCTTCAGCTTGTTGCTGGCAGGCTTTGGACTGGTAATATGCAGGCACTTGCCCGTTTGGCTGGGCGCCGCACCGCAAATACGACCAAATGCCACCATCTACTTTGGCACTTTTATGCTGTTTGTGCCGTTTTTCATGCTGGACATTGTGGCGAGTTCCATGCTTCGCAGCAGTGGTAACATGCGCATTCCCAGCATGCTCAACATCTTGATGTGCATTCTGGATGTGATTTTCAATTTCTTCCTGATTTTCCCCACACGGGAAATCACCCTGTTGGGGCACACCATGACGATGCCTGGTGCGGGGCTGGGCGTGATGGGAGCTGCACTGGGCACTGCCAGCGCCGGTCTAGTGATTTCCTTGCCTTTGATGTATTATCTAGTATTCCGTTCCACTGACTTACGGCTCACGCTTGACAAAGGCTCATTCAGGCCACAATGGCCGACATTCTTGAATGCCATCAAAATCTCCTCCCCCATGGGATTGCAACACATCATGATGTGCAGCGCGTTAATTGTTATTACGGGCATTGTCGCTCCGCTGGGCAGCATTGCAATTGCAGCCAACTCATTCGGCATTACTGCCGAGAGCCTGTGCTATATGTCGGGCTATGGCATAGCCGATGCCTCTACCACGCTCATCGGGCAAAGCCTGGGCGCACGACGTCAGCAGCTAACACGCAGCTTCGCGTGGATAACCGTCTTGTCCGGCATGGTCATCATGGGAGTACTGGCTATATTAATGTATGTGTTTGCGACCGAATTGATGAGCTTTATGTCGCCCGTCCCCGAGATTGTGGAACTGGGTGCACGATGCCTGCGTGTCGAATCGTGGGCCGAGCCGTTGTTTGCTGCCTCAATTATCAGCTATGGCGTGTTTGTGGGAGCAGGATACACACTTGTACCTTGCGGCATCAATCTGGTTAGCATGTGGATTGTAAGATTGGGACTGTCGGCCATCATGGTCAAGAGCATGGGGCTATACGGTGTGTGGATGGCTATGGCAATCGAGTTGTGCTTCCGCGGGACAGTCTATCTGCTGTGGCTCTCCACCAAGCGCTGGATGAAGACCGTTATTGATTAGTTACGGGCTTGCGCTTGAATTTCTCGGCCATGATGACACCGGCCAGAATCAGCACACAACCGATGTAGGCGATCGCATTGGTGCGCTCACCAAACCAGATGGC
>JAFYYI010000038.1 GCA_017557665.1 Muribaculaceae bacterium | reverse complement strand
TAGATGGTGCTGGGCTCGGTCTCGTTGATCTCTACGAAGTAAGCGTAGATACCATCCTCGGTGTAGCCGTTGAAGGTGGGAGCACCGGTCTTCTCGGTGGGATCAACGGGAGGAGTTACCTGGCCAGGCTCATAGGTGAAGTCGATAGCGGGCAAGAAACTTGAGCGACCAGAGGAATACAGATCACCAGAGTAGCCCATGTTCTCATAATAGGAGGGAGTGTAGATGTCATTATCGTTCTCATCTACCATTGCGGAGCCCAGGAAGTAGGTCGTGCCATAGCTACCTTCAGTGATAACGGTTACCTCGACGAGGAGGTTGCCACCATTGTACTGATAGGGCTGATCCAGGACGAAATCCAGAGTTAATGCATCATACACAGGAACGGTGTTAGCAACGACCTGTGCACCGGTAATAAAGGCCTCCTGTTCAAAGCCAAGCTGATCAACCTCCTTGAGGGCCAGCTGAATCTCACCACCGGAGAATTTAATGGTGTAGCTAGAGAAATCACCATACTCACTATTGCCAATAGTGCCAAGCGTCAAGAAGGAAAGCTCAGTAATCTGGCCACCTGCCATCTCGGTCAGCATGTCGGCAGGATAGATAGTCTGAGACTCGCCCGGAGTGTCATACCACAGGCCGTAAACGGGATACACACCAGAATACCAAGTGTCCTGGCAAACACTCAAAACATTGGCCTGAGCGGCAAATGCCATAACGGCCAAAGCGACTAATGTAAAGACTTTTTTCATAATTACTTGAAATTTAGTAGATTAATAAATAAAAACTAATTAATTAATACTATTATTCAACAAAAGTAGTGTTTTATTTGATATAATTCTTATAAAAAAACCAAAAAAATAAAAAAACTGACAGAAACCGTAAGCTGATGGACAGACATCAAACACTCGAGCCGCCCTACCGATAACCCCACAATGGCTGCCGCCATCATGACGCTGGGGACGGACCGCTATGGCCCGTCCCCAGTATCAGAATCATCGTGATTGAGGAGATTCTCACCTCCCGTCAATCAGCGACTGTCATTACCATTCTTCGTTCAGGACGAAGTTGATGAGTTTGATAGCATCGGTGATGTTCACCTCTTGGTTCTCGTCAACGTCGGCGTTAAGGAGGTTCACTCCAGTCATATCGCTGTTGAGGATTGCACTGATCAGTACAATAGCATCGCTGATGTTCACCTCATGGTCGCCATTCACGTCACCCTTCAAAACCTCGGGTTGAGGAGTACCGCTCTTGTCGTAGGTAAAGGTAGCCATGGGCAAGAAGTTAGAAGTCTTGGTGGTGGAAGCGAAGTGGTACATCGAGGGTAAATAGTCATAGTTATCACCATAGAACAAGGTGCTTGCGAAAGAAGTGCTCCTTTGTACTGCCAGTGCCTCGATTGCGAGACTGCCGCCATCATACTGATAGGGCTCATCCAGAACGAAGACGAGCTGGGTCTCGCCGCCATTGATGGTGCAGTTGGCCACTGCCGTCATCTCGGTCAATGCGGTTGCCTCGGCAAACTCAATCTGGCCTTCAACATTCTTGAACGACAGTTGAATCTTACCGTTGGCCAATGAAGAGCTCAGCGCGCTCCTGGGATAGAAGGTCACCTTGGTGATCTTGTTGCCCTTGGCTGCACCCATCATCTCCTCGGTGTAAATCATCTGGCCATAGGTGCCCACTTCATCCATATAATAGCCACGGATGGGCAGGAATTCATTGGTAGTGGCTTGATCGCCCACTGTCACCTCATAGACGGGAGCTGTGGCAATAGCGTCAATAATGACCTCAAATGTGCCGGCATCACCACAGTTGATGGTCAATTTAGCCCAACAATTGCAGATCTCGGTGGGAGCGAACTTCACGCGAATCTCAAGAGACTCACCCGTAGCCAACTCAACAGGATCAGCCTCGATGCTCAGGGGAGCGCTAAGGCTGCTGATAACAGGAGTGAAGGGATTCAGACCCTTGTTCCTGACGACAATGGTCTGCACTTCCTCACGCTCGGCGGGAATATTGAAATTCAGTCCAAGGGGAGTAACAGTAGCGGCCCATTCCTGAGGTACACCGTAGTTAATAGTGGCCTTAGGCAAGAACTTGTCCATGGCACCATTGGAGCCGATTGCCGAGTAGTATGTAGTGGTCTGGCCATACCAGTGATTCCAAGCATAGTAGTTATCGTCGCCCTGCTCGGGATTGGTGAAATCGAGAACGAGATTGCCGCCCTGATAATTGTAAGGCGAGTTGAATTCAATCACCAATTCGGTAACGCCAGCGGTCAAAGGCATGGCAGCCACCTGAACGAGGCCTGTGCGGAAATCTGCAGCACTGGCATAGGTTGTATTGTCGGTTTCGCCCATCTTTACGACGAGCTGTCCATCAGCAGCATACATACCATCAGTATCCTGGAGATAGAAAGTGATGGAGTTGATCTGCTGGCCGTTCATCTCGGTAAGCAGCTCGGCCGGATAAATCAACTGCGAATGCATGCCAGCATCCTGGAAGTCGATGGGCTTGAAGGGGATGTACGAAGATGTAGTGTTGCCGTTACAGATGGTCAGTTCTTCGTTGGCCTGTGCAGGCATGAACATAGTCAGCGCCATCAGCGCTGCAGCAAAGAGTTTAAAACATTTCTTCATAAACAATAAGTTTAGTTTTATAGGTTAATAATTTAAAAGAAGTTTTTCAGTTTATAGCTAATGATGCTTTACGTCACATTTCAACTGCAAAGATAAACGATATCGCCTTTTCTGCAAAATTATTCACCGATAAATCTCTGTTTTTAATTGATTTCGGGTATGTTATCGTCCTTCGCAGCGACTGATAATCTCTCCCTTAAAGTCCTTCTTCTCCCCCATCAATAAGCAGAAAAGCCGATGCTTGATTGACTTGTTGTCAAATAATCCAAGAAAAAAAAGGCACAGTGGGCTAAAATTGCATACTACGGTTTGCAGCATTGAGTAAAAAGTGCGAAATTTGCAGCCCAATTGAATCGCCACGACCCAATCTGTGCCTCCGGACTCCGGATTGAGCCGTGGCAACACATTGTGCCATTAAACATTAACTACTACATAAACTGCTTTTGGAATAATGAGAAAGAGTAACTACCTTGTCCTGGCGTTGGCTTTGTTGGCCACCGCTTTCAGCGCTACGGCGCAAAAGACGGCCTACGGCTACACCATGATGCCGTGCACGTCGCCGTCAATGATCAGTTTCACCACCGACAATCCGTCGACCGTGACCCGTCTGGGCACCTATAGCAAGGCCGAACCGCGCTCGGGCGCCGTCGTCGGCAGCACGCTCTACATGATGGGCATCGACGACGACTTCAACATGTGGTTCTACAGCATCAAGGCCGATGGCGACGGCGAGACCATCAAGAAATTGGGAGATGCGACCTGCCCCGGCGACTTGAGTTACGACTACACGACCAGCACGATGTACTTCATCGCAAACAGCGAGGACGTGGATGGCGTTTCGGCCATCGGTACCGTGAATCTTGAAGACGGCAAAATGACCTTCACCCAAAACCTGTCAAGCTATTGCAAGGCCCTTGCCATTGACGCTCGCGGCCAAATGTACGCCATGACCAACAGCGGCTATCTGCTCAAGGTGAACAAGGGCACCGGCGAGACACAGGTCATCGGCTCGACCGGCGTCGCGCTGGCCTCCTGGTGGAACTTCCAGAGCATGGAGTTTGACCGCGAGAGCGGCACCCTATATCTGGCGGCATGGGGCAGCGATGAGAAGACCACGCTCTACACCGTCGACACGACGACGGGCAAGGCCACTCAGGTGGGGCTCATCGGCGATGGCACCCACGCCATTGCCCTGGGCATCCCCTTTGAGCCGACTAGCGGCAACGCTCCGGAACGCGTGAGTGAAGCTACCATCGAGGCCGACGAGGAAGGAGAACTCCAAGCCATCCTGCAGTGGGTCAACCCCGTCAACGATTACAGCGGATCCCCGCTGGAAGGCGCCATCAGCATCGAGATTGTCAACACTGTCACCGGCGAAAAAACCATCCTTGAGGACTGCCAGCCTGGCGAGGCCATGAGACACGCTGTCACTGTTGAGGAAGCAGGCATGTATGAATTCACCATCACAGCCGTGAACGCTGCCGGCGCCAGCCTGGAGCAGCCTGTCGAGTGCTGGATTGGCCACGATGTGCCGGCTGCCGTCAACGACGCCAAAGCCACACTGAGCCGCATGCAATTGATGGTCAACGACCTCTCCTGGTCAGCGCCCGTCACAGGCGCCCACGGCGGCTATCTCGACAAGGGGAGCCTCACCTATGACATCGTACGCCTCAATGACAACAAGACCATCGCCAGTGGCCTCACCGACACCCAATTCAGCGACGTCAAACTGATTGATGAACTGACGCGCTACACCTATCAGATTGTCGCCAAGAATGCCGACGGCATCGGTGAACCCGCCAAGACCAACGACCTGGTCAACGGCCCCGCCGTTGAGTGCCCCTATGTCGCCCCGTTCAACTCGTGGGAGGAAAGCGGCCAGTACTGGACCATCCTCGACGGCAACGAGGACGGCTACCCCTTCGTGTGGTACAAGGACTTCATGAACATGTTCGGCCAGGGCGAAAACAAGTGTTTTTACATCTATCAGAAGAACGAGGTCTTCTATGGCTATGACTTCATCATCTCACCGCCCATCCTGTTCCAGGAGGGCCACGAGTACAAGATCACGGCCAACGTGAGCAACGACGACATCGCCGGCTACAGGGAGGAGCAGTTCCGCTTCTACACCTTCTCGGGCTATGACATGGCAGGCGCCGTGCCCCTGGGCGACGAGGCCTTCACGGTGAAACATCCCGGTGAGTTCCGCGACTACAGCTTCAGCTTCAAGGTGGAGGATGACGGCTACGGCAGCGATGATGAGCAGTTCCCCAGCTTCATCGCCCTGTGCTGCTGCTCACACTACGACATGGGCATGCTGCTCGTTAACAGCATGAGCATCGAGGATATCACCCCGGCACCCGCACCCGTTCCTGGTGACGTGAACAAGGATGGTGAGGTCAACATTGCCGACGTGAACGCCCTCATTGCCATGATTCTCAGCGGCAACCCCCAACCCCTGGGCGACGTGAATGGCGACAGTGAGATCAACCTCGCCGACGTCAATGTCCTCATCGACATGATTCTGAACAAGTAACGGCTGAACCCAACAACGACAAGTGAGGGAACGCGCCACGACGTGTGGTTGCGTTCCCTCACTTGTTATATCGGGATGACCTGTTGCAGTACCCTATCAAGTGTACTGCAGGATGATGTCTATCAAAGCATTCACGTCGCTGACGTTAATCTCTCCATCCCCATTGATATCGGCAATCGGGCGGAAACCACCTGCCAATATCATATCAATGAGCACATTCACATCACTGATGTTGATCTCGCCGTCCTCATTCACGTCGCCAGGGCTCACTGCGGCTATCACGGCATCGGGGTGGAAGTCGATGCCACCGGCCACCTCGGTCGATGTCTCGCCGAGCCATCCGCAATACTGGTTCATACCATTATAGACCTTGATGAAATCGATGTGCGAGAGGTTGACATGGCGACCTTGCTCATCCACAGCCCAATCAATCTTGAAGCCAGGATTATAGATGGTGCCTTCCTGGGGCACACGGGCAGGATTGTTGGGCAGGTTGTCCACATAGCCCCAATCGAAGAAGTGGAGTACATAGTAGGCATTGCCGTCAGTGCCACCATAATCACGCGCATTGCAACGCAATTTCGTTCCCTGGAAAGTCAGCGTCTCCTCGTCCTGAAGCCACAGGGGCCAATAAGGCTGCGGATGGAACGTGTTGCGGCTCATGTAACCGCTGGTGCTGTCAGGATTGACGTCGTTGCTAGTCCAGCGGATGTAAGTCGTATCGGACAGATTGGGATCGACACGGCTGGGCGTGCGTTGCTTGCCCTCGTCGGGGCGGTAATAGGTGATGGCATAATCGTGCTGAGTCGTGGGGTGGTTGTAGTCGCTACCGGCAAGTTCATACCACTTGTCGCCATCACTGGGCACGCCATCGCCATCGCTGTCCACACCAACCATCACGATGCCCGGTTCGCAACTGCCACCAGCCGATGTCTGGTCGCTATAGAACGCGTTGCCCCAGATCTCGAAATCCCAAGTGTGCATATTGACCACCGGATGGTCAAAACCGATGACCACATAGCCGCCGTAGCCGCCGAGAGAAATCATGCCCTCGGCCCAAACGGTGTCGATGCTCGTGATCAGCTGCCCGTGATAAGACTGGGTTGTCGTGTCAATACGGCCACAGATGCTCGTTTGACACCTGGCCAGCACACTGTCAATCGGCTCCCCCACCCTGCAAATGGGCATGGTGTTGATGAACTGTCCCGGTGCGGGGCGGTATTCATAGACGCGGGTGAGCCACGGGTGATTGGCCCACATGGTGAACGCTGTCATCAGGAGTAGCGCCACAACTGCCATATTCCTTAATTTTTCCATATTCCTAATATTGTAATTGCTGATTGCTAAAAACTGATTGCTAAAAATCTACCGCTCATTGATGTTCTTGCCCAGAAAGGCGAAATGGGCGGGGATATCGCCCGTGCGCACATCCCACTTCTTGACACCGTAGCGGTCGAAGCAGTAGAGGCGGCCCGGCGAAACGTAATCCTTGGCATCGGTGACATAGATGTCCTTGGTGAGTGGATTCACTGCGACAGCATAGGGGATGACGATATCCTTGTCAGTGCCATCGGTGATGAAGTTGTCACACACAATCTGCCGGCTGTGTGTGTCAATGATCGCATAGGAGAACGTGTTGCTCATCGACACATAGCTCCACTGGGTGCCCACCACATAGATGGAATCGCCGTCGAGCCACATGTTGCTCACGCGGCAGTCGATACTGTCCACAAGCTGCTGCTTGCGCGTGTCATAGGCATATATCTTGCTGGGCTTGGTGTAGTAGTCGCCACGCGAGGCTACCCACAGCATGCCGTGACGGTCGCCCTTGACCCACGACAGGTTGATGGCGATAGGGATGCGGCGCTCTTCCTTGAATGTCGCCACATCGATGACCGACAAGGTGTTCTCGTAGTTGGGAACCATATAGCCACCCGAGTTGGCGACATAAATCTTTCCCTCGACAATCTCCAGCTCATCAGGCTGGAAACCCACCAGGCAGGTGTCCACGACCTCCATGGTCACGGTGTCGATCTTGGCAACGTAGCCGCGCTGCTCGTAGTTGGGGTTGATCTGCACTGGGCCGGCATAGCTGGTTACATAGGCATAGCCACCGTAGAAGCGGATGAAACGGCAGTTAGGGATATTGATCTGGTATTTCTTCTCGCAGGTGTACTTGTCCAGGACATCAATCTTGTTGGAGCAGTTGATGACACAGAACAGGTTGCTGCCATAGATGCCGATATCGTTGCCCACGTCGCCCATCTCCTTGGGGACCGTCGGGTTGGCATAGGAAAAGATGTTGCGCAGATACTCGCCATAGGCGTAGTCATAGTAGTCCAGCGTGGCCTTATTCCATCCCATATTGCCCTCGCACAGCAGGTAGAAGCCCTCGATATCGGAAAACTCGGGTTGAGCCACCGACACGTGCTCCGGCAGGAAGATGGTCACTTCCTCGCGGCAACCCGCCAGCATCAACAGGGGGACTATGATATAGAGTATTCTTTTCATCAGATGTCGAATTTGAGGATGAGTTTGTAGTTGCGGCCTGGCATCGGATAATTGAGGATGACGTCGTAGTACTGGTTGAAGAGGTTGTTGACCTCGCCCGACACCTTCAACGTCGTCTGACCCAAGTGGAACACATAGCCAGCCGACAGGTCGTGGGTGTACCAGGGCTGCTCGTGATTCTCGCGAGTGTTGGCGCTCGTGTGGTAACGCTCGCCTACATAGATGAAACTGTAGTTCACGTCCAGGTCATGCCAGCCAAGGTGCCCGACAACCGAGCCGCTGTGCCACGGGATATAGGCCAACTGGCCCTTATAGGTGCCGCCGTCCTCATTGTCGGCCGGATTGGTGTAATCCTGGGCCTTCTGATAGGTGTAACTCAAGTTGATGTCGAGAATCACGTCGGCAGGCAGGCGCAGCGTGGTGCGCGCGCTCACATCGATACCGCGAATTTTCACGATGCCCACATTCATCATCATCCATCGGTATTGGCCTGTGCCCTTGGGGACGGCGATGATCTTGTCGGTGATGTAATTGTAGTAGGCGTCGGCACTCAACTTGACGCCGGCAAGCAGACCACGATCGGTGAGCAGACGGTAGAGGAAACCCACATTGTACTGGGTGGCATACTCGGGTTCGAGCGTGATGTTGCCCATGTCGGTGTAGTAGAGGTCATTGAACGTGGGCATACGGAAGATGCGCTTGTAGAACGCACGCAGGTTGAACTCCTTGTCCTGCCAGGGTTGCCAACTGAGGAAAACAGCCGGCGTGACCTTGTTCATGTACTTGCTCGTCTTGCCCACCACCTGACCGTCGAAACGTGCCGAAGAACGGTCGTTGACCATCGTGTAGAGCAGGCTGGCCTGGGCCTTGAATCCGCGCCAGGTGTAGGCGCTGGCCAATGCCGTGAGCACCGTGTGGCGGATGGGATAGCCGAAGCCCGTCAGCGTGGCGTCAAGGCTGTTCCACTGGTAATCAACCGAGAGGTTCACGTCCCAATCGGTGAGGATGGTATACTTGTTGGCGGTGGAAAGGTATATCTCGTCCTGCCAGAACTTGTTGTCGATGTACATCAACGTGGTGTCAGGATTGAGGTAGTGCAGGTAGTCACGCGAGTACTTGGCATTGAACATCATCTCATAGCGGTCGGTGAACTTGCGCTGGTAGGCTCCCTGCAGGAAGAAATTGCTGTCCCACTGCCGCTGGGCATGCTTCCACACGTTATTGACGATGGCACCGGGTATGCCCTTGCGGCTGTCATACCAGTAGGCCTTGGCATGCCACTTGCCGCTGGGCATCACGCCGAAGACGGCACCCTCGACACGATAGGAACGCACATCGCCGTTCTGACGCACAGCCGTCGTGTCCCATGCCAACGAGCCGTCGCTGTAGTGACGCATGTAACGGAAACGGTACTTGCCCGTGGCATAGGTAAACTCGCTGTTGAACGACAGGCTCACCGCACGACTCAACTTATGCTCCCAACGCACACTGGGGTTGACGAGGCCAAAGGAGCCCGTCTTGAACGACACATTGAGGTTATCGCGCTTGCCGGTCTTGAACTTGGGACGGCGGGTGCGCAGGTAGATGGTTCCGGCCGAGCCGTAATCCTTGGCACTCTGGAAAATGTTGCTTCGTTGGCCATTGTAGAGGGATATCGCCTCGATGTTGTCGAGCGAGAATTTCCCCAAGTCCACCTGGCCATTCTGGGCATTACCGATCTGGATACCGTCATAGAAGACGCCCATGTGGTTGGTGCCCATCGAGCGGATGTCGACCGTCTTGAGACCGCCCACACCGCCGTAATCCTTGAGTTGCACACCGGCAAAATAGCGGACGGCATCGGCCACCGAATGGCTGTTGAGCCCCTCGAGCTGCTTACCCGTGAGTTCCTGGGCAGGAATGACATCCTCATAGGGGCGGCGGCCATAAATAATCACATTCTGGATATATTGCATCGAGTCCAGCCGGCTATAGCTCACAGGTGCCGTGACCGAGTCGGCCTGGTGCGCAAGGACGCCTTCCTGAGCATGAGCGCACAGGACACACACGAGGGCAATAAATGCTATGACTGACGTTCTAAGCATAGCTGTTCCGGGTTTCAATATTCTCGATTTGGCAGGTCTTCTGACTCGCCCCGAGCCGTTCATGCACTGTCCCTTCCCACGCTGTTCCTTGTCATCGGAGCATGGCGCAGTGGTTCAGTGCGGGCTTTCTCATCAAGGGGCACACAGCAGCACCGTCTGTCCGGGATTCCCACCCGGTTCCCTTTTCACCCAGGGTCAATCACCCCAGGCACCAAATCACGCTACAAAGATAGTGCAAAAAATTGACAGCGAGCATAAAATGAAGCATAGAAAAAAACTCCGGTGCGCATCACTGCGGCCCGGAGTCTCAATAAACAAATTAACTATGGAAAATATACGATTATTACAATCTTACAGTTATTATCATTCAATGTCCAATTGGTAATTTCTGGCTGAACCGTGGCCACTGAAACGAGAGTCGGGGGCACAGGGCCAGCACAGAAATTGGCCTTTTGGGGGGTTAATCATTCTCGGCGAGTTCACGCTCCTTGCGGGCCTGCTCGGCAAGCGCCATCTCGTTCTTGTCGCCGACAATGAGCGTCTGGTATTCACGCAGACCAGTACCAGCGGGAATCAGGTGACCGCAGATAACGTTCTCCTTCATACCCTCGAGGGTGTCCACGCGACCATTAATGGCAGCCTCGTTGAGCACCTTGGTGGTCTCCTGGAAGGATGCTGCCGACATGAAACTGCTGGTCTGCAGAGCGGCACGGGTGATACCGAGCAGAATCTGCTCACTAGTAGCGGGCACCGCGTCACGAACAACAACGAGCTTCATATCACGACGCTTGAGCGACGAGTTGATGTCACGCAACTTGCGGGCAGTGATGATCTGACCATTCTGGACCTCATCGCTGTCACCACTGTTGGTGACAATCTTCTTGCCCCAGATGCGGTCGTTCTCTTCCATGAAGTCGCGCTTGTCAACGGTCTGCTCCTCGAGGAAACGGGTGTCGCCCGGATCGATGATGCGTACCTTGCGCATCATCTGGCGCACGATAACCTCAAAGTGCTTGTCGTTGATCCTCACACCCTGGGTGCGGTAAACGTCCTGGACCTCGTTAACGATGTAGTCCTGAACGGCCGTCGGGCCCTTGATGCGCAGGATGTCGGCGGGAGTGACGGCACCGTCGGACAACGGAGTGCCGGCACGCACGAAGTCGTTCTCCTGCACCAGAATCTGCTTGGACAGAGGCACGAGGTACTTCTTCTCCTCACCGATGCGGTTCTTCACCGTGATCTCACGGTTACCGCGCTTGATGCGGCCAAACGATACCTCACCGTCGATCTCGCTCACAATAGCGGGGTTGGACGGGTTGCGGGCCTCAAACAGCTCGGTTACACGAGGCAGACCACCGGTGATATCACCAGCGCCACCCGAGAACGAGCGCGGAATCTTGACGAAGACCTCACCGGCGGTGATTTCCTCACCGTCGTGCTTCATCAGGTGGGCACGCACGGGCAGTGAATAAGACTTCACTACATTGCCCTCGGTGTCAATCACCTCGGCCTCAGGGATGCGGTTGTGGTCCTTGGTCTCAATGATGAAAATCTCGGCATTGCCCGAAACGTCATCATACTCCTCGCGGAAGGTCACATCCTTGATGAGGTTCTTGAAACGCAACGTACCCTCAACCTCGCTGACAATAACGGCATTGAAAGCGTCCCATTCACAGATCCTGTCACCGCTCGATACCATGTCACCGGGCTTGAAGAACAGCCTTGAGCCGTACTCGATGGGGGCATGGGTGAGTACCATATTGGTGTGAGGATCCTTGATGGACATCTCGGCCATACGGCCAACGACAACGCTGACGCCATCCTTGTCTTGAACGGTGCGCAGGTCTTCAATCTCGATGCGACCGTTATACTTGGAAGTGATGTTGGACACTGCCGAAGCGTTACTTGCCACACCACCGGCGTGGAAGGTACGCAGGGTCAGCTGTGTACCGGGCTCACCGATAGACTGGGCGGCAATCACGCCGACAGCCTCACCACGCTGCACCATGCGGTGCGAAGCCAGGTTGCGGCCGTAGCACTTGGCGCAGACACCACGCTTTGCCTCACAGGTGAGGACGGAACGGATCTCGACCGACTCGATGGGCGAGTTGTCGATGCGTGCTGCGATAGCGTCGGTGATTTCCTCACCGCTCTCGACGATGATTTCACCCGTGGTGGGATCAACCACATCGTGAACCGAAACACGGCCCAGGATGCGCTCTCCGAGGCTGGCGACAACGCGGTCACCATTACGCACCTCGCGACAAACGAGACCACGCAGGGTACCACAGTCCTCCTCGTTGATGATCACGTCGTGAGCGACGTCAACAAGACGACGGGTCAGATAACCGGCGTCGGCGGTCTTCAAAGCGGTATCGGCAAGACCCTTACGGGCACCGTGGGTCGAGATGAAGTACTCGAGCACCGACAGACCCTCCTTGAAGTTCGCGAGAATGGGGTTCTCGATAATCTGGTGACCACCCTCGACACCCGATTTCTGCGGCTTGGCCATCAGACCACGCATACCGGAGAGCTGACGAATCTGGTCCTTAGAACCACGAGCACCCGAGTCAAGCATCATGAATACTGAGTTGAAGCCCTGCTTGTCGGCAGTGATCTGCTTCATCAGCTCGCTGGTGAGCTCGGTATTCACATTGGTCCAGATGTCGATGACCTGGTTGTAACGCTCGTTGTCACCGATAAGACCCATCTCATAGCTGGCCTTGATCTTCTCGGCCTCGGCATCACCGGCTGCGATGATGTCGGCCTTCTTGTCGGGGATGAGCACGTCATTCAGGTTGAACGACAGGCCACCCTTGAATGCCATGTAGTAACCCATGTTCTTCACGTCATCAAGGAACTGTGCCGAACGGGGCACACCGCAATTACGGATCACACGGGTGATGATGTTGCGCAACGACTTCTTGGAAATCAGCTCATTGATGTAGCCAATCTCGTAGGGGACGGTGTTGTTGAAGATGATACGGCCCACCGAAGTCTCCTCGATGAGGCGCTGCTCATGCTCACCGTTCTCGTTGACAACGTCGGCCATGACGCTGATGATGGCGTGCATGGCAACCTTGCCCTCGTTGTAGGCGATGAGTGCTTCCTCAGGACCGTAGAACTTGAGGCCCTCGCCCTTGTCGCCCTTGCGCAGTTTAGTGATATAATAGAGACCGAGTACCATATCCTGTGAGGGAACGGTAACGGGGTCGCCATTGGCGGGATTCAGGATGTTGTGGGGCTCGAGCATCAGCATCTGAGCCTCGACAACAGCCTCGTTACCCAGAGGCAGGTGAACGGCCATCTGGTCACCGTCGAAGTCGGCGTTGAACGCGGTACAAGCCAGGGGGTGCAGCTGGATGGCCTTACCCTCGATGAGCTTGGGCTGGAACGCCTGGATACCCAGACGGTGCAGTGTCGGTGCACGGTTCAAGAGCACGGGATGACCCTTCATCACGTTCTCGAGGATGTCCCAAACGACGGGCTCCTTGCGGTCGACGATCTTCTTGGCGCTCTTCACCGTCTTGACGATGCCGCGCTCGATAAGCTTGCGGATCACGAAGGGCTTGTACAGCTCGGCTGCCATGTCCTTGGGGATACCGCACTCACCCATGTTCAGTTCAGGACCCACCACAATCACCGAGCGGGCCGAGTAGTCAACGCGCTTACCGAGCAGGTTCT
>JAFYYI010000037.1 GCA_017557665.1 Muribaculaceae bacterium | reverse complement strand
TTTGGCGTATCCATCAGCCATTGATACCAATAATTCTTGTTTCTTCGTAGGGTTTGCCATATCAATGATGCTTATTCAGGGATCCTCAAGGGTAACTTTTCAAATTAATAATCTCGGTTACACAACCAACTTGTTCAATATCGGTATTTTCATCATTAATGAAACTATCAGACATGATAACAGAAAAACGATTAAGCTAAAACACGGGATAAAAAACAATGGATTCAATGAACCGGAATCTATCCCCAAAAAGTGAAGAAACAGCATTAACACAAGTACATGTGAAAGATAGACACCAAGACTGAGATTTGATAACCTGATTACTGAAGGATAATACTTCGTGGGTATTTTTAATTCAATGATTGCCAAATAAACAGCAATGGACTCAAACAATGTGAAAACATTTAGATTTTTATAAAACACCTCACTCGATTGGTTAATGTGGTGACAATACCAATGTGTGAGAAATATGACTGATAACACACTGAGCAAACCCAGGATATATAAAAACTTCTTCACGGAGCTGGACAATCGATAAGTAAAGAGATAATGGCCAAGAACAAAGTACCCTACAAAACCCGATGCAATCTTTATTCCATATGTACTAAAATGAAAACGAGCAAATTTTTTATAAGACTCATCAATTAACCCGATAGAAGCAAAAAACATTGGGAGGATGAAAACTGTAACTATTGCTACAATTAAAAAGTATTCTTCTGCTTGTTTATTCTGAGTTATCATCCTTAAAATCGGAATCGTAACATATAAGCCAATCAGCATCTTCAAAAACCAAAAATGAACAGGCCCTTCTAATATATTACGTATTATATTATAAATATTATGATCGCATTTAACCATTGCTAAATAAAGCGCATAAATGAATGACCAGGCAAAAAAAATGAAAACAAGATGGAGAATATTCTTTTTGTATAATCTACCCACATTGACATTTCTTCCATGATTCAAAAATAATGCTCCCGAAATCATAACAAAAACCGGTACACACCATCGCACAAAAGAGTCGTACACATTTCTGATTTCCCACTCATTTGAAGGAAAAGAAGTTGTTAATCTGTCACTTGTAACATGCAACATCACGACAGCGAATGCAGCAAGAATCCTAAGAACATCGAATGAAATGATTCTGTTATTAGCCATTATCAACTCTACCTTTTAATCTGCAAAATATCAAAACTATGCTGTTTTCTTCAGGATGAATCTTATTCTTCTGTCAGGTCGTCGTAAGTCTGGTAAAGGAAGTCATTATAGGGGAAGCGGGCTGTATGGACAGCCTTGGCTTTGTTGTAGAGCAGTTTCCTGAGGGCGTCGATATTCTGCTGTTTCTTGGCGCTGATGAAGACACAGTTCTCGCCCATGCGTGCCATCCAACTCTCCTGGAGCTCTTCCAGGGGGATATTCTCGCGCTGTCGGGGTGTGAGGTCATCCTCGTCTTTGGGCGTGTAAGTAAACTGGTCAATCTTATTGAACACCATGATCATCTCCTTATCACCGGCATCGCACACCTCCTGCAACGTGCGGTTCACCACTTCGATCTGCTCCTCAAATTGTGGATGGGAAATGTCCACGACATGAACGAGGATGTCGCTGTCGCGCACCTCGTCAAGCGTGCTTTTGAAGGATTCCACCAGATGGGTGGGCAACTTGCGGATGAAGCCGACGGTGTCGGTCAGCAGAAAAGGCAGATTGGAAATCACGACCTTGCGGACAGTGGTGTCAAGTGTCGCAAAGAGTTTATTCTCGGCAAACACCTCGCTCTTGCTCAGCACATTCATCAGCGTGGATTTGCCCACATTGGTATAGCCCACGAGCGCAATGCGGGTGAGTTTGCCGCGGTTTTTGCGCTGAGTGATCTTTTGCTTGTCAAGTTGGGCCAGTTTCTCCTTGAGCAGGGCAATCTTGGTCTTGACGATACGGCGGTCGGTCTCGATCTGCGTCTCACCGGGGCCGCGCATACCGATACCGCCTCGCTGGCGTTCCAAGTGGGTCCACATGCCCGCCAAACGGGGCAGCAAATACTGGTACTGGGCCAGTTCGACCTGCATCTTGGCACTGGCTGTCTGGGCCCGCTTGGCAAAAATGTCGAGGATGTGGCTCGTGCGGTCAAGTGTCTTGACTTGTACTGCCTTCTCAATAAAGGCGACCTGTTTAGGCGTGAGGTCATCATCAAAGATGACGAGGCTGATGTCGTTCTCTTGGACATAGGCCACAATTTCCTCCAGTTTTCCCTTGCCTACATAGGAAGTGCTGTTGGGGCCGTCACACCGCTGCAGGAAAGTACGTACGGTTGTAGCGCCCGCCGTTTCGGCGAGGAATTCGAGTTCGTCTAGGTATTCTTTGGTCTTTGCCTCGCCCTGTTGGGGGGTAATCAGTCCCACGAGGATGGCACGTTCCTCTTGTACATCTATTTCGTTAATGCGTTTGCTATCGTCAATGAGTCCCATAGAGTCACATATTATTTTTGGTGCAAAATTAAAAAAAAAAGCGCAAATCGAATACGATTGCAAATATATTTGCAGATTGTTGAGACGCCGCCAATTTTTGATTAATTTTGCACCAAATGTGATAAACCAACTGCTACCCTATTGATATATGAAACCGACTATCCTACTCCTAGCCCTGTGGAGCACATTGCTGCTCCAAGCCACCACAACCGATTACACCCGATATGTCAATCCGTTTATCGGCACGCAGACCGATGCCACCGGTGCCTTGAGCGGCAGCACGTTCCCCGGCGCCACGATGCCACAGGGAATGGTGCAGGTGAGTCCCGACACCGAACAGATGGTGACCTGGGATCCCTGCTCCGGCTATGACTACAACCGTGACAGCATCTACGCCATCTCCCACACCCACTTGAGCGGCACGGGCTGTACTGACCTGTTTGACATCTCGCTCATGCCAGTGACCTGGAATGTGACTCCAGAGTATCTGGCGACAGGCAACTTCGGGCAGACTTTTTCACACGAGCAAGAAGCGGCATCTCCAGGATACTATATGGTTTTACTTCAGGAAAGCGGAGTAAAAGCCGAGCTCAGCGCAACGACCCGTACTGGCATCCACCGCTATACTTTCCCCCAAGGGAAGCCGCAACAGGTCATTCTTGACCTCGACCACTCCACCTTTCGCGGCCAGGCCTATTATAGCGGACGCCGCAGTTATGACATCATCCAAGCCCAGCTCCGCCTTGTCGATGATCACACGGTGGAAGGCTACCGCGTCATCACCGGCTGGGCCAAACTGCGCAAAGTCTATTTCCGCGCCGAATTTTCCCGTCCCATCACCGGGCACCTGCTCATGGACGGCACGCGCACGGTGGGCGATGCTACGGTAATCAACGGACGCACGCTGCGCTGTGCCCTGTCGTTTGACACTGCAGGTGATAGCCGATTGACGGTCAAGGTCGCCCTCTCGGCGGTCGATATCGATGGAGCACGTCGAAACCTCGCCGCCGAAGCCTCTGGCTGGGATTTTGACCAATATGTCCGTCAAGCCTACGACGAGTGGCAGCGGCAGCTGTCATGCATCGATATTGATGGCACAGATGAGCAAAAGCAGATTTTCTACACCGGACTCTACCATGTGTTGTTGCAGCCGAACACCATGAGCGATGTCGATGGCCGATACATGGACACCAACTACGAGATACGCCAGATGCCCAAGGGTCAGAGTTACCACTCCACATTCTCGCTGTGGGACACCTTCCGCGCCGCACATCCGCTTTACCTCTTGCTCAAACCCGACCTGGCGGCACAGTTTGTCAACAACATGGTGCGCCATCACGACACCTATGGCTACCTGCCCATCTGGGACCTGTGGGGACAAGAGAACTACTGCATGATAGGCAACCATGCCATTCCTGTCATCGCCGATGCCATTCTCGCCGACCTGCCCGGCATCGATGTTGAGAAAGCCTATCGAGCGATGGTCGAGAGTAGCACAAGGCCGCACACCAACTCGCCGTTTGACCTGTGGGAACAACTGGGCTACATGCCCTGCAACAAGCAGGGTTCTTCGGTTTCCATCACACTGGAGCAGGCATTTGACGACTGGTGCGTCGCTGCCGTTGCCGCGCACTTGGGGCACACTGGCGACTATCAACACTTTGCCCAGAGGGCGACTAACTATAAAAACCTGTTTGATGAAAAAACGGGGTTCTTCAGGGCACGTGACGACAACGGGCAATGGGTTGAGCCATTTGACCCGCTCAGCTATGAGGACAACAGCTTTATTGAGGGGAACGCCTGGCAATACCTGTGGTTTGTGCCTCATGCACCCGAGCAATTCATCGAGCTGATGGGTGGCAAGAAAGCATTTCTGAAGAAATTAGATGAGAATTTCAGCCTAACTACCGCCAACCGTGAGACTAACGGCAATGCCTCGGCGTTCATCGGCCAGTATGCCCACGGCAACGAGCCCAGCCACCACACTGTCTATTTCTACAACTTCGCCGGTCGTCCTTGGCGCACTCAAGAACTGGTCAACCAAGTGCGCTCCGAATTCTATAATGCCACTCCAGCAGGCTATGCGGGCAACGATGACTGCGGACAGATGTCGGCCTGGTACATTTTCTCGGCATTAGGCTTCTATCCCTTCAATGCAGGCGCTGCCGAATATGTCATCGGCACGCCACTATTCCAACGTGCCACGCTGCACTTGGCTGGCGGCAAGGAGTTTACCATCATCCGCAAGGGCGACAAGGGTATATACGTCAAGGAAACTCGTCTCAACGGCAAGCGGCTGCAGGGCTTTAAACTCAGGCATCAAGACATCATGGCGGGTGGAACGCTGGAGTTTGTCATGAGTGAGAGGCGCCCATAGGCCTTCGTAGTCCTTTTTTATTGGGAACGATATAGGAGTTGACCCTGAAGGTTTTTTAATGCGAATTTCGCTAAATAAACGAATTTCACGAATAATATTAAAAATTCGCGTTAATTGGTCTGATTCGTGTAATTCGCATTAGCCCCGCAGGGTTTGGGCCAACAACTATATCATTGCCTATTATTATACGGTGGGGATGGAGATGCCGCTGAGCTGGCGGTAGAGGTTGAGGGCATAGACGTCGGTCATGGCGCTGATGTGGTCTAGCACGGCCTGAACTTGCTCGAACAGCGTGGGAGCGAAGACATCATACTGCTGCGGAAATTTGTTCATCAGCAACTGGGAATAGTTGCGCTCGGGGTGCATGACGGCCTCGATCAGCTTATCGAGCAGCAGGTTGATGATGCGGTTACCTGCCAGGTCTACATCAAGAACGTAGCTTGCACGATACAGACGCGCCCGAGCCAAAGTGCTGCACGCTTGATAAGCGTTGGCCGGCAGCGGGTCGATACAGTCGATGAGGCTGCTCTCGAAACGTCCCTCCATGATTTCCTCCTCGTGATTGGCAAAGGCAGCGGCACACTGCTCCACCAGCAGACCGACGATGCAGGAACGCAGGTAGGCAATCTTCTCGTTGGGGTCGGCGACGCGCTCCATGTGCTCACGCAGGTGCGCCTGACGCTCTTCGGTGAAAAAGCCCAGTAGCAGGTTGATGGTCTCGTCGGTGCCGATAATCTTGAGTTTGTGGCCATCCTCGATGTCCATGATCTGGTAGCAGATGTCGTCGGCCGCCTCAACGATATAGACGAGGGGGTGACGGCAGTAGCGGTCCTCCTCGAGTCGGATAACGCCCAACTCGTCGGCGATGCGCACAAAGATGTCTTTCTCGGTGGTGAAAAATCCGAACTTGCCTTTCTCTCCGGCATGCATCGACGAATAAGGATACTTGACGATGGCAGCCAGCGTCGAGTAAGTCATCGCGAATCCGCCGGGTCGGCGGCCCTTGAACTGGTGAACAAGGGTACGGAACGAGTTGGCATTGCCCTCGAAATGGACGAGGTCGTTCCACTGCTCAATGGTGAACTTGTCCTTAAATTCCAGCCCTCGACCCTCGCTGAAGTAGGCCCCGATGGTCTTCTCGCCCGAGTGGCCGAACGGCGGGTTACCCAGGTCGTGCGCCAGACAGGCGGCAGCGACGATTTCGCCGATGTCGCGCAGTTTGTCGACCCATGGCTCAGCAGCATAGCGCGGCTTGAGGCGGATAGCGATTTCACGCGCCATCGACTTGCCCACGCTCGACACCTCCAAGCTGTGGGTCAAGCGGTTGTGCACAAAGATGCTGTCGGGCAGCGGGAAAACCTGCGTCTTGTTCTGCAGGCGGCGGAAGGGTGACGAAAACACCAGGCGGTCGTAGTCGCGCTCAAAATCGCTCCTGACTCCCCCACCCTTGTTGTCGTGGTAATGCTCCAGTCCCAGTCGTTTGTCCGATATCAATCGGTCCCAATTCATGCGTTCCATATCATCATTGAATCAAATATTCATATATCGTTTTACCCACAAGGCAAACAATTTATCGTAAGCCTGATAGCCATTCTTGCCTAGTGTAATGAAATCTTTAGCCAGTAAGCCCTTGACCGCCGAATTAACCGAGCTGGCCGACGGCAAATGATATTTGCGGGCAAAGGCTCCACTTGTCACATTCGCTACCTCACCCTCGATGGCGATGGCGATAAAAACATTGCGTTGCTTTTCGGGCATCTGGCGCAACAACGCCTCGTAGGTATCACTAGCCATATCCAGAGTATAAGATATGGCATCATCAATCATGTCAACCGAGCAAGTCTCTCCTTGTGGAGTACGCATATACAGGACGTTCATCAAACGTTGCATGTAGGCGGTCACACCATTGAAATCTTGATAGACCTTTTTAACGACTTCGGGATTGAGTGCCTTGGCACTCTCAGCAAATAAACCGACACAAAAATCTTGATATACTTCCAATTGAAGGGGCTTAAGATTCAGCAGAGCCACAGACTGATAAAAAGGGCGAGATGGGGATGTAAACATCTTATCCATCAAGTGACGTTGTGAACCAGCAAAGATGAAGTTGGCATTACGGCAGCGTTGGATGTGGGTGCGCAACAGTGCCTCAATATTGGAATTGGTACTATAAGTTGCAATCTGCTGGAACTCGTCGATGGCAACCAAACACGGACGGTCGGCTTTCTCAAGGAACCTGAAAATTTCTTCCAGCGAGGTTTCTGGATTATCGATGGCCCCCATGCTAACACCAAATGATGGCTGCCCGAAGACATCAAACGCAATGTCAGCTCGCAACGAGGAAACAATATCCATAAAACGCTGCAACATCTTAGATCCAAAGGGTTTGAGTGCATCAATAACACTGCGGCCAAGAGAGTTGACAAAATCTTGCAAAGAAGATGTGGCATAGATGTCAATCATGAATGTGTAATAATTGTCTTTGATTTCAGACTGGGCAAAACTATGACGGATGAGGTCAGTCTTTCCCAAGCGGCGCGGTGAAATCAGTGCCACATTATTCCCGTTAGTCAACAGGTCTGTAAGCCGCCGGGTCTCCTCCACGCGGTCACAGAAGTAATGCTCGCCAGCATAACCATTGGTTACAAATGGGTTTTTCATATCACTTTTGCTTTGATACTCGCTGCAAAGATACAACAATTTCACAAATTATCACAATATAATTATCATAAAATGATAATCACTTTATGATAACAATGTATCTGGTTGTAACTGAGCCGTTTACTTTTCCAGTTGCTCGGCTACCCAGATGACCCACTCGTCGATGTTGTCGGTCAAGCGGACAGGAAGGGGCAATGGGATGCGCACATCGGGGGCGATGCCGTTCTTGTCGATAGAGGTCTCGGGAAGGCCTATTCTTCGTGTCATGGGGACTGAAAAATAGGCATCATGATATTTAAACTTCAGATATGCCAAACTAGAATAATCCAGACAACCTCCGGTATTGTCACGGCCATAAAGAGTGACCCGGTCGCTGCATGCCTTCATGCATAATACCATTTGTTCGCCAGCGCTCCAAACACCATCATCGATGATCAGAGCGGCCCTGCGAACAGCGTTGGTCTTCTTTCCTCCAGATAAGATTCCATTATTAGAGGTAAAAAATTCCACATCGGGATTCTGAGCCAATATTCTTTTCAGCCGTTTTGGCATTCCATGCGCTGCTTGATATTCACGATTCTGCGGTGTGTTACGGATTTCCGCACCGGTGACAGTACCAGCATGGTCATAAAACAGGTTTAAGAACGGATTAAACATCGCATCGCTGCCTCCACCATTACCACGGATATCGATGATGAGATTCTCGCAATGGGACTTCTTGAACAGTTTGATTGAGTTCTTAACCCATTTCAGGTCAAGCAGTTCCATGTCACATGTCGGGAAACGGATCAGGAATGTCTTATCAGTTACCTTGCAGGCAACAGGTTTCGGGTCATACTCGCCCATCAGCTCGTCATAGTAAATCTCTTGACGGAGCCAGTACTGATTGGTATAGCCTCTCCAGTGACCATCCTCATTCAAGAAAGAACCTTGCAAACGCAAATGACGGTCGTTGAACCAAGCAGTATACTGTGCGAGTGCATCCCATGCGGTGTTCTCACCACCGACGACCTGGTCACGCAGCCGATATTTCATGGCTTCATAGGCGGCACGTGTGCTGTCAACGACTTTGTCGGGGAAACCGGCATAGTTATCCTCGATGTACTTCACAGCAAAGTCATAGTCCTCAAGTTGCTGACCGATAGTCAATCCGGCCGACTGGGCCATCGCCAACAGGCCTGCCATCAGACATAAAACAAAATACAATATTCGTTTCATGATCGTTCATAGATTGGTTTTTCAGCTACAAATTTATGTCCGCTAACCAATCTCGCCAAACGATTTTTTTGAAAAATGACCGATTTCAGCAAAAAACAAGAGAAAGTGTCAAAAGATTGGACAGCTGCCCAGCATTTATCAACATAATTCAGGGCACATTTATACCCATTGATGGCCATTGACATTTAAAAAAGGTTTCAAATGATGGTCGTAAGGGTTTTTGATGTATTTTTGCAGTTTGATACCAATCATTGTTTTATGGAGAAGATTAATGTGAAGATTGTGAACCGTGGACCGCATGAGGTGCCGCAGTACGGGACAGCGCTCAGCGCGGGGATGGACCTGCGCGCCTGGCTCGAGGAGCCGCTGACGCTGCAACCGCTGCAGCGGGCATTGGTGCACACGGGCATCTATATCGCCCTGCCCGAGGGCTATGAGTGCCAAATCAGGCCCCGCAGCGGATTGGCGCTGAAGCGCGGACTCACGGTGCTCAACACGCCTGGCACGATTGATGCCGACTATCGTGGTGAGGTTGGGGTTATCCTG
Organism: Muribaculaceae bacterium; assembly: GCA_017557665.1. The sequence goes on along the minus strand of JAFYYI010000037.1, from coordinate 14,032 downwards.
GTGAACCTGAGCGATGAGCCCCAGACCATCGAGAACGGCGAGCGCATCTGTCAGATGGTGGTCGCCCGCCACAGCACCGTCGAGTGGACCGTTGTCGAGGACCTCGATGAGACGGAGCGTGGAGCCGGCGGCTTCGGGCACACGGGAACAAAGTAGTTAACAGTGAACAGTTAATAGTGAACAATTGATAGTTGATGAAACGATATTTAGTGATATTAACCATTGTGCTCATGGCGGTAACGGTGATGGCCGGCAAAAAGGAAATGACGGACAAGAAGACCGTCAGCCTGGCCGACCAGCGCAAGGCGGAATATATCTTCATGGAGGCACAGAAACAGAAACTGGCCGACAATTATGACGCCTTCTATGAATTGATGGCTCACGCCCACGAGATTGACCCGGGCAATACCGCCATCTCGTTCTACATGGGCATGTGCATGCTCAGGATGAACAACACCACCAAGGAGCGCTGCGAAGAGGGCCTTGCCCTGATGAAGGAACACTTCGAAGCGCAACCCGAGGATCTGTATGAGACGACCTTCTACAGCGACGCCAACATGCAACTGGGGCATCCCGAGGAGGGCCTTCGTGCCATCAAACTGCTCAACGAGGTCAACCCCAACCGTCTGGAACTGCTCGTGCGTTTGGCCGAAGCCTATTCACATTCGGGTGACTTCGACCAAAGCAACGCGACCTATGACAGCATCGCCACCATGTTTGGTTCTTCCATCCAGCTCACCTCAAGCAAAATCGAGAATTACATGTCGATGAACGATAGTACCGGAGCGTTGAGGGAAATGCGCGGCTTGCTCTACACCGCCCCACGCAACGATTCCTACAACCTTGCCATGAGCGGGCTGTTCCAGCACTACGGCATGATCGACAGCGCCCTCTACTACCTGGATCGCGCACAGGAATACGCCCCCGACAACGGCGTCATCTATCTGACGCGTGCCGAGTATTGCATTGAGGCTGGCGACAGTGCCGGCTATGAGCAACAGATCTATAATGCGTTGACTGCCGAGCAGCTCGACGTTGACACCAAGCTGAGCGTGATGCTGAGTTACATCCGTGAGAAACTTGCCGAGGAGGACACTACGCAGCGCATCAACAACCTCTTCACAATCCTCATCCAGCAGCATCCCCACGAAGCCAAGATTCATCAGCTCTACAGCGAATACCTCTATGCCAAAAAGGATATTAAGGGCGCCATCGAGCAGCTGGGCTACAGTCTGGACGTGAATCCCACCGATGCTTCAGGGTGGCGCAACATGGTCATCCTCAACATGCTAGATGACAACTATGCCGAAGCTATCAAGGCATCGGAAAAAGCGCTGGAATACAACCCCGACAACCTGGACCTCTATGGCTATGTCGCTGGCAGTTACAACCAGATGAAACAATATGACAAAGCCATAGCGACCTACGAGAAGATCCTGACCATGGCCGACTCAACCGACGTTGAGCGCATCGCCAATGTCATCACCGGCATGGGCGACAGCTACAGCGAGATGAAAGACTCGGTCAAGACCGTCGAATGCTATCAACGCGCCTTGGAGCTTGACCCTGCCAACTCGGGCGCTCTCAATAACTATGCCTACTTCCTCGCCCAGCGCGCCCAGGACCTGGACAACGCTGAGCGCATGGCCGCACTTGCCCTCAAGTACGAGCCCGACAATGCCAACTTCATCGACACCTATGCCTGGGTGTATTTTGCCAAGAAGGACTATACCAATGCGCTGCTCTACATCAAGAATGCCGTTGAGCATGATAAAGACAACCATCTGCTTGAGCACTATGGTGATATCCTGTGGTTCAACGACGAGAAGGAGCAGGCTGTCGAGCAATGGACCAAGGCATTGGAAGCAGACCCTGACAACGAACTACTGCAACGCAAAGTAAAAGACAAGACCTATTATGAAAAATAATATCGCTATCCTCATCACACTGGCGGCACTGCTGACCGCTTGCGGCTCGCTGAAGAAGAATACCAACCCACCCGACGGGCAAACGAGCACAACAACTACCACGACAACCGCCTCTGACGACCCGCGTGACGAAATCATCGCCACACTGGGCGACTGGCAGACGCTGCAGACTGGCGGCAACATCAAGTTGAATGCCGGCAGCAGTTTCTCGTCAGCTGTCCAGGTGCGCATGGTGCGCGACCAGGCCATCTACATCTCGTTGCGACCCATGCTGGGCATCGAGGTGGGAAAACTCGTCATCACAGCCGACAGCATTTACGCTGTGGACAAGGTCCACAAACGCTACATTGCCGAGAAAGTCTCCATCCTCACCTCGGGCGTTCCCGTGACTGTTCGCGACGTTCAGGACATCTTCTTGGGCCGACCTTTCATCATCGGCAAGGGAACGTTTAACGAGGCTCTCAAGGACGAGACGACGACTTCCCGCGAATCGGGCTCCATTCTGTTGAAGCCCAACGAGACCTATAAGGGCTACGGATATGCCTTCGCCTTCGACAAGAAAACACGCATCACCTCGCTCGACATCGTGCCCCAGGGCAGCACCACCGCCGCCTACCAGGTGAAGTACAACGACGTGGCCCGCACCTTGGCAGGCAACATCGCCCATGCGGTCAATGTCAATGCGACCGTGGAGAAAAAGAACATCTCATTCTCACTCACCTACAAGGACATCGACTGGAACGGCAAGGTGAAGATCGACCAGAACATCCCCAATAACTATAAGCGCATGAACGCTCGCGACCTGTTCTCGATGTTCTCTAACTGAACCAATCGGTAAATGACGAAATAATAGCGTCGTCAGTTCTGACATCTTTAAATTGAAAACGACTGACGCAACAAGCACAAACAGCTAATAATTAACTGTTTGTGCTTGTTTTATCGCTTCATGTCGGTAATGACGGCAGCTTCCCGTCATCGGCTTTTACTGGTCGAGAAGCGCTTCAATCACAATTTTGAGGCCGTTTCATCGTTATGTTATTATAAAACAAAAGATTGTCCATGAGACTCCATCATCGCATATTTTCACTGCTGGCGTGCTTGTTGTGCGCCACCATCGCTTTTTCTCAAGTCAAGATCACCGGCAAGGTGGTTGACGCCCTTGGCGAGCCCATAGAATTCGCCACGGTGCGCCTGCTGGGTACCGCTGTGGGCACTAATACCGACATCAAGGGCATGTATGAAATGACGGTGCCTAATGCCGACACGGTGGTCGTGGAGTTCACCTGTCTGGGCTACTCGACCGTGACGCGCCAACTCATCAAGCCTGAAGGCACGGTGACCATCAACCCTAAACTGTATGAAAAGACCCTTGAGCTGGAAGGCGTGGAAATCACCGAGTACAAGAAGCAGACCACCGGCATGCAGGGCATTGACGTGGACATGCTCAGGCGCACGCCAGATGCCTCAGGCGGTAGCGTGGAGTCTGTGCTGACCACAATGGCAGGCGTCAGCTCCAAGAACGAGATGAGCTCGCAATACATGGTGCGCGGTGGCTCCTACGACGAGAACAGTGTCTATATCAACGGCATCGAGGTCTACAGGCCGCAGTTGATCAGCTCGGGTCAGCAGGAGGGTATGAGTATCATCAACCCCGACATGGTGCGCAAGGTGGAATTCTCGACGGGCGGATTCAGCGCTGCCTATGGTGACCGCATGTCATCGGTGCTGGACATCACCTATCGTGAGCCGGAGGCCTTTGAAGGCTCCCTGGCCGCCAGCCTTCAGGGCGGCAGCCTGATGCTGGGCCATAGCACACAGCATTATTCCCAGATGCACGGTGTGCGCTATAAACGCAACTCGTCGCTCATGGGTTCACTGGAAAGCAAGGGTGAATATGACCCGCAATATTTTGACTATCAGACGAGTTTTGTCTTCAAGCCGACCGAAAAACTGCGCATCGCGCTGCTGGGCAACGTCAGCATCAACGATTACCGCTTCACTCCCAAGAACCGCGAGACGAGCTTCGGTACAAGCGAGGATGTGAAACAGTTCACCGTCTATTTCGACGGCTACGAGAAGGATAAGTTCCAGACCTACTTCGGTGCCGGAGCCATCACCTACGCGTTCAACAACAAGGGCACCGACCTCACACTGCAAGCCTCGGGTTACCGCACCGATGAGCTGGTGGCCTATGACATCCACGGCGAGTACTGGCTGGACCAGGCAGGTCAGGAGTTGGGCGTCGGCAAGTATCATGAGCACGAGCGCACGCGTTTAAAAATGAACGTGATGGACCTCACCCTCAGGGGCAACATCGGCATCAACCAGAACAGCATCTCCTACGGCGTTTCGATGCGCCAGGAGGACATTTATGACCGCTCACGCCAGTGGCAGTGGCGCGACAGCGCGGGCTATTCCCTGCCCCACATCCCCGACCAGGTCAACGTCATTTTCACCGAGATTTCCAGCAATGACCTGAAGACCACGCGCCTGGCAGCATGGTTGATGGATACATGGCGCTTCACGACCGGTGCCGGCTATTGGTCGATCAACGCCGGCGTGCGTTTCTCTCGCTGGAACTTCAACAAGGAAACACTCATCTCGCCGCGTGTGAGCTTTGGCTTCGTGCCCGAGCGCAACGGCAACCTGTCGCTGCGACTGTCGGGCGGCGTGTACTACCAAGCCCCATTCTACAAGGAATACCGGCAACAGGTCATGGACACGCTGGGCTACCGCAATATCCTGCTCAACAAGGACATCAAGTCACAACGCAGCATCCAGGTCATCCTGGGCAGCGACTATACCTTCAGGGCGCTTGACCGTCCCTTCAAGTTCACCGCCGAGGCCTACTACAAGAACCTGTCCAACCTCATCCCCTACGAAATCGACAACCTGAAGCTCGTCTACAGCGGCGTCAACGCCTCCAAGGGCTACATCGCCGGTGTGGACATGAAACTGTTCGGCCAGTTTGTCGAGGGAACCGACTCATGGCTCAGTTTCTCGCTGATGAAGACCCAGGAGGAGTTGAACGGCGTGAAGGTGCCGCGACCCACCGATCAGCGCTACAGTATAGCCTTGTTCTTCACCGACTATTTCCCCAACATCCCACGCTTGAAGTTCAGCCTCAAGGGCATCATCAGCGACGGTCTGCCCACCACGGCACCCCACCTGACACGTGCCGACTCCTACGTGCGACAGCCCGCCTACAAGCGTGTCGATGTGGGCTTGAGCTATGAGCTCGTGGGCAAGGATCACCGGCCTTACAGCGGCTTCTTCAGCCACTTCAAGGAAATCTGGCTCGGCCTCGACTGCTTTAACCTGATGGACATCTCCAACGTGAGCAGCTACTACTGGGTCACCGACGTCAACAACATCCAGTACGCCGTCCCCAACTACTTGACCCGCCGCCAGCTCAACGTCCGCCTCTCCGCCAGCTTCTAAAAGGGATGGCTATCATTCGTTGAATTTGTGGTATTCACATTTGAAAAAAACGAATAGGCTAACTTGCCTTATCGTTGAAAAAATGAAGAATGAGAGCGAGGAATAAAAAGTTTTTATTAACTTTGTCATTTGAAAAATTACGATTTATTATCAACCAATAAAACAGAACCAAAATCATGGCAAAACCTTATGTTATCGGTATCGACATGGGCGGCACTAACACCGTCTTTGGCATCGTGGACGCTCGCGGCAATGTGATTGCCAGCAGCTCTATCAAGACCGCTAAACACAGCGACTTCAATGACTATATTGACGAGCTGCACACTGAATTGACGCGCTTGATGCAGGACAATGACGTGATGGACAAGATCAACGGCATCGGCATCGGCGCCCCTAACGGCAACTACTACACCGGCCTTATCGACCAGGCTCCCAACCTGCCCTGGCCGACTCCCATCCCCCTGGCTGAGATGGTGACGAAGAAGTTCGGCATCCCCTGTGTGATTACCAATGACGCTAATGCTGCCGCTATCGGCGAGATGACCTATGGCGTGGCTCGCGGCATGAAGGATTTCATCATGATCACCCTGGGCACTGGTGTGGGCAGCGGCATTGTGGTGAACGGTCAGATGGTTTACGGCCACGACGGCTTCGCCGGTGAGCTGGGTCACGTGATTGTGAAGCGCACCAACGGCCGCGTGTGTGGCTGCGGCCGCACAGGCTGTCTTGAGGCTTACTGCTCGGCAACGGGTGTGGCACGCACGGCACGCGAGTTCCTGGAGCTGCGCGACGAGCCCTCGAAGCTGCGCGAGTATGACATCGAGGCCATCACTAGCAAGGATGTATATGACTGCGCTGTCGCCGGTGACAAGCTGGCCAAGGAAATCTTCAACTACACGGGTACTATCCTAGGCGAGGCTCTGGCCGACTTCACTAACTTCTCAAGTCCTGAGGCCTTCGTGCTGTTCGGTGGCTTGACCAAGAGCGGTGACCTGATCATGAATCCCGTGAAGGAAGCCTTTGAACGCAACGTGCTTGGCATCTACAAGGGCAAGGTGAAAATCCTCATCAGCGAGCTCAAGGAGAGTGACGCCGCTGTGCTGGGTGCAAGCGCCCTGGGCTGGGAAATCAAGGATTGACCCTGCCGGATAGCCTACTAACAATCAACAACTCGAGGCGGGGGCATCATCAACTGCCCCTGCCTATCTATTAACAAAAACAACAATCTGAAGAAATGAAAAGAATAATACCTGCCCTGATCATCACCCTGACGCTGACAGTGCTGGCCTCGTGCAACGAGAAACCGAGAAATTACGAGCTGATTATCAACACAATGGACGGCAAGCAGAAGGTTGAGAAATTGACTGCCAAGGACGACACCGCCGCCCTGAAATTGTACCTCGACCGCATGACGAAAAGCATCGTTGCCGAGACCGAGAAAGACACCACATCCATCCAGTCGATGTTCATCGTTTCGCCCGATGGCGACACGCTGAACACCAACCAGGAGCTGCTCATGAAGGTGGTGGAGCCCACGCTGAACAATGAGGCGCCCATCCAGGTCAAGAAAGTCAAGCTCCCGACCGAAGAAAAGAAGAATTAAGGCTCTCAAGACGAGCCTCAGCGGTGCCACCCGGCTAAGGCTCAATGATGGCGACACAAAACAAGAAACCCCGCGTCCTTACGGCGCGAGGTTTCTTGTTTATAATGATCTTGCGTAGAGTTCTGTGAATTACTCTTCGGTCTTGGGAGCCTCCTCGGCGGGAGCGGCAGGAGCCTCGGCTGCGGGAGCAGCTTTCTTGCGGCTGCGGCGGGTCGACTTCTTGACGGCTGCCTTCTCCTGGCTCTTGGCCTCGAGCATAGCCTCATTGAAGTCAACGAGCTCAATGAAGCAAGTCTTAGCGTTGTCACCCAGACGGTTGCCGAGCTTGAGAATGCGGGTGTAGCCACCGGGACGGTCGGCCACCTTAGCGGCAACGGTCGAGAAGAGTTCCTTGACGGCCTCCTTGTTCTGGAGGTGCTTGAAGACGAGGCGACGCGAAGCGGTGGTGTCGTCCTTGGTCCTGTTGATCAGGGGCTCGGCATACACGCGCAGGGCTTTAGCCTTGGCGAGGGTCGTGACGATGCGCTTGTGCATGATGAGGGAGATGGTCATGTTGGCCAACATGGCATCACGGTGGGCGCTCTTACGGCTCAGGTGGTTGAATTTCTTATTGTGTCTCATCGTTTTTTACTCTTTTTCTAATTTGTATTTAGTGATATCCATGCCAAAGTGCAGATTGAGGTTGGCCAACAGCTCCTCAAGCTCGCTGAGCGACTTCTTACCGAAGTTACGGAACTTGAGCAGGTCGGTCTTGTTGAAGACCACAAGTTCTCCAAGCGTCTCGACCTCTGCCGACTTGAGGCAGTTGAGGGCACGCACTGAGAGGTCCATGTCAACAAGTTTGGTCTTGAGCAGCTGACGCATCTTGAGTACCTCCTCGTCAAACTCCTCGTTGCCGTTGCTCTCGGTGTTATCGAGAACGATTTCACGGTCGGTGAAGAGCTGGAAGTGCTGGATAAGAATCTCGGCAGCGCCCTTGAGAGCGTCCTTGGGATGAATGGAGCCATCGGTGGTGATTTCGATGATGAGCTTCTCGTAGTCGGTCTTCTGCTCGACACGGAAGTTCTCGACAGCGGTCTTCACGTTCAGGATGGGGGTGTAGATCGAGTCGATGGCAATCACGTCGATGGGGTCATTGGCGTTGCGGTTCTCCTCAGCGGGAAGGTAACCCCTACCCTTGTTGATCGAGAGCTCGATCTGGAAACCGCTGTTGGCGTCGATATGGCAAATCTCAAGATCGGGGTTCAACACCTCGAAAGCACTGAGCACCTTGCCAATGTCGCCTGCCTTGAAGACGCTTTGACCTGAAACCTTGACAACGGCCTTCTCGGTGTCGGTATCCTCGACAATGCGTTTGAGGCGCACCTTCTTGAGGTTGAGGATGATGTTGGTGACATCTTCCTTCACCCCGGGAATGGTGGCGAACTCATGATCCACACCATCGATGCGGATGCCGCAGATTGCGAAGCCTTCGAGTCCCGAGAGGAGGATGCGGCGCAGGGCGTTACCAATGGTGACACCGTAACCGGGCTCCAGAGGACGGAACTCAAATTTGCCGAACGAGTTGTCGGCTTCCAACATTAAGACTTTGTCGGGTTTCTGAAATGCTAAAATAGCCATGGATAAAAAAGTTTACTGTTTAGAATACAACTCGACGATCAACTGCTCCCTGATGGGCTCAGGAATGTCTTCACGAACGGGCATGTGCAGGAGCTTGCCGCCCTTCACGTTCTCGTCCCACTCAATCCAGGGGTACTTGCTGTGGTTGAAGCCAGCGAGTGCGTCTTGAATCACCTCGAGTGATTTGGACTTCTCACGAACGGCAACAATCTGACCCTCGCTCACTGAGTAGGAAGGAATGTTGACGACCTTACCGTCAACGGTGATGTGACGGTGCAGGACGAGCTGACGGGCTGCGGCACGCGTGGGAGCGATACCGAGACGATAAACGATGTTGTCGAGCCTAGCCTCGAGCAGTTGGAGGAGCACCTCACCGGTAACACCCTTCATGCGAGAAGCCTTGTTGAAGAGGTTACGGAATTGACGCTCAAGAACACCATAGGTGTACTTAGCTTTCTGTTTTTCGCGAAGCTGCGTGCCGTACTCCGACATCTTGCGGCGACGGTTGGCACCATGCTGGCCCGGGGGATAGTGCTTCTTCTCGAAGTACTTGTCTTCACCGAAGATAGGAGCATCCAGCTTACGGGCAATCTTTGTTTTAGGACCGGTGTATCTAGCCATAGTCTTTTTAAAAATTGATTAACATTGTGAATTGGAATCGCTTCAGTGCAGCCGCGATTGCAGAGAGGTCGTTAAAAAATGCAATCCATTCACTGATAGAGATTCGCGAAAAATTAGTTGTTGATAAAACCTTCTGTTAAAAACAGGATTGTTGATGACAGAAGCGCCTAACTCTCTTAGACCCTTCTTCTCTTGGGAGGACGGCAGCCGTTGTGGGGCAGCGGCGTGACGTCGATGATCTCGGTAACAGCGATGCCAGCGCCATGGATGGTGCGGATAGCCGATTCGCGGCCATTACCCGGACCCTTCACATAGGCCTTCACCTTGCGCAAGCCGAGGTCATAAGCGACCTTTGCGCAGTCTTCAGCAGCCATTTGAGCGGCATAGGGGGTGTTCTTCTTAGAACCACGGAAACCCATCTTGCCAGCCGAGGACCACGAAATTACCTGTCCCTCACCGTTGGCGAGGCACACAATGATGTTGTTGAACGAAGAATGCACGTGCAGTTGACCTACGCCGTCAACGCGAACGACTCTCTTCTTTGCTGCGACTGTCTTTTTAGCCATAGTAATTCAATAATGTTATTTAGTAGCTTTCTTCTTGTTAGCAACAGTTTTCTTGCGGCCCTTGCGGGTGCGTGCGTTGTTCTTGGTGCTCTGACCGCGAACAGGGAGACCGTTGCGGTGACGGATGCCGCGGTAGCAACCGATGTCCATCAATCGCTTGATGTTCATCTGCACCTCGCTGCGCAGGTCACCTTCCACTTTATATTCGTTACCGATCACCTCACGGACAGCTGCTGCCTCGGCATCGGTCCAATCCTTAACACGGGTGTTCTCGTCGACACCAGCCTTCTTCAGGATCGTGGCGGCTGAACTGCGCCCGATACCAAAGATGTAGGTCAAGGCGATGACGCCGCGCTTGTTTTGGGGAATATCAACCCCGACAATTCTTACTGCCATATATTAAATTCAAAATTTTTTGCAAAGTTAATACTTTTTTTTATCCCTGACGCTGTTTGAACTTGGGATTTTTTTTGTTAATCACATAAAGGCGCCCTTTGCGACGTACAATCTTGCAGTCCTCGTTGCGCTTTTTGATAGAAGCTCTAACTTTCATAGTTGTATTGTGGTTTTGTTATTTGTATCTAAATGAGATTCTTCCTTTGGTCAAATCGTAGGGGGACATCTCCACTCTCACCTTGTCACCGGGCAGGATCTTGATGTAGTGCATGCGCATCTTGCCACTGATGTGTGCGGTGATCTGGTGTCCGTTCTCGAGTTCCACACGGAACATCGCGTTGGACAAAGCCTCAACGATTGTGCCGTCTAATTCTATTGCTGTCTGTTTTGCCATATAAAATCCAGAGTTACGCTTTAATTGGTCTTTAAAAAGTTGTTGTCACACATTTCTTGATTCAATCAGATGAACCTCTCACCCAGGACCTCCTTGATGGGATCGAAGGAGGACAGGATGTCGGGCTTGCCATGATGAATGGCGATGGAGTGCTCAAAGTGAGCGCTGGGCTTGCGATCGCGGGTGCGGGTGGTCCATCCGTCACGCTCGGTGATGATGTTTTTGCTACCCATGTTGATCATGGGCTCGATGGCAATGGTCATACCGTTGCGCAACAGCGGGCCCGTGCCGCGTCGACCGTAGTTAGGCACCTCGGGGTCCTCATGGAGCTTGCGCCCCACGCCGTGGCCGCACATCTCGCGAACGACACTGTAGTTGCGGCGCTCGCAGTACTGCTGGATGGCGTTGCCGATGTCACCGATGCGGTTGCCGGGAAGGGCGTGCTCGATGCCGACATAGAGTGACTCCTTGGTCGTGCGCAGCAGTTGCAGGGTCTCCTCGGCGACGTTGCCGACACAGAAGGTGTAGGTGCTGTCGCCGTTGAACCCCTCGGGGGTGACGGCACCGCAGTCACAGGACACGATGTCGCCATCCTCGAGCACGTAGTTCGACGGGATGCCGTGCACCACAACCTCGTTGACCGAGGTGCAGAGCGTGGCGGGAAAGCCGTACAGCCCCTTGAAGCCGGGCGTGCAGCCTTGAGAACGGATATACTCTTCAGCGATTTGATCCAGGCGACGCGTGGTCACGCCGGGAGCGACACACTTGGCCACCTCGGCCAGAGCGCCTGCCACGACCAGATTGGCCTTGCGCAGCATCTCGATCTCCTCGTCTGTCTTGAGATATATCATAACGTGATTGAATTCCTCCTTTTTAAAAGACGGTTAACGCGTTTTAGCGGTTGCGGCCCTTGATTTTACCGGACTTCATCAGACCATCATAGTGGTGCATCATCAGGTGCGTCTCAATCTGCTGGAGCGTGTCGAGGACAACACCAACAACGATGAGCAGCGACGTGCCACCAAAGAACTGGGCGAACTGCTGGTTCACGCCAAACAAGCGAGCGAAAGCGGGCAGGATGGCGACCAAACCGAGGAACAGTGAACCCGGCAGGGTGATGCGCGACATGATCGAGTCAAGATACTCGGCGGTCTTCTTACCGGGCTTGATGCCGGGAATGAAGCCGCTGTTCTTCTTCATCTCCTCAGCCATCTGGGTGGGACGCACCGTGATAGCGGTATAGAAGTAGGTGAAGGCGACAATCATGAGGAAGTAAACCACATTGTACCAGAAGCTGTTCATGTCACCGAAGTTGCGTGCAATCCACGCACCGAAACCACCGCCGTCGGGGTTTGCACCGTAACCGGCAAGGGTGATGGGAATGAACATCAGCGCCTGAGCAAAGATGATAGGCATCACGTTAGCAGCATTAACCTTCAGGGGGATGTACTGGCGGGCACCACCGTACTGCTTGTTGCCAACAATGCGCTTGGCATACTGCACGGGCACCTTGCGGGTACCCTGGGTCAGCATGACCGCACCAGCGGTAACAGCGAACAGGATGACCACCTCGACCAGGAACATGACCAGACCACCCTGGGCAGCACCCAGACGGCTGACAAACTCTTGAAAGACGGCGCCAGGGAAACGGGCCAGAATACCCACCAGAATGATGATGGAGATACCGTTACCGATACCCTTGTCGGTGATCTTCTCACCGAGCCACATGATCAACATCGCACCTGCGGTGAGCACGAGAGACAGGAAGATAACAATCATCGGTGTCATCTGGGTGTGTCCACCGGCTGCGGCCACCTGATACTGGAGGTTCCACAAGTAGGCGGGAGCCTGGAACAAGAGGATGAACACAGTCAAGTAGCGTGTATATTGATTGAGCTTCATGCGACCACTCTCGCCCTCGCGCTGCATCTTCTGGAAGCTAGGCACGATCATACCCATCAGCTGGATAACGATCGAGGCGGTAATGTAGGGCATGATACCCAATGCGAAGATCGAAGCCTGACCGAAGGCACCACCCGAGAACATGTCGAGCAGCTGCATCAAGCCACCACTGGTGAATTTACGCATGGCCTCAAGGTCATCGGGACGGATTCCCGGCAGCACCACGTGACATCCAAAGCGATAAATCACGATGAACAAGAAAGTGGTGATGAGACGCTTGCGCAGGTCTTCAATCTTCCAGATGTTTTTTAATGTTTCAATGAGTTTCATCGTCGGGTTAGAGTTTTACGATTGAGCCACCGGCAGCGGTGATGATCTCCTCGGCCTTCTTGGAGAAGGCATGGGCTTCAACCTCAACCTTGTGGTTGAGCTGACCCTGGCCCAAAATTTTAACAAGTTGGTTCTTACGTACCATACCAGCCTGCATGAGGTCGGCAACGGTGATTTTCTCGAGGTTGTTCTTCTCGGCGAGCGTGTCAAGCACAGCAACGTTGATGGCCTTATATTCCACACGGTTGATGTTCTTGAAACCGCCCTTGGGGACGCGACGCTGCAGAGGCATCTGGCCGCCTTCGAAGCCGACCTTCTGCTTGTAACCCGAGCGAGACTTTGCACCCTTGTGACCACGGGTCGACGTTCCACCCTTGCCCGAACCGGGACCACGGCCAACGCGACTTTTCTTCTTATTTGAACCTACAGCAGGTTTTAAATCATGTAATTCCATAAATGTTGTTTCTTGTTTTGAGGTTTTAAGAATTAATCAACATTGGTGACTTCCACCAGATGACGAACTGCGTTTACCATACCCAGTACCTGAGGGGTTGCCTCCAGGGTGACGGTGTGGTTCAGTTTCCTGAGTCCCAGAGCGTCGAGGGTCTTCTTTTGGCGAGCCGGACGGTTGATGCGGCTTTTCACTTGCTTAATCTGTATCTTAGCCATAACTTATAAACAAATTTTAACCGTTAAACACCTTGTCCACCGTGATGCCGCGATAATGGGCAACGGTAGCCGGGCTGCGCATCTCGTCGAGGGCCTTCAGAGTGGCCTTCACCAGGTTGTGGGGGTTGCTCGAGCCCTTGGACTTACAGATAACATCGGTAACACCTACCGTCTCAAAGACGGCACGCATAGCACCACCAGCCTTCACACCGGTACCGGCGCTGGCGGGCTTCATGATGATGCGGCTACCACCGAACTTGGCGACTACCTCATGAGGAATGGTTCCCTTGTGAACGGGGACCTTGATCAGGTTCTTCTTTGCAACCTCGGTACCCTTGGAAATGGCCGTGGTAACCTCATTGGCCTTACCCAAGCCGTAGCCGATGATGCCGTTGCCGTCACCGACAACAACGATGGCTGCGAAGGTGAAAGTGCGACCACCCTTAGTAACCTTGGTGGTGCGGTTGATGGCAACCAGACGCTCCTTGAGTTCGGCGTCGGCAGCGATCTTTACTCTATTATTTTTCTTCAGCATGATGTTGTTTCTTTAGAATTTAAGTCC
>JAFYYI010000036.1 GCA_017557665.1 Muribaculaceae bacterium | reverse complement strand
TGCCGTTCTCGACATACTGTCTTAAGACCTTTACCAAGCGTGATTTCGCTTACAATACTCAGCTTTTCTTCAAAACTGTACTTCATAAACAAACTGCACTCCAAAAGTATTGTGTCTAACTTTTGGGGTGCAGTTCACGAGTGTGGATGCCTTGTTTGATGGGGGATGACGTTGTGACCGATCGGCGCTGATCGTGAGGACTGAGGAGAGTGTTGCCGTTGTGGAAAGCGGTGAATGTGGTGCATTATTGTAAAAAAGCAATTTAGGGCGGTTGTCCTGAAAAAAAAGTGCGGTGATACCCTTGCTTTAATGATTTTTGATTATATTTGTGGGTTGAAACAACATTTGGCGCTTTGAGTGCCGAATCAAGTTGATAAAACAAGGAAAATATATTTGATAACCATAATAAAAGAATGCTTATGAAAAAAGATTTTACTAACAAGACATGGTTGCGCCGCCTGTGGTTGGCGGCAGGATGTCTGGCCATGGCGACAGCCGTTCAGGCTGCCAGCATCACGGTCGACGGCATCAACTACACGACAGCTTCGGGCAACAAGGCCACGGTGGCTAAGTACACTATCGTGAAAGCGTCAGGCACCACCCCGGCCGACACGCTCTTTTACACCGGTGACATCGTGATTCCCGAGAAGTTCACCTATGAAGGGGCGGAATACACCGTAGTTGCCACGGCTGCCAACTGTTTCCTTGACTGCAAGGACGTGACATCAATCACGTTGCCCGCGACCTGTGTGACCATCGGTCGAAACAGTTTCAAGGGCTGTTCCGGACTTCGCTTCAGTCCTATTCCCGAGACAGCCACCAACGTCGGCAGCGGCGTGTTCAACGGCTGCACCAATCTTGAAGAGGTAACCATTATGGCCGGTTGGAGCAAACCCGTCAGCGAGGAGTTTGCCAACTGCCCGAACCTGAAACGACTGATTATTACCGAAGGTCCCTCCGCCGTGGTGATGAAGATCACCGCCTTTGGTGCCTCGGCCGAGGCCCGCACGGCAATCAACAGCATTGAGTATATCTATATGGGCCGCAATGTTGACGCCAGCGCCTACCTGAACAATGAGCAGCCCTTCCACAACATGGGCGCCCTCAAGACACTGGTTATCGGCGGCGAGACCACGACCATTCAGGGCACTACCTTCCAGGGCTGCACGGCATTGCAGACCGTGACCTTTGAGGAAGGCAACAAGGTGACCGGCATCGGCAACAGCGCCTTTGCCAGCTGCACCTCGCTGACCGGCATCGACATTCCCGTTGCCGTGACCGTCATCGAACAGAGCACCTTTAACGGCTGCCGCAACTTGAGCAACATCACGATGGGCGATGCCGTGACCAGCATCGGCATCACTGCGTTCTACAACACAGCGCTCACGTCGTTCACGTTCCCCAGCGCTTTGACCACCATCAACCAGAGCGCATTCGAGAACAGCCAGCTTGCGGGTGACATCGTGCTGCCCGCCTCGCTGACAGCTATCGGCTCCCAGGCGTTTGCCGGCACCCGATTGACCGGTGTGACCATCCCCGCCAGTGTGACAAGCATTGGCCAGGGCGCCTTTGCTCCCATCCCCACCCTTGCCAACATCACCCTTGTTGAGGGCAACACCGCCTTCAAGCTTGATAATGGCGTGCTGCTGAATGCTGCCGGCACCCGTCTGCTGGTGAGCGCCCACGAGGGCGAAATCGGCACGAGCTACAGCAACGCCACCGTGACCAGCATCGACAATTACGGCTTGGCTTACGCTCCGTTCACCAGCGTTGACCTGCCCGCATTGGCCACCGTCGGCAACTACGGTTTTGCCTACAGCGACCTTGAGGCCTATACACTTGACAAGGACGTGACTGTCGGCCAGAACGTGTTCGCCGGTTCGGCATTGAAGACCATCGTCATCGGTGAGGGCCGCAACGAGATTCCGCAGGGCCTGTGCGCCGGTTGCACCAGCTTGACCGACGTGACACTGCCCAGCACCACGACCAACATGATGCGCAACTGCTTTGAGGGTTGCACGGCCTTGGCGTTCATGGAGATTCCCGCCAACGTGAACTATATGGAGCCCGGCTCAGTGCCTGCCACCATCCAGGAGCTACGCGTTCTCAACGTCAACCCGCCCGCACTGGCCGCCGGCGTATTCAACGAGGACCAGGGCAACGTCATCTGCAAGGTTGCCCCGAGTTCGGTCGAGGCCTTCAAGGGTACCAACCAGTGGCGCTACCTGAACATCACGGGCGACGAGACCATCTCGGGCGAAGGCTCGACCCTGGGTTGCCCCACCGGACTCTACTTTGCCACCACCAACGGCAGCCTGATGTACAAGGACGAGAACGGCAACATTGTCAACACCAACTTCAATGCCGGTCAGCACGCCTTCACGCTGCAGAGCTACAAGAACCGCGTGTATGTGGCTGTAGCAGGCCAGCGCTTCACCTACCAGGATCCCAACCAGCCTCTGGGTGATGGCGAGCTGTTCTACGTGAACAACACCAACGGCATCTTCTACCGTGTCACCGTATTAAATAATGTGGGCTACGCACCCAGCGAGGACCCGTTCACCATGTTTATCGACGAGAAGGAGAACAAGATCTACATCAGTGACCGCAACGTGGGTATCCACGAGATGAACGCCGACACCACGGGCCTGTATGGCCAGCAGCCCTTCCTGCTGCAGAACCAGTGGCTGCCCTACTACAACGACGAGATCAGCTGGGGCTCCATCACCGGCGGCTTCACCCAGGACAAGCACGGCATCTTCTGGATGAGCAAGAAGTTCAACGGCCTGTGCCTGCTGCGTTTCAAGAAGAACGACATCTATCCCGAGGGCGGCCAGGGCAAGCCCAAACACTATAACGCCTTGTTCAAGGACGCCATCATCAAGACCTTCTATCTTGACGAGGAAAACGGCTACCTGTACATGCAAGTGCAGACCGACCCCTATGGCTGTGTTCCCGGCATTTACCGCATCGCGTTGAACAAGATTGAGAACATGGAGACCGGAGCCGACGTTGCAGGCAATGCCGACCTGCGTATCGCCGACTGCGAACTCATCGACGACTCCCCCATCAAGGTCGAGGGCGCCCAGGACAGCGGTGAAATCGCATGTGTTGCCCAGATCAACAGCGATGGCGAGAACATCTACTGGAGCTACATTGCCCCGAGCAGCGATGAGGAAGCCATCAACAAGAGCGTGCCTCTGGATGTGAACAACCCGTTGCACCACAGCGGTATCAAGTGCCTGCGCGCCAAGGCCAACGAGGATGGCACGATGCCCACTACGGTAACGTTTGCCGTTGAAGGCGTAGAAGCCTACGGTGTCTGCGGCGCTACCTACGTTGAGCCTCAGCCCGCGCCGCGTCCTGGCGACGTGAACGAGGATGGCGAGGTGAACATCGCCGACGTGAACGTCCTGATCAACATGATCTTGACCTCCACCTCCACCAGTTTGGGTGACGTGAATCACGACGGTGAGGTGAACATCGCCGACGTGAATGTCTTGATCGACATGATCCTGAGCGCCTAATCGAGCGCTAACAGCTATAAAGCACTGACGAGTGCCGGCGGAGATTCCGCTGGCACTCGTTTTATCTATACCTGAATTAGACGAAAAAAGGGAGAACACACGCTCGGATGCATTCGGCCAATGAGAGGGGAAAAAGAGGGAGGTGAAGATGCGGTAGGGGTAAAAAGAATGGATTAACCATCCTATCATGACCGACAGTAAGTTAATCCGAAACTCTTTGATAAATCAAAATTGATTTTTCCCTTTTATGCGCTACAAAGTTAATATCATTTTCTCACATACAAAATTTTTTCGTACTTTTTTTCGAAAAAAACTTGTAATTGCTTGTGAAACAAGCTTAATAATTTCAGTAAAGCAAGATAAATGGCGAATCTACAGCCATCAAGAAGGCAGTCGACGGCTATAAATCCTGTCTACCACCAGGGCGATGGCGCCATCACCAGTCACATTGCAAGCGGTACCGAAACTGTCCATCGTGATGTAGAGGGCAATCATCACCGCCTGCTGTTCGGCAGTGAAGCCCAAGATGGACTGGAGCACGCCCAGCGCCGCCATGATGGCTCCACCCGGTACTCCAGGTGCCGCCACCATCATCACGCCCAGCATGAGAATAAATCCCGCGAAGGAAGCCAACTCGATTGATCCGCCCTGCATGAGCAGCAGCGCCACAGCACAAGCCGTGATCTTCATGGCACTGCCCGAGAGGTGGATCGTCGCGCACAGCGGCACAACAAAGCCCGCAATGCCTTCACTCACGTTATTCTTCTTGACCTGATTGAGGGTCACGGGAATCGTAGCCGCCGAGGACGAGGTGCCCAGTGCGGTGAAATAGGCCGGAAGCATATTGTAGAGTACCTTGAAGGGATTGCGTCCCGAGATGGCACCGGCGATACAGTACTGGAAGACAAGCAGGAGGATGTGCATGACGAAGATGACACCAATGATGGCCACGAACACATTGATGATGCGCCATGCCTGTCCCGTGAACGACATGTTGAGGAAGATGGAGAAAATATAGATGGGCAGGATGGGAATCAGCGCAACCTCGATGGTCTTGGTGATGATGTCACGGAACTCATCGAAGCCTTTCTTCAGGCCGGGTGACTCAAAGAACGAGATTCCCAAACCCATGACAAAGGCAGTAACCAACGCGCTCATCACATCCAACAGCGGCGGAATCTCGATAGTGAAGAACGGCTTCAGCTCCTCGGCCGATGTTACGGCCTGGGCGGCATTACTGCGGTCGATGAGGGCCGGGAAAATGCCCGTGCTGGTGAAATAGCTCAAGAAGCCTGAGAAGACCGTGTCGCCATAGGCGATGAGCGCCGTGATGAGCAACAATTTCCCCGCCCCCTTGCCGATGTCGGCAATGGCAGGTGTCACCAGTCCCACGATGATGAGCGGGATGAGGAAGGACAGGAAATGACTGAAGACGCTATTGAAGGTGACGAAGCACCTGACAGCCCACTCGGGGAAGAAGGAGCCACACAGCACACCCACGATGATGGCGATGATGACTCGAGGTAATAGACCGATTCTAGACAGTTTCATGTGATTTACTCTAATTTTTGGCAAAGGTAATACTTTTTATTATTAAATTTGCGTTTTATTTGACGGAAGCGACGGATATCACGGATATCACAGCAGCGACAAGATTATTATCGGAAATGATAGAGATTGTGAGATATGACGGCTCGATGGCGAGCCGGTGGAACGAGTTTGTAAGGAACAGCCGCAACGGCACGTTCCTGCATCAACGTGGCTATATGGATTATCACAGTGACCGCTTTGAAGACTGTTCTCTTGTGGCCTTGCGTGATGGCAAGGTGTGTGCCCTGCTTCCGGCAAACAAGACGGATGACACCCTGTGGTCGCACCGTGGCCTGACTTACGGCAGCTGGCTGCTGCCCTTCAAGCACTATGACGCCACCATCATGATTGAAGTGATGGACGCCGCCGTCGGTTGGATGAAGGACAACGGCCTCCATCGGTTGATCTACAAGCCCGTGCCGCACATCTATCACCGCTATCCCTGTGAAGAAGACCTGTATGCCCTGTTCAGGCACGGAGCCGCTCTCGTCGAGACCAACATCTCCACGACTATCGACCTGACGTGTCCCCTACCCCTGGACCGCGGCAACAAGAGCGGCCTGAACGCAGCCCGCAAAGCCGGCATACAAGTGGGTCAGAGCAACGACTGGGAGGGGTACTGGCAACTGCTGTCCTCCCTACTCGATGAGCGCTATGAGACCCGTCCGGTCCACACACTTGAAGAGATGCGCCTGCTGCATAGCCGTTTTCCCGACAACATCAAGCTCTATACCGCCACACTCAACGGCGAGTTGCTGGCGGGCGTGGTGATGTACCTGTCGGGGCCCGTTGCCCACAGCCAGTACATCGGCGCGTCGCCTCAAGGAAAAGAAAGCAAGGCGCTGACGCTGCTGTTTGACCACCTCATCAAGAAGAGCACCCAAGAGGGCTACCGCTACTTTGACTTCGGCATCAGCAATGAAGACCATGGGCGCTACCTGAACGAGGGTCTCGTGCAGCAAAAATCCCGCCTGGGCGGCCGCGGCATCGTTTATAATGTGTTTGAAGTCAAGCTTGACTCCAAAGGTTAGAGATGCTTGCGGTGCTTGCAGATTAGTGATTAATGAATGTCTAAAGGGCAAGGTAACATATCGCGCATGGCAATGAAGGCGATGGGCATCTTCGGGGGTGTCCAAGTCGTCGGCATCATTTGTTCCATCATCCGCACCAAACTTGTCGCCATGTGGATTGGTCCTGTGGGCACCGGCCTGTTCGGCCTGTTCAACAATGCCCTGGAAATGATCTCTACGGGCACTAACCTGGGCATCCGCTCCAGTAGCGTGCGCGACATCTCGCAGGCCTGTGAAGGACGTGACGACAGCCTCGTCGCCCGGATGGTGACCGTTGTGCGCAAGTGGTCGTTATGGCTGGGCTTGGCTGGGGCCTTGCTCACCCTGTCGTTAGCGCCAGTACTGAGCCGAGTCACCTTTGGCGACTCGACTCACATATGGGGTTTCGTGGCGCTGAGCATCGCCGTGCTGCTACAAGCGCTGACCAACGGCGAATATGCCGTGTTGCAAGGCACGGCACGCCTCAAGCGCCTGGCAAGTGTCACGCTGTGGGGCACCGTCGTGGGCCTAGCGGTGTCGATACCATTGTTCTACCTGCTGCGCGAACGCAGCATCCTGCCGTCGATTATCGCCTATGCCGTGGCGCTGGCGGCCTTTGCGTGGGTATTCCGCAACCGCGAGTACCCTACCGCCGCTGTCACGCCACGTGAGACATTTGATATCGGCAAAGGTTTTGTAAAGCTGGGTATCTATATGACCCTTGGCAACTTTGCCAGCCAGCTTGCCGCCTATGCCTTCAACGCATGGCTCAATGTGCATGCCGGCACCGGAGAGGTGGGTTTGTATCAAGCCGGCTATACCCTTATCAACAAATACACCGGACTGATTCTCACCGCCCTGGGCATGGAGTATTATCCCCGTCTGGCCAAGGTGGTTGACAGCCGATTGAGGCTTCGCGCTTTTGTCTCTCAAGAAATCAACGTGGCCATCACGGTGATGGCACCCATCGTTGCCCTGTTCATCCTGCTGCGAGAATTTATCGTGTGGTTCCTGTACTCTCCCGAGTACTATTCCATCCTTACCTTTGTCTCTTGGGGCATGATCGGCACCGTGTTGCGCACCCTGTCGTGGTGCCTGGCATTCACCATCCTGGCCAAGGGTGACGGCAAGACTTACCTGTGGACCGAGGTGGCCAGCGCCGTAATCAACCTGGCGCTCAACATCCTGTTCTATCGCTGGTGGGGCCTCACGGGCCTGGGTATCGCCTTCCTGGTATCGTATCTGCTCTACACGCTCATCGTCGCTGGAGTGTACTTCAAGTCTTACCACCTGACTGTCTCCCGCGCCAGCTTCTATAACCTGTTGTGGACACTCGCCGTGGCCGCCGGCGTGATGGTTTCGATGGAAGCAGGCCTGACTATCCTAGCTGCCGTAATCACCATCGTCAGTGTCGGCATCGGCATCCGCCAGATTATCGCCCTGTGGCGCCGCTAAACCCCTTACATACTCCTCTTCCACAAGCCTACCGAAAGTGGTTGGCCCGTTTATGGTCATCGGTTAAATTTTAATAAAACAGCATGAATTTATTAACAATCAGTTGTCCTGTTTGAAATTTATTTATACCTTTGCACCGTAATATTAACCGCGAGGGATCTCAAGTGCAAGACATTGAGATTCTTCTAATTTTTTGAATCTTAAAAATTTAGAAACACAGTATTTAGCATGGCTATTACTTACATGACACAGGAAGGTTACGACAAGAAGATGGCCGAGTTGGCTCATCTTGAAAACGTTGAACGTCCCGAGGTTGTCCGCGCCATAGTTGAAGCCCGCGACAAGGGAGACCTTTCAGAAAACGCAGAATATGATGCTGCCAAGGAGCGTCAAGGTATGCTTGAAGCGAAGATTGCTGAGCTGAAGACGCTCATCGCATCGGCACGCATTATCGACGAGAGTAAAATCACAACCGACGAAGTGCAACTGCTCAACAAGGTGACCATCAAGAACATGAAGACCAAGACCAAGATGACTTACACGATTGTTACCGAGACCGAAGCTGACTTGCGCGAGGGCAAGATTTCCATTTCAACACCCATTGCCAAGGGTCTGCTGGGCCACAAGGTCGGCGAGGTTGTGGAAGTACAGGTTCCCGCCGGAAAGATGAAATTTGAAATCCTCAACATCGAAGTATAACATGGCAACTATTTTCAGCAAAATCGCCGCTGGCGAGATTCCCAGCTACAAGGTGGCCGAGGACGACCGCTACTTTGCATTCCTCGACATCAATCCCATGGCCAAAGGTCACACCCTGGTCATCCCGAAACACGAAGTGAACTATATGTTCGACCTCGACGAGGAAGAATATGCCGGCCTGTGGGCCTTCGCTCGCAAGGTGGCCATGGCGCTTGAGCAGGCTATTCCCTGCCAGCGCATCGGCATCGGCGTGCTGGGTCTTGAAGTGCCTCATTGCCACATTCACCTCGTGCCGTTGCAGAGCGAGAAGGATATGGCCTTCGGTGGTCCTAAGCTGACCCTCCCTGCCGAGGAGATGCAAGCTATTGCCGACGCTATTGCCGCAAAGCTTTGATGTGGGGTTGAGACTTTAGACGCCAGACATCAGACTTTAGACATCAGGCTTTAGGTTCTCAGCTGGAGGCTTTGAGAGATTTACAAGGTGCTTATCCGTGTAATAACGGGTGAGTGCTTTGTTTTTTATTATGGTTTTTAGTACCTTTGCTGCCACTTTTAGAACCGATAGACAATGAACACGATTTGGATTGTATTGCCCATTCTCACTTTGCTGATGTTTGAGTTGGGCCTGAACTTGAAGTTATCTGATTTCAAACTGTTTAAAACCCGCCCCAAGCCCGTTTTGGCGGGTCTGATCGGACAAATCATCATCTTGCCGTTGCTGGCATGGCTCATCGGCATGGCACTGGGGCTGGAACCGATTTTCCTCATCGGCTTCGTACTGATCGCGTGCTGTCCCGGAGGCAGCTCGTCTAACGTATTCTCGATGCTTGCCAAGGGTGATGTCGCCCTGTCGGTATCGCTCACGGCATGCAGCAGCATCATCACGCTGGTTACCGTTCCCCTCATCATGGGTTGGGTGACCACTGCCGCCGGTAGCGCCGTGCAGGTACATCTGCCTATCGGCAAACTGGTGATGCAGAACCTCGTGCTCATGTTCCTCCCCATCGTGGTGGGTATCGCTGTGAGGAAGAAATGGTCAACTGCCGCCGACAAGATGCACAACGTGTTGTCTCGCATCGCCTTCCCCGCCCTCATTTTCCTGGCCACCGTGTTCTTTATCCAAAACCGTGAGGCCATCATCGACAAGTTCGGGCAGCTGGGCCTCTCGGTAAGCGTGCTCATCCTTCTTGCCATGGGCAGTGGCGCCCTGTTGTCGCGCGCCATGCGACTCACGGGCAAGGAGCGACGCACCATCGTGATTGAGGTGGGCATGCAGAATGCCGCCCAGGCTATCGCCATCGCCAGCAGTCCGCTGGTGTTCAACAACGACGTCATCGCCATTCCGGCCATCATCTACGCCCTGATGATGAACATCATCCTCATCACCTACGTCGCTGTCATCAAGAACCGCTGAAATCAACTGGCAACACCGTAAAAGGAAAATAGCCACATTAAACACGAGGAGGCGCTAATCAATTAGCGTCTCCTCGTGTTTAATCGACATCGTGAGTGGAGGGTTACTTGTTGCGGAGGAAGAGGTCGTAGCGGCGGGATTCGCCCTCGAAGTTGCCACCACCGGTTTTCTTCATGATCCATGCCTGCTCGTTGTTCCATTTAGAGGCTGCCAATTCGGTATCGGCAACCTTGATGGACTTGATGTATTTCCAAAAGGGGACCACCTGTTCCTCATGATACAAGCCGCTCCAGTCGTCATGAACCACCAGGGACTGCTTTGGGGCCAAGATGGCGATATAGACACTGTCATCACTAGTGTAGCGGGTGGTCACGCTGTCGTCTTCAATGCTATAACCCTCATAGGCTGATGTCATGATTTCCTTGTGCATATCTACAGTCACAGTGTCGTCCATCATGTTGTAGATCCGATAGTCGACCGATGACATGGGGTCGCAGGAAGCCAGGGACAGGAGGCATGCCACAGCGGCCAGCCAAAGTATGGTTGAGTGGATTGTTCTCATTGTTGTCAAGTGTTTTATGTTAAAAACGGCGCGACAGGCGGTATTATTACAGGAAGATGGAGAAAAAACGCCAGTGGAAACAATTACATGCCGGAGTCTTGCAATACATGAACACGCACCCCGAGGATGAGAAGGTAATTGCATGCCCTCAACGCTAAACCGGGAGTAGCGCCAACGGGGAATGGGAATTTTTAGTTAATAAACCTTATAGATAGGCACGTGTGGCACAGTGTTTGCGGGATTTTTTGTAATTTTGTATGTTAAAACGAAGAATTTTTCCATAAGTATGTCCCAAGACAAACAGAATCAGATAGAGGAGCCCGTCGTGGATGCGGGCCAGCAGCAACAAGGGGCGAGCGACTTTGGCGGCTACGACCGCCTAGTGACGCTCTCTCCACGCGAACACATCCGCCTGCGCCCCGGTATGTACATCGGCAAGCTGGGTGACGGTTCGCAAAACGATGACGGCATCTATGTCCTCATCAAGGAGGTCATCGACAACAGTATCGATGAGTTCAACACGGGCTTCGCCAAGCCCAACATCGATATCGACGTGGCCGACGGCGCGGTGACTATCCGTGACTATGGCCGCGGCATCCCACTGGACCAAGTCAAGGCAGCATCGTCGAAGATGAACACCGGTGCCAAGTATGACACGCAGACCTACAAGCGCTCTGTGGGCTTGAACGGTGTGGGTATCAAGGCTGTGAACGCCTTGTCCACCGAGTTCTACATCCGCAGCGTGCGCGACGGTCAGTGCTCGTCGGTGCTCTTCAGGGAAGGTGTTGCCAAGGAGGAGAGCGGCATCATCGCTGCCAACGAGGGCGAGGAGAACGGCACGCTGGTTCGTTTCAGGCCCGATGCAGGTATCTTCAAGAACTATGAGTTCCACGAGGATATCGTGGAGCAGATGATCAAAAACTACTCCTACCTGAACACAGGCCTCACGCTCACGTTCAACGGCAAGAAGTACCACTCACGCAACGGCTTGAGCGACCTGGTCAAGGAGAACATGACCAATGACCCGTTGTATCCTCTGATGCACTTCACAGGCTCGGACATCGAGGTGGTCATCACCCATGCCGCACAGTTGGGCGAGGAGTTCTACTCCTTTGTGAACGGCCAGCACACGACTCAGGGCGGCACTCACCAGAGCGCCTTCCGCGAGGCCTTGTCAAGGACCATCAAGGAGTTCTACGGCAAGAACTTTGAGTACAGCGACATCCGCAACGGCATCGTGGCGGCCATCAGCATCAAGGTCGAGGAACCCGTGTTCGAGTCACAGACCAAGATCAAGCTGGGCAGCAGCATCATGTGGAAAGACGGCCCCACGATTTACAAGTATATCAATGACTTCATCAAGAAGGAACTCGACGACTACCTGCACAAGGCCCCCGAGACCGCCGAGGTGCTGCTGAAGAAGATTCAGGACAACGAGCGCGAGCGCAAGGCTATCGCCGGTGTAAGCAAGCAGGTGCGCGAGAACGTCAAGAAGGCCGCCTTGCACAACGACAAGCTGCGTGACTGCCGTGTCCACTTCAACGATTCCCGTGCCCCCAAGGACAACGACCGCCGCGACCAGAGCTCGATCTTCATCACCGAGGGTCTGAGCGCAAGCGGCTCCATCACCAAAATCCGCGACGTGGAGACACAGGCCGTGTTCTCGCTGCGCGGTAAGCCGTTGAACACCTACGGGCTTGACCCCAAGAAGGTCATCACCAACGCAGAGTTTGCCATGCTACAGGCGGCCCTGAACATCGAGGACGGCATCGAAGGGCTTCGCTATAACAAGGTCATCATCGCTACCGATGCCGATGTCGACGGCATGCACATCCGCCTGCTGCTGTTGACCTACTTCCTGCAGTTCTGCCCCGAGTTGATCAAGACGGGCCACCTATATATCCTGCAGACACCGCTGTTCCGTGTCTTGAACAAGAAAGACGCAAAGCGCAAGACCCGCACCAACAAGCGCGAAGCCAAGCCGCAGAAGGTGGAGACCTACTACTGCTACAGCGACGAAGAACGCCTCGCGGCGCTTGACAAATTGGGCGACGCTGCCGAAATCACCCGATTCAAAGGTCTGGGTGAAATCTCTCCCGACGAGTTTATGGACTTCATCGGCCCCGACATGCGTCTCGACCGCGTCCAACTGCGCAAGGAGGACTCAGTGAAGCAGATGCTGGCCTTCTTCATGGGCAAGAACACCATGGAGCGCCAGAATTTCATTATTGACAATCTAGTGAATGAAGATGATGAAGACATCACAGTGCATTAATAACGAAGGGCAGCGCGTGGCGCTGTTCCCGGGTTCTTTTGACCCCTTCACAGTCGGCCACGAGTCCATCGTGAGACGGGCCCTGCCGCTGTTCGACCGGTTTGTCATCGCCATCGGCGTGAACGGAGACAAGCGTTCGTTCATGACCATGGAACAGCGCAAGGCATGGATTGAGAGCGTATTCAAGGATGACCCGCGCATTGAGGTTATCACCTATACCGGCATGACCGTTGATGTCGCCAAGGAAGTCGGCGCCCAGTTCATTGTCCGCGGTGTGCGCCTGATTCAGGACTTCGAGAACGAGAAGCATCTTGCCGAGGTGAATCGTGACCTGACTGGTATCGAGACCATTCTGCTCTACACGTTGCCCGAATACAGCCACATCAGCAGCAGCATCGTGCGCGAGCTGGTCAGGTACAATCAAGACGTGAGCGCCTATCTGCCCAAGGAAGCCGACGTTAACCAACTCCCCACTCACAACCAATAAAGCCAATAAACATCAACGGTATCACAAATGAAAAAGACATTATTTGTAGTCTCCCTTAGTCTGCTGCTGGCGCTGAACCTGTCAGCCCAAAGGATGGCCAAAGGGATGCAGAAACTGCTCAATGCCGAGTATGCCATCTCAACGCTGTATGTTGATTCGGTCAACGAGGATAAATTGATAGAAGAGGCCATCAAGGGCATGCTTGAGAGTCTTGACCCGCATTCATCCTATACCGACGCCAAAGAGACCAAAGAGCTGGAGGAGCCCCTGCAGGGCGAATTCAGCGGTGTTGGTATCCAGTTCAACATGAACAAGGACACGCTGTATGTCATCCAGACCGTTCCTGGCGGCCCCAGCGAGCGTGTCGGTGTACTTGCCGGTGACCGCATCATCTATGTGAACGACACCGTCATCGCCGGCGTCAAAATGAAGAACAGCGACATCCAGAAACGACTGCGCGGCAAGAAGGGCACTAATGTCACCATCAAGGTGAAGCGCCCAGGCGAGAAGGAACTCATCACTTTCCGCATCACACGCGACAACATTCCCTTGCACAGCATCGATGCCCAATACATGCTTGATGAGCGCACGGGCTACCTGCGTATCTCCCGTTTCGGCGCCAAGACACATGAGGAGATGATGGATGCCCTCAAAGCATTGGAGAAGCAGGGCATGACCCAGCTCATCATGGACCTGAGCGACAATGGCGGCGGTTATCTGAATGCCGCTATCGACATGTGCAACGAGTTCCTCGATCATGGTCAGTTGATGGTCTATACCGAGGGCGAGAACACTCCTCGCAACGAGGCCAACGCCAACGGTTTTGGCAAATACCAGAACCTGCCGATGGTGGTCATGGTCAACCAGTACTCTGCCTCGGCAGCCGAAATCTTTGCCGGCGCGATGCAGGATTGGGACCGTGCCGTGGTGGTCGGCCGCCGCACTTTCGGCAAGGGTTTGGTTCAACGTCCTTTCAAGTTTGATGACGGCTCGATGATGCGCCTCACTGTTGCCCGTTACTACACCCCGAGCGGACGTTGCATCCAGAAACCCTACAACCGTGGCGACAAGAAAGCCTACGAGAACGAGCTTCTCGACCGCTACAACGAGGGCGAATATTACTGCCTGGACAGCATCCAGTTCAATGAATCCCAGCGCTACTACACACGCATCAACGGCCGCACCATCTATGGCGGTGGCGGCGTGATGCCCGACGTGTTTGTCCCTGTTGACACCACCGAGTATTCGGTCTATTACCGCAACCTCACGGCTAAAGGCATCAGCAACCAGTATGCCATCAAGTATGTGGACAAACAACGCAAGAAAATCAGCAAGCAGTTCAAGACCGTCAAAGACTTTGACCGAGGCTTTATCGTCACCGACGAGATGATGAAAGACTACATTGCCCTGGGAGAACAGGACAGTGTCCACTTCGATGCTGAACAATACGAAACGAGCAAGCAACTGTTAAAGGATATCATCAAGGGGTTGATCGCGCGTGACGTGTACGGCGACCAGAGCGCCTACAGCATAATCATCAACCACCGTAACCGCGACCTGCAGACAGCCCTCGAAATTCTTAATGACCGCGAGCGTTACCAACGTCTGCTGCGAGAGGGTAATCCCGAATATGAACGTCTGGTGAAGAAGAACGACAGCGACAAATGACAAAGACCGCCTGTTAACGTTCGCTTGACAGACATCTCATCAACAAAAAACCACCCGAATCGGGTGGTTTTTTGTTTCTCCTTGTCGCTAGAATGGATAGCCAATCGCCAGGTGGAAGGCCAGACCCTTCTTGAAACTGGGAATGTTGTAGTAGCCACTCTTGCCGGTGTCATAGGGAGCGTGAATCGCAATACCCAGATCGGCCCTGACCACAAGCATCGACATGTCGAAGCGCAGTCCGACACCCGTACCCACCGCCAACTCTTTGAAGAAATTCTTCATCTTCAGCACTCCTCCAGGACGTGATTCGTCCTCTTTCAAAAGCCAGATGTTGCCTGCATCCAGGAAGACAGCACCCTTGAAGTAACTCAGGATGGGGAAACGATACTCGATATTGGCCTCAAACTTAAAAGTACCCGTCTGGTCATAATAGGAATAACTGGTGGAGTCTTCCTTTATAAAGCCACCAGGGTAACTACCAGGTCCCAAAGAACGCACGGCAAAGGCCCTCACCGAATTAGAGCCACCCACATAGAACTGCTCTCGGTATGGCGCCTCGCTGCTGTTGCCATAGGCATGCAAGGCACCAAGGAACACCCTTGACGCTATTGCCGATTCCACCCCGAAATTACGTGTCCACACCACCTGTCCCTGTGCCTTGACGAACTGTGAAAATGGAGTGCCGAGCAATTGCTTGGTGCCCTTGGCTCCACAGAGGGACCAGATGCCGGAAGCGATATTGCCGGCCTCGGAAAAACTGGCCGTGAACGTGATACGGTCGCGCGGCGTTAGCTTGCGGTCGTAGGTGTAAGTATACTCAATCTTGGGGATAAATACGCTGTTGAAACTACGTTCCAAAGCGGGATTGCGCTTCATGATTGTATCAAATTTCGCACTGCTGCTCAACAAGCGGTTGTAGGTGAGCTTGAATGGTGTGAGCACGTGACTGGAATAGCGGTTGGCATGCCATTCCCATGTGGCGGCACACGAGAGCTGTGACATCTTGAAATAGTTCGGACGGTTCATCAGGTCGGCACTGATCGAGAATCGGGTCCAGTTGGTGTAACGTCGAGAGGGATACAGGAACTTGGGGGCCAACAAGCGCGGGAAATCCAATTTGGACTCAATACCGAACTCATAGGAGTTGAAGTCGGAGCCCTTGTAACTGCCGGCGCCACCGGTCTGCCACTCATAGTTACCATAAATATCCACCGAGAACTTCTCTCCTGCCTTGAAGGCATTCTTGTGACTGGCACCGATTTCGATACCCGGTCCGATTAAACTGTTACTCTTGGAAGCGCCTTGCATTTCAAACGTCACTTCCCAAGGCTTGTCGAGCTGGCAATAGATGGCCAGGTCAAGCAGGCCTTCACCCTCAGGGGTGATCGTGTCAAGAGGCTGCACCTGGATGTCCACCGTACTGAAGATGCCGAGGTTGGCCAGCGCCGCCTGTGTGCGGTCGATACTGTTCACACGGAATAGACGTCCCTTGCGGGCCCTGATGCAGTTAGGAATCACTTTGTCCTTGATATATACCGGCTCATACTTGATGAGCGTGCAGCGATCAGACTCGATGGTGTCGGGCTCCCCCACCCCGTCATCGTTGACCACCGTTGCCACGATGTCATTGGTACGGTAACGCATCCTGGCATTATTGGGGATGTCGTTGGATTCAATCATGCGCAAGTGAATCACGCCATTGTCCTGGATGCTGTCGGCCAGGTACTGGATATATTCGGGCCTGAAGAAGTAATAGCCCCTGTTGCGCACAAAATTGGTGATGTCGATGCGGACCGCACTCAACGAGTCCAGACAATAGCGGCTGCCCGTCTGCAGATAGCGGTTGACGCTCGCCAGCGAGTCCACTAATTGCATGAGCGGATCCTGGCCTCCCGTGTACTGCACGTTGCCGATACGATAGGGAGGGTTGACCGTCACGTCATAAGAGATTTTGGCCTTCTTGGGATCCTTGGACTGATTCAGGGTGTAGTTGGCCGACGAAGTGAAATAGCCATTGTTGTGCAGGATGGTGTTGATCATGTCCACACGGGCCTTGGGGTTGACTCGCCTGATGAGTACCGGCTTGGCGGCAAAATGCTTGTAAAGCCATCCCTTGAATCCCGTGGCATTCTCGTCGATGTTGTTATAGATCATCAAGCCGAAGGGGAAAGGAGTGCGGTAATAGGGAGAATACAACGGATTGTTGGGCTTGACGTTGATGGCCGTGAAGATGTCCGCCTTGACGCCATCCTCCAACTTGACGCTATCCTCGTGATACTTGAGGTGCTTCACACCCGTATAGAGCACATCGTTCTCGCCCAACTTCTTGGTTGTTGAGCAGGAAGCCGCAATTGCCAACAGGCCCACAGCCACCAGGATGTGAATATATGTCTTAATGTTCATCATTCTCATCATCTTTTTTGCGGACAACGGTAGGTTTATCAATGTCCTTATCGTCATCAAGTGGAACGATGTAGGTATTATCGGAGCTCATAGCATCGATGGCATTTTCCTGCAGTTTCAATTCAGCCTTTCGGGCCTTTTCAAGCGAGTCACGCAGCAAGTATTCCCTTGAATGCTTGAAGGTGAACAGGTTCTTGAGGTTGGTGAGCTTGCGCTTGAGCACATAGGCCACTCCCGTCTCGGTAACTTGTCCCTCAAGCACGTTCTCGTAACTCGAGTGACGGAACAGCTTCAGGTAGCGGGAGCCAGTGTCATTGAGGTAGTATTCCAGCGAGACATCGTTGAAGAGGTTGTCGGCAATGTGCTCTGCCTCCTTGGCATCGGTGCTGTACTCACCACCGACGACAATCTTGAACCTGTCATTGAACAGCGACTTGGCCAGACGGTAGCTGTAGCTGGTTTCCAGGGCACCGTTCCGGTTACCCTCATACTGGTTGATGCCGAAGGAGAGATCGATGCCCGGCAAGGTCTGTGCCGCCCAAGCGTTGAGTCTGGACTGCAGGAAGGAGAACAATGCTGAGGTTGCCGTGAGGCTCTTGATGTTACCGGCGCTGTTGGTACCCGAATAAGTGTTATACAACAACAGGTTGATGGCAGCCTGAGATCGCTGATTGTCACTCATGGACTGGAGCTCGTTCTGCACTGACGCATCACTCTCACAGCTGAGGTCAAACTTCAAGTCGATGTTGCTGAGCGTGCCGCCCAACTTGGCTTGAATGAGGAATTCTACCGGATGGGCGCCCTCGTGCTCGCTGGAGACGCTCGTCTTGAGTCGCTCGGTGCCATGAAGGTTGAGTTGCGGATTTAACATGTCACCCGTCCACGAGATGGTGCTGCCGCTGGTGATGTTGAAGTTCTTCTGTGTCATGAGCGGCGGCGTGTAGCGCAAGTTTCCGTTGGCGATGGTATAGGTACCCGTGAGGTTGTCCCTGCCGGCGAAGTCGAGCGAATACTTCATTCGACCGCTTCCGTCGATGGTGGCGCGGTTCTGTCCATCCTCCGAGAGGTAAGCGTTGATGATTGCGCCTTGCTGCACGTCGATATTGACCACGATGCTCGTTGCACTGCTACCCTTGCCCGTCACAAGAATCGTCTGTCCCTTCGCGGGTTGATTGAAATCGACAAAGGTCACCATATTCTCATCGACGGTTGTCGACAGCTGTGAGATGTCATCCATCATCACATAGGTGATGTTAGACCCCGAAAGCAACGTGGCGTCGGCCCTTACCGTCATGACGTCGCCACGGCTCTTGACGGTGGCGTTGATATCGGCAAGACCCTTGCCGAAAATCTGTGTCAACTCGTCCTGCTTGCTGTCCATGAACTGGACCTCGCGGCCGTTGGCCTTCAAGTCAATCACCATGTTATCGAGGTCCTTCAAATCAACCAAGCCATTGAGATAAACGGGGCTACGGTTAGAACCTATGAGTTTATAATCCTTGAAGGTGATGACGTTGTCGTCGACGGGGATGCGGTCACCGGCAAACTTGAGCGAACTGCCGTAACGCGGCAGGTTGACGGTTGCCGAATCGGCAACGAGATAGCCATTGACGCGCGGGTTGTCCAGCGAGCCACTCACGGCCATCGTGCCCAAGGCATATCCCTCAAGCCAGATGTAATCGCCGGGGATGAACGGATTGGCCCTGTTCAGCGGGAAGCGGTTGAATGACGCCTCGATGTTCAGGGGTGTTTGAGAGGTCACGTCGTTGAGTGCGCCTCGCAGTGTCACGGCATTCTTGCCGTCGACGATGAGGTCGGCCGTCAATTTGGTGGTCGCTGTTGCCGGGTCAAGGTCGAAGTCGGCCTTGAGCGACACGTCGCCTTCATGCTTGCCGTTATAGACAAAGTCCTTGATATCGATGGTGCCATCGCCGTCGGCATTGCTGCCATCCCAGTTGAGGTCTACATTGGCGTTGACGATGCCGCTCGTGTTATCCAGCATGGGCACAAGTCGTGTCCACTCCTCGATGCGCAGGTTGTCGATTTTGAGCTGAACGTTCTCGGAGTTTTCACCCGGCAGTCGTGTCGTCAACAGCTCGAGGCTGCTGCTGTCGCTACGCAACAGCACCTTGGCATCTACCATGCGTGTACGGTAGTCCACATTCAAGTAGTTGTCCTCGTTCATTGTCCAGTGACGGTAGCCAATCACGGGATCCTTGGAGAAGAAGCGCATTCTCACCTCATCCTCCTCGAGGCGAGCGTTGCAGCCCAGGCGGTAGCCCGTCTCGCCCTTGATATTGTGCTGCTGTAACAGGAAATCAATCGTCGACCCCTTGATGCCGCCTTCCACATCCACTTGAGCAAATTCGTCCCATGTGCCTGGCCTGTTGCCCATGTGAGCACTGAAGGCAAGGTACTTGTTGCGCAACTCATTGGCGTGAATCAAGAGCGTGTCAATATTGGTTTCGCCATAGCTGATGCCGTTAGCCCTGCCGTTCAAGACGAGGCTTGTGTCACGGCTCATCTCGCAGCTGATGTCACGGAAGTCCATTTCATACTGCTGGAGATAGCGCTGCACAATACCGTCGGTACCCATGTGCATATCAAAGTCAAACCACGGCATCGAATCCTTGAGACGCTCAACGTCGATCCAGCGTTCTTTAAACTGGCGTTGCACCTCATCGGCAGTCTTCTGGAAGCCCTCGATCAGGGGCATCATGGCACTCGGTGCGTTGATATGAGCATAATTGTCTTCGTTCTCAATCATGATGCACGTCTGCGTCGGGGTGCTGTGCAATGTGGCATGGGCGTCATCAGCAACGAGATTGCTGCTGTCGAGTTTCCAATCGAGGTCAGTGAGCGTGAGGTCGGCATCCCAGCGCTGGGTGCGCAGGTTGATGTCGCCAGTGGCGTGCACCCTGGCAGAACCGTCACAGACGCCGTCATACATGCCGAGGCGGTGCAGGTCCAAGTCGCGGATGTTGCCATCGGCAGTGAACACGTAATGGTCGTCACATATCGTGCCGTGGGCGTTAGCGTCAAAGTCGCAGCCCTTGTTGGCGCTCGAAGCATACACATCGGCGTAACCGCCATGCAGCTTCCCGTGAGCCTTGATGTTGCCGTAATGGGTGCCGTTATAGCGAACACCGGCCAGGTTGACGGTGGCATCGGTCCAAGTGTCGCCGCAATCGGTGAAGTCAAAGCCATGGCCACGCGCGTTGATGCTTCCCGTGAGGTTCTTGACATCGTAGTCGGGCAGGAACGAGTTGACGGGGAAGTTGTTGAACGTGGCATCCACGTCATAGTCCTCGTTGCAGGCGTTGAAATAGCCGTTGCCGCTCATCGTGCCGCCTCCGGTGGTGATGCGCAGGTTGCGGGCGATATAAGTGCAGCCGTTCTTGTTGATCTTGCCGCTCATCTTCATGGGCGGCAGTTTCACGCCGTCCAGGCCCAGCATCTTGTTCAGAATACTCGGGTCGCGCAGGTCCACCTCGGTGTCCATGTCAAGCTTCATGCGGTCCATGTCGGTGGGATGGTAGATGGTACCCTTGCCCTTGATGCGTCCAATTCCGGGCACATCGGCATCCAGCGAGTGGACATCCAGGCGGTCGGTATTGCCACGGGCTTTGGCCTTGAGGCGCACGGGCTTGTTGTGAGGAATGTCCTTGAGGGCGTCACGGGCCTCGGGCACGAGTTTCTCCACCTCGTTGAGGTCGATTTTACTGTCGGTATCGATATTGGCCTTGCCATTGGCCTTGCCGTCGAGCATATCCTGGTCCACATGGGCGTCAAGCTTGATGTCGCTGCCCTTGGTCTTGAGCCGCATGTCGTTCAAGTCAAGGCCGTTCTTGTTCTTGTTGACCGTGCCGCTGGCATCCTTGACCTGGAGGCCGCTGCGTTCCTTGCCCGAGAGATGCTTGACGGGCACGTTAAGGTTGTCGCCGTCGTACTCAAAGTTGTCGATGGCCGCATTGACATCCTCCACCTCGATATGGTCCGGGTCGAGCGAAGTGCCGGGTTTGTTGGGTTTGTGCCCGGTCTGGGCATATTTTCCCTTGCTGTTCGTCAGTCTCACCTTATCGGCCTTGACCTTCCAGGGCTTGTCGTCGCCACTGTCATCGGCCGCGTCCTTGGGCATCGGGTGATCCTTGCGATACTGGTTGGCATCCTTCTCGCTGGGATACTCGTAGTTCACGTCGGCCTGGTCGACATTGAGTTCACCGACGTCAACCGTCTGATCGCCCGTATCGACTTTCACGTTCTTGGCCTCGGCATGTTTCACCTTGGCATCCAGGTTGTCGATGGTGGGCTTCATGTCCATCTTGTAGTCCACATCATCGGCCGTGACCTTCTTGGCATTGACTTTCCAGGGCTTGCTCGGCTCCTTGTTGGGATCAGGCTTTTTCTTCTCGGGCTTGTAGCTCATCTTGGCCTTGCCCCCCTTGAGCGAGGCATTGTTCACGTCCACCTTGTTGTTGTTCAGGTCGACGGCGGCCTTGTCGATGCCGGCATCTTCCACGTCCACGTCGAGGTCCATGGAGCCGTCCTCGGTCTTGATTTGGCTCTTGGCCCCCTTGAGGGAGACATTATCGGCCTCCACCTTCTTGTCGAGCAACGGGCCGGGCTTGACGTTACCCTTGACCTCGTCGGCCTTGAAAAGCGTGTCGCCGTTCTGATCGATGACCTGCACATCGGTGGCACTGACGTCGAGCGGGAAACGCACCCTCACGTCGCCCACGCTGATGTCCATGCCGGTCTTCTTGCTGGCATAGTCGGCAGCGATGTCGGCAGCCTTGTTCTGCACCCAGGGGATATAGGCGGCAAAGGGCAAGGCGGCGACGAGGCCGAGGACGCCTGTCGACACCCATCGCGCGAGTTTGCTGAACATATTTCCCTTTTTACCGAACATCTCTCTTTGTCGTTGCTGCGGACTAATCCATATTAACTGGCAAATTTACAAAATTATTGGAAACCGCAAGTATTTTTCCCGGATTTTAGCTTCAAGCAGGGGTTTTATGAGACTTTTAAGGGAAAGAGGCGCTGATTTACGAGCCAGGCTCGCAACGCATCTGCGTTGCGGTCCCTGGACAGGGTAAACACCGGGCGAAGACCATCGGCAGGGACGGAAGCCTGCCCCCAGGGGGAGAAAACGACGCGACGGGAGAGGTGTCAAAAAACAGACCGACAGCTGCCCGGAACCCTTGAAGGGCGCCCAAGCAGCTGCCGGTTAATCAGTTACCTCAATCAGGGCTTAGAGCCACTTGACGTAAGCAAAGTCCTGACGGTGGGGCAGGTCGTCACACCAGGGGAAGGCACGGTAAGCGTAACGGAAGACGCCGTTCTCGCGGAAGGGCACCTTGCAGTTGTAGGTGAGGACATCGCCGTCCTCGGCCACAACATTGAATTCTGCCTTGCGGTAGAACGTGGTCTGTCCGTCCTCCTCCTTGTAAACCACGAGCTCCAGTTTCACGTCACGTCCCAGGCCGGCGGTGTCGATACGCATCGTCACGTCGATATCCTCCTTGCCCAGGGCGATGGCGTCACGGTTGCCCATGATATCGCCCACCAGATTCACGTCGTCCCAACGGGCTGCGACACGCTCCTTCCAAGCCACAATGCGCTTGGCCATGGCATATTTGCTGGCCGTCAGCTCCTTGGCACGCTTGGCCTGCGGGCAGTAGAACTTCTCGAAGTAGTCCTTCATCATGCGCGACATGGTGTAGTTGGGGGCGATGTGGCAGATGGAGTTCTTGATGTACTGAACCCACTCGGGAGAGTAGCCCTTGCTGTTCTTGGCGAAATACAGGGGGATGATCTCGTTCTCGAGCATCGAGTAGATGGTTGCCGAGTCGAGTTTATCCTGCTGCGACTGATCGGTGTAGGTGCGCTTGCTGGTCAATGCCCAGCCGGCGCCCTCGCGGTAACCCTCATACCACCATCCGTCGAGCACCGAGAAGTTGAGCAGACCGTTCATCTCGGCCTTCTCGCCCGAAGTGCCCGATGCCTCGAGGGGACGCGTGGGCGTGTTGAGCCACACGTCAACACCCGTGATGAGGCGCTTGGAGAGCGTCATGTCGTAATTCTCGAGGAAGATGATCTTGCCCAGGAACTCGGGCATCTTGCTGATCTCGATGATGCGCTTGATCAGGCCCTGGCCAGCACCGTCGGCAGGGTGAGCCTTACCGGCAAAGATGAACTGCACGGGGTAGCGCTCGTCGTTGACGATCTTTTTCAGGCGGTCCAGGTCATTGAAGATGAGGTGGGCACGCTTGTAGGTCGCGAAGCGGCGGGCAAAGCCGATGAGCAGTGCGTCGGGGTTGATCTTGTCCACGATGTTAGCGATGCGGGTGGGATCGCCCTGGTTCTTGAGCCAGCTCTCCTTGAAGTCTCGCTTGACGAAGCGGATGAACTTCTGCTTCAACAGCATGCGCATCTCCCAGATTTTCTCGTCGGGGACGTTCATCAACGGAGCCCAAGCCGACTCCAGTTCCTGATGTTCCAAGAAATCCTCACCAAGCACCTGCTTGTAGAACACCTTCCACTCGCTAGCGGCCCAGGTGGGCATGTGGACACCATTGGTGACATAACCCACGTGAGACTCCTCGGGGGCATAGCCCTTCCAGATGCCGGCAAACATCTTCTTGGACACCTCACCGTGGAGCCAGCTCACGCCGTTGCTCTCCTGTGTGGTGTTCAAGGCGAAGGTACTCATGCAGAAGCGCTCGTCGCTGCCGGGGTTCTCGCGGCCCATGTCCATGAGTTCCTGCCAGGAGATACCCAGGCGCTCGGGATAGCCACCCATATACTTGCCGAAGAGCTCCTCGTCGAAGTAGTCATGACCGGCGGGCACGGGAGTGTGAACCGTATAGAGCGACGTGGCCCTGACAATCTCGAGAGCCTCGTTGAAGGACAAACCGTCCTCCTGCACGAAGTCCACCAGACGCTGCAGGTTCAACAGAGCGGCATGGCCCTCGTTGCAGTGGTAGATGTCGGCCTTGATACCCAATCGCTTGAGCAGCAGCACGCCACCAATACCGAGCAGGTACTCCTGCTTGATGCGGTTCTCCCAATCACCACCATAGAGCTTGTGCGTGATTTCGCGGTCATACTCGCTGTTGAGGTCGATGTCGGTGTCGAGCAGATAGAGCTTGACACGTCCCACGTTGGCCTGCCATACATTGACAAAGATATCGCGGCCAGGATAAGGCACGCGGTGCACCAACTGGTGACCGGTCTCGTCCAGGACGGGCTCAATGGGCAACTGGTTGAAGTTCTGGGCCTCGTAGTTGGCGATCTGCTGACCGTCCATGGCGAGCGTCTGGGTGAAATAGCCGTAGCGATAAAGGAAACCCACAGCGGTCATGTTCACACAGCGGTCGCTGGCCTCCTTGACATAGTCACCGGCAAGGATTCCCAGGCCGCCCGAATAAATCTTCAAAGCGTTGCACAAGCCGTACTCCATGCAGAAGTAGGCCACCGAGGGGAGGTCCTTGCGCAAGGGCTTCTTCATGTATTTCTTGTAGGCCTCGTAGGTGCTGTCGATGCGCGCCATCATGGCAGGATCGGCCTGAATGGCGTCAATCTTCTCGTTGGTGAGAGACTGCAGCATCTTAACGGGGTTTTCGCTCGTGGCACGCCAGGTGTCGCGGTCCAGGTCATGGAACAGGGTCTTTCCCTCGACATTCCACGCCCACCACAGGTTGCGTGACATTTCGTTGAGTTTTTGGAGTTTACCAGGTAAATCCGATTTCACAGTGATACTCCTCCACTGGGGAGCATTGCTGTTGCTGACTTGAATTTTCATAATTATTCTAGAGTTTCAATTTTATTATCAGTATCAAGTTGACTGATGCAACTATATATCTAATTCTTTGTTATCATCTAAACGGCTGAGCGCATGGCGATAGGCCTCATCATAATACTTGATGAAATTTTCCCATGAAGCCACCTTGCTGGTCGCCTTGGCTCCCCTGCTGACGCGTTGAGCCATCTTACGGTCCATCACATAGAGGTTGATGAGGCTCGAAGCGATGGTTTGGACTGTCTCACCATAATTGCTGTCGTTGCGGTGAAGCACCTTGATGCCACAAGCGTCGCTATCGTCGCCGTGGGTATCGAGTACCCACTGGCCGAAGCCCGCCAGATCGGTCGTGATGGTAGCCACGCCAAAAGCGGCACTCTCCAGCGGCGTGTAACCCCACGGCTCGTAATAGGAGGGGAATACCGCAGCATCAAGACCTGGCAGCAGGTCATAATAGGTCATGTTCATGATGCCATCATTGCCATTCAGGTAGCATGGCACATCAATGACCGTGACCTTGTCGCCCGGCTCATTGTGGAAACCCAAAGTGTTGATGCGGTTATACACCGGGTCGCTGTCGGCGTTGTGCAGATAATGGGTGATTACCGGGTCGAACAGGCGGTGCGGATTCTTGACACGCATATTCTCGGCAAGGTCGACTCGCGGCGAGCGCATCCAGGCGGGAACGAGCACCAGGGCCAGCACTTTACGCGCCTGGCTGGTCACACAATCCAGCGATGAGCGCAACGACGACAGGGCGTCCAGATAGACGTCGATGCCCTTGTTGCGCATCTCCAGGCGTCCCGACGTGGCGACAATCATGGTGTCATCGGGGAACTCAGTTCCTGTCAAGGCGCCGGCCATCTGCAGCAGACGCTTGCGCGCGGCATTGCGTTGGGCGGTGAACTTGGCGCCCTTGGGCACAAAATTCTGCTCAAAGGCATTGGGCGTCACCATGGGCAGGCGCTCCAGCAGCTGGCGGCACTCGCGCGCCGTCACGTCACTCACCGTTGTAAAAGCGCCGGCGGCATGGGCTGCCGCTTTCTCCAGCGAGTGCTTGGACTGCATGTTGAGTTCCTCAGCCATCTGGTCGCCGTGGTAGCCCTCCATGAAGTCATACAGCGGCTTGCCGTTACCACAGATGCTGCGACCGATGCTCGTGGCATGAGTCGTGAACACGGTGGCCACCTGCGGCAGGTGGGTCTTGACATACAACAATCCCATTCCCGTCGTCCATTCATCAAAATGGGCGACAATCTTCAGCTTGGGATCGTTTTTCCACTTGACAATGCTCTCAATGACCAAGGCGGAAGCATAAGCGAACATGCAGCTCTCGTCATAATCCCCATAGCCGTGCAGGGAATCCACACGATAGCGGTTCCACATGTCGGTATACAAGGCGTTCTTGTAAGGGTAAAGCACGTCAAATGTCACCAGCAGGGCGACAGGCTTTCCCGGCACGTCCCAACGTCCGGCCCTCACCCTCATACCTTCGGGCAGCCGCGCCTGCTTCAGCCAGGCATCAAGCGGTGTCTTGCCCTCGACAAAGTAAGGCGACGGCGAGTCGGCGGTCCACAAGTCGGGACCGATGAAGATGAGGTTGTCTTTATAGCGTTTGCGGAGCGTCTTAGCCTTAGTGGACAACACGGCATAGATGCCGCCCACCTTGTTGCAGACCTCCCAACTGGTTTCAAACAATAAGTCCAACATAACCTTACAGTTATAATTCTCAAATTTGGGCACAAAGGTACGAAAAAATCCTTAATTTAGCATGCCCGAGAACCCTTAATCTACTGTTCTTCAGTAGCACGATGCTATATGCCGCTGATTTACAATCAGTTACAAAAACCATCAAAAATTTCGCAGCAAACCGCTTAGCGACTGAGAGTCAACAAGATAACAGTCAATGCAATCGTTTAACACATGAAAATAAGGCACCGAGATCACTGGGCCATCATTCAGCCGTGATCTCGATGCGTTAGGATAACCAGAAAAAGTAGTGGTTTCTACAGGCGCTCGAACGGGATGCGCGAGAGGAGTTCGCCAAAGCGGTTAGCTCCTTCCTGCAGCTGTCCTTCAACCATCTTGCGCAGGAAGAAAGGCAGTTGAACCTCAAGCTCGGCAGTGCTCATGGTAGTGCCGTCTTGCTGTGCCTCGAGGTTGATGACCATGTTGATGGGCACCGGAGACTGGGAAGCGGTATAGACCACGCGCTGGTCCTGGACGCTCTTCTCATGGTCGAGCGAGAGGGTCACCTCGCCCATTGGCGACTGGATGGAGACGGCGTCGTCGGTAAACCTGACCGTGTCGAGGTGCTGACGTGCCGACGCGTCAATCTGGTCGGCGTGAGCCTCGATTTGCCGCTTGATGAGCGAGGGGTTGACAAGTTTGCTGTAGATAATCGCTGCATCACAGTTGATGCTATGAGGAGCGCTCTTGAAAGATTCCATTTTATGCCTTAGGTGTTTAATTGTTAGACTTTATCAGTCAACGGCGTCAAAGGCCGCCGACGTCCAGTTCTCGGGGTCGCTGTGCCATTGCTGCAAGGTATCGGCATCGGCAGCTGCGATGGTGCCGTTGTCGAGGGCGACATCGATCATCGTCTCAAAATTGGAGAGGGTGATTACCGGCAATTTGGCACGCTTGAGGGCTTTGGCTGCCATGGAGAACTGGTAGTCGAAGATGACCACGACACCCAGCACGATGCCTCCAGCCTCACGCACGGTGTTCAGGCACTTCATGCAGTTGTTGCCTGTCGAGAGCTGGTCCTCGATGAGGACGACCTTCTGTCCCGGCTTGATGTCTCCCTCGATGAGGTTCTCAAGACCGTGATCCTTCGGAGTGGAGCGGACATAGACGAATGGCATGGCCAAGGAGTCGGCCACCAACGCGCCATGTGCGATGGCTCCGGTAGCGATTCCGGCAATGACCTCGGCATCGCCGAAGTTTTCCATAATCAGTCTTGCCATCTCTACCTTGATGAGGTTGCGCACCTCGGGATAGGACAGCGTCATTCTCAGGTCGGTATAAATGGGTGATCTCCAGCCGGTAGCCCATGTGAACGGGCTGTCGGGCTGCAGTTTGATGGCATTGATTCGCATGAGCTTCTCGGCCAGCAGAGTGTCTAATTTCTTCATTGTGGTTATTAAAGGTTGAAAAGTCGTGCGAAATTAGCACATTTCCCGTTATCAAACGACAAATCCGCCAAGAAAAAACCAAAAAAAATGTTATTTCAGCACAAACGGCTCAAAAATGTGTCAAAATTCCACGATGTCACTTATTCATGACGATGCGAAATCCCAAAAATTCGTATTTATCTTCAGGTGCGAAGCTTGTACGGTATGTCACATGACAGTATTCATGACTAATGTTCCAAGCGCCACCCCTGACTACGTTATAAACACCAGACTCAGGCCCGACAGGATTGACTTGCGCGTCGTAAGGATAACCGCCATACCAGTCCTGGCACCACTCACCGACGTTGCCCGACATGTCATAAATCCCGAGTGAATTAGGCATTTTGCCTGCCACAGGATGCGCCATGTTATCGGAATTTTCCGAGTACCAGGCCACCTCATCGATATCGTTTCCACCGACGTACCTGTATCTCACCCCGCTGCAACCACCACGTGCGGCATATTCCCACTCGGCTTCGGTGGGCATACGGAAGACCTTGCCTGTGAGTTCCGAGAGTTTGTCCACAAACCTCGCACAGTCAAACAAGCTCACCTTCACGACAGGGCATTGCGGGTCCATATTATAGAGCGACGGATCGAGGTCCATCACGGTACACCACAATTCCCAAGTGACTTCGGTCTGGCCGATAAAATAGCCCGACAGTGTCACATTGTGAGCCGGCGACTCGTTGCGCATCGCGTAGTAAAATTCCTCGGGAATGGCGCCCATCAGGAAGGATCCTCCCTCGACCTCAACCATGGTGAACGACACGCCATTGACTGTAATAGTCTCTGTGTTGGGCGGTGATACAGGCTCATTGAGAATGAAGTTGATGAGCATGATGGCATCCGAGATGTTCACCGCGCCGTCGCCATTGAAGTCGGCATCGGGCTGCTGCTCGGCATCGGGCAACAGCAGCATACTGATCAACGCTGTCGCGTCACTGATATTCACGTATCCGTCCCCATTGACATCACCGTGAAGTCGGGAGGCGGCATTCACGCCAAGATGTGCCACTGCCAAGAGCGCCACAACGGCAATCACACGGAAAAAGCTAAAATGTTTCATCGCAGTTAAGATTTAGAGTTTTATTGCGCAAATATAAACAAAAAAAATGTGATTTAAGCCATAGGTAATCAATTAAATTCACTATCTTTGCAAAAAATAATCAAAAAAGATAATTATGGCAACTGGCAAGACGGGCATCGTGCTGGAAGGTGGTGGCATGCGCGGCATGTACACTTGCGGCATCCTCGACGTGATGATGGAGAATAACCTCTACGTTGACGGCATGGTAGGTGTGTCGGCAGGTATCGCCTTCGGCTGCAATTATAAATCCCATCAGGCGGGTCGGGCCCTGCGTTACAACGTTCGCTTCTCCCGTGACAAGCGCTACAGCGGCATCCGCTCCCTGCTGAAGACCGGCAACTACTATAACGCTTATTTCGCTTACCACCTGGTGCCGAAGCACTATGACGTGTTCGACTACAACGTGTTCGAGGACACCCCGATGGAGTGCTACGCGGTGTGCTTTGACGTGAACAGCGGCAGCGGTGTGTACCAGCGGCTGACGCACGTGGACAACGACTTCTTTGAGTGGATACGCGCTTCGGCTTCCATGCCCGTGGTAGCCCAGCCCGTGGAGGTGGGCGGCCGAAAGTTG
Organism: Muribaculaceae bacterium; assembly: GCA_017557665.1. The sequence continues at coordinate 28,932 of JAFYYI010000036.1, read as the reverse complement.
CTTGACGGCGGTCTTGCCGACTCCATCCCCCTCGAGTTCATGATGAGCAAGGGCTATGAGCGCAATGTGGTCATCCTCACCCGTGAGGAAGGTTTCCGCAAGTCAACCGAACATGGGTTGTGGCTGATGAAACCGTTGCTGCGCAAATACCCCAAAGTCATTGAAGCGCTCAAGAAACGTCCGGCCCACTACAACATGCAGCTGCAGCAGGTGCGCGAGCAAGAGCGCAAAGGAAACGCCTTTGTCTTCAGGCCCAAGAAAGCGCTCAACGTTAGCCGCACCACTCATGACGCCAGCGAGATGAACCGCGTGTATCAACAAGGGCGCGAGGAAGCCCTGCAACGCCTTGATGAACTGAAGGCATTCCTTGCCGACGAGAACATCTCGAGCCTTACCACCGATGAATAACACCCGCCAGCCTCTAACCCTCCCGCAGGCGATGAACCGCGCGATGGCACTGTGTGCCCGCAGCGAGCAGTCGCCCGCCGACATCCGCGCCAAACTTGTCAAGTGGGGCTTGACGGGTGCCGACATCACCCAAGTGCTGCGCCGTCTGCAAGAGGAAGACTTCATCAACGAGCACCGTTTCGCCCGAGCCTATGTCAAGGATAAATTTGCCTTTAACGGCTGGGGCAGAATCAAAATCGCTCACCAGCTGCGACAGAAGGGCATTCCCACCGAGACGGTTGACGAAGCGATGAGCGTGCTTGACGAGGAACAATACCGCACCCGGTTGACCGAACTGCTGCGCGCCAAGTGGCGCACCGTGCAAGAGCGCGAGCCACGTGCCGCTTGGGCGGCCATGATGCGGTTTGCCTCATCACGCGGTTTTGAGGCCCAGCTCGCCAGCCAATGCATCAACAGCATCACCCATATCGATGTTGAAGACGATTAAACAATGGCTTGACGCTGCCGCCGACGTCGTGCTGCCGCGCGTGTGCCCCGTGTGCGGTAAGGCTCTCGACGGCGACGAGCGATGGCTGTGCCGCCAGTGCTTGTCGGCATTGCCTCGCACCCGCTACGAGGACACCGCATTCAACGCCATGGAGCAACACTTCGCCGGCCAAGTGCCCATTGAACGCGCCACCGCCTATTTCTTCTACGAGAAGGGTTCGCCATATTCCAGCATCCTTCACGACATCAAGTATCACAACACCCCACGAATGGGCCGCTGGCTAGCAGCGCGTGCCGTTGATGACATGGCTGGCAGTCATTTCTTTGAGGGTTTAGATGTGGTGACTGCAGTGCCGTTGCATCGCAGCAAGCTGGCCAAACGCGGCTACAACCAGAGCGAATACCTTGCCCGCGGCCTCACCGACAGACTGGGTATCCCTTACGTTGAAACGCTGAAGGCCGTTCGCCCCCACTCCACCCAGACCCACAAAGGGGCGCTGGAGCGCTGGCAGAACATCCAAGGCAATTACGCCCTGAAAAACAATGCCGACCAATTGGCCGGCAAACATATCCTGCTGGTGGATGACGTCATCACCACCGGATCAACGCTCATCGTGTGCTCCACCCTGCTAAAACAAATCCCTGGCGTGACAGTCTCACTATTCACCCTCGCTGCAGCCCGCCTGGAGTGACAGGCCATGATAGAGCCTGTTGATGAGGTATTGTCAAATAAAAAACGGCGCCGCGTGGGTGCCGTTTTTTACTATCTCAAAATTCGTCTTTTTCCTTTGCAAGGTTGCGATAGGTCAGTTTGTCCTCCAGGTATTCCTGGGTTGCGATGAGGGTGGGCTTGGGAAGTTTCTCGTAGTACTTCGAGATTTCGATCTGCTCACGGTTCTCGCTGATTTCCTCGAGGTTGTCGTTCTGCTGTGCGAACTCCTCAAGCTTTTTCTCGAGATCGGACTTCATCTCGGCAGCAATTTGGTTGGCGCGCTTGCTGATGATGCAAACGGTCTCGTAGATGTTGCCGGTGGGCTCTGCCATCTCAATGATGTCATGTACTGTAGTGGTGAGTGGCGCGTTAGTCTTCTTGTAATCCATATGTCTATTATAATTAATGTATGGTTATTGTTCTGCTATTGATCAATTGCCGTTAACGTGCTTGTTGGCAATCTTGAAGATGTTGTCAGCCTCCTTGCGCATCTTGCTGTCAGGATAGTCGTTGATGAACGAGTAGTACTCGTCGATGACAGTGCGGAAACGATCGGTCTTTTTCTCGACAACGCTCTCGACAGCCTCGCGGTAGCGTGCTCTGAGCACCAGCATCTCCAGCTCTTCCTTGTACTTGCTGTAAGGATAGTCCTTGATAGCATTCTGTGCGGTGATGACAGCGCTCTCGTAGTTGTTGCCCATGTAGTTACCCAGGTTATAGTAGAGGGTAGCGTTCTGCAGTTCCTTGAGCACCAGCTTGTCTTGAAGTTCAAAAACGGCGCTTTGGGCAATCGATGCCTTGTCGCTCTTGGGGAAGTAGTCCAAGAATGCCTGAAGCTCTTCCATGGCGCGGACGGTCTCGGTCTGATCCAGCTGCGGATCGGGGGAGTCGAGGTAGAAACCGTAGCCAGCATAAAAACGTGCCAACTCGGCATACTGACCTCGAGGATAACGCTGGTAGTACTGCTTGAAGTAGGAACCGGCACTGATGTAGTCCTTGTTCTCGTAGTAACTCAGTCCTAACAGATAAAGTGACTCCTCGGCATGAGGTGTGCCACGGAAGATAGGCACCAATTCGCTGAGAATCGTGTAGGCCTGAGCATAGCGCTTGTTCTCGAAGGCCTTTTTGGCATAGGCATACTTGTACTCAAGGTCAGTGCTTTTCATCACCTTGTTGTACTCACCACAGCCCACAAGAACGCAGGCCAGAGCCACTATTATCGTCAGTTTTTTTATCATTGAAAAGTCGTTTTTGCGCATTTAGCCTGCAAAATTACTACTATTTTATAAGATGTGCAACACTGGAGGGCAAATCCGGATAATATTTCGCAAAATTTAACGGAAAAGAGCCGACAGAACACAAAACCCGAGCAAAGCAAACGTGCCGAGCCCAAGAATCCATCATTTTTTTCTGAGAAAGCTATCAGATGTGAAGAAAATTTCTTACCTTTGCACAACACAGTTATCATTTTAAATAATCATGAATAACTTGATAGATGTCAGGTTACTTTAGTCTCTATTACGACATAAACGATAGACTTCCTGACAATTCTTCACGATGAATGTACCACAGATAGAATACAATCCGTTGCGTGTCTTAGGCGTGTTCGCCAATGCCACCCTGCGCGAAATCGAGCAGAACAAAGCGCAGCTGCGTGCCTTTGCCCGCGTAGGTCAAGAGGTGCAACTCCCGTTGTGGCTGAACGGGCTGACGCTGTTGCCCAAGCTGCCACTCATCACCAACGAAAACCTGGCTCAAGCCGAGGCCGACCTGTCCCTGCAGGACGAGCGCATCAACTATGCCCGGTTCTGGCTGGAGCGCGACAGCGACCATGCCCAGGAAGACTTGGAAGCCTGCACGCTGCTGAATGACAATCGAGTTAATGAGGCCCGCCAATTATGGAGTCGTCGCTCGGACCATGCGGCACAAAAGAACTTGTTGTTGCTAGATGTGATGGAAGGCAACTGGATTGAGCTCGCCTCACATGCCACCAACTGCTTCAAAAACGATGTATCGGAATTCAGGTTGTTCATGAGCGAGGTCGCAAAGTCATCGGACGCGGCCAATAGCGAATTGTCACATAAGTTGCTTGACCACTTAGCCGGAGAGCCATTGAAGACCGAGATGAAGCGAGTGCTGGAGAACCTTCACAAGCAAGCCCTGGACGAAACCATCAATCTGTTGAAACGCACCGACCCCAACGACTTGCCGAAGTTGAAAAGTGTAATTGACCAGGCGTTGGGTGAAATGTGCCATGTGAATGCCCTGAAGAACCTGTTGGGCTCCGAATCCGTTGTCTACACCTATTATGCCAACGAGACAGCCAAAAATCTGTGTAAGTTAATCTGTCATTACGGGCATCCCGACAATCTATTAGGCGACCCATTTTTGGCTTATCAACAGCTCAATGAGTTGTGGGGATACTTGAACGAAAACGACCCGGAATACAAAGAGCTGTCAGAATCGAAGCGCATGTTACGACCGACGGCTACAACTTATTCAAATAATTCAGACGATTCAAACTCTTGTTTAATCAACCTTGTGGCCACTTTTGGATTGATTTGGATTTTTGCTTTTTTGGGTAGAACGTGCGATTCCAGTGGACGCCCAGATCACCATAACGAGTTAAAGCAAATAGAGTTTGATTCCAAATGGCTGCAGCAGTATCACGATAGAACAGCAGCAGATGACTCACTGATAAAATGGGCCGAGCTGTATGAAGAAAGAAAGCAGCGGTTAGAAGCATTCAACGAGGAATTAGAGAAACTACAACAAGAAGAATCCAAGCTTAAGACGAATGCTACCGAAGCTGCTACTTTACGACCGCCCGAAGAAATCAAACGGCCTACAATAGATGCGGCAATCGTCCACAAGATGGACTCATTGATGAGACAACACCAACCGACACAAGAATCCGACTCACTGACTATAGACTAATGAACGACAAAACAATCAATCCAGATCACAGCTTGCCATTGGCCATCGCCGATGAGTTGAGCCGCATGGAGGCTAACCTGAGCCACATGCAAGACGACGTTCGCGGTTATAAACAATTGTGCCGCTGTGTGGAACGCATGAAGGCCACATTACAGGCCCACGGCTACGAGATGGCCAGTCTATTAGGACAGCCCTATGTTGACGGCATGCGTGTGTTGGCCCATTTCGTGATCGACGAACAAATGTCGCCCGGCGATCCGGCCCGAATCACCGGCGTCACCAAGCCTCAAGTGAATTACATGGGGCGCATGATACAAGTGGCTCAAGTGACGGTGAGCCAACCCCTGTAAAATAATCGAAATCAACAGTCAAGAAAACTACATCCAATAATATGACCAGACTGAAAATAGACTACGGAATAGACCTGGGCACCACCAATTCCAGCATCTGCCGCATGGAGAAAGGTGAGCCCATTATCCTGCGCACCGACACGTTACGCGAGGTGATGCCCTCCTGCGTGTCGTTCACAAGAAGACAGAGTGTCAAAGTGGGCGATAGCGCCTATAATGACATGAAGCTTGACAAACGCCGCGTGACACAAAACTGGAAAGCCAAGGCATCCAACACCTTCGTGGAGTTCAAGCGCACCATGGGCACCGACACCACATATCACAGCGAAAACATGCAACGCGATTACACGTCCGAAGAATTGTCGGCCATAGTATTGCAGACGCTGCGCTCGTTTGTGGATGATGATATGCCTCGCGCTGTGGTCATCACAGTGCCGGCAAAGTTCACCGTGAATCAGAAGACCGCCACCATGGAGGCTGCCCATATGGCAGGCTTTGAGCACTGCCAACTGTTGCAGGAACCCATTGCTGCCGCTATGGCCTACGGCCTGAGCAGCAAGCAGGAGAATGGCTATTGGCTGGTGTTTGACTTTGGAGGGGGAACTTTTGATGTCGCCCTGCTGAAAGCCGAGGAAGGCATTGTGCAGGTAATCGATACCGAAGGCGACAACTATCTGGGCGGCAAAAACCTGGATTATGCTATCGTGGATCAAATCATCCTGCCCCACCTGGGCGCCAACTACTCGCTGAGCGGCATCCTGTCCGACCCGCAGAAGCACGAACAGCTGCGCGACGCGCTGAAGACCTATGCCGAGGAGGCAAAGATTCAACTGTCGCACAAAGAGAGTGAGGACGTGCTTTCCAATCTGGGTGACCTGGGTAATGATGACGACGGCGAGGAGATGGAGATAGACCTGACCATCACCCAAGAGCAAGCCTTCGAAGTGATGCGCCCGTTGTTCCAGAAGGCCGTAGACATCTGCCTCACCCTATTGCGTCGCAACCTTTTGACAGGCAGTGACCTCAATCATATTATCCTGGTGGGAGGTCCCACACGCTTGCCACTCATCCGGCAGATGCTGGAAAAGCAAGTCGCCCCGCTGACCGACACCGACATTGACCCGATGACTGTAGTGGCCACAGGGGCTGCGCTCTATGCATCCACGCTTGACATGCCTGCCGAGATGCAAGACTCGAACGAGCAGAATGCCGAAGCCGTCTTAATCGATGTCGGCTACGAGCCTACAACCGTAGAGCTGACCGACTGGGTGAGCCTGCGAACTCCCGAAGGCGTAACCCTCGACGTGGAGCTTAACCGCGGCGACGGCGCCTGGAACAGCGGACGCATCGAGGTGACACCACAAGGAAGAGTGATCACCGTTCAGCTGGAAAAAGGACGCACCAACACCTTTGAGGTATTAGCCTATGACAAGAAAGGGAATAGCGTGAAGTGTCTTCCTGAACAGTTTGTGATACAACAAGGCATGAAGGTGGGCAGCGCCGTACTACCCTACCACATCGGCATCTCGGTATGGGATGATCAAAAGCAAGATGGCGTTTTCATGCCACTTGTGGGCATGGAGAAGAACAAACCGCTGCCAGCAGTGGGTATCATTAGAAACCGTCGCACCACCAGCATCCTGAGGCCCGGCATCGCCACCGACATGATGACGATTCCCGTGTATCAGGCCGATGAGTATCAGAAAGGTGTTCGTTCTTATCTGTATGAATGGGTGGCCGATGTGGTAATCACGGGCGACGAGGTGCCCCGATTGGTCCCTGTTGGCAGCATAGTGGAAGTCACTGCAAAGGCCGACCGCTCAGAACAGATGTCAATCGAGATTTATCTGCCCGACATTGATGTCACCATCTCCAAAAAGCTGCCGACCAACAAGAAGCAATCGGTAGAAGAGGCCGCTCATCGCATTGTCACCGATATTGCCAGCGCCTACAAGTGCCTTTATCAGATGAACCAAGACAACTACTTCGATACTGAAACACTGAGACAGCAGTTGCAGGCAGTGGAAGAGGAAAACAATAACAGTCAGGAGAAGAAAGCCGTGCTGCAGCATCTGAAAGAGGTGCTGAGAAAAATAGAAGCACTCGAGGGTGCCACCGATCAACAACGAGGCATATTCCAGTTGAAGAAGACAACCCAAGAGATGACAAAGTTGCAGGAATCCTACGGCGATGACGTCTCACAATTGAGATATCATCAGCTCAAACTGCAGGCCGAGGAACTAGCCAACAACTACGACGCGAGAATAGCGAACATGTTGATCAATGACATGAAACGTTTCATGCGCTCGATGGAGATTCTCCGCAACTATGTGAGCTGGGTTTATCATTTTGACAGTCACTATGATTTTTATCAGTGGACTGATGCCGACAAGGCACGTATCGCCATCGACAAAGCATTGGCGATAGTGAAAGACAAACCCAGCATATTAAGGCTTGACCCGCTGCTTGATCTCATATTCGCGCTGCGCATTGAGAATGAGTCAGATTCATCGGACGATGACACTAATGACAACAAAGATGATGACGATGCATCCCTGAAAGAGAGACCATTCAACGGACTGCTCAGTTAATCAAACACCCGAAAAAGATGACATTTGAGAAAGAACAACTGATAGACGGCCGCTACAGGGTGGTATTCCCATTAGCACAAGGCAGCTGCACCGAGACCTATCGGGTAAGAGACGAAGCCCGCAAGCTTCATTTCCTGACACTTTACAATCACGACCTGTTACCGGCCGAGGCGATTGACGGTAACGGCGAGGTAAAGGTCATTGCCCTGCGCCGTAGCATTTCACATCCCAATGTGTGCGCCTATGAGGACTCGGGCACCGTTGTCACGGGCGAGAAGCACTTCAGTTATATGGTCACGCAATTCGTGAGTTGTGAAACGCTGGAAGACCGCATGAAACGCGTGCCAAGCATGAAGGTCGCCGAAGCTCGCGAAATCGTGCTCACAGTGCTGCGACTGTTGCGTGTGGTGCACACACTGCCGCAACCCGCCTGTCATGGCAGCATCACGGTAAAGAACATCATGCTTGACTTCACCGGAGAACTCACAGACCTCAAGCTCACAGGCTTCGGGTTGCAGTGCAAAGCGGCTACAGAGTCCGACATCAAGGCCGATTTGCGTGCCGTGGGAGCGCTGCACTACAGGTTGTGCTTCGGGATGGAGCCCCAGAATCCGCCACACATGCCCAACGTGATGCCCAAGGATATGGATCAGCAGCTGCTGGGTGTCATCGCCAAAGCCCTGAGCGAAAAAGGTTTCGACAACGCCGATGAGATGATCAAAGCCATGATCGGCGTCATTGAAGTCGACACCACATCGCTTGAAGGGGGCACTTTCACAGGGAAGGCCACCAGCAAGGGCAACGGCTTTGCCGATGTCGCAGGCATGGAGGAGCTGAAAACGCTGCTCTACGAGAGTGTGCTTTATGTCCTGCGCGACCATGAACGTGCCGAACGCTATCAGCTGAACATCCCTAACGGCATGTTGCTCTACGGTCCTCCCGGCTGCGGCAAGACCTTTATCGCCGAGCGTTTTGCCGAAGAAGCGGGTTATAACTACCAATTCGTGAAATCATCTGACCTGGCCAGCACCTATATCCACGGCACTCAGGAAAAGATAGGCCACCTATTTGATGAGGCCAGGGCAAAAGCCCCCACTGTGCTTTGTTTCGACGAATTTGAGGCGCTTGCATCAAAACGCATTGAACTGAATAATGCCAACCTGTCGGGCGAGGTGAACGAACTGCTGAGTCAGCTGAACAACTGCGGAAAAGACCGGGTGTTTGTCATCGCCACGACCAATCAGCCTGACCTGATTGACCCAGCCGTGCTGCGCCGGGGACGAATGGACCACATCGTGTATGTGCCGATGCCCGATGCTGCCGCTCGCGAGGGGCTGTTCAAGATTTACCTCGCGAAACGGCCGTGTAGTGATGACGTTGATTTCGCCCGCCTCGCTAATCTCACCAAGGATTATATCGCCAGTGAAATTGCCTTTGTCTGCAACCAGGCCGCACTGACCGCTTCACACACCGACAGCGACATCGACATGAAACTGCTGGAGCAGACCATACGTCAGACCAAGCCACGCACCACGAGCGACACCAAACAGTATTATGAAAATATGAAGAAACGCATGGAGAATATCAAGGATGAGCGGCCCACAATCGGGTTCACTTAAAGACCGGATGTTCATGAACTATTTCAAGGGCGTAACTTGGCAATGCCTCGTTACGCCCTTGCCTGTCCTCTAATCGTGCCTATCGGGCGGTTTTTACCTTTTTTGCCTCGTGAAAAAACACAGATTTGGAGATAAAACGAGAAAAAGGTTGTATATTTGTCGGATATAACCACTTAATTACACGAAATCATGAAAATTGGAGATAAGATTCCCGAGTTTCTGGGACTTGACCAGAATGGCAACGAAGTGAAAGCCAGCGACTTTGCCGGCAAAAAACTCATTATCTACTTCTACCCGAAGGACAACACGCCCGGTTGCACGGCCGAGGCCTGCAGCCTGTCCACAGGCTATGGCGCACTGAAGCGTGCGGGCTATGCCCTGCTGGGTGTGAGCAAGGACAGTGCCGCCAGCCATCAGAAGTTTGCCGACAAGTACAGCCTGCCCTTCCCGTTGATTGCCGACGTTGACACGACGTTGAATCAGGCGTTCGGCGTGTGGCGCGAGAAGAAGATGGCCGGCCGCACCTACATGGGCACCGTGCGCACGACCTTCATCATTGATGAGCAGGGTATCGTTACCCACATCATCGAGAAGGTGAACACCAAGGACAGTGCCAACCAGATACTGGAGTTAGTTAACAGTTAACAGTTGACAGTTAATAGTTGACAGTTGATTCTTGAACCGATAACAGATAAGATATGAAAAAGATATTATTGATGCTTGCGATGCTGGTGCTTGCCATGAATGCCAGCGCATTGACGCTTGAGGAATGTGTGCTGCGCGGCAATTCTCCCCGTGGCATCGGAGCAATGCAGCCCGCCAAGAATGACGGCCGTTACTTCTACCGCTTGAGTGACGATGGCAATGCCATCAACCGCATCAGCTATGACAAGGGTGACGAGAGCGTGCTTGTAGACACTCGCAACGAGGCTGTGAGCGGTTGGGATGACTTTGAGGTGACAGCCGACGGCGCCTATGTGCTGCTGTGGAACAACAGCCAGGAAATCTATCGTTACAGCTTCAGCGCCGACTACTATGTCTATGACTTGAAGAACAAGACGATGAAAGCCTTGAGCGAGGGCGGCGGCGAAGAAATCGCCACTCTGTCTCCCGACGGTAAGCGTGTGGCCTATGTCAAGGACAACAACGTGTTTGTGCGCAATCTGGACGATGGCACGACAGTGCAAGTCACCCATGACGGCAAGAAAAACAATATCATCTATGGCGTGCCCGACTGGGTCTACCAGGAGGAGCTGGGGATGCTCAACACCCTCAACTGGTCGAGCGACAGCCGCTCGCTGGCGTTCCTGCGCTGGGACGAGAGCCAGGTGAAGATGGCGTCGATGGTCATCTATCAGGGCACCTGCAACCCCAAGGACGAATATGCGCTCTATCCCGGCCGCTACGACTTCAAGTATCCTGTTGCCGGCGAGAAGAACTCCATTGTGAGCGTTCACTGCTATGACGTCATTGACGGCACCTTCAAGAAACTCAACGTGCCCCTCGACGAAGAGGACTACGTGTGCCACATCACCTTCAGTCCTGACCCTCAGCGACTGATGGTGCAACGGCTGAACCGCCATCAGAACGACCTGCGCATCTATGCCGTCAATCCGAGGACAGGCGATGCCAAGCAGGTCTATCATGAAACTTCAGACACTTGGGTTGACGCCGAGACATCACAGCAGGTGCAATATGAGGACAAGTTCTTTGTCATCCCCAGCGAGCGTTCGGGCTTCATGCAGCTCTATCAATATGACCTCGAGGGCAATCTGATGCGCCAGCTCACCAACGACAACAATAAGATTGTATCGCAGTTCTACGGCTACGACAAGGTCACCAAGCGTTTCTATTACCAGGCTTCGTGCGGACCGCTGAACCGCGTTGTCGAGTATGTGGACACCAAGGGCAAGGTGACACGCCTCGCCCCGTCATCGGTTGACGGACAGGGCACTGCATCGGCCAGCTTCAACGGAGACTTTAGCTATTATGTGGGTCGTTACAGCGATGCTAAGACCCCCGACCAGTATCGTATCTATGACCGTAAGGGCAAGCGCGTGCGCGACCTGCAGCTCAATGAGGAATATGCTCGCCGCTACACCGCCGTGGACGTTCCCAAGAAGGAATTCTTCACGATGGAGCACGATGGTTATACCCTTAACGGATACATGATTAAACCCGTTGACTTCGACCCCAACAAGAAGTATCCTGTCATCATGGAGCATTATAATGGTCCCGGGTCGCAGGAGGTGCTCAACAAATGGCGCATGGGCTGGGAGCAGTACTTTGCCACACAGGGCTATATCGTGTGTGAAGTGGACAGCCGCGGCACTGGCTTCCGTGGTAAGGCTTTTGAATCAATCACTTACTTGAACTTGGGAAAATATGAGACCGAGGATGCTGTTGCCGCTGCCAAATATATGGCCGAGCAGCCCTGGGTAGATGCCGACCACATCGGCATCATGGGCTGGAGCTACGGCGGTTTCCAGACGTTGATGGCCATGAGCGAGCCGGGCAGCAATTATGCCTGCGGCGTGAGCATCGCCCCAGTGACGACGTGGCGCTTCTATGACAGCATCTACACCGAGCGCTACATGCGCACTCCCCAGGAGAACCCCGAGGGCTACAGCAACTTCCCCCTGAACCGCGCCGAGAACCTGAACGGACGTGTGCTCATCATGTTTGGCAGCGCCGACGACAACGTGCACATCGTCAACTCGATGCAGTATGTGTCAAAGCTTGTGGACATGAACCGCACGTGCGACATGATGGTCTTCCCCAACATGAACCACAGCATCCGCGACTGCTCGGCCCGCTATGTGGTCTACAAGCGCGCCCTTGAGTTCTACGACCAGTACCTGAAGAAATGAGTTCCCAGTCCCTAATTGCTAACGCAGCAGATGCCAACTAGGGACTAGAAACTAAGGACCAGAAACTAAAAAAAATGGATTATCGGGAGGTTTTCTTTGTCATTACGGGGCCGACGGCGACGGGCAAGACGGCTCGGGCCGTGCATCTGGCCAAGACGATCGGCGGTGAGATCATCAGCGCCGACTCGCGGCAGATTTACCGCGGCATGGACATCGGCACAGGCAAAGACCTGGCCGAGTATGACGGCGTGCCCTATCACCTCATCGACATCCGCCCTGCAGGCTACCGCTACAGCCTGTATGAATTTCTGGAGGACTTCGAACGGGTCTACGACGACATCCGCGGACGCGGCAAGCCTGTCATCATGTGCGGTGGCACTGGGATGTATGTCGAGACCGTCGTCAAGGGCATCAAACTGCCGCCGGTGCCTCGCAACGAGGAGCTGCGAGCCGAACTGGTAGGCAAGTCATTAGAGGAATTGACCGCCCTGCTCAAGACGATGAAAACCCTGCGCAACAACAGCGACATCGACACGGTGGCTCGTGCGACACGAGCCATCGAAATCTGCCGCTATTATGAGCTGCATCCCGAACTGAAAGCCCTGACCGAGCCCCACCCCATGGAAAATGCGCTGGTCATCGGCGTGGAGGTGGACCGCGACACGCGCCGCGACCGCATCAGCCGCCGCCTGCGGGCCCGCCTCGACGAGGGCATGATTGACGAGGTGCGCCGCCTCATCGACGAAGGCATCGACCCCGAGGATCTGATTTACTATGGCCTGGAATACAAATTCGTCACCCAGCACGTCATCGGCCAGTTGACCGAGGAGGAGATGTTCCGACAACTCGAAATCGCCATCCACCAGTTTGCCAAGCGCCAGATGACATGGTTCCGCGGCATGGAAAAACGCGGTACCCCCATCCACTGGCTCTCCAGCACCCTGCCGCCTGACCACTTCACCGCCCAAGTCCTCGCCCTAGCCGACACAATGTCCCCAAACAAAAACGACAGCTAAAATGCTGTCGTTCTGTTATATACTGCGAGTCTTTTGCTCGTAAAAGAGAGTCCTTTCAGGCATGTATCACTCTTGGGACTGGTCCTTCTGTTCTTGTTGACGTTTGATGTATTCCTCGCGGGCGTGGCGCAAGCGGCGCTGACGCTCGGCCTCACGGCGGCGACGGCGCTTCTCGGCGTCCTCCTGGCGGTATGCGAAATCGTTATCTGCCATAAAAAACAATCTGATAAAAAGAAGACAATAAGTACAATAAATACAATGAAAATCAATTTTACATAATTGTCATATTGTATTTATTGTTTTCATTCTTTATTCTTTGTGGAAGGTGTCGGAGAAGAGGGTGCGGTTGAGGATGGAGCGGCCCAGAGTGAGCTCATCGGTGTACTCGATCTCGTTGCCGACGCTGACGCCGCGTGCCAGGATGGTAATCTTGACATCGGGGTATGGAGCGAGACGGCGGAAGATGTAGAAATTGGTGGTGTCACCCTCCATCGTTGCGCTTAAGGCGAGGATGACTTCCTTAATGCCTCCAGCCTTAACACGCTCCTCGAGGCTATCGACCTCGATGTCGCCGGGGCCAATGCCGTCCATAGGCGAGATGAGTCCGCCCAGCACATGGTATAGTCCGCTATGCTGATGGGTATTCTCGATGCTCATCACGTCCTTGACGTTCTCGACGACACAGATGGTTGAGGCGTCACGCGAGGGATTGCTGCAGATGGGACAGACCTCGGTCTCGCTGATGTTGTGGCACACCTTACAGTAACGGATCTCGCGGCGCAGCTTGATGATTGCCTCGCCAAAGTTAACCGCCTCCTGTTCGTCACGCTTGAGCAAATGCAGGACGAGACGCAATGCGGTCTTGCGCCCTATACCCGGCAGCTTGGCAAACTCGCTGACTGCCGACTCCAACAAGCGTGAAGCAAATTCCTGTTCCATGATTCCAAAGTCGTGTAAAAAGCGCTACAAAGGTAATGCTTTTAGCGGATTGCAACAACTTTTTTGTCGCCTCACTGATAGCTGGAAAAGAACGCAAGGTTAAAATGGACTAAAAAGATGATTGTTTTCGTTCTCATTGGTCGTTTTTCCACATAATTTTACTATCTTTGCACGAAGTATTTAAAGCATGAAAGCTTATGAATAAATTTGTAGAACTGATACCCAAGCAAAGCGCCAAGTATGGCGAGCGTGAAGCCCTGCGATTCCGTGACTACCATACTCAGGTATGGTCATCCATCACATGGGTCGGCTTCAGCGACCTGATTGACCGCGCTGCCGGAGCCATGCTCGTCAATGGTGTTGAGGAGCAAGGTCGCGTGTGCCTGTTCACTCAAAACTGTCCAGAAATATTGATCACCCACTTCGGTGCCTTCTATAACCGGGCCATCCCTGTTCCCATCTATGCCACCAGCAGCCGTGATGAGGTCGCCTACATCGTCAAGGATTCAGGTGCGACCATCCTGTTTACCGGCGACCAAAGGCAGTATGACATCGCGCGCCAAGTGATTGACGAGTGCCCCACCCTCAAGTTCATCGTCACCCTTCACCCCGACGTGAAGCGACAGCCCCAAGACAAATCCACTCTCACGTGGGAGGAGTTCCTGAGCACAGGCGACAAGTTGGGCAAGGAGGTGACCAATGAGTTGGAGCGCCGCAAACAGGCCGGTGTGGAAAGCGACATCATGTACCTCATCTACACATCGGGCACCACCGGCGTTCCCAAGGGCGTGATGCTGGCCCACAGCAACATGAATGCCGCGATGGAGGCTCATATCGAACGTTTCGACAGCTTCATCGACGACAAGAATGACGTGTCGTTGAGTTTCCTGCCCTTCAGCCACGTGTTTGAATTGGGATGGACGATGGTGTGCCTGTGCACCGGCATCCGTGTCGCCATCAACTATGACCCACGCGAAATCCAACGTGCCGTCAAGGAAGTGCAACCCAATTACATGTGCAGCGTGCCGCGCTTCTGGGAGAAGGTCTATACCGCCATCAACGACAATCTGGCCAATGCCAAGCCCGTTGTGCGCATGATGGTCAAGCAAGCCATCCGCGTGGGCAAGGTCCGCAATCTGAAATATGCCCGAATGGGCAAGAAGGCGCCCGCGTTGATTGAAAAGCAGTATCAATACTTCGAGAAGAAAGTGTTCAAAAGACTGCGTGGAGCCATCGGTGTGACAGACAATAAAATGTTCCCCACCGCCGGCGCCATGCTGAGCGACAACATCACCGAGTTCCTTCATGCCGTGGGCATCAACATCTGCATTGGCTACGGCCTGAGCGAGACCAACGCGTCTGTAAGCTTCTTTACCGAGCCCGGCTGGACCATCGGCACCGTGGGCATGCCCATCTCGAGCATCCAGGTGAAAATCGGTGACCAGAACGAGATTCTCGTCAAGGGTCCCACCGTGATGCAGGGCTACTATAACAAACCCGAGGAGACCGCCAAGGCCATCGATGCCGACGGCTGGTTCCACACCGGCGACTGCGGTGAATTGGCCCCCACGGGCGAAATCATCCTCACCGAGCGCTTGAAGGACCTGTACAAGACCAGCAACGGCAAATACATTGCCCCACAGGTGCTGGAAACCATGCTCGGCCAGGACAAATTTATTGAGCAGGTTGCCATCATCGGTGACGGCCGCAAATATGTGTCAGCGCTCATCGTGCCCGACTTTGAAGAACTCAAGGCCTATGCCGACAAGAAGCACATCGAGCACCACACCATCGAAGAGCTGGTCAACAACCCCGACATCCACAAGATGATTGAGGAACGCATCAATGACTACCAGAAAGGTCTTGCCAGCTATGAGCAGATCAAGCGCTTCGTGCTGCTGCCCAAAGCCTTCACGATGGAGAACGGCGAACTGACCAACACGCTGAAAATCAAGCGCGCCGTCATCAACAAACGCTACAGGCCGCTGATTGACGCGATGTATGCCGCCGACTACCGCAAGAAGAAAGACAAAAACGAACCCGCAAACAACGAAAAGACCGAAAACTAGAAACTAGAAACTAGGGACTAGAAACCAAGAATAATGATAACACAAGAACAACTCAAGGAGTTACAACAACGCAAAGATGACCTCAAGCGCTATCTTGACATCGATGGCAAGAAGATTGAGGTCGAGGAAGAAGAACTGCGCACCCACGTGCCCGACTTCTGGCAGGACCAGAAAGCCGCCGAGGCGCAGATGAAGAAAATCAAGTCGCTGCGCAACTGGATTAACGGCTGTGAGGAAGTGGAACTTGCCGTCGATGAGGTCGCCACGGGATTTGACTTCGTCAAGGAGGGTCTGGTCGAGGAGAAGGAACTCGACGACCTCTACAGCAAAGCGCTGGCCTTGCTTGAAAAGCTCGAGCTGCGCAACATGCTGCGTCACGATGAGGACAAGATGGACGCCATATTAAAAATCAATTCAGGCGCCGGCGGCACCGAGAGCCAGGACTGGGCATCGATGCTGATGCGCATGTACCTGCGCTGGTGTGAGCGCCACGGCTACAAGACCGCCATCGAGCATATCATCGACGGTGACGAGGCCGGCATCAAGAGTGTGACCATCAGCATCGAGGGCGATTTTGCCTACGGCTACCTCAAGAGCGAGAACGGCGTTCACCGCCTGGTGCGCGTCTCTCCCTACAATGCCCAAGGCAAGAGAATGACCTCGTTTGCCTCGGTATTTGTCACGCCGCTGGTCGATGACACCATCGAAATCACCCTTGACCCGGCGAGAATCTCGTGGGATACCTTCCGCAGCGGCGGTGCCGGAGGTCAGAACGTGAACAAGGTGGAATCGGGTGTCCGCGTGCGCTACCAGTACAAGGACCCGTACACCGGTGAAGAAGAGGAAATCCTCGTTGAAAACACCGAGACCCGCGACCAGCCCAAGAACCGCGAGAACGCCCTGCGCAACCTGCGCTCCATCCTCTACAACAAGGAGCTGGAGCACCGCCGCGAAGAGCAGCGCAAGGTTGAGGACAGCAAGAAGAAGATTGAATGGGGCAGCCAGATTCGCAGCTACGTCTTTGATGACCGCCGCGTGAAGGACCACCGCACCAATCACCAGACCAGCGACGTGGGCGGTGTGATGGACGGTGACCTCGACGAGTTCATCAAGGCCTACCTGATGGAGTTTGCCGAGGGTTAATGTCCCTACCCTATTGCCTGCCTCTGAGGTATTTCAGACAACTGGGACAACTCTTCAGACAGCAGGGACAGCCCAACATTTGTCATCCGCATTGCTGGACTCACGTTGGAGCGCCGAGTTTTTTGCAATAATCCATTACTAAAAAGACTAAAAAACATAATCAATGAACGAGAAATTCACCATTGTCAAGGTCAGCGGCAAGATTGTCGAGAAAGCCGAAGAACTGCGCACCTTTGTCAAGGCCTTCGCCGCCATCAAGGGTAAGAAAATGCTGATTTTCAGCGGCAACATGATGGCCCAGGAAATCGGCAACAAGATGGGCATCAAGACCAAAATCATCAATGACCGCCCCGTAGTGGATGCCGGCACCCTCAAACTGCTCACGATGGTCTATGGTGGACTGGTGAGCCGACTGTTCGTTTCGCTGTTGCAGGGTCACAAGGTCAACGCCCTGGGCGTGACCGGCGCCGACATGAACCTCATCACCAGTGTCAAGCTGCCCAACAGCAACTTGGGCGACACAGGTCAGGTGCGCCATGTCAATACCGAGGGCATCGCCAGGCTGATAGAAAACGGCATTGTCCCGGTGCTCGCCCCCATCACCCATGACGGACGCGGCAACCTGCTGTTCAACGAGACCGACGCCATGGCCGCCGAGATTGCCCGCGCGCTGGCGTTGCGCTATGACATTACGCTCATCTACTGCTTTGCAAGAAAAGGTGTGTTGCTCAACACTGATGACCCTGACAGCGTCATTGCCAACCTGCGCCGCACCCAGCATAAGAAGTTGCGCGACATGGACATCATCAAGGACTGGTTTGACAACAAACTGGAGAACGCGTTCATGGCACTCGACAACGGCGTGAAAGACGTTTATATCACCTGCCCGTCACAACTGGGTGACACCAGCAAGGGCACTCACATCCAGTCTTGACAACTTGGCACGGGTTTTGCAAAACAAACCCTCGACAGTAGTTTGAAATAGATTGATCACTATCTGGATTTAGATGATTAGGCGATAGTCATCGTACTTAAAACTAACAACTAAAACTCAAAACGCTAAAAAAGAATGAAGGTTGCTATTGTTGGCGCCAGCGGCGCAGTGGGACAGGAATTCATGCGTGTCCTCGACGAACAGAATTTTCCCGTGAGTGAACTCGTCCTCTTCGGCTCGGAACGCAGTGCCGGACGCATTTTCACGTTCCGTGGCAAGGACTATGTGGTGAAACGCCTGCAGCACAACGATGACTTCAAGGACATCGACATCGCCTTTGTGGCCATGGGTGCCGGCCCTGCACGTGAGTTTGCGCCCACCATCACCAAGCACGGCTGCATCATGATTGACAACAGCAGCGCCTTCCGCATGGACGATGATGTGCCCCTGGTGGTGCCCGAGGTGAACGGCGAGGACGCCTTGAACACGCCGCGCAACATCATTGCCAATCCCAACTGTTCGACCATCATCATGGTCGTTGCCCTCAAGCCGCTCGACAACCTGTCGCACATCAAGAATGTGCAGGTAGCCACCTATCAGGCCGCCAGCGGTGCCGGTATGGAGGCGATGTACGAGTTGGCCTTGCAGACCAGTGAAATCGCCGTCGGCAAGGAGGAACTGACCGTGCGCCACTTCCAGCATGAACTCGCCTATAACGTCATTCCCCACATCGACATCTTCCAGGACAACGACTACACGCGCGAGGAGATGAAGATGGTGAAGGAGACCTGCAAGATCATGCACAGCGACATCAGGGTGAGCGCCACCTGTGTGCGCGTGCCCGTCATGCGTGCCCACAGCGAGGCCGTGTGGATTGAGTGCGAGAAACCCATCACTCCCGAGGAGGCCCGTGCCGCCCTGCAACTCGCTCCCGGCATCGTCGTCGTTGACGACCCGCGCAACAACCGCTACCCCATGCCCATCGACTGTTCTGGCAAGGATCCCGTCTACGTGGGCCGCATCCGCGAGGACACCAGCAGCGACAACGGCCTGACCTTCTGGCTGTGTGGCGACCAAATCAAGAAAGGTGCCGCCTTGAACGCCGTCCAGATTGGCCAGTACCTCATCGCCCACCGCAAGAAGTGACTTCGTCCACGCCCGGGCGAGACCCCCACGTCATAAAAAAGTCATCAAAGGGAACTGTCCCTTTGATGACTTTTTCTCTCATTACAGGCTCCGTTTTCACGTGATATAAATCATCTGGTATTCCAGTCGGGGACTGTGGCACTTGGGGCAGAACAGCGGATCATCGTTGCCTTTCAGGATATCTTCTTCTTTCTTCCTGATGACCTCGCCACATTCCGGACAGATGAAATTCTCGGTCGCTTCGCCAAATTGGTGAAACTCCTGTCCCTCATTGTGTTCAACTACAAACGCATGGCAATGAGGACATTGCCTGCCGATATCGCAAGACATAAAGCCATGGGTGAAGCAGACAATTTCCTCTTCATGGCCACAATCTTTACACCTAATGACTCCTGCACCTCCCATCCTGGAGAAGCACAGATAGTCCTCGTCGGGCCTCAAACCTAATTTTTCCTTTAACTTGTTCTCGTCTTCCATTTTAATTCCTCAATTTACGTGTTATTAATCTCGTTACTGTATTGTGTGTTTACATATAAGAAGTATCTAACTTGTCGGTCGGAGGCACCTCGTAGCGAGTGCCGGTGGACTCATGGATGCGACGGCGGGCCTTCTTGCTCATGCCCGGACGGCTGAGCTTGGGACGGAAACCGCTGGAGTTGCGCAGGTAGCGGCCGTTCTCCTCTTGACGGACAACGCCGTCGTTATACTTCACAATCATGTGGTAGGCCATTTGGCGCCAACGCTTCACCATCTGGTCTCCTACCTCGCAGCTGTAATCGGTCAGGTGAGAGATGGCCGCCTCACGGTCATTCTTCATTAACTCCAGGGCGCGCGCCTCGACTTCGGCTTGCCGTGCAAAATAGCTGTTCTGCAACGAGTCGCGCACTTGCTTCAGTTCGGGATAGAGCAGGCTCCATCGCGGATAGACCATATTGCTCACCCAGTTGCACACCCAATAGGCGCTCTCCTCGCTGAAGGTGTAGGCATCGGCCTTGGGGTCATTGTAGCAGTGCGGCACGCGGTCGGCGCAGCAATAGACGGGCGTATAGGCCACCATGCCACTGTCGTCGTTGGCCCACCAGATGACACCACCCACCTCACGCGGCAAAAAGCCTCGCAACTGGCACACCCAGGTGAAGGCCGTATGGGCCGTTGCCACCGAGCGCTCATTGAACATGGCCGTGCCGCCATCATCGTAGCGCAGCGGCTGCGGACGGAACGGGCTGTCGTAGATTCCGGCACCCGGGTCATCAACATTGTCCAAAGGCGTGTCCTCGAAACGGTCCTGCAGGCAGCCGATTACATCGCCCACGGTGACAGGCTTGTCGGGGATAATCCACATGGGCAACGGCTCAACCTCTCGCATGGGTTTCACACCCTCGACATAAGGCAGGTAGCGGTCCATGCCCGTTGTCAGTCGGCGGTAGATGGCCCACACGCGTGAGTCGCCCAGGCGACGTCCGCCAAAGGTGGGCGGATTGTACGCGTCACAGAAACTGAACTCACTGTCACGTCCCTTGAAATATCCGCGCTTGCGTGCAAAGCTGATGCAGTTAGGCGAAATCATCACATTGGCAGTGTCGGTCAAGTCCACCCGACGGATGCGGCTCTGATTGGCATGCGCCATCACGGCATTGTCGGGCACACGCACCGCAATCCACACGACACTCTTGCTGCCGGGGCCGCAGCCTATCAGTTCAAGCACCCAAGCCTCGTTGGGGTCGCACACCGTGAACGACTCACCCGAACTGCAGTAGCCGTATTTCTCGGCCAAGCTTGTCATCACACCAATGGCCTCGCGTGCCGTGCGCGCCCGCTGCAATCCCAGGTCCATGAGTGACCCGTAGTCGATGATGCCCTTGTTATCTACCAACTCTTCACGGCCGTCGAAGGTTGTTTCACCGATAGCCACCTGCCACTCGTTGATGTTGCCTGTGACAAGATAGGTCACAGGGGCTTCGGGAATCTGCCCATGATAGACGCGTGAGTCGCGGTCATATATCTTGCGCATCGTGCCAGCGGAATGCTTGCCAGCCTCATAACGGTACATCTTGTGGCACGCTCCCCACGAGTCGATGTTATAGGTACACATCACCGAGCCGTCCGCACTTGCCTTCTTGCCCACGAGTATGCTCGTACAGGCCTCACCCTGCGCCAGGCACAGCGCCAAGGCCGCCAACAGTATCAAAATCTTCTTCATCTGCTTAATCGTTTTAGTCGTTTAACTGCAAAGATAATCCAAAATTCCCATTCGATGAAAACTCTGGGCATTATTCTCATTGATGGTTGCCAGGAATATCGCTAATCGAAGGGCGTGGAAATTTCTGCAACTTTTGGGTAACGATATATCAGTTGACCATGTGGCAAATTGCCGCACGGTTAAAATGCCGAGTGGCAATTATGACACATCCTGATTTTTTAAAAAGCAATCGCCACGAGTGACAATCAACCTATCACGGGGTGTCGGTTGTGGTATCGTAGAGGTCGGCGGCGGCACGGAGCTGGTCGCCCATGAATTTGACGGCGTTTACCGGTGAAATCACCTTGATGCCGGCACCATAACTCATGAAGACGGAATACATCTCGTAGTTGATGACAACCTCAATCTGGAAGATGCAGCTGCCGTCGTCAGGGTCCTGGCTGATGAGCTTCTGAGACGGGTGCAGCGGTTTTGTCTTGATATAGTTGCTCTGCTCACTATTGGCCCAAAACTTGACACGGCGTGGATTTGAGCCCTTCAGGTTCTTGCTCACGCCGATCACATCATCAAAGAAGTGCTCAGCATCAAAGTCGGGATTCTGACGGAATGCGATGCCCTTGGCCGGTGTGACGCCGACGATGCGGTCCAGCGCCAGGTTGAACAGCAGCATGTTGTCATCGGTGCAGCCAAACAGGAACCAGCGGTTGCGGAATTCCTTGAGCAGATAAGGGTGTAGTATATATTCAACCGGTTCACTTTGTTTAAAGGACTGGTAGAAGACATGCAACACGCGATGATGGGCGATGTGGTCATAGAGCGGGCTGAGCAGCTTGAGGCCCCGCAGGTCGGGCACGCTGTCGTAGTGAACAATCGGGCTGCGCTCCTGGCGCGTGACCGACAGCTTGTCCTGCAGGCGGTTGATCACATCGGCCATTTCGCCGAACTGGTCAAAGTCCTGCAGTTGTTGCAGCATGTCCACCGCCTCCTGCAGCACATCAACGTCGTTGCTGGACAGCGGCATTCCCGTGATGGTGTAATCAGGGTCGCTGTAGCGGTAATACTTGAGGTCATAGACCTCGATGGGGGCGTTGTAGCCCAACTTATCGGAGCGCATCATCTGGATGTCGCCCTGCACGGTGCGCACCGACACACCCTTGCTCAGGCCTTCCATCTCGTTGAGGGCCATACAGCAGGCATCCACGAGATCGTCAAGCGTCCAGCGACGATAACGATTCGACAGGCACCGGTCAATCGTTTTATAGCGGATCAGCGCATTCTTGTTAGCAGGCATAACTTTTTTAGTGAACAGTGAACAGTTAATAGTGAACAGTTGTCAGTGAATAGTTAATAGTGAACAGTTAATAGTTCATTGACATCAAACAATTCGTTTGATGATGCAAAAATAAACAAATTCTGCGCAACCTATTTGCGCATGTGTTAAAAATCACACTTTTTTGTCACTTTTTTGATGATTTTTTTTGCTACGCAGAAAGATTGCGTAGTACAGATATTACCTTTGCATTGCGAAAGGGAAAACGTTCTTTGTCGCATAAGCAAGTGCCGTAGATAAGACATACTTCGCTTCGTAAGCCAAGGGTCGCCGGTTCGAGTCCGGCCGTGGATTCATCCACGTAGCTCAGTTTGGTAGAGCAATGACAGGGTCTTTTCGATTGTCGCCTTGCTTTTTTGAAAGATAAAAGCAGAATGCCGTAGGAAGACGGATACTTCGCTAGCCTCTTTGGGGTCACTCACTGGCAGACCCCGCCGTTGCCCGCCTGTCGCTTCTGCCACTATATAACGGTTGCCGTAGTGAAGAGATACTTCATTGGCTGATCATTAAGCGCTCGACTCATCATCGAGTATCAATTTGACTCTTCGCGCCTGTCGCACCGTTCTTTTATATAATAGTTGTTTAATAATTAATTGATGTAACGAAGATGAACTACAATTCGATGTTAAAAGGTAAGAAGTCCGAGTTGAATTATGAGGGTGCCAAAGCCTATGCGATGGCTCCTGAGTTGGAACTGTACTCTGCCGTAGTGACAGCATCGCTCAGCGATTCTTTCTACGAGATGCAGGACGAGCGGGTAGACCGCATCGCCATGCTCATCGGGAAAGTATCTCCCGAGTTCGTTGCCCGTCTCGCGGTCTATGCCCGCACCGAGATGCATCTTCGCAGCATCCCCCTGCTGTTGCTGGTTGAGCTGGCGAAGATTCACAACGGTGATGACCTTGTCGCCCGGGCCGTCGAGAAGACTGTGCTCCGTGCCGACGAGATCATGGAACTGCTGATGTGCTATCAGTGGCGCAATCCGTCAGATGATGAGCGCAAGAAACTCGCCAAGTTGTCGCGACAGCTCCAGAACGGTCTGCAGCGCGCTTTCAACCGCTTCGACGAATACCAGTTCGCCAAGTATGACCGCGATAACCTCGAGGTGAAACTGCGCGACGCCTTGTTCCTGGTACACCCCAAGGCCAAGGACGAACAGCAACAGGCTATCTTCGACAAGATTGTGAACCGCCAACTGGAGATTCCCTATACATGGGAAGTTGAGTTCTCGGCCCTCGGTCAGCAGCACTTCGAGAGTGATGAAGCCCGGGAAAAGGCCTTCGCCTTGAAATGGCAGGAACTCATCGAGAGCGGCAAACTGGGTTATATGGCCCTGATGCGCAACCTGCGCAACATCTTGCAATGCGACGTGCCCGCCTGTGCGATGCAGCAAGTGAGCTACCGCCTGAGCGATGCCCGCCAAGTCGCCCGAGCCAAGCAGTTGCCTTTCCGCTACTTGTCGGCCTATCGTGAGATTGAGAAGGTGAACTCCGTCCACACAGCGATGGTGATGAATGCCCTGGAGGCCGCTGTGAAGTCCTCAGCAAGCAACATTGAGGGCTTTGACAAGAACACTCGTGTTCTGCTGGCCTCGGACGTCAGCGGCTCGATGGGGCGAGCCATCAGCCCGAGAAGCAGTGTCAGCAACTATGACATCGGTCTCTTGCTGTCGATGCTGCTCCGCAGCCGCTGCAAGCAGGTCGTGTCGGGTATCTTCGGCGACAACTGGAAAGTCGTGAACATGCCCAATGACAATATCCTGATGGCTACACGTCAGCTGGAGAGCCTGTGCAACAGTGTCGGTTACAGCACTAACGGTTACAAGGTCATCGACTGGCTCCTGGAGCAGGAGATGGTGATGGACAAGGTGATGATGTTCACCGACATGCAGATGTGGGACAGCAGCGGTCGCCACGAGGCCTTTGAAGACTCGTGGAGGAAGTACAAGGAGATGGCGCCACAAGCCAAATTGTATCTCTTTGACCTCGTGGGTTACGGCCAACTGCCCTTGCGCCTTGCTGAGCCTGACGTCTATCTGATTGCAGGTTGGAGCGACCGGGTCTTTGATGTCCTCTCGGCCATCGACAAAGGCGAAGATGCCCTGGGTGTCATTAACAGTATTGAAATTTAACTAAAAACAACACGACTATGAACGTAAAGATGATTAACGGTCGTCCGGTAAAGATTTGGACCGACTATGTAGAAGAGACTGCGATGCAGCAGATCGAAAACCTGTGCTCGCTGCCCTTTCTGTTCCACCACCTCGCCATCATGCCCGACGTGCATGCAGGTATGGGAATGCCTATCGGCGGCGTGCTGGCCTGTGTTGACGCCGTGATTCCCAACGCTGTGGGAGCGGACATCGGCTGTGGCATGTGTGCCGTCAAGACCAACTGGCGCGTAGAGGACATCCCGACCGACGTGCTGCGCAAGCAGATCATGAACGCCATCCGCGAGCGCATCCCCGTGGGCATGATGCACCACGAGGAGCGCCAGGATGAACGCTTCCTGCCGCAGGGCCACGACATCGACAAGCTGGCCGTGGTCAAGGCGCAATACATCTCGGCACAGCGCCAGGTGGGCACCTTGGGCGGCGGCAACCACTTCATCGAGTTGCAGCGCGACGAGGGGGGCATCCTGTGGATCATGATCCACTCCGGCAGCCGCAACTTGGGCATGCAGGTGGGCGAGCACTACAACAAGCTTGCCGCCATGCTCAACGAGCGCTGGCACTCTGTGGTGAAGCCCGAACTGCACCTGGCATTCCTGCCCTTGCGAACTCAGGAGTTCAAAGACTACTGGGCCGAGATGCAGTACTGCGTGGAGTTCGCCCTGTGCAACCGCCGCCTGATGATGGAACGCATCCAGGAGGTCCTTGCTGACGCACTGCCGGGCATTGAGTTTGAGCCGATGATCAACATCGCCCACAACTATGCCGCATGGGAGAACCACTACGGCAAGAACGTCATCGTTCACCGCAAGGGCGCGACCCTGGCACGCGAGGGCATCATTGGCATCATCCCCGGCTCGCAGGGCACGGCATCCTACATCGTTGAGGGCCTTGGCAACCCTGAGTCCTTCAATAGCTGCTCCCACGGTGCAGGTCGCTTGATGAGCCGCTCGGCAGCTGTCAAGACGCTTTCGCTCGAGGATGAGGTGAAGAAGCTCGACGACCAGGGAATCGTCCATGCCATCCGCTCGCAGCGTGACCTGGAGGAAGCCGCCGGTGCCTACAAGGACATCGAGCAGGTCATCAATAACGAACTTGACCTGGTGGCCATCAAGACGCGACTGTTGCCCGTCGCCGTCATCAAGGGATAACACTATGGTTGGGAATGAGGAATTAGAAATGAGGAATTAGGAATTGGTGTTTGCTTCGACGGGGCTGAAGTCCTGCAGCCTGACAGCCGAAACCTAAGTAACTGAAAACTTTATGCCCTACCCTATGCGTGGGATGGCTGTTACCAGCAGCGATTCCACGCTTTTTTTTGAAAAAAAACAGAGAAAAATGATTTTTTTTGAAAAAAGTTTTAACTACGCAAAAAGACTGCGCACCTAGGGTCGTAACTTTGCACCGTAAACAAAAAACAAGCGCAAAAATTAACTATATATATCCACCCATAAAAGCATTATAAAATGGAAAACGATAATATCAATATCTATTTCGCCGCAGAAAGCCAGCCCGGGCTCACGATGGATAAAGCCCAACGACTGTGTGTATGGGCCGACAAGATGATGATGGACGCCCAGGCA
The DNA here is from genome assembly GCA_017557665.1 of Muribaculaceae bacterium. Next base: position 2,429 of record JAFYYI010000036.1, on the reverse strand, counting down.
GCCATCTCCTCGATCAACTTCGTCAGCGAGAAAGAAATCAGCCTGAACGATGGTGAACTCGTCACCGTCATTGGCGACAGCCAACTCTCCTTTGACAAGGAAATCAAGACCATGATCGCTCTCACGTCATTGATGTCGTGGCTTCATGAGGCCATCAAAATCAAGAGCGAACTCAACAGTGCAGCATGTGGGCAGACTATTGAAGAGTGGGCCGCAGCAAATGGCATCGTTATGCCTGAAAGCCCCACCCCCAGGAGAGACCGAATCAGAAGAAGTATCATGGAGAGTGAGGTGTATCAAGAAAGTTTTATAAATATGTGGGAGCCCGAAAAGGTGGCCCGTTACTATCGCCTCAAGAACACTTGTGCCATTCTTCACAAACTGGTAGGTGAGGATGCCCCCTACGAAACCGCCATCAAGCGTCTGCTCGAGATTTCAAAAAAGCCGCGCGAGAAGTCCTGGCACGGCGATAAACTGTATGTGACAGAGTTCACCCCGTCGGTGGATGTTGAATCGGCTATCGAGCAGTTCAACAAATACCAGCTGCAGCACAGCCAGGCCCAGAGTGAACTCAACGCCATGAAGTATGAACTTAATCAATTGATACTGCGACACAATAGCAATTCACGCAATGAATTCAAAGAGAAATATGCCTTGTATGAGAAGGAGATGGTCTCCCTGCGTCATCAATACGAGGCCCACCGCGAGCAGGAGATCGAGAAGGTACGCAAACTGAAAATCCGCATCCCTGAGAACCTGATGGGCATTTTCAATGCCGTCCGTTCGATGGGTCAGGAGCCGATTGATGTGGACTAAGGACACGCCTTAGGGCACATCACATCACTCGTTAAGTAAGCATTATCACCGAATGAGCATATTATAAATGAGTATTGTCTACTAAAATAACTATTATAACGTAGATAATGCTCCCTGAATTGCAGAATGCCAAACCTAAAAAAGACATATCTTGCTTTTGTTCTTGCCGGCATTCTGGCTTTTGTTCCAGTTCTAGATTTTGATGGTTATCTGCTTGCAGCGAGTGAGTCGGTTCCGGGCAGGTCGGGAGACATCAGTTTCCTGACCTGCTTTTTTTTCCGGACACTGACGATTGTTTGCAACGAGAATATTGATGCAAAGAAAAACCAGCCGTGACAACTAACCTGTTGCCACGGCCGGAAGGATGTTGAAAATATGTCCTGAGTTAGTTAAGGCAAAAGCCTCTTTAATCTCTAACCTCTAACCTGTTACCAAGAGCCGTTGAGCACATAGTTGATGAGCGTGATTGCGTCAGAGATGTTCACCACATTATCCTGATTGCAATTGGCGTTTTCGAGGTTGATGCCTTGAGCCGTGCCATTGAGCACGTAGTTGATGAGCATAATCGCATCGCTGATGTTCACGCTGCCGTCGCCGTTCACGTCGCCACGCAGGCCGGCGTTCTTCGCGGTGAAGTAGCCCGGGTTGCTCGGGCCGCCGTCGATGTGGGCGTAGGTCTTATCAATGTAGTTTGAATTGTAGGTCGTGCCCTGGCCGCCCACCAGGCTGGGGCAGTTATAGAACATACAAATGGAGTTTGTCACAGCCGCCGTGCTCCAGTCATTGCCCACATAGATGGTCCGCAGATTAGTGTCGTTTTGGAACATGTAATACATACTGGTCACCTTGGACGTGTTGAAACTGCTCAAGTCAAGGCTCGTCAGTGCCTTGCAGAGACCGAACATGGAGGTCATATCAGTCACCTTAGAGGTGTTGAAGTGGCTTACATCAAGGCTCGTCAGTTTAAAGCAGTAAGCGAACATCCAAGCCATGTTGGTCACCTCGCTGGTGTTTAGGTAATTCAGGCCCGTGATGGATTGAAGATTCTCCATATGATAAAACCAACCGTAGGTGGTCGTCGGGCGGGCACTAGCGAACGACGGATCAAAGACCACTTTGGTCACATAGGGTTCAGTGTTGTCGTTGTCCCAACCGGTAGCGTTTGCGCCCGTGTTCAGGTCGTAGGTCGTACCCGGGCGGCTGCTGCGCTGGTTGTCGTAGTAGAACGTCAGCGTCGTGTTCGACGGCGTGTAGCAGGCATAGGCCTCGGTTTTAGCGGTGAAGTAGCCCGGGTTGCTCGTGCCGCCGTCGATGTGGGCGTAGGTCTTGTCAATATGGTTGGCATCATAGGTCGTGCCCTGGCCGCCCACCAGGCTCGAGCAGTTAAGGAACATATCAGTCGAATTCGTCACGGCAGCCGTGCTCCAGTCATTGCCTACAAAGATGGTCCACAGATTGCTGCAGTCTCCGAACATGTAACTCGTTTTGGTCACCTTGGCCGTGTTGAAACTGCTTAAGTCGAGGCTTGTCAGGCTGCTGCAGCCATAGAACATCTCGCCCATATTGGTTACCTTGGATGTGTTGAAGTGGCTCAAGTCAAGGCTCGTCAAACC
>JAFYYI010000035.1 GCA_017557665.1 Muribaculaceae bacterium | reverse complement strand
ACCCTGGTCGAAGAGGATCTTGGTGATCTCCTTTTTGAGCTTGGAAGAAGGGATTTCAACGACACGGTGCTGTGCCTTGATCGCATTCCTCAATCTAGTCAGATAATCTGCAATAGGATCTGTCATTATTGTAACTTGTTTAAATTGATTCGACCTTGTCGAACAATATTTAATACTTAATGTTATTGTTTAATTGAAAAAGTGGTGGAATAAATCACCAGCTGGCCTTGTGCACACCGGGGATGAGACCGTTGGAGGCCATCTCGCGGAAGTTGATGCGAGAGATGCCGAACTGACGCATGTAACCCTTGGGACGTCCCGACATCTTGCAGATGTTGTGCAGGCGCACGGGCGAAGCGTTGCGGGGAAGCTTCTGGAGGGCTTCATAGTCACCGTCCTTCTTGAGCTGGGCGCGCTTGGCGGCATACTTGGCCACGAGGCGCTCACGCTTGGCCTGGCGGGCTTTCATTGATTCTTTTGCCATAATTTAACTCTCAATTATTTGTTGTTAAACGGGATTCCGAATTCCTTGAGCAGTGCATAGCCTTCCTCGTCGGTCTTGGCGGTGGTGACGAAAGTGATGTTCATACCGGTCATCTTGGTCACGTTGTCGATGTTGATCTCGGGGAAGATGATCTGCTCGGTGACGCCAACGGTGTAGTTGCCGCGGCCGTCGAGCTTACCGTTAACACCCTTGAAGTCGCGGATACGCGGCAGGGCGATGCGGATGAAGCGCTCCATGAACTCGTACATGCGGTCACGACGCAGTGTCACGCGTACGCCGATCGGCATTTTCTTGCGGACCTTGAAGTTGGAGATATCCTTCTTCGAGAGGGTCTGAACGGCCTTCTGGCCAGTGATTGCGGTGAGCTCGTTGATGGCGGTCTCGATGATCTTCTTGTCCTGGGTGGCATCACCCAAGCCCTCGTTGAGGACGATCTTCACCAGACGCGGAATCTGCATCGGTGTGCTGTAGTTGAATTGCTTCATCAAAGCGGGAGCAATCTTCTCGTCATATTGTTTCTTCAGCGTGGTACTCATTACTTAATCTCCTCTCCAGATTTTTTAGAATAACGAACTTTCTTGCCGTTCTCGTCCATCTTGAATCCCACGCGGGTGGGCTTGGCATCGCGGCCGCTCTTGGGGTCAACGACTGCCAGGTTGCTCAAGTGGATGGGGGCTTCCTTCTTGATAATGCCGCCCTGGGGGGCCTTGGCATTGGGCTTCGTGCTCTTGGACACGATGTTGACACCCTCGACGATGGCCTTGCCCTGCTCGGGCAGGACGTTCAGGACGCGACCGGTCTTACCCTTGTCGTCGCCAGCGAGAACATAGACGGTGTCACCCTTCTTGATTTTTAATTGAGCCATATGTGGTTTATTGCTATTTTAAAATGATGATTAAAGAACCTCGGGAGCGAGCGAAACAATCTTCATGTTGGTGGCGCGCAGCTCGCGGGCCACGGGACCGAAGATGCGCGTTCCGCGCAACTCACCGGTATTAGTGAGCAATACACAGGCGTTGTCGTCGAAGCGGATGTAGGAACCGTCCTGACGGCGGATCTCCTTGCTGGTGCGTACAACGACTGCCTTGGAAACGGTACCCTTCTTCACCTCTGAAGCGGGGATAGCCTTCTTGACGGTGACCACGATGATGTCACCCACCGAAGCGTAGCGTCGGCCCGAGCCGCCCAGCACCTTGATGCAGAGGACTTCCTTGGCGCCGCTGTTGT
>JAFYYI010000034.1 GCA_017557665.1 Muribaculaceae bacterium | reverse complement strand
GCTTTAGATGAATATATAGACTATTATAACAATAAAAGAATCAAATCACGGTTAAAAGGAAAGAGCCCGGTGCAATACCGAACTCTTTACTCTTAATCAATAACGTTTAACCCGTCCAACTTTTTGGGGTCACTTCACTCGAATCCGAGTGTGGATGCCCCTTTAACCTTTAACCCTTAACCTCTAACCTCTAACCTGCTCGCGCAGCGAGCAAAAACAAACAGCCGCGACTCAACACGAGCCACGGCTGCTGTCTCTTGCACAAGCAATAGATTATTTCTTCTTGCTGTTTACTTTAACGGCCAGATCGGCACCAGCTTTGAACTTAACCACCTTCTTTGCGGGGATGGTGATCTTAGCCTTGGTGGCGGGGTTGATACCCTCGCGTTTGTCTTTCTTAATAACCTGGAAAGTACCAAAACCGATGAGTGCTACCTTGTCACCAGCCTTCAGTGCGCCACCAACAGCCTCGAGGGTTGCATCGAGAGCGGCCTTAGCCTGTACCTTTGTAAGATTGGCTTTTTCAGCGATTGCTTGTACTAATTCAGTCTTGTTCATAGTGTAAGTTTTTTATAAAATTAGTTATGTGAATAAAATGAGTAGTAGTTTTGTTTGCGCAAATATAAGTAAAACAACGATTTCAGCAAAAAAAAATCAAAAAAAATCAATGAAAAAGCCGCAAAATAGCGTTTTTTGGGGAATTTTAGTAGCTAAATGGCCTTGATTTAGGACTTTTTCAGTATTTTTGTGCCATTAAATGATAACAGATGATGCGATACAATAGTGGTTCTTTTTTGTCTTCAATCAAGCCTGTAACCAAGCACTTGTTGATTATCAACATTTTGATTTGGCTGGCTTCTATCGTATTTGAGCAGAAGTTCAACATCGACCTGTTCCGGCAACTGGCGCTCCATTACTGGAAAAGTGACCTTTTTAATCCGGCACAGTTCTTCACCTATATGTTCCTGCATGACAAGTCCAGCTTTGTGCATGTCTTCTGCAACATGTTCTCCTTGTTCATGTTCGGTAGCCTGGTGGAGCATGTGTTGGGCTCCAAGCGCTATTTGCTCTATTATATTGTTTGTGGCTTGGGCGCCGCTTTGGTCCAAGAACTTGTCTGGCAGTTCACCTTGCCGGAATTCTTTAAAGCGCTCAATCCCGAGACCGGGGAACTGGTCCTCGTCAGTGCTTATGATATTCCCACCGTGGGCGCTTCGGGTGCCGTCTTCGGAATCCTCTTGGCCTTCGGCATGATTTTCCCGAAGATGAAGATGTACATCATTCCTTTCCCGTTCCCGATTCAGGCCCGGTTCGTGGTCATTGGCTATGGTCTGCTGGAATTATTCTTCGGTGTGACACGGTCGATGGACAATGTGGCTCATTTCGCTCATCTCGGTGGTATGATTGCCGGAATTATCATGATATTATACTGGAAACACGACGGGACTATCAATCATGGCCGTATCACTTATTAAAGGAATTTGGCTCAAACATCTTAAGGGCTCGATGCTGATGAAACTAATTCTCATCAACATCGTCATTTTCTTGATATTGCGCATTCTGGCTTTCCTGGCCGTGTTTTTCCATATCAATGTCTCGGAAATCATGGACTGGCTGGGATTGCCCAGCTATCTGGTGATGTTAATCAAGCATCCATGGACACTGCTCACCTATATGTTTACCCACTACAAACTGTTGCACATACTGTTCAACATGCTGTGGCTCTACTGGGTGGGGGCTATCTTCATGGAATTTTTCTCACCCAAGCAACTCACGGCTCTCTACATTATCGGAGGCTTGGGTGGTGCGGCATTGTTCTTGTTGCTGTGCAACCTGTTCCCCAACTTCGTGGGGAGAAACCATTGGTTGATTGGCTCATCGGCATCGGTTCTGGCCATTGTCGTGGCTACGGCAGTCTATGTGCCCGATTACAAGATGGGACTGCTGTTTTTTGGCGAAGTGTCACTCAAGTGGATAGCGCTGGTTTCGATAGTGTTCGTAATCCTCAGCGTGGATCATGCCGCGCTACTGACAACCTGTGCGGCTCACATCGGCGGTATCGGTGTGGGGGCATGGTTCGGCTGGCGCATCAGGCGTGGGCGGGACATCACACGCCCGCTGAATGCATTTATCGACTTCATCGTCGGTTTGTTCAACGGCCGCTCGTTCAGGAAACTCAAGTTCAAGCGCTCGCCAAAAAATGACAAACTTGGACAGAACTCTGCTCAAAAGCCTTCTAGCCGCATGGCCGACGGTGTCAGCGAGGAGGAACTGGACACAATTCTGAAGAAAATCAAGGATTCAGGATATGACGCCCTCACCGACGAGGAGCGTGACAAGTTGTTCAAGGTCTCGCGTGGCTCCAAGTCATGATGTAGCCTTGTTGAGAAAACGATAATGTAAGGGTATGTTGACCAAGGATAAGAGACACGGTTATTCCTACAGGCGCCCGAAACGTCGCAAACGGCTGTTCGAGGTGTTCACACTGCTGTTTGCCGCAGTGCTTGTCCTTTGCGCTTATTCAGGTAAAATCAGCGCCTCTTCCTTTGTCGCCGCACCCTTTCTGACCTTGGCCTATATGCCGATGCTCGTGCTGGCTTTGCTGGTGCTTGTGTTAGCCCTCTTGTTCAAGCGCTGGATTGCTGCCTTGACCCTGATTGTGGCATGCCTGGCCACCTTGCCGGTTTTTGGCATCTATGTGCCCACTAACGACAGCGATGACCGCCCCCCAGTCCCGATAGACTCCAGGTCGGTGCTCAAGGTGATGACCTATAATGCGCTCGCCTTCAATTATAATGATCCCGAGTTGGGAACACCGCCGTCGGCTTCGATGCGGCTCATTCTTGACGCCGGCCCCGATGTGGTGCTCCTGCAAGAGGGCAGTCCGGGCGGTATAGACTGGGGCGAGGTGCCGTCGGTAAAGCCCTATTGGGACGAGGTCACGGCCAAGTATCCTTATCGCTATCAGAGCATTGAAGGACTCAATATCTTGTCGCGTTATCCATTCACAACCGTGGCACTGGGCGAAGCCAGGCACAATCGCTCGCCTCTGGGCTACAACAGGAATCAGATTTCACATCTGGCGCGCGCCTATGACCTGCAGCTCCCCAGTGGCAAGCAGTTGAGGCTTGTGGACTTCCGCATGCAGTCCTATCACCTCAGTTTCGGCAAGGGACAGAGTGTGAGGGTGTCGCCCGATGTTAAGCCTGCCCCGCTGGAGCGCATGCGCCGTTCTTTCATGTTGCGCGACAGCGACGCGGTCACCCTTCGTCACGAGATTGACCGCTCGCCGGCCAATGTCATCGTCTGTGGCGACATGAACGATGTGCCAACGTCTCGTGCCTATCGACTGCTCATGGGCGATGACCTCACCGACGCGTGGAAGGACGTGGGACACGGATATGCCTATACCTACAACCGCCACCATCTGCCCTTTCGCATCGACCACGTCTTCTATCGCGGCAGCGTCCGCGCCATCACAGCCGAGCGCATCAAGGGCGGCTCCAGTGACCATTACCCGTTGATGGTGACTTTTGATATTGACATTACTGAGAAATAACATATATAATTAATAATTAATGTTTTATTGATATGAAGAAAGTTTTATTCACCGTTTTCGCCTTGGCAGCTCTCGTGTCCGTGAGTTGTGGCGACAAGCAATCAACCGAGAACAATCCGTTTATGTCGGAGTACGCCAACGAGTACGGCATTCCGCCGTTTGACAAGATCACTTATGCTCACTACAAGCCCGCTGTCGAGGCCGGTATTGAGCAGCAGAACGCCGAGATTGATTCCATCATCAAGAACACGGCAGAGCCTAATTTTGAGAACACCATCCTGGCACTGGACAACAGTGGCGAAATCCTCAGCAAGGTGGGTGGTGTGTTGTTTGCCTTGAGTGAGAGTGACAACACCACGGAGATGCAGAAAGTGTCTGAGGAATTGCTGCCCATGCTCACTGCACAGAGCGACGCGATGTATATGAACGACAGCCTGTTCAGCAAGGTGAAGGCCGTCTATGACAACGCCGACAAACTTGGCATGGATTCTATCCAGAAGCGCCTCACTGAGAAGTATTACAAGAAGTTTGTCCGCAATGGCGCCCTCTTGACCGCCGCCCAGAAGGACAGCCTCAAGAACATCAACCAGAAGCTTGGTGATTTCCAGCTTAAGTTCGGTAACAACATCCAGCATGACCTGAGTGAATGCATCTTCTACGTTGACAACAAGGACGAGCTCAAGGGCCTTTCTCAGGACATTATCGACAATGCCGCCAAGCTCGCTGCCGACAAGGGCAAGAAGGGCCAGTGGGCCTTCAATGCCATCGCCGCAACGCGCCTCCCCGTGCTGACCTATGCCGACAGCCGCGACTTGCGCCGCAAGATGTATGAGACCTACACCAGCACCGCCAACCACGGCGATGAGTACGACAACAGCGAGAACATCCGCAACATCCTCATGCTGCGTCAGCAGAAGGCCAACCTGCTCGGTTTCAAGACCTTTGCCGACTATGCTACCGATCCTTACATGGCTAAGACGCCTCAGGCTGCCGAGGATCTGCTCATGCAACTCTGGCGCCCCGCTATCAAGAAGGTTGACGAGGAGGTCGCCGACATGCAGGCCTATGCTGCCGCTCACGGCGACACCGCCAAGATTGAGGCTTGTGACTATTACTACTATGCCGAGAAGGTGAAAAAGGAGAAATTCAACTTCAGTGAGGACGACGTGCGTCCCTACTTCGCCCTTGACAGCGTGGTGAAGAACGGTATCTTCTTTGCCGCTAACAAGCTCTATGGCCTCACCTTCGAGGAACTGCCTGATGCACCCAAGTACAATCCCGAGGTCAAGGTCTATGACGTGAAGGATGCCGAGGGCAAGCACCTCGCCATCTTCATGACCGACTACCTGCCTCGTGACGTGAAGGCTCCCGGTGCATGGATGAATGCCATGCAGGAGGCCTACAACTATGGCGGTAAGAACATCCGTCCCATCATCTACAATGTGGGCAACATGGCTCGTCCTTCGGGCGACATGCCCTCGCTGCTCACCTGGGATGATGTTCAGACCGTCTTCCACGAGTTCGGCCACGCCCTCCACGGCATGTTGACTCAAGTGCAGTATCGTGGCCTGGCAGGCACTAACACCGACCGCGACATCGTCGAGATGCCCTCGCAGATCAACGAGCACTGGGCATTTGAGCCTGAGGTGCTGAAGAACTATGCCCATCACTACAAGACTGGTGAGGTGATTCCCGACAGCCTCGTGCAGAAGCTCAACGAGAGCGCTCAGTTCAACATGGGCTTCATGACCACCGAGCTCGTTGGTGCCGCCCTCATGGACCTGTACTGGCACAAGAAGGTTTGGACTCCCGAGGATGTGAAGAACATCGACGTGAAAGCCTTTGAGCAGGACGTGAAGACCCAGCTCAATATGCCCACCCTCGTCGAGTTCCGCTATCGCAGCCCCTACTTCAAGCATGTCTTCGCCAGTGATGAGTATGCTTGCGGTTACTACACCTATCTGTGGGCTCAGGTGCTCGAGGCCGACGGTTACCTGCCCTTCGAGAAAGCCGGTTGCTTTGACAAGGCTACTGCCGACGCCTTCAAGAAACTTCTTGAGTCGGGCGACACCATGGATCCCATGGAGCTCTACAAGCAGTACCGTGGCCAGGCGCCCACCGTTGACGCCCTGCTCCGCAACCGCGGCCTGAAATAATTCTGTTTGGGACATTTCCCAAAATAGAAAGTTTAGAGTTTAGGGCTTAGAGAGCCCTGCTCTATAAGAATATTATCGGGACCTTGCCACCTCAACGGCAAGGTCCCGGTAATTCTTTACCACTACAGCATCCTTTTTAGGCAAGAGAACTGTCCCACGCAATCGTTCCAATGTTAAGAGATGCAGGTAAGTTGTTCCTGTTGTTCAACGTTGTTCAAGTTGTTTGAAAATCAGATGTTGTTTGAGTGGTGCATCAGTCGCAGGGAGTTGAGCACGCACAGCAGGGCTACGCCCACGTCGGCCAACACAGCCTCCCACAGGTTGGCAATGCCCAGCACGCCCAGAATCATCACCAGCACCTTGATGCCGATGGCAAGAGCGATGTTCTGGGTGACGATGCGGCGTGTGCGGCGCCCCAGGTTCACTGCCTCGGCCACACGCGAGGGCTGGTCGGTCTGGATGACCACATCGGCCGTCTCTACCGCCATATCGCTGCCCAGGCCGCCCATTGCGATGCCCACGTCGCTCATGGCGAGCACTGGCGCATCGTTGATGCCGTCGCCCACAAAGGCCACCTGATGCCCATTCTGCTTGATGCGCTCGATATGTTCCACCTTGCCTTGCGGCAGCAGGTCGCCATGGGCTTGTGACATGCCCAATTGATGTGCCACCTCATCGGCCAGTGCTTGTTTGTCGCCCGAGAGCATGACAGTCTCGATGCGCTGGGCTCTAAGGCTCTCGATGGCGCGTTTGGCATCCTCCTTGGGCTGGTCGGCAAGCACGATGTGGCCTGCATATTTGCGGTCAATCGCCACAGCGACCATAGTCCCGACCACATCCTTTAACTCATGCGGGAAATCGACACCCTCATGCTCCAGCAGGCGCGGTGTGCCCACTAGCCACGATTGTCCGTCGACTTGGGCGCTCAGGCCGTAACCGGCGATGTTCCTCAACTCGCTGACGGTGGTTTGGGCAGGCTGGCGATAGCTCGTGATGGCGTGAGCGATGGGGTGGGGACTGTCCTGCTCGATGGCTGCGACGGTGGCCACCTGCTCATCGGTCAATCCGGTGACTTTGCTCACGGCAAAACTGCCGGTCGTCAATGTCCCTGTCTTGTCAAACACGACGGTGTCAATCTGGGCGATGGCGTCCAGGTAGTTGCTGCCCTTGAACAGGATACCGCGACGCGAGGCGGCACCGATGCCGGCGAAGTAACTCAGCGGAATGCTGATGACCAGGGCGCACGGGCACGAGATGACAAGGAAAACCAGGGCCCGGTGCAGCCATTGGATAAACTCATAGTCAAACGCCGGTGCAACCAGCGAATAGAGCCACGGCAGGGCGACTACCAGCACGGCGAGTCCCACCACGACAGGCGTGTACACCTTGGCAAAACGGCGGATGAACAGCTCGGAAGGCGCTTTGTTTTCGGTCGCTTCTTCGACCAGGTGCAGGATGCGCGACACGGCGCTCTCGCTGGCAGGACGCACGGCCTTGATGCAAACGACGCGCTCGCTGGCTATCATGCCGGCCGGCACCTCGCCGCCGTGCTCGATGACGCGCGGCATGCTCTCACCCGTGAGGGCTGCGGTGTCAAATGCGGCCGCCTCGCCCATGAGTGTCCCGTCGATAGGCACGCGCTCACCAGGCTTGACCTCCACGAGATCATCCACCATGACCTCGGTGGGTTCTATTTTGACGCGTTCATCTCCCCTGATGATTACGGCATGGTCGGGACGCAGGGCTATCAATGACTGGATATTCCCTCTTGCACGCCCCACGGCGCGATCTTGCAGCCACTCGCCGATGCAGTACAGTGTCATCACCGCCACTGCCTCGGGAAACTCGCCGATGGCAAAAGCTCCGATGCTGGCCACCGACATCAACAGGAATTCGCTGAAGACCTCGCCCTCACGGGCCTCCTCGATGGCTTCGCACAGCACTCCCAGTCCCGTGGGTAACCAAGCCAGGGCATACCATGCCAACTGCACCCAGTGATTTTGGAACCATGCCACGCCGGCAGCGTTCATCACGATGCCCGCCACGAGCAGGGCCAACGAGAATGCCGGTTTCCACCAGCTCATTTCCTCTTCGTGTTCGTGTTCATCGTTATGATTGTGTTCGTGTTGATGTGCCATTGTCTTGTCTGTTTAATTGTTATTCTGGCGGCAAAGTTACACACATTGGCGTGCAACTCGGTTGCAAAGATGGGTGCCGAGCCCATTCGATGGCGTGTCGTTGGTCTGCAAGAACGGTGGATTGATAGGCAAAATCCTGTTGTGGGTCTATAACGGCTGGAAAAGCTTTTAACTTTTGATGGCCTGGTGGGTCTAAAAGACAAACAACGAACATTGTTTCACCAGTCGAGGCCACCCCGGTGACCTTGACACAAAACAGAGAAGATTATGAAAGCTAAAGTTTTAATGAGCGTAATTGCGACTATCGCGTTACTCATGCCCAGCACCGCAATGGCTGCTAATCACAAGCATCGTCATGAGGCAAAGCCGAAGGCCCGCATCGAGCACAGGATGCATGTCGCTCATCATCCGGCTGTAGGCAAACGCTTCTCTCACCACCGCCCGGTTATGGGCACTCGCTTCGCCCATCGTCCCGTACATGGCAAGTTCATCATAGTTAATCGTGAACGCATGTGGCTTGCCGACGGAGTGATCTATCGAATGATTCCAACACGCACCGGAACAGTTTATGTTGTCGCAGGATTTTTGAGATAAGGGTTATTAAATGAGTAGAGGAAAGGCTTACCGAGATCGGTAAGCCTTTTTTTAGTATAGCAAACGGGCGATGCGGGCCGAGCCGCGCTTGCCCGAGGCGATGCGTGAGAACAGGCGGCGGGTTACCGGGCCGACGAACCAGCGCCAGTGCAAGTTGCGGCCATAGCTGTCACTCAAGGCACGGTAGGCCTGTTGGCACAGGGGCTTGGCCAAATCGGGGAAGCCCTCGCGTTGATACTGTGCCGCCAGCACCAGGCGACGGTACTCTAACAGACGGTTAAAGCGGATCTTGTGTTCCTTTTTGAGCCTGGAGCTTTGCACCTCGCCCTTCATGATGTCGATGACGTGTTCCCACCTCCCTTGGCGGCTGTGAAACTCAGTGCCCGTGATGGAATCGGCACCGTTGTGGTTGATGATGACGTGGGGTAGGCCGCCCAGATAGGCCACGCGCGGAGATGCCAGCAGGAGCCTCAGTCCAAGTTCCCAGTCGTTCCACCCCGGCAGGTTGATGTTCCACCCGTCGGTCGAGGCAAAGAATTCGCGCCTGACGGCATAGCGTTGTGTGGCCAGTTGACCGTGCAGGATGTGTTGGGCAAACAGGTCATGACGATGGAAGGGGGCTGAACGCTGGCGCCCGTCAGGAAAGATGAGCGTGGATTTGGCGCTGATCAGGTCGAGCGTTTTCCCCTTGCCTTGCGCTTTTTCGATGAGGTCCACGTAGGAGGCCACCAGAGTCTCATCCATCAGGTCGTCGCTGTCAAAGAACAGCACCCATTCACCCGTGGCATGCTCGAAGCCGCGGTTGCGCGCCGCGCCGGCGGTGTGATGGCTCTCGCTGGTGACAATGACCTGAAAATCATCGCTGTCGTGATCTCGCTTGAACTGCTCCAGAATCTGTAACGAGTCATCAGTACTGTCGTTGTCCACCAGCACCACCTGCAGGGGGCGATGAGTCTGGGCCAACACGGTCTGCAGCGTGGTGGACACCACGGCAGCACGGTTATACACGGGTATGATGACAGAAACCTGCATTGTTAAACGGTTCTTTGCTCGTTTTTATCGGGGTAAAGATACTACATTTTTTGATTAAGTGCAAAAAATGTCCTACTTTTGCATTCGCAATGAAGATTTTGTTCGCTGGCGATGCCAGTAATATGCATAATTGTCTGGCCCAGGAACTGCGGCGAATGGGGCATGAGGCGACGGTGGCATCCGACGGTTCTCGTTGGATGGACACCCATCGCGACATCAATCTGGTGCGTCACCCGGGCAAACTGGGCGCGTTGAAGTATCTGATGGACATCAAGCGGGCCTTGCCCCTGATGAAGGACTATGACATTGTCGAGATAGCGTCTCCCATTTTCTTGAGGCTCAAACCTCACCGCGTGGCTCGGGTCTTTGACTACCTGAAGGCCAATAACCGTCGCATCGTGCTGTCGGCCCTGGCGACCGATATGGTTTACTATGATGCTTGCCATGACGGGCACACCTACCGTTACAGTGACTATATGCTGGGTGACGAGCCTTCCCCCTATGTGGGCTCCAGTGAGTATATCGCACAGCAGCAGGATAACTGGAAACAACCGTTCATGCGCGAGCACAGCGACCACATCCTGGCAGGAATTGATGGTGTTGTGGCATGCCTCTATGAGTACTATGCCGCTTACAAGCCTCTCTTGGGGGGGCGTGTGGCGTATGCCGGACTTCCCATCGACACCCAATCGCTTGAATTCCGCCCGTTGAATGAGCCGCCCCAGAAGGTCCGCCTCTTCATCGGCATCCAGCGCGACCGGCATGTCATCAAGGGTACCGACCGCCTGCTCGCTGCAATGAAGCGTGTCCATGACCGCTATCCTGCCATCACCGAGTTGGAAGTGGTGGAGAACCTGCCCTACAGTGAATACACACGGCGCATGCGCGAGTCCCATGTGATTGTGGACCAGCTCTACAGCTATACTCCGGCGACCAATGCGCTCATCGGAATGGCACAGGGCCTTGTGGCCGTGTCGGGGGCGGAACCCGAGTTCTACGACTTTATCGGAGAACAGGCCAATCGTCCCATCATCAATGTATCGCCGCTGGAAGAGGGAGATATTGACCACAAACTCTCCTGGCTTGTCGAGAACCGCGACCAATTGCCACAGATGTCACGTGCCAGCCGTGCCTTTGTCGAGAAACACAATGCGGCCTCAGTCGTGGCGCAGCGATACCTGGACTTCTGGAGCACCCTGCTTGCACAATAGGAACAAGGTGGCTTGCAAGGCATTTTACATTTGAGCCACATCTGTTGTAGAATAACAAAGCCCGAAACTCATCAAGAGGTTCGGGCTTCTCATTATCATGAAAATAATGCTATAAGTATCGCGCTAAAGCCGTTTTCAGGTTGGCGGCATCCTCAATGCGTTCAACAATCTCTCCGTTACGGATGATGAACGAGGTGGGTATGCCCATCAGGTTATAGGCCCCCACAGTTTGGGAATTAACGCCCAGCGGGTCATATACGGTAATCCACGGCAGGTTCTTGGCTGCTTCGCGCCACAGGACGTTGTCTTGATCCAGGCTCACTTGGTAGATGGCCACGCCACGGCCATTATAGCTCTGATAGATGTCGTTGAGCAATTTGTTGAGTTGAGGTGAGAATTCGGCGGCATAAGCCGTGAAATTCAGCACGACGATGCGGTTATCGGTAGCGACCTTCGACAGGCTGTAATCCTTGCCGGTGTAGTCCTGGAGCTTGATGTCGATGAGCGTAGCAACATCGGCATAGACGGTGTCAGAGGGTGCTGCGGCGGCACGGCGGCGACGCTGGCCGTCAAGGAAGACGCTCTTGAGATAGTCGGTGCGGGGGTCGTTGGGACGGAAGGAGTTAAACGCGTTGGCCACGGCGCCGATGAAGCGCAGGTCATTGTCATTCATCGGGTCGAACAGCGGCTTACCGTCGATATATTTGTTGATGGTATAATAGGCCACAATGCTGCCGGGGTCCGACGCTATCTGGCGGGCAAGCTTGTCTTTCCAGGCTTGGCGCTCGGCTTCGGTGCCCTTGCCGCCGGCAAACTGCAGAGCATCCTTGTCAATCTTCATCACTTGTTCGGCATGTGCACTGCCGCTGACGGTGTAATCGCGCGCAAAGTCAGGCAACTTGGCCGTGATGGTCAGTTTGTCGAGGCTGTCGATGGGGAAGCAGATGGCTTGGTTGCCAAAACGCAGTTGATAGATGCTTGGTACCTCGGGGGCATCGGCGCTGATACTGAACTTGCCGTTCTTGTCTACCTTGATGCTGTCAATAATGTGCCACTCGCCGTTGCTCGACTGCTCGAGAACGAGGGTGGTGTCGCTGGCTCCTTCTACCGTGCCGTCAACGTGAAATTTGTTACCGTTACATGCCGTTAATGCGATAGCGGCAATGATCATCAAGAATATTTTTTTCATTTTTTGATATGATTCTAAAAAACGTGCGAAATTACTCCTTTTTTCTTATTTCACCAAATCCAACTCTTAAAAATACTCTTTTCACATAATTGAATAGCCCCGCCGTCACGGCGAGGCTATCTCAATCTCTTAAATCTTTACCTTATGAAAAAAATTATTACCCAAAAAATGCGTTGCAAAATTACTGCCATTGATTATAATAGCGGTAAAGAAAAGTGTTAAATTTCGCTAAATAACGATTAAATTTTTGATTTATTATTCAAAATTAAGTTGATAAGAACAATTACATCGCTGATATTCACTTCTTTATCGCTATTGATATCACAACGAATATGCATTTCTTCATCTAGGGGCTCACTCGATAGAATGATGTTAATGAGGTTGATGACGTCGCTGATGTTCACCTCACCGTCATTATTCAAGTCACCGATCAGGTAGCTGGTGTACTGATCTGTGACATCGGCTACGGTATATTTGTTGGTCGTTGAAGTGACCTCCAGATAGATGTCCTTGCTGATGCCTGTCACGTCTTCACTCTGATGCTGGTTGTCACCCTGGCTGAGCACGACATTGAAGCTGTAGTCCTCACTATCGACGTTAAAGCTGCGGTAATAGAACTTTTGGCCCTTAACGATCTTGGTGCCTGTAATCTGAACCCCGGGCCAGCTGTCGTTCAGGGTGCCAGAGCTGTCCCAAGCGTAAATCCATACGCTGCTCCAGTTGTTGGGGGCTAAGGTAGGATCCTTGATATAAACGGTGGCGGTATAGGGCACAAAGCCGTGGAAAATGTATTCACGTTGAATCACGTTGCGCACCTTGCCCTCAAACAGTACACCGGCGGTCAGGACGGTGTTGTCGGTGAAGGTGAGGGTTACATGGCCCGTGGCTTGGCTGCTTCCAGCGGTGGGCGTGGTGCCGTTGGTGGTATAGACGATGACGGCGTCGCTCTCGCTGGCTGTTATGGTGACGGTCACGCTGCCCTCGTAGTGGCCACTGGCCTTATCGATGCTCAAGGTGGGGGCGGGCGAAGTGTAATTGGTCACCTCGTGATGCCACGTGCCATCGATATAGTAGCCGTGGTTACGGAAGGTCAGGTCCGAAGTCTGCTGGCCGTCGGTAACGAAGATGATGCCAGTCGGGTCGCCGGTGTTGCTGCCTTGGTAGGTCCACTTCCAGATTTTGCGTGTGCCGCCATTGGTGGTGCCCATTAGCGTCATTGCTTGACCGGGCCATGAACCGCCAGTGAAGTTTGTGCTGCTGTTCCACACCCAGGTGGTCACGTTGCTCACACTGGTTCCGGTTTCCAGGAACACGCTCATGTCATCCTCCTCGCAGCTGGGCTCATACTCCTCAAGGGGTGGGGTGACAGGTGACGTGCCGTTACCCTCGCCGTCATTGCTCGACAGTTCCTCCTCGGTGCCGTCATAGCTGAGCACGGTGCCGTTGTTGGGACTGCTGGTGTACAGGTAGGGGCCGTCCTCTCCGATTTTACCCGGAGCGGGAGTGAGGTTGGTCGAGAGCACATAGATGCGCATATTGCCCTTGCCGCTGCATGACGTGGTGGTCAGGCTGCCGTTGGTCACAGTCTTGACATCGCCGGTGATGCAGTCGGTGTAGGTGCCGTTTAGCACGCCCGAGAAGGTTGCGGGGCCATTGATGGTCACCAGCACATAGCTGTCGGTCGTGCTGTCGGTGTAGCGGCGCTTGAAGGCATAACCGCCAGTGGAACTGCAGCCGCTGGTGCTGTACTGGCCCTTGCGCAGGGCGGGTACGGCTTGGCGGATGCAGTTCAATCGCTGCAGGTGTTTGACAAGGGGTTTGGAGAGTGTGGCTGCAAGGTTGCCAGTAGCGCCGCTCGCTTGGCCGAAGTCATTCACGGTGACATTTCCCTTGATGTAACCTCCATAGTAGGCTCGGCCACTGTCCTTAAGGGAGCCGTTGCCGCCCGGATCAATGGTCTTGCCGGCCTTGAACTCGATTTCACTGCCATAGTAAAGGCAAGGGATGCCGCGGAAAGTGAACATCAGCGACAAGTTCTCGGCCCATTGCGCCGTGCCCTCGTTGAAACGGATGTTGTCGTTAGGCCCGGGGCTGTAGTCGTGGCTGTCGACATACACGACATTATAGGTGGCATCATTGTAGTATTTGTCGCCGTTCAGGGCGAGGCTCCACACGCTGCCAATGTTATGGAACGAGTAGTGAACAGGAAAATCGATGACGTTCAGGCCCGAGGCGCGGCTCACGTCGGGCGCGTGGTAGCTGTTGCCGTCAAGTACGGCATTGTTCGAGGTCGGCATAGCGCTGCTGGTTTCCTTATTGTTGTCGGCATACATCTGTTGGCAGGAGCCGATGTTGTCCAGCGAGTTCAGGTCGGTGCTCTCATAGATGGCGATGCCGTCCCAATAGGTCGGGTCATTGTTCCAACTGTAGTTCTTGTTTTCGGCCCAGGTGTAGAAGTAGGGTGATAACGCCGGCTGGTTGCGGTAGGTCACACTGCCCTGGTAGCGGGCACACACCTCGGTGTAGAGGAAAAACTCGGCCTGATTCAAGCGTTTGCTCTTGTATTGCTCGCCCAGCGCTTTAAAGGCAGGTACATAAATCTTATTGAATGTCAGGCGCGAGATGTGGCCGCCGGTGTCGATGCGGAAGCCGTCAACGCCCATCTTGATGAAAGTGCCGTAACAGTCGATGAGGTACTCGGCAACGGCAGGGTTCTCGGTGTTCAGGTCCACGCAGTCTCCTGCAATCTGGGCCCACCATCGCGTGTTGTCGTCCCAATTGAATTGGCCGAAGTGGTGCCAGTAGTTGTGAGTGTCGTGATTCTGATTGTCGGTATTCTTCATCTGCTTCAAGCGGGCGTCATATTGCTGCCCTGCTGGCAGGCTGCTGTAGTTTGTTGGCAGACGGCCGCCAACCGAGTCGGTGGTGTAGGGCAGCATGCACTCGTTGAGCTTGAACTGGTTGGCCTCTCGGTCGCGTGTGAATAGTTTGCACAGGTGTTCCTCGCCGAAGTTTCCCGTGTGATTCAGCACAATGTCCAGAATGACCTTCATGCCACGGGCGTGAGCCTCGTCGATGAGTGTCTGGAATGTGGTGTCTCCGCTCTCGTAGCGGTGGTCAACGCGGCTAAAGTTGCTCGCATGGTAGCCGTGATAGTCCAGGCCTGACGCGTTCTCAACAATCGGTGTGACCCACACGGCAGTGAACCCCAGAGCCTTGATGTAATCCAGTTTGTCGATCAGTCCCTTGAAATCTCCGCGCCAGCACGGGTCGCCATGGTTGGCATTGGCACCGTCCCAGCATTGGGCATTATTGTCAGGATCTCCGTCATAGAAACGGGTCGTGATCACAAAGTAGATGCTCTCGTCACGAAAGTCGTTGCGTGGGCCCACAAAGGAGCCCCAAGCCTGCTGCGAGGCTGTCATGGCCAGCAACAGCAGTACAGTCAACTTGAAAATGGCAGTTCTCATATTGTTTCAGTCTTTGAATGGTCGGATAATAATTTCGCTACAAATATATAAAAAATGCTTCATAAAAACCCCATCGGCTCACTGAATCCAAATCAAAAAAACAATGAAACTGTCTGCCACCCGGTTCATCCAACGTTTCAGGTCAGTTTATCCACACAAAAGGCAGTGTAATTGATTAATAGCTAAAATAGTTTTTCATGTCTTTCTTGACTTCAAACAAAAGTCGTACCTTTGCACACAAAATCATGCTATTCATTATTAATATACACGAAATGAAGAAGAATCTATTTAACCTCATGCTGTTTTTTATGGCCTTGAGCGGGCTCCAGGCGACGGCGGCTATCCCCTCTGGCTACTACAATGGCGCCATGGGTAAAAGCGATCAGCAATTGATGCTATCGTTGCACCAAAAGATCCATGGTCACTACAGAATCTATTACAATAAGTTGTGGGAGAAATTCCAGTCGACTGACTGTACCAACGGCATCATTCTCGACCGTTATTCCACCACCCAGTACACCTATCAGACCGACCAGTGCGGCAACTATAGCGGCATCGGTGATTGCTACAACAAAGAGCACTCGGTTCCCAAAAGTTGGTGGGGTGGCGGTTCAGCGGATACGGATACGATGTACTCCGACTTGTTCCATATTTATCCCGTTGATGGCTGGGTGAATGCCGAGCGTGACAACCACCCCTTCGGCGACTGTGCCAATGGCTCGGCGAGGGGTACCGGCAAGCTGGGACGTTGCACCCATAGCGGATATACAGGCACGGTGTTTGAGGTCGCCGACGAATACAAAGGCGACTTCGCGCGTACTTATTTCTATATGGTGGTGCGCTACATGCACCAAGTGGGTACCTGGACTCAGGACGAAGGCAGTGCCGTGTTCACTAACAGCACCTATCAGCACCTCACCCCGTGGGCCATCAGCCAGTTGCTGGAATGGCACCGTAATGACCCTGTGAGCGTACTTGAAATCAACCGCAACGAGGCAGTTTACAACATTCAGCACAACCGTAATCCGTTTATCGATCATCCCGAGTTGGCAGAGTTCCTCTGGGGTAACAGGGTGGGTACACCTTGGACTGGAAGCGCTTCGACCGATCCCGTGATTTCGTCTCCGCAGAATGGCTCGACCATCAACGTGGGCACCAACACGGGTAGTGGCGTGACCAAGACCATAACCGTCAAGGGCGTTTATCTGACCCAATCGGTCACTGTCGCCGTTACTGGAACAGGTTTCTCGGTGACTCCGACTACGCTCTCGGCAGCAGCCGTGAATGCCGGAACATCAGTCACAGTGACCTATAATGGCACTGCGACCAATGCCACTGGCCGAATGACTATCACCAGCTCTGAGGTGAGCAACAGCGTCACGTTGACTGCAACCTATAACTCGGGCGGCAGCAGTGGCGGCACCGAGACCATCGAGACTTGGGAGGGTTGTGATGGCTATGGTAACTATGCCAATACATTCATCCAGGGCAATGCCTTTGCCTGGAACGTCAACAATGTCGGCGTTTATTCGGGTGATCCTCACACCAACGGTGCCATGAGCTGCCGCTTCGGCAAGAATGCCAATTCCTATATTGAAATGGCCGAGGACCTCACCGATGGTGCCAGCAAGATTACGTTCTATGCCGCAAATTGGAGCAGCAACGAAACGAGCCCCACGCTGCAAGTCCTCTATAGCACCAATGCCGGCTCCACGTGGACGGCTGTTGGAACTTGCACGCCTACCACGACATGGCAGCAGTATATTTTCAACTCGAACGTTACGGGCAACGTGCGTTTCAAGATTCAACAGACGGCAGGTGCTCGCTTGAATATCGATGACATTGCCATCACAAGCGCTGCAACCACTCCTGTGACCAATCCCGTGATCACCGAACCGGTTGACGGCTCGACGGTGAATGTGGGCACCATACCTGCAACGGGCACTTCGGTGAGCAAGACCATCACTGTTAAGGGCGAAGACTTGACCAAGACTTTGAGTGTCCGCGTGACAGGTGAGGGTTTCTCGGTAACGCCATCGATGATTAGCGCCAATAATGCTAACGCTGGATCCAGGGTGACGGTAACCTATACCTCCTCGGCTGTTGGTGATGCCACGGGCACGTTGACGATTTCAAGCAGTGAGGTGAGTGTGACTGTGAACCTGACTGCCAACAAGGAGGCGTTGGCGTCGCTGTCCATAACTCCTTTGGACACTATCACGGCTCTCCAGGATGGCGAGTCAAGCATCGTCATGGGTAGTGTTTCTTCCGAGAACAATAACGAGAACATCACATTGACCGTCGATGACCAGTTCCAGTTGAGTCTTGACAGGACGAACTGGAGCAACACGTTGACGCTTGACCCGTCGGGAGAGGTGTTCTACGTGAGATTGGCAAGCACTGCAACGGTAGGCACATTCCACGGCACGGTAGCTGCACAAACCAGTCAGGCAAGCGCCTATGCCGATGTTAAGGGAACGGTTACCAACCGGCCGGTAATACGTGGAGATGTGAATATGGATGGCGAGGTGACCATCAGTGATGTGATGAGTCTGATTAATCATGTGTTGGACAGCACTCCCAGCGTGTTTGACTTCGTTGCAGCAGATGTCAACGAGGATAGTGAAGTCAATATTACTGATGCCATCATGCTCATTAATATCATCCTCAATAGCCCGTCTAATAGCGTGCTCCATCAATGGCAGGCTGTGCCTGTGACCGATGGCATCCTCATCGACAACAATTCTGGCGAGTCGCTCGAGGTCTATGATTTCGACGGTAATTGTGTGGCAAGTGTGCAGGATGGCAGGCAGAGCACTGTCTCAGTCCCTGCAGGCATCTATGTGGTGGCCAGTGACAATGCCTCGCGCAAGGTGGTCGTGAAATGATAAGAAACCGCTGGAGCTGTTAAAACAACAGCTTCAATAGAACGAGGCGGTACCGTGTTCACTTCGACACGGGACCGCCTCGTTATTTGTAATCAGGATGATAACCGATGGCTATTGACCAATGCAGTGGTATTCAAAGCCCATGTGGCGCAGCTCTTCGCCGTCAAGGATATTGCGGCCGTCAAGGATGAGACGTCCACGCATCTTCTCGAGCAAGGTCTCGGCATTGGGCATGCGCAGTTCCTTCCACTCGGTCACGAGCATCAGGGCGTCGGCTCCGTTTGCTGCATCATACATGTCGTGGCAATAGATGACTTGGTCTCCCAAGCGGCGACGACATTCGTCCATCGCAACGGGATCATAGACACGGACTGTGGCACCGGCCTTCAACAGCAGGTCGATGAGTACCAGTGACGGTGCTTCGCGCATATCGTCGGTCTCAGGTTTGAACGAGAGTCCCCACATGGCCACGGTCTTATCGCGCAATTGGCTTTCATCACCGCCATAATATTTCACGATCTTGTGGTAGAGCACCAGCTTCTGGTCGTTATTCACATCTTCCACGGCTTGCAGCACTCGCATGGGGTAGCCGTTGTCGGCAGCTGTCTTGATGAGCGCTTTGACATCTTTGGGGAAGCAGGAACCGCCATATCCGCAACCGGCATACAGGAACTTCTTACCGATTCGTGTGTCCGAACCGATGCCCTTTCGCACCATGTTCACGTCGGCGCCCACCAGCTCACACAGGTTAGCGATGTCGTTCATGAAACTGATGCGTGTGGCAAGCATCGAGTTGGCGGCATACTTGATCATCTCGGCCGACGGAATGTCGGTGAAGATGATGCGGTCGCTGACAATCATGAAAGGCTTGTAGAGCCTGGCCATGAGTTTGCGAGCATG
Source organism: Muribaculaceae bacterium (assembly GCA_017557665.1). The sequence continues at coordinate 273,153 of JAFYYI010000034.1, read as the reverse complement.
TTCACTCTCAACACCCACTACAACGCGGTCGGGACTCATGAAGTCCTTGACGGCGTTGCCCTCTTTCAGGAATTCGGGATTGCTGGCCACATCAAATTCCACTTCGACACCACGCTTGTGCAACTCTTCCTCGATAGCACTTTTCACCTTGCGTGCGGTGCCAACGGGCACGGTACTCTTGGTGACAACAACGACATAGTGATTGATGTGGCGGCCAATGGTGTGCGCAACCTCCAAGACATACTTAAGGTCGGCACTGCCGTCTTCATCGGGTGGTGTGCCCACGGCAATGAACACGATGTTCACGTTGTCAAGTTCCTTCTCGAGACATGTGCTGAACCGCAGCCTGCCCGATTTGGCATTCTTGTGGATAAGGGTCTCCAGACCAGGTTCATAGATGGGTACGATACCCTGGTTGAGAGCGTCGATTTTTCCCTTGTCAACGTCAACACAGACCACATGGACACCCATTTCACTGAAACAGGTGCCCGTGACTAGTCCAACGTATCCGGTTCCGACAACCGCGATTCTCATAACGTCAGTAAAACTGTATTAGAATTAGTCGTCGATTGAAATCTTCTTCTCTTTGGGGCTGTCATCGACATAGTAACCGCCGCTGTCACCACCATAACCGTAACCGTAGCCGTAACCATAGCCATAACCGTAACCCTTGCCGTAACCGTAGGCATAGGAGTAGTTATAGCGGGTCTTGCTCACCTTGATGTCGTTGACAAGGATGGTGAGGTTATTGATCTTCTGCTCCTCGGAGAGACGCTCCAGCTCATACATGTACTGTTGCTCAACCCTGCCATCACGGATAACGTAGATGGTCAGATCGGCATAGCGATTCACGACAGCGGCGTCGGCAATCAGGTTATAAGGCACAGTATCGAGAATGACATAGTCATAACGCTTCTTGAGCTCTTCAATCATGCGAGTCATGTTGTCGCTCAACAAGAGGGCGGTGGGGTTGGGGGGAATGGCACCGACACTGATGATGTCGAAGCCCTCGTGCAACGCTCCGCGGTGGATAACTTTGTCCAAGTCGGTCTCTTTTCCCGAAAGATAGGCCGAAGCACCCTTACCATCCTGAACACCTACATATTCCGAGAATTTACCCTTACGCAAGTCAAGGTCGACTACGATAACCTTCTTGTTAATATAAGTGTAGGACAACGCCAAGTTAACCGCAACGAAACTCTTACCTTCACCTGACATGGTCGAGGTAAACTGGATTACAGTGCCCTCGCCCTCGTGAGTGTTCTGGCTCGTGACGAAGTCCAAGTTGTTGCGGACAATTCTGAAGGCCTCGTTCATGCGGTCATTCGATGTCTCGTTAACCACAATCTCGCCAGTGACATTCGATTTCTTGGCTGGCAACTCGCCCAAGATGGGTATGTCGCACACTTCCTCGACCTCGCGACGCGTGTGGATGGTCTTGTCGAGCGAGAAGTACCAGAAGACGAGGTAAAGGATGAAGGCGGGAATCAGCAGACCGATAACCATACCCGTGAGCACGATACGCGTCAGCGGTGCGGTAACAGGAACGGGGTTGGGAATAGCAGGTTCCATCACCTTGGCATTGGGCTCGGTAATAGCCATCTGCAGGGCGTTCTCCTCACGCTTGTTCAACAGGTACAGATACAGCTGCTCCTTGATCTTCTGCTGACGAGTCACCTCGGTGATGGCTTTCTCGTGAGAGGGGTTGGCGGTCATGCTGCTCTGGGCTTGACCTTGGAGGCGCTGGGCCTGGCTCTGCTTGGTGCGCAATGTGCTGATGTAGTTGTCAAGACTCGCGATAATGGTCTTTTTCTGAGACGCCAACGATGCGGTGAGTTCCTTCATCACGGGGTTCTCGGCACTGGATGTCGCCGAAATCTTTTGGTAATCCTGCATTGATGTGTTGTACTGCTGGATTTGAGCCGTGATACCAGTGTTACTCATGCCGGTGTTGACGGGGATGAGATCGTTAGGACTCATGTTGGCAATGTAGTTGCGAATCTGAGATGCCAGATTGATTTCCAGATTGGCATTCTCGGCGGCGTCAATCTGACTCATCGTGTGGGCAGCGTTACCCAGCATCATGGAGTTGGCTGAGCCGGCAGTCAGGATAGCCACCTGGTTGTCAACACCGCTCAGGTCCTTTGACAGGTCGTTCACGCGCTCGGCAATGAAAGCCTCGGTGCTGCGAGCCACCTGGTTCATGTCGTTGATGCCTTCCTGGTTGTAGGCAACCACGAGGGCGTTCAGGATGTCGGCACACAATTGAGGGTTCTGACCGCGGATGGCCAGGTTGAGAACGTCGCTGTGCTGGTCGGCAAGCTCCACAATGAGTGAGCCTGAAAGGGATCTTGCAACACTCGTTGGGTTGCTGATGATAACGATATAGTTGTTATCAAGAGAACTTTCATTGAATTTGTTGGTCTTAGTGATGGCAACAGGACCGAATTTGGTGTTGACTTTGTTACCGAAATGGGCCTTCATCCATTGGCCTCCCGAGACCTGGAATTCAAATTCCTCGGCACTCTTGGGGACGATGTTGATGGTGAAGCCCTGGGTGACCTCCTTCAATGGGGTGACATTGACGGGTGTGTCCTTGTAAATGTTCTCATCGCGCAGGAACTTGTGACCATAATACTGGACGTTCAACCCCAAGGAGTTGACCACAACCTCCATCACCTTGGACGACCTGATTTTGTAGGGCTCGTTGGGGATGTAGTTGACGGTGTTCAGACCCAGATCACTGAAGGTCATCGACGGGGTGCCCTGGGCACTGTCTTTAGATCTGATGAGAATCGATGTCTTGGCAACGTAGAACTGGGGTTGCGTTTTTCCATAAAGGTAGGCAATGCAGGCGCAGACAATCATCGACAGCACAAACCAATACCAGTTGTAGGCACATGCCATGAACAGTCGGTCCCACTTGACACCTGTTCTCGCGCGTTTTTTCTTTTTCTCTTCGGCGGCCGCCTTAGCAGCCAAATCTTCTTGAATTATCTGTTGCATATTAAGCTAATTATTTTCCACTTATAACGAATCAAGTTGCAATAACGGCAAACGGGGTTGCCATTACCACATAATTCGGTGCAAATTTAGTGTAATTCAATTAATCTGCAAATGATACATTATAAAAAAATATTAACTTGTTAAAAAATAAGTGCCCGCCAAACCTGGCGGACACTCATTAACTCTTGTCGTATGTAACCTAGAGGGGGATTAATCGATCTCCTCGTCGGCCTCGTAACCGCCCATCTCGCGGATGGCGTTCTTGAGCATTACGTGCTGCTGGAACAGGTGGTTAACGGGAATCTCGTTCTTGGTGTAGTCGTGCATCGGGCTCTTCAGGAAGAAGCTCAGGAAGCGCTGAGTGCCGTAGCGGCCAGCACGGTGAGCCAGGTCCATGAGCAGACACAGGTCAAGGCACAACGGAGCGGCCAGGATCGAGTCGCGGCACAGGAAGTTGATCTTAATCTGCATGGGATAGCCCATCCAACCGAAGATGTCGATGTTGTCCCAGCCCTCCTTGTTGTCGTTGCGGGGCGGGTAGTAGTTGATGCGTACCTTGTGGTAGTACTCGCTGTACAGGTCGGGCTGATCGTCGGCAACGAGAATCGACTCGAGCGTCGACAGCTTGCTCACCTCCTTGGTGCGGAAGTTAGCGGGCTCGTCAAGCACGAGACCGTCGCGGTTACCCAGGATGTTGGTCGAGAACCAACCGTTCAGGCCGAGCATGCGGGCACCGATGATGGGAGCGAAACCGCTCTTCACCAGGGTCTGGCCAGTCTTGAAGTCCTTGCCGGCAATGGGCACTTGGGTCTTCTCTGACATCTCCCACATGGCGGGGATATCAACGGTGGTGTTGGGAGCGCCCATGATGAAGGGGCAATCCTCTGCCAGCGCGGCATAAGCGTAGCACATCGAGGGAGCAACTTTGTCAACGACGTTGTCCTTCATGGCCTGCTCCAGGGCTGCCATGGTGCCATGATACTTCATGTCGGGCTCGACGTAGATCTCGGTCGAAGCTGCCCAAAGAACAACAACGCGGTCAACGCCAGTCTCTTTCTTGAAGTTGCGGATGTCCTCGCGAACCTGCTCGGTCATGTCCCAACGATCCTTGCACTGCTTAACATTGTCACCGTCCAGACGCTTTGCATAGTTCTTGTCAAAGGCAGCCTTCAGGGGCTTAATCTTCAACAGCTCGTCCTTAACGGGCTCAATGTCCTTCTCCTTCAATACCTCAGCATTGATGGCGCTCTCATAAGCGTTAGCGGGGAATACGTCCCATGCTGCAAACACGAGGTCATCGAGGCTGGGCATCGAGACGATCTCATTATAATGCAAATACTTCTTGTTCTCGCCTTTTCCTACGCGAATCTTGTCATACTGTGTCATGCTGCCGACGGGCTTTGCAAGACCCTTGCGAGCCATCATCACACCAGTCATGAACGTGGTGCTCACGGCACCCAATCCTACTACCATAATACCTAACTTGCCGGTAGCGGGCTTAACAATTTCTTTTGCCATAATCTTTTATTACAGTTAATGTTCTGTTGTTTCTTTTTTAACGTGCCCAAACACGGGCATAAGTTTCCCTTGAGAAAAACGGCGCTAAATTACAGCCTTTTTTTGAATTGAAATATTAAAAGTCCTGTAAATTTAGTTTAAAATGCTTAATAGTTTGCCGAATATGATAAAATACCTTTATTCTTATCGACAAATTGGTGATATATGTTAAAAAACCAAAATGCTACCCCTCGCCCTTGAGACAGTTTTTACCCCATTTTTTGGGCTTTTTTCGCCTCAAAATGCCCAAAAAACAGTTTTTAACAAAATTACATAAAATACCTTAAAATAGGGGCTTAATCAGGCGTTCAGGAAGGCTTCGGCGGTGGCGATGTCGTCAGCATGGTCCACATCCACGATTTTGGCGATGCTGTAGGCCTGCAGGCGCTTGCCGGCTTTGACCAGGGCGCGCTGGAAATTGCGCATGCGGCTCACGCCCTGTTCGATGCAGTCATCAAGCACGCTGAAGGCGCCGTCGGTCATGGCATAGATGCCGCCCGAGACGTAACGGGCGCCATCCCAGCTCTTGTCGCGGAAGGCGGTGATGTTCATCTCCTCGTCGACCTCAACCCACAAGGGCTTCTCGTCGTCGACAAAGGGTGTGACGGCCCACATGCCGTCGTGGCTATCGTCGGCCTCAAAGGCTTCGATATAGCCCTTGAAATCTTCTTCACGGAAGATGGTGTCCACTGTTGTCAGGCAGAACTTGCCTTTGGGAATCACCTGGCTCAGGTGCCAGAAACTGTGCATCGAGCTGGGAGTGCTCTTGACAACCAGGTTCAAGGGAACGGGCAGGTCAAGCCCCTCGAGGTACTCACGCACCTCGGTCATGCGTTCGTTAACGATGATGCTGATGCTCTCGGCGTTGCATCTGAGCATGATGTTGATCAGGCGCCCGATCATGGGCTCGCCTTGCAGTTCAACCAGTGGCTTGGGCTTGGAAACGCCTTCCTGGGCCAGACGTGAGCCTTCGCCCGCTGCAATAATCGCGTAGTTCATATTATATTTTTAGTATAGCGTACAATTCCTCATTCCTCATTTCTCATTCCTAACTTCTCAATCACCTGAGTGATTCGGGTGATGGTGTTGGGGTGGGTCTGCAGGTCCTCTTCTTCGGTCCAGCCTTTACCCTTAAGCCACAGCACTTGGCATCCCAGTTGTTCGGCGGGTTCGATGTCCTTGCGCAGGCTGTCGCCGACAACGAGCACATCGGCAGGCGCCAGCTCCAGGGCGTCAACGCCTAGGCGGAACAGGGTGGGGTTGGGTTTGCGGACGCCAACAACGGCGCTCTCGATGATGCCCTTGAACAGGTGGCGGATGCCGTAGCTGCGCAACACCTCGTCGATGTTGCCGTAGAAATTGCTCACCAGCATCATCGGGTAGCGTTGGTGAAGTTCCTCCAGCATGGGCTTGGCCTCGGCGATGCAGGCGCGGGCGGCATTGTCGCAATAGGCTGCGATCTCGCTCGTCCAGCGTTGACGGGTCTGCTCGTCGGGCTGTTCGGGGAGGTAACTGATTTCCAGGGCCACCTTCTTGAGCAGCAGGGCGTGAAAGTCGTCCTGGGGCAGGATGATGCGCTCGCGGGCCAGCGCGCGTTCCCCCTCAACATAGGCTGTGCGGAAAGTGGCCTTGTCGATGGGCACTCCGGCCTGCTGGTAGCCCTGCCACAGCACTTCGCTCCAGTGCACGCCTCGGCTGTCGAGGGTGCCGCCGTAGTCAAAGATGATTCCTTTGATGTTCTTCATCGTCGGGTGTGGGTCTTGGATTAGTCCACCTTGGTCAGGTCGAGTTTCACATTGTCGCGTCCTCTGTCCTGGAACAGCTTGGGCAGGGGATTCCGCCTTGACTCGTCGTAGCGGATGCGGTTACGGAACACGTCGATGGCAGTGTAGATGGCATGGCGCAACGAGGACTCGTTGGCAACGCCTTGACCGGCGATGTCATAGCCGGTGCCGTGGTCGGGACTGGTGCGCACGATGGGGAGGCCGGCGGTGAAGTTCACACCCTCGTCCATGGCGATGGTCTTGAACGGGGCAAGGCCCTGGTCGTGGTACATGGCCAGCACGCCGTCAAAGCGACGGTAATGACGCGCTCCGAAGAATCCGTCGGCGGCATAGGGGCCGAAGCACTGCACGCCGTCCTCGTCAAGCGACAGCTGCATGGCGGGCAGGATGATGTCGCGCTCCTCGTTGCCCAGCATGCCGTTCTCGCCGGCATGCGGATTGAGCGACAGCACGGCAATGCGGGGGCCGTTGACGTTGAAATCGCGTTTCAGCGAGTTGTTGAACAGGCGCAGCTTCTCGCGGATGCCTTCAACCGTCAGGGCGCCGGGCACTTGAGACACGGGCAGGTGGATTGTGACGAGCGCGACGCGCAAGTCGGCGGTGCACATCACCATCAGGGCCTTGGAGCCGTCACCGGCAGCGCTCTCTAGATACTCGGTGTGACCAGGGAAATGGAATTGCTCACTCTGGATATTGTCCTTGCTGATGGGGGCAGTCACCAGCACGTCGATCAAGCCGGACTTCAGGTCGCGGACGGCGGCCTCGAGCGCCATGAACGACGCTGTGCCGGCCTGTTTGCTGGGCTGTCCCAACTCCACCTTTACGTCCTGGTCGATACATTCCACCAGGTTGGGCATATTCTCTTTGAGTCGCTCGGCACTCTTGGTGATATTCATCTGCTGGCCGGGCAGGTTGCATGCGTTGCGGTGGTAGTTCACTATCTTGCTGGAACCGTAGATGACGGGGACACACAGGTCCATCATCTCGGGCACGCCGATGGTTTTCAGGATGACTTCGACGCCGATGCCATTGGTATCGCCAACGGTGATTCCCACCTTGATTCTCTTATTGTCTTCACTCATAGTTGGTTATCTTAATGATGTAGTCGTAAAAATGAATACAAAATGCAAATTTAGTAATATTTTCCGATTTATGAGCCTCTCTGGTTAAAGAAATCGATTTTTCTTCGTGGGAGAACAGGTCAATTGGTGATTTGTGGGTGTTTCTGTTTGCTGTTTGATAAATAATGTATAACTTTGCCACCACTTTCGGCACAATGGTTGGCATGATAACAGGTCGGGTGAGTCTTTAACCCTTCAATGATGGCCTTTTGCTGGAATTTTGAGTTTTGGAGATGTTAAGAATGAGTTCAGTTTGCAGGCTTTTCCTTGTTTTCCCTCATCGGTTGCGGGAGAACAGGAGTTTTTTCATGTCCTCATCGATGAGGCTCTTTGTCACTGTGCTCATCGCTTTCATGACGTGGTCGTCGCACGCTCAATTCGTGCGCACGACCTGCTTCATGGAGGGCACGCCCTACAGGCTCCAGCTCAATCCGGCGCTCGTCCCTGACCGCGGCTACATCAACGTGCCGATTGTCGGCATGTCAAGTGCCGGGACGCGGTCCAACGCGCTCAGCGCCGCCGATGTCATCGACATGTTCAAGAACGGCGACGACGATGACTATTACGCCACCGACAAGTTCTACGGCAGCCTTCGCGAAGTGAGCAAGGCCAACGTGAATGTTTCCACCGACTTGCTCAATGTGGGGTGGTGGCACACCCGCAACAGTTTCATGACGTTCCATGTGGGGACGAGGGTTGATGGCAATGTGCGTGTGCCCCGAGAATTGTTCACCTTCTTGCGCGACATGAAGGGCATGAACAGCAATGATTATTCCCGATACTACCGCAACTTGAGCAACGAGGAACTGAATATCAATGCCTTTACCGAAATAGGCTTGGGCTACACCCGCCTCATCGGCGACCGCGTGAGCATCGGCGGTCGGGTGAAGGCGTTGCTCGGACATGGAAACCTGAAGCTCAAGATCAACGAGGCGGCGGTGAAGACCAATCTTGTGGGACTCGACCCCAACTACGACTGGAGCATGGGCGACCCGACGGAGGTATTGAACGCAACGGGCACCGCTTCGATCGAGGCGTCTGCCGACCTGGAGTGCTCTTTTGAGGGACTGGACCTGATCACCAACGACCAGGGCTACATCGAGAGGGCCGAGTTCAAGTTACGCGAGACGGGTGTCGCCGGCCTTGGCGCTGCCCTCGATTTCGGCTTGGCCGTTAATGTGACCCCCGAGTTGAGGCTCTCGGCGGCAGTTAACGACTTGGGTTTCATCCATTGGTCTAAGGGCTGCACCCAGGTGGCACATGCCCAGACCGATGTTTTGCAATATGACAGCGAGAATCCGGGTGACTTGAGCCGTTTTTCGGGAATCGTGAACAACGGCGAGTCGATCAACCTGCATCTGCTGCGACTCACCCCCGACAAGAACTTCAAGTCGGGTCGCAAAACCATGTTGACCTCTATGTTGGCCTTCGGCTGCGACTATATGCTCATCAAGAACAAATTGAGCCTTGGAGCCCTCTACACCAACCGGTTCTCGGCGCCCGATCATGAGAACGAGCTGACCTTCTCGGTCAACTACCATCCCCGGAGCCTGCTGGATTTCTCGCTGAGCTGCTCACCCGTCATGAGTGGCGGCAGTTCGTTTGGCCTGGCGGTGAAACTGGGACCCTTGTTTGTCGGCACCGACTACATGTATCTGGGCAAGAACACCAAGTGCTGCAACGCCATGGTCGGGCTCTCCATCCCCTTGGGAAGACGCCCCGGCTACGATGACGATTAACCCCTTATTTTCATCCTTAATAATTACTTTAAATTTTGTTTTGCAACACGCTAAATATCTGTGTGTTGATTTTTCGGTATATTACTCAATACTTAAAGTGTTCATTGAGGAATTTCCACCCTCCGATTAATGGTTGGTGAGAAGCGTTTTTTAGAGGCTTTTTTTGTCTCAACTCATTAGTGCCCGGTAAAAACCTGAAATGCAGGCCGGAGGTCTGCACAAGGCCATCGGCCTTGACTTGAAATAACACCATGGTGAGAGGGCCGTAGGTCCTCGTGGCTTGGTGAAAGAAGCGCAATCCTGATCGGGCCCCGTAGGGGGGGGCCACGAATACAGTCTGTGATTGGACCTCGTGAGAGGGCCAATCCATTATGCGCCAGAACCCCAGGCTACACTGACCGTCGGCCTGTGTGTCGTCGCCATGAGCACGAAAAATAAAAATATGCCGTTTTCTGTAGCAAATATCGCTCTCAAATTTGCCCACGTGGGAGAAAAGTGCTAATTTTGCAACTTAAATGTTTGCGCATCACGTGCACGTACATATGCGCGAGAGTGTTCTTGAAACAAGACATACGACAGGTAACTCGCTGTAAATGACTACTGTGATAGTGTCCCCAGCATTACCCGCTCTCCACATCGTCGCTGGTCCCACAAGGGCCGGTGACCCCCTGTTTTATCTCCTCTGAGCCGTGCTGGCTATCCTCAACCAACTTTACTGAAATGGATGACAAAACGATTGTGGTGACATCACCACTGTTACCCGACCTCGACGATTTCCACCAGATGCTGCGCGAGATCTGGGACCGCAAATGGGTGACCAATAACGGCGAGTTCCATCGCCGCTTCGAGGCCGCCTTGTGCGAGTACCTAAAGGTGCCTTACATCAGCCTGTTCACCAATGGCACGCTGCCCCTCATCACGGCCCTCCAGGCCCTCAACATCTCGGGCGAGGTCATTACCACGCCCTACAGTTTCGTGGCGACCACCCACTCGTTGTGGTGGAACGGCATCAAGCCCGTTTTTGTAGACATAGACCTGGCAACCGGGGGCATCGACCCCGACCGCATCGAGGCGGCTATCACGCCTCGCACCACAGCGATATTGCCGGTCCATGTCTATGGCAAACCCTGTCGCACGAGGGAAATCCAGGATATCGCCGACAAGTACGGCCTGCGCGTGATCTATGACGCGGCCCATGCATTCGGCATCGAGGTCGACGGCAAGAGCATCCTCACCGAGGGTGACATGTCCACACTCAGTTTCCATGGCACCAAGGTCTTCGGCACCACCGAGGGCGGTGCCCTGGTCGTTCATGACGAGAAGACCAAGCAGCGCATCGACTATCTCAAGAACTTCGGCTTTGCCGGTGAGACCGAGGTCGTTGCACCCGGCATCAACGGCAAGATGGACGAGATGCGTGCCGCTTTCGGTCTGCTCAACCTGCGTCAGGTCGATGATGCCATCGAGGCGCGTCACCAGGTCGCCATTCGTTATCGCGAAGCCCTGCGCCCCGTCGAGGGCATCGACTTCTGGGACGACATGCCCGGTGTGCGCCACAACTACGGCTACTTCCCCATCTTTGTCGATGCCGACAAGTATGGCATGACTCGCGACGAGCTTTTCAACAAGCTGCGCCAGCACAACATCTTGGCGCGCCGCTACTTCTATCCGCTCATCAGCAGCTTCTCCACCTATCGTGGCCTGCCCAGTGCCTCACGCGAGAACCTGCCCAACGCCACCCGAATGGCCGACACCGTCATCTGCCTCCCCATCCACCACGAACTCACCCCCGACGACCAACAACGCGTCCTCGACATCATCCTCAACAAATAATCTGTATCTTCATAGTTATGAATATTATCAAAAGGGCTTATAATAAGCTAATTAGATGCTTGGTTGCCTCATATCTGAAGAGAAAAGGCATCCACCATGGTTACATACGTAAAATGACAACCAATGGCCTAATTAAAGAATGGAAAGAAAGCAAGAAGCCTTTGAAGGATAAGATTTGGGCTGTTAAAAGAGGTTTTTATCCCAGCAGAATTGATTTATGGGGATTGAATGATGATAATTACACGAGGTATTTGTCTGATTTTAATTATCGGAAATTGTTCCCGTTAAATAATAATTTTCAAATATGGCTTGATGACAAGCTGACTACCCGGTATGTTTTTCAGGATTCTCGGATTAAAGACTTCATGCCACGATATTACCTTTATATCGAGAATGACGGGAATTATTCCTATTTAATGGATTTTGACAAGCAGATTCCAAAAGATTCAAATGCACTTCTCAATCTCTTACGCCAAGAGAAGGTCTTGGCGTTGAAACCTTTGGCTGGCTCCCTCGGTATAGGTTTTATCAGACTTGAAATCAAACATGATGAAATCTATGCGAATAATGAATTGTTGTCCCACGAGAAATATGAGGAGTTGAAGAATTCTCTCAGAGGTTACATCGTTACGGAGTATTGTCACCAGCACAGTCAATTGGATAGGGTCTGGCCTAACAGTGAATGTACCTTGAGGATAATCATGGCGAAGTTTAAGGATAAGTATGGTGGTGGAGAAACAAAAGCGATTCTCTCATATGCTCGCTTTGGCACAAGTTTATCTTCCACAACGTCTAATATGTCGCAAGGTGGTGTTGGCGTGACTTTTGATTTTGAGACAGGCATTCTTAATGACGTCTTTTATCGCAAAAAAGGCTATGACAAGGATGGCCAAACAACGCATAAAGTCCACCCTGATACTCATGTAAGTCTCGGTGGGGAGAGATTGCCGAATTGGGATATTGTAAAAAAGGGTCTATATGACATCGTGAATTACTTCTCAACACTTGAGTATTTCGGCTTAGATGTCATCATTACTGACGATGGTTTTAAAATATGCGAGATTAATTCACTTCCAGGTTTGGATATTGAACAAGTCATGTTTGGACCGATTTTAGAAAATGACGTGGCAAGGCGATTCTATACTGCAAGAAAGCATTAAAATTAGCTTAAGGTTTTCATGAAGAAGAAACTGATGCTCTTGGGCGGGTTGCGTTACCTGTTGCCCGTTATCGAGGTTGCCCATCGTCATGGCATTCATGTCATTACCGTGGACTATCTCCCCGATAACATTGCGCACAAGTACAGTGATGAGTACCACAACGTGAGCATCATCGACAAGGAGGCCGTGCTCGCTCTGGCACGTGAACTCCAGATTGATGGCATCATGTCGTTTGCCGTCGATCCCGGTGTCGTGGCCGCGGCCTATACCGCCGAGCAGATGGGTCTGCCCTTCCAGTGCAGTTATGAGGCCGCCTGCATCCTGCAGGACAAGTCGCGATTCCGCCAATTCCTTGCTGACAACGGCTTCAACGTGCCCAATGCGCGCGGCTACAACGAGTGCGACGATGCCCTGCAGGACATCAACTACTTCAACTGGCCCGTCATCGTCAAACCCGTTGACAGTGCCGGTAGCAAGGGTGTCACCCGTGTTGATGACCCTGCCGATCTGCCAGCTGCCATTGCCCACGCCCTTGACTGCTCTCCCTCGCGCCACTACATCATCGAGGACTTCCTCGAGAAGATGGGACCATCTATGGGTGATGAATGCTTCGTAGTCGATGGCAAGTTGCTATACAATGCCTTCTATGATCAGTTCTTTGACAACGAGGCTGTGAATCCTTTTGCCCCTTCAGGCGAATTTTGGCCTTCGGCAATGAGCAAAGAACATGAACAGGAATTCAAGAGCGACCTGCAACGTCTTTTTGACCTGCTACATGTCACTACTGGCATGTTCAATGTAGAGTGCCGTGTTTGCACCAATGGAAAAGCCTATCTCATGGAGGTGTCGCCCCGTGCCGGTGGCAACCGTTTGGCCGAGATATTGAACTATGCCGCCGACGTGGATATCATCGATGCAGAGGTGTGCGCTTCAGTTGGCTTGCCCTTGCCCGACGTCCACGAGCCCAACTACAACGGCTATTATGCCATTAATGTGCTGCATAGCGAGCACGACGGCACTTTCAAGGACTTGTGCATCAATTCCGATTTTGAACGTGACCACTTGGTTGAGCGTGACCTGTGGGTTAAGCCAGGCGATAAGGTCTCCGCATTTACCGGCGCCAATCAGTCTTTGGGTACCATTTTCCTGCGTTTCGACACACGTGAAACCCTCGACCGTTTCGTTTCCGCCCCCAACTCCTACATATCCATCGTCACACAATAGCTGTTATCGATGGTCACGAAGATGTCGGTGATATTTGCTCATAAATAGAATGAAGAAACTTGCTATTTTAGGCGCTTCCGAGCCTCACCTCCCTTTATATTTGAAAGCTCGTGAAATGGGGCTTGAAACCTATTGTGTCGCTTGGGCAAAAGGTGCCTTTTGCAAGGATTATGCCGACCATTTTTGTGATATTTCCATTGTTGACCATCAAGCGGTAGCTGAGATGTGTCAACAAGAGAGAATAGACGGAGTGGTGGCAAATGCTTTAGAACTGGCTGTGCCGACATTGGCTTACCTGCATGACAATTGCGGGCTCAACGGTAACTCAATGCAGACCGCAAAATGGGCGACCAACAAAATCGAGATGCGTAAACGAGTCTCAGGAACTCAAGCATGCCCCCAACCCGCTTACCATATTGTTGGCCCCGATGACGTTCCAACAGTAGATTATTATCCGGTTATTGTTAAGCCTTCCGATAGTAGTGCCAGTAGAGGAATATCAGTCGCTAAAAGTTCAGATGACCTTGAGTTCGCCGTTTCTCGGGCAAGAGAGAACTCCAGGAGTAAGGTTATTTTAATAGAACAGTTGATTGAAGGCGTGGAAGTATCGGTTGAGAGCATTTCATATCAGGGAAAGCATTATCTGTTGACAATAACTGATAAGGAAACTACTGGAAACCCATATTTTGTTGAGATAGCCCATCATCAGCCATCATTGTTGCCTGATGTGATTCAACAGAAAATCGCTGAGTATAACACTAAACTGTTGGATGCATTACAGATAAACAATAGTGCTTCACATGCAGAATTCAAGATTGACAAGAACGGTGAAGTCTATCTGATGGAAGTGGGTGCCCGTGGTGGAGGCGGTTGGATTTCATACAAACTTGTGCAGTTGAGCACGGGATATGATTACATCAAGGGAATGATCCAAGTGGCATTAGATGACTTTGTTGAACCCGTGATACATTCGGGACAATTCTCGGGAATCTACTTCTTGAGTGAGGACACGAAGCATGTCAAGGACTTTATTCTTGAGAACAAGGGCGCACCATGGATGATTGATTTCTCAATTGATGAGGACAGGCCGTTAAGCAAATTGAGGAGTTCTTTTGACAGGTCAGGTTATTTCATTTATCAATCGGACCACAAATTGATGATATGAGTATGTTCACATTTGAAATCAAAAAAAGGACAGTCGATGAGATCGTACAATTATTGACACTGTTCGACCCTTATTCTGATAAGCCGTACTCATTCCGAGATAGCGACAGTAAAAAACAATGGCCAGAAAAGCTTGCCGCTTTAGCGAATTGTATCGTCTGCTATGATAAAAATGAAAAAATCATCGGCACACTTTTCTTCTATGACAACGAAGTCGCTGTTAAGAACCAAGAAGGCTATTGCGTTTTTTTCTGCGTCCTTCCTGAGTATAGACGATGTGGTGTGGCATCTCAAATGATAGAGAGAGTCAAAGAGCATTTAAGAAGTGTTGGTATTCCGAATTTTAAGCTGAAATGTGCTAAAACAAATATAGCAGCATTCAAATTATATCAGAAGACAGGTTTTGTTGTAATTGACGAAGAAGATAACAAATATACATTGGTGTCAACAACGTAGTGCATTTGCGTTCTGAATAGTTGACCGAGATTTTTATTTTGAAAATATGACAGGTGTCCCTTTGGTTTCAATCCGTTGTCTGGTCTATAACCATGAGCCGTACTTGAGGCAATGCCTGGACGGTTTCGTGATGCAGAAGACCAACTTCCCCTTCGAGGCCATTGTCCATGACGATGCCTCGACCGACGGGTCGGCTGCCATCATCCGCGAATATGCCGAGAAATACCCTGACATCATCAAACCCGTTTTTGAAACCGAGAACCAGTATAGCAAGCGTGATGGCTCTTTAGCAAGAGCCATGGATGCTGCCATGCACCCCGATTCAAAGTATATCGCCCTGTGCGAAGGAGACGATTACTGGACGGACCCCAACAAACTGCAAATGCAGGTGGACATTTTAGAGTCTGATTCAGAGGTAGGCTTAGTTCATACTTCAGCAGATAGTTTTGACCAAAATAGGGGATTATTTACAGCTCTTGGTTTCGGCGCACCTATTGATTCCTTCAGTGCCGAGTTGAAGCGGAATGAATGTATTTCTCATACGACTTGTTTTAGAAAGAGCTTATTTCTTGATTATAAAAAGTATTATGCACAGAATCGCTTATCGGAAAAAAGATGGAAGATGGGGGATTATCCAATGTGGTTGTACTTTTGCTATTATTCTAAATCGGTTTTTATTCCCAAATCTACAGGTGTTTATCGGGTTTTAAAAAACTCCGCTAGTCACAGCACAGATGCTCAGAAAAAAGTTGATTTTGAAGTTTCCGCTTTTGAGATTAAAAAGTATTATGCTACTCATTTTAATCATGAGTATTTATTGAAAGAACTTGCAACAGATCTTTTGAAAAGTTTAACGTTAATATCCATTGAGAGTGATAGGGCGATAAAATATGATGTTTTTAAACAATTAAGAGATGTTTATGGCTTTAATTGGCCCATTGTTTCTCTTCTTGTGTTTATTGTTGCAAAAAGCAAAGTAGGTAGAATAATATTAAGAAAATTTAGACAGATTCGGTTACGCACTAAGGGTGTACATTAATAGATATGAAGAAGTCTTTTGGAGTTGATAAAACAGTATGCGAGTTGGGATTGTGACACAACCGCTGGAGATGAACTACGGCGGGATTTTGCAGAATTGGGCGTTGCAGCAGGCACTTAAGGGCCTGGGGCACGACCCGATTACGATTGACGCCTATGAGCGTTATTCGACTCCACATTATCTCTATAATTGCATGCGCACGCTTTGGGCACGCTTGAAAGGCCAGAAATGGAAAATGCCCAAGCGCTATCACGGCTCGTTGCGCAAACCTATGACGGGTGAGTTCGTCGAGCAGCACATTGCCAAGACCCACGTCATGTGGCACTACAAACGCAGCGTGGTTCGGCGTTACCGGCTTGAGGGCATCGTGGTCGGCAGTGATCAGGTGTGGCGTGCCAAGTATAACGGTGACCACATCGAGGACATGTACCTCAAGTTTGTGGAGGGATTACCGTTGAGACGTGTCGCCTATGCCGCCTCGTTTGGCGTAGACGAGTGGGAATACAGCGCCGAGTTGACCGCGGCATGTGCTCGTCTGGCCAAGCAGATGGACGCTATCTCGGTGCGCGAGGCCAGTGGTATCGCCCTGTGCCGTGACAACTTGGGTGTGGAAGCCTGCTGTGTTCTCGATCCCACGTTGCTGTGTGACGCCCGGGACTATGAGGCGCTCATTGGTGATGAGGCCCTTCAGGCTGATCCTGAACCCTATCTTGCAGTTTACTGTCTGGATGTCACGCCGGCCAAGAAGGTCTTCTTTGAGCAGTTGGCCGAGGAGAGAGGCTTGACCGTGCGCTATTTCTCAGGCGGATGGTTTGCTGAGGTGACGGTGCATCAGTGGCTCATGATGCTGAGACAGGCCTCGATGGTCGTGACCGATTCCTTCCACGGCACGGTGTTCAGCATTCTCTTTGGCAAGGAATTTTTCACCCTGGCCAATCCCTCACGCGGCAACACCCGCATCTCAGGACTGCTGGGACTGCTCGGTCTGGAAGATCGGCTATTGTCCGACACTCAGCCCATGGAACCGGCCGACTGCAACATCGACTGGCACGACGTCCGGGCGCGATTGGACGAGCAACGCAGGGTGAGCCTCGATTTCCTGGCTCAGAGCCTGTAAGAACAATAAGGGAAGTCATGTATGGCAAGTGATAAACTTGTCCCAAAGAACCAATAAGAGAGAAATGAGACCCTTACACATTATCATGCCCATGGCCGGTGAAGGCTCGCGCTTTGCACGTGCTGGCTGGACAACACCCAAGCCGTTGATCGAGCTGCGTGGCGTGCCTTTGTTCCGCCGTGCCATCAATAGTGTGGCCATCGAGGGCGTGGAAATGAAATATAGTTTTATCGTGCGCCAAGAGCACATCGACAACCAGCACATCGACCAGCTCATCAAGGCAATTCAGCCCGATGCCCGAGTGTTTTCGGTCCTGAAAACGACTCGAGGTGCGGTCGAGACCTGCCTGGTGGCCGAGAGCGCCATCGACGACGAGGATGCCGTGGTGGTCATGGACTGTGACCTGGAATTCCGCAGCAAGCGGTACAATGAGCTGGTGGCTCAGGCCCTCGCTGTACCTGCAGTCGAGGCTGATGGCGGAGCGCTGGTCTCCTTCGAGTCCGACAATCCGCGTTACAGCTACGCCGAGATTGACGACGAGGGACGCGTGCTGCGCACCGCCGAGAAAGAGCCTATTTCCAACCATGCCCTGTGCGGAGCCTATTTCTTCGGTAGCGGCAAAGACTTCAAGCACATTGCCCATCAGCTGCTAGAGGACGGCACCCACGACAAGGCCGAGTTCTATGTGTCGTTGCTCTATAACTACCTGCTGGCCGAGGGTAAGGTCGTGCGCCTGGCACCCATGGAAGAGTATTACTCCTACGGCACCCCCGAGGAGCTCTTATTCTACAGTAACCAGCATTAATCGATTAAATTGTGGAAATCAAGCTGATTATAACCGACTTTGACGGCACTTTAGTCAATACGTTTCAGGCCAATTACCACGCCTATCGTGAAGCGTTCTCCCAAGTGGGTCTGACTCTCACCGAGGAGGACTACCGCAAGTGTTACGGCTTGCGTTTCGACGGCTTCATGGAGAAGATGGGCATTGAGGATGCCGATGTGCGTCAGCGCATCCGCGCCCTCAAGGGGGAGTGCTATCCCAACCATTTCGGTCTGCTCAAGGTCAATCGGCCGCTGCTGGACTTCATCAGGATGTTCCGCAAGAGCGGCGGAAAGACGGCCGTGGCTTCCACGGCTCGTGCCAAGAACCTCTTTAACGCTTTGAACCATATCGGCGCGACCGACGACTTTGATCTCATCCTCGCCGGTGAGGACGTAAAGCAGGGCAAACCCTCGCCCGAGATCTATAACACGGTGATGGCGCGCATGGGAGCTTCTCCCGACGAGACGCTCGTTTTTGAAGATTCTGCTGTGGGGCTGCAGGCTGCTGCTGCGGCTGGAGCCCACTATATAAAAATAACCCTCTAATTCTTTTTTATACTATGAAACTGGACATTCAAGGCCATTCGGGTTGCGACATAGCCATCGTGCATGAGGATAACGATCTGTTTATCCACAAGAGCACGCACGATGCCGCCTATGTGCCGCGCCTCTTGAATCAGGCACAAAAACAGATTACCGCCTCCAAGATTGAATATCAGAATATACGCGTGCCCAAGATTTTTGATGTGGTGAAGTCCGAGGCCGATGCCACCATCAAGATGGAGTATATCTATTCCAGGAATTTCATCGAGCACTTTGAACAGGCAGGTTTTGAGCAGATTAAGTATCTTATCGGCGCCATCAAATACTTTATCGACCTGGAGATTGCCAACTCGACAATGCAGACGGTGCCGTCGCACATCCTGACCGACAAGATGGCCGATGTGGCACGCAAAGTTGAGAAAAACGTCCACCTCAAGGACGATGACGAAGCACAACGACTGGTGAAGCTCTCCAGCGAAGTCATGGACAGGGTGGGGGATATGGTGATGCCCGTCGGCACGTGCCATGGCGACCTCACCTTCAGCAACATCCTGTTTAACGGCAATAACTATTATCTGATTGACTTCCTGGATTCGTTCATCGAGTCTCCGTTGCTCGACATTGTCAAGATACGCCAAGATACGGCCTACCTGTGGTCAACACTGATGTACAACAAGCCCTTTGATAAGGTGCGCTTGAGCATCATCAGCGAGAAGATTGACACGGCCATCGACGAGTACTTCACAGCCAAGTATCAGTGGTACCGCGACTACTACATGCCCTTGCAGCTGATGAACTTCCTTCGCATCCTGCAATATGGTCACGACGACAAGGTGATTGCTTACCTCAAGCGTGTCATTTCGAGTCAACTGGCAACTTTGAATAATCCTAATAACGACTGACATCATGATAACACTGATTGTTCCCATCGCAGCCAACAAGGCTGATTACGCCCACAAATTGCCACAACCCTTCCGTCTTGATGACGAGGGCACTATGTACTGTGTGAGGGCTATTACAGGGCTTCCGCTTGATGAGATTGATGACATCTATTTTGTCATCTTGAAAGAGCATAATGAGCGCTTCATGCTCAAGGAGCAGTTGATGATGCAGTTCAGGCGCCACAAACTCGAGAAGGCGCATGTCACCATCCTGGACGAGCCTACCGGCAGCCAGGCCGAAACCGTGGCGCGTGCTATCGAGGTGAATGGTGTCAAAGGCATGATCTTTGTGAAAGATGCCGACTGTTACTTCACGGCCGATGAAATCCTACCGCAGAACAGTGTCGCCATCTATGCCCTTGAGAACCTGCCGATTGTCGACCCGCAGCACAAGAGCTATGTCGCTGTCGATGACATGTTCTATGTCACCAACATCATCGAGAAGCGTGTCGTGAGCCACTTCTTCAGCGCCGGTGGCTATTGCTTTGAGGATGCGGCCGAGTTCTGTCGCTACTACGAGCGCCTCAAAGACTACTCGCCGCTGTACCTGTCGCACATCATCTACATGATGTTGCTCGACAAAAAGATATTCCGCCCCATCCTGATTGACGACTATCAGGATTGGAGCGTCACCCAAGTGAAACAGTAATATGTGCCCGGCTTTGTCATTTATTGCCGGAGCTTCCTGAGTAATAAAGATTCTTTTTATGAGAATAGTTTTTGTAAACCTTCATGGCAACGAGTTTCTTGTCAAGACGTTGAACAAATTCATCTTCAAGCAGTCGGTTGCCATCAAGCACAAGTATCTCCTGGATTATCTGCTCTCACGCGATGATGTGGAGGTGTGCTCTTTTATCAACAAGCGTGGCTTGTCACTTTCCTATACAACTCGCAATAAGTTCCTCCAATCGTTCCGGTTTCTGGAGCACCGCATCGCCCTGAAAAAGAATGGCATACCATTGGATAGAATCAAGGTGTTGAAGAGCGAGGATGAAATCCGTCACGACGACCTCATCATCTTGTATCAGATATTCGGACCTCAGTTTGAGTTCGACAAGAGACCTGATGCATTCATTGCCGTCAGCCAGTTGCATTTCACTATAGGATCGTCTTCCATGATTGAACGTTTGGATCCTGACGTGATGTACAATGAGAGCAATATGCAGAAGCGTTTTGTCGGTTTCGACGAGTACTTCGGGTGGTTCAAGAAGCAATACATGGTCATCCCCTTTGTGTTCGCTCCGCGATTCAAGGTGGTGAAGCCTTTTGCCGAACGTCAGAACAAGGCGGTTTCGGTGGGAACGATTACCTATCCCGACTACCTGATAAAGTATTATGGCCACAATTGCCTCCAGCCGGCGCGCAAACAGGTCTATGACAATGCCAAGGAACTGGCTCCATGGGTGGACTGCTACAACAGCGATTATCTTGAAGACCAGAAGACCGCTAAGAGTACTTCGAGTGATAATAAGCTGGTCAAAGTCATTAAGCGCTTGCATGACAAGTTCTTCGTCGGCCATCAGAAGAAGTATTACTCCTTTGATATGGTCAAAAAGTTTAACGACTACAAAATGTGTGTCGTGGGTGAAGAAATCATTGGCCTGCCTGGCATCGGCTTTGTTGAGGGTATGGCGAGCGGTTGCGCCTATCTGGGGCAAACGGTGGGCTACTATGAGGATTACGGCATGAAAGAGGGTGTCCACTACATCGGTTATGACGGTACCCTCGATGACCTCAAGGCAAAAATCAGTTATTACCAGCAGCCCGAACATCAGCAGGAGCTTGAAACTATCGCCAAAGCCGGCTGTGACTTCGTGCGTTCACATTTCAACGGTCCGGCCGCGGCCGAATCGTTGCTCAACAACCTGCTTGAAGCACAGAAGTGCTGGCTTGCCGATCATCCGAAACAATAAGACTGACGATGACAGTTTCGATACTCGTCCCGGTTTATAATGCCGCAGATTATCTCAAGAAGTGTGTAGGGTCGATTACCGACCAGACTTACACCGACCTGCAGATTGTCCTGATTAATGACGGCTCAACCGATGGCTCCTGGAAGATAATGCAGGAGCTGGCCAGCCAGGACAATCGTATTGAAATCTATACCCAGGCTAACCAAGGTGTGGCATCTACCCGCAACCACCTGCTGGAAAAGGCGAAAGGCGACTTTGTCCTCTTTGTAGACAGTGATGACTGGATTGACAAAAACACAATTGAGACCCTGATACACGAGCAGCAAAAAGGCGACTACGACATCGTCATGTATCAGCTCTACGGCAATAATGGAGGCTCTGTGGTGGTTTATACTCAAGAAGAAGCGATAAAACTCTTTTTGGAACATGGCTTTTTCCGAGGGATGTTGTGGAATAAACTGATTAGGAGCAATTTGTTCGAAGGACTTGAACTGGACGAAACCATCAGTTTTGGTGAAGATTCGTTATTGACCTGGAACATATTGCAGCGCATCAAGAATGTGGTTGTCTTGAAAAAGAACTTTTATCATTACAACAGAAATGAATCAGGCTTATCCCACCAATCATTCAATGGCAAGAAATTCTCTTCCTTTATGGTGTGGCATGACATTACAAGTGACACCGATGAGAAATGGCCTCAATTCAGTGACGATGCCCATGCCCGTTCTGCGTGTGAGATGACTCAGATTCTGTTGGCTGCAGCGATTAACGGTTATAAACCTGATGAACAAACCCGCATGTTGCAACATTCGATTCGTCATGACTGGCATCTGATGAAAAAGAAGAATGTATCGACGCCGACGATGAGGGCGTTTGCCTGGTTGGTGAGCCGTTGTTATGGCTTGGTATTGTTCCTCTCACCTGTTCTGGGACCCTATTATCGTAAGAGATATGGGTTGAATTAAGGAATTAACATGTTAGCCGTTTGAAGGAGAGCATTATTGTATTATGGATTCTAAACAGGTGAACAATCAACCATTAGTCTCAATATTATTGCCGGTATATAATGCCGAGGCATACCTGAAGAAGTGTGTTGAGTCTGTCGCAGGACAGACCTACACCAACCTTCAGATTGTCCTTGTCAATGACGGGTCGACCGACGGCTCCTGGTCAATGTTGCAGGAAATGGCCGCTCACGATGACCGCATGGATATTTTCACGCAATCAAACCGTGGTGTCGCTGCTACGCGTAATAGACTGCTTGATTTAGCCAAGGGTGATTTCATCCTCTTTGTCGATAGTGATGACTGGATTGAGTCGAATACGGTTGAACTCCTGGTGAGCGAATATGAGAAGAATCATGCTGATATGATTGTTTATCAGATGATTGACACCTATCACGATCTTCAAGGCACTTTCACTCAGAATCAAGTCATCAAGTTGTTCCTTGAGCATAATCACGTTAATGGATCACTATGCAATAAATTGACCAAGAGAGAATTATTCGACAAATTGAGATTTGACGAGACAATCTCCTATGGCGAGGATGCACTCATGGTCTGGCAAGTATTGCAGCGGGTTCATCGTGTGAGCATCATCAAGGATCAATTGTATTTTGTGAGTGTTAATCGTGACAGTTTGTCTCGACAGTGTTTCAATAATAACAAATTCTCAGCTTATAAGGTTTGGGAGGCCATTTGCAATGATGTTGATACTCATTGGCAGGAATATAGCCAGTTGGCCCATGCTCGCTATGCTTGCGAGATGACACTTATCCTTAGAGATGCTGTCAAGAGCGGATACACTGATATGGAACATATTAGGCCCCTTCAGAAGGTTTTGTGCCGTGATGGAAGTTATATTACTTCTACTGGTGTCTCTACACTGGCTATGAGGGCTTTTGCATGGGTGGCAGGTCACAGTTACTGGTTGGCTAGATGCATCTCTGGTCTTGTTTGGTAAAGTGTTAAGATAATGGTCTTATTCTTGTAACTTTAAATTAAATACTTGAATATCAGATAGATTATGCAACCAATTGAATTCATCGCATATTATTACTTTAGTACTGCTTTCTATTGTTTGTTCCTCCTGTTGACATGGATGACAGTCATCTATTATGTGGGATCGAATACACAGAAAATATTGCATGCTGAGGGGTCACCATCCCAGTTTGCGACATTTGTACTGACTGTGCTCATGTCTTTCTTCTTGGGTTTGCGACAGTTGTCTAGGGACTTTGGCGACACGATTGGTTATTACCACCATTATGAATATATTACGGAGTACGTACCAATAAACTTTAGAACGGAGTGGCTGTGGGAGAATTTGCAGATCTTCTGTAAGACTGTAATTGGAATGAATATCCATGATTTCTTTGTGTTCGTGGCACTGGTGTTTTTCTTTGGCATGTTTATTTGTTCATTGATTTTGACACGCAAGAATTTGTGGATGTCCATGCTTTTCTTTTTTACGGCACTTCAAACGTTTACTTATGCGACCAATGGTATTCGTAACGGAATGGCGCTTAGTTTGATTCTTGTTGCGATAGCTCTCCTGGCTGAGTATAGGAATGATAAGTCTAAGGTAGCCTTGGCCGTGATAATCATGTTGATAGCTTTGCCTATTCACCGTTCCAGTGCATTGCCTTCAGTGGCGGCTTTCTTGTCACTCTATGTGATTAAGGACACTAAATGGGGT
Source organism: Muribaculaceae bacterium (assembly GCA_017557665.1). Next base: position 249,034 of record JAFYYI010000034.1, on the reverse strand, counting down.
CTTCGTTTCTGGTTGCTTTCAATCGTGGTGTCTCTTGTCGCTGGTTCTGCGGTGACAGAATTTTTCGCAGCGTTAGGTTTTGATGACCGCTTGACTTCTTATTCTCAAAATGAAGCTACCGAGGACCTCTTCTCTCATGCAGGTTTCAGATGGGACTTCTTGTTGTACAGTGTCTTCCCGGTAATTATGATCTGGTATGTTACCCGTCGTCGCAAGTTTCATGATCCAGGCTTCAACATGCTTGCCAACACCTATATGTTCTGTAATGCATTCTGGATTATGGTTATCAGGGCATCATTTTCCAACCGCTTTGCTTTCTTGTCTTGGTTTATGTATCCATTGCTGTTTATATACCCGTTGATGCGAATGAATCTATGGAAAGATCAAGATCGCAAGACTGCTATCATACTATTCTTCTATACTGGATTTACTTTCTTCATGTTCTTCGTCTATTACTTCGGCACGACGGGATTCCGTGGTTTCGATCAGTATTGGTGGCGCGAATAGGATTTCTCAAAGGTGAGGTGGCTCAAACTTGCTAAGTGGGAATTTGATCTTTCTAGCAGGCTTTTATATGAATGATAAAGCGAACATAATGCCCGGGGCAGAAAGCAACAAGCGCATCGGATGGATTGATCTGGCCAAAGGTATTTGTATTGTCTTGGTCGTGTTCAATCATGTGAATGTGGCCCTACAGATTAGATACCCGTTTGCACCGCAGATCAACTCTTTCAGGATGCCGTTGTATTTTATGCTCAGCGGTCTGTTCTTTAAGCAGTATGAAGGCTTTGTCGGATTTCTCAAGCGAAAAACTAACAAATTGTTGATCCCGTTTGTATTCTTTCTGTTGGCAACTTCGGTCATACCCTATGCTCTATTGCATCACGAGTGTTCATTGGTATTCTTTGTCCAAAAGATTAACGGGCCAGTATATAATTTTGCGATATGGTTTCTTTTATGCCTGTTCGAAATTAATATCTTGTTTTATTTCATACAATGGCTTGTTGGCCGATTGATACCAAATTATCAGGAGATTACAGTGGTTGCTGTTTCTCTGTTGTTGGGAGCGTGTGGCTTGGCTTTGGGGTGGGCTAAAGTATGGGTGCCGTTCTACTTGCCATCCATGTTGACTGCTTTACCGTTTTTTGCTTTTGGTTGGTGGATTCGCCGTCACACCCAGTTCTTGACTTCAAAGTTCAATTACAAACGTGATATAAGTATCATAATAATCGGCCTGATTGTGATTATTTTACTCCCAGCTCCTGTGATATACAGCTTTAACGTGGTTCCAAAGGATTTAAGCATTTTGATGGTTTATCCTTGTGGAATCCTGGGAATAATGGTAGTGCTGATTGCGGCCAAAATGATTAATTATTTACCGCTGGTCTCATTTTGGGGACGGTACTCTATCATGATTCTGTGTACACATCAAGTCGTTGTTTTATTGATTGCGGAACTGTGTAAGAGATATTTTCCTAGCCCCAATCCGTTACTTCATGTGATAGTTGTTTTAGTTGCGACATTGGTTGTGTGCCATGTGTTGATACATTTCATGAAACGCTATATGCCGCACGTCACGGCCCAGAAGGACGTTATCAAGGTTCCCTGAAAAGTAGAATAAATGAACCCGATGAACAACAATTCAAAGCAACCATTGGTGAGCATTATCGTGCCGATGTACAATCAACAGCGGTATGTTGATGATTGCCTGCGTTCCATCACTCGTCAGTCCTACAAAAACCTTGAGGTGATAGTCATCAATGACGGGTCGACTGATAATTGCCCTTCAATGGTTAGAGCTTGGGCGCAAAAAGATGACCGGATCCATCTGATTGATAAGCCCAACGAGGGTGTGACGATGGCTCGTCGTGACGGATTGTTGAAGGCCACGGGCCAGTTTGTGGCATTTGTGGATAGCGATGATTTGCTGCCCTCACGTGCAGTTGAGATACTGGTTGATTGCATCAATCAGACGGATGTGGATCTCGTTCTGGGAAGTGCTACCAAAAAGCTGGGTTTCATTCAACGCCGTGGTATGGATAGAATGATGACCTTCCCTTGTCATCAAGTGATAAAACAGCCCGATCTGTTCGACAAATATTTTGTCGGCTTCTTCCGTAATAATGTGTTCCTGGTCTCTATGTGGGCACGCCTCTATCGCAAGGCCGTTATTGATAAAGCGATGGAACAGACTCAGTTGTTTGATAAAGATGTGAATAGGATGGGAGAGGACCAGTTGTTCAATTTGAGGTTGTTTCCGTTCCTGCAATCCATGTACCGCACCGATCAGACGGTTTATTTCTATCGCTATGGTGGCGTGACCAACCGTTTCAATCCTCACTTCACGCAACTGTTTGATTCATCTGACAAACGTTTGAAGATGCTGGACCAGTATGAGTATGTAGAGGGTTATCAACCATTGTTCGCTGAGTATGTGGCCTGTCTGTATTTCCATGCTTCAAGACTGATTTCCTGTGAAGTGACGGATAAACAAGGTGTCATTGACTATTTCAGGCAAGAGATGGAACACCGCGAACTCATGCCGCGACTGCTCGCTTTCTATAATGAGCATGGTGCACCTGATAGCCGTGTGCAGATGTTGCTCGACAATGACTATGAGGGTATGTATCAATGCGCTTGTGACTTGATTGAACAACGCCGTTCCACAGTGAAATCCAGAATTAGAAGTTGGGCCATTAGGTCTCTGATGCGCTGGTCTTAAACTATTGATGCTAATGAAAGAAAACACCCAGCCGTTAGTTAGCATCCTGATTCCGTTATATAATCAGGAGCGTTATTTCAAGGCTTGTATCAAGTCTGTTGAAAAACAGACATACAAGAACCTTGAGATTATCATCGTGAATGATGGCTCTACCGACCGAAGCCCTCAAATGGCTCGAGAATGGGCTTTACGCGATAGCCGTGTCAAAGTAATTGATAAGCAGAACGAAGGCCTTGCCTTTGCTCGTCGCGATAGTTATCTTGCCGCAACGGGAGAATATGTGTCATTCTTGGATAGTGACGACATGCTGACGCCTCAGGCAATTCAGGCGATGGTAGCGTGTGCTATTGATAGGGATGTTGATCTTGTAATAGGAACTTATGACAAGCATCTTGGATTCATCAATAAGCATATGTCGGGTGAGAATTATTCCTTTCCCTTCAATCAAGTGATAAGCCAACCAGAGTTATTCGATAAGTATTATGTAGGCTTCTTTCGTAATGATGTGTTCCCCATAAATGCATGGTCTAAACTATATCGAAAAAGTGTAATTGATAAAGCTTATCAAGAGACTGAATTGTACTCTTCTGAAATACCGTTCATGGGAGAAGATCAATATTTCAACTTGAAACTTTTTCCGTTTTTGACTTCAATGTGTCGTATTAAGGAATCGGTATATATATATCGTTATGGTGGTGGTACGTTTGGTTATAACAAGAATTTCCCTCAATTGTTTGTTATCTCCGACAAGCGTCTGAGGTTACTTGATCATTTTGAGTACACCCAGGGCTATAAGCCTCTTTTTGATGAATATGTGGACTGTTTTTATCATCACGCAGCACAAATGATTTACTATAAGCATGTTGATAAACAGGAAGTCATCAATTATTTTAAGCAGGAGATAGAACAGCGTGAGCTCATGCCTCGGTTAGAGGATTTCTATACTCGACAGGAATCAATACCTCAATCCGTCAACTTATTGATGAAACGCGATTTTGATGGTATGTATCACTATGCCTATACTCATGCTCATTCGTTGTATGGTTCCTTGAAATACAGAGTTTTCAGTAGGATAGTGACGGTTTTAGAACATTTGAGTTAAAGATAGAGTTATGATAAAAGAAAAAGAGAATCCAAAGGTTAGTATTCTGATACCCTTATACAATCAGGAGCGATATTTCAAGGCGTGTATAAAGTCTGTTGAAAAACAGACGTATAAGAACCTTGAAATTATTATCGTCAATGACGGCTCAAAAGACAGAAGCCCTCAAATGGCCCAGGATTGGGCAGAGAAGGATCCTAGGGTTGTTCTTATCAATAAAAAGAATGAAGGTTTGACAATGGCCAGATATGATGCTTATAAAAAAGCAACTGGTGATTTTATCTTCATTTTAGACAGTGATGACTATATTCCCAAAAATGCTATTGAGTTGCTTGTGGGTCACATGACGTCAGAGAAAGTTGATGTTGTTATCGGCTCAATGACTCAAGTTCTTGGCATTATTAAGAGGAGCCATTATACAGATACGGGTTCTTTCCCGTTTCATAAGGTTGTCAAACAATCAGACTTATTCCCTAAATACTATCTGAATTTTTTTGGAAAGCATTACTTTTCAATAATGTTGTGTGGGAATCTGTTTCGAAAATCGGTAATAGATAAAGCCATGCGATACACAAGATTGTGTTGTGATGAGATTCCTTTTGTTGGAGAGGATCATTATGCTTTTATGAAGCTCTTCCCATTCGTTAGAACCATGTATCGCACAAATGAGACAACATATTATTATCGCTGTGGTGGCGCTTCATCTGATCATTTTAGCCCGACATATCCATCTCTGTTTTTCTTCTCAGATGAACGGATGAAGCTTCTTGATAAATATGGACTCCAGGAAGAGGGCAGCTTGCCTTTATTTAAAGAATATGCAAGTGTCGTTTTCTATCATGTGAAACAACTGCTGGAGTACAAGCAGGCAGACAAAGATGGTGTCATAGATTTTCTGAAAGATGAATTAGCAAAGAGGCAAATAGTTAAACGATTAAAAGATTATTTAAGTAAGCACGAAGTGAGTGACCAAAGATTATTATTGATAAAGAATGATGATTATGAGGGCATATATTCCCATGTGATGGACGAGATGGCTAAAGTATCTTTTAAACATAAATGTAAGAAATGGGTTTTGCGTTTGATGAACGTATAAGGATAATTTATTGAAAGCCAGATATGAATCTAGAATCGCTTCAGAAATATAAGGTTAGTGTCATTGTGCCTCTTTATAATCAAAAGAGGTTTCTTGAGTCTTGTATTCGTTCTATTTGTCATCAGACTCATCATAATCTTGAAATCATCATTGTTAATGATGGCTCGACTGATGACAGCCTCGCCCGGGCATTAAGATTAGCTGAAAAGGATGAAAGAATAAAGGTCTATGACAAACCAAATGAAGGCGTAGCTTATGCTCGTCGTGATGGATATAAAAAGGCTACTGGTGAATTCTTGGCTTTCGTTGATAATGATGATCTTTTACCTCGAACTGCAATTGAAAAAATGCTGAGATGCATGGTGCAGAATGGAGTGGATTTGGTTATTGGTGAAACTAAAAGGATTTTAGGTCCTTTAAAGTGGGATTATTTTCTATCTACATTCCCTAAGAATCAAGTCGTTTCTCAGCCAGAATTATATGAGAAGTACTATGATGCTTTTTTTGGCAATGCGGCTTTTCCAATTAATGTTTGGGGAAGGTTATATCGGAAAGAGGCCATTGATAGAGCGGCTCAGAATACAGAGTTGTATTCTCAAGAGATACGATACATGGCTGATGATTTGTATATGAATATGAAGTTGTTCCCCTACCTGAAGTCAATGATGATAATTGAAGATGTAGTATATTTATATCGTTATGGAGGAACAGTTGATCATTTTAACCGTAATTATACAGAGGTATTGACTCTTTCAGATTTGCGAATTGATTTATTGGAACAACAACATAAAGAAAAATATTCTAACTTGTTATTTGTTGAATATGTGAATATGGTATATTATCACGCTCAACAATTACTTGAATTTAAGAAAGGGAATAAAGATGATGTCATAGCCTTCTTTAAGAACGAATTGACTAAACGTGCGATAGTGCCAAAGCTAAAACTTTATTATGAGCGAAACAAAACGGAAAAGAATGATATCCTTTTGTTAATGAATGGTGATTATGAAGGGATGTATAATCATGCTTATGAGTTAACTCATCAAAGGTGTGACCGTTTCGAATATAAAATAAAACGATTGCTTTTATCTATAATAGAACGGCTCGTTTAATTTCAATAATAATAGCAGAATAATTAGCCTATTTAGCAATCGTTATGAAGATACTTCATGTGATAACGACCCTTGACACTGGTGGAGCAGAACGACTGATGGTGGATCTTCTCCCCTTGCTCAACCAGAAAGGACATCAAGTGGAATTGCTTCTGTTTAATGGGGTGATGACCCCGTTTAGAGAAGAATTGCAACAGCGGGGTGTGATCGTTCATGAACTCTCAAACGAAAAAGGTAATGTAAGGCATTCCGAGGTGTACAACCCGTTGAATATTTTAAGGCTTTGTCAATTCATGAAGGGCTATGACATCATTCACACCCATAACACTGCGTGCCAATTATATGTGCCAATAGCCAGGTTTCTCTCGCGGTCAAAAGTGAAGTTGGTCACAACCGAACACAATACCACTAACCGTCGCAGGTCAATACGATGCTTCCGCCCGATCGACAAGTGGATGTATAGGCAGTACGAGCATGTGGTGTGTATCGGTGATAAGGCTCGCGATAATCTTGAACAATATCTAGGCGGTGATTGTCGTGCTTGTGTGATTTACAATGGCGTCAATACCAGCCGATTCATTCGACCGATTAAGGATATGTCCAACAAGGACAATTATGTCATCACGATGATTGCTGCTTTCAGGCCTCAAAAGGACCAGGAAACGTTGATCAAGGCTTTTAAGCATCTGCCTGCTAATTATAGATTACAGCTGGTGGGGGATGGCCAATGTGAGCCTCAGATGAAATCATTGTGCAGGGAGCTGGAACTTGACGGCAGAGTGGATTTCATGGGAATGAGAGTAGATGTTCCTGAAATCATGGATGATAGCGATATTATTGTGCTTTCTTCCCATTGGGAAGGCCTTTCATTGTCAAGTATTGAAGGCATGGCATCTGGTCGTCCGTTCATTGCTAGTGATGTTGAAGGCCTTCATGATATTGTGGGAGGCGCTGGCGTTCTATTCCCCCATGGCGATGATAAAGCGCTTGCCAAAGCGATTCAGGACCTATGTGAGAATCCCGTTCGATATCATGATGTGGCAACGGCTTGCCAAGAACGGGTCAAAAAATATGATATCAGCGTGATGGCCGAACGGTATGATCAATTATACCGTTCAATGGAGAAAAGCAATTGAGTTAATCTATGAAGATTCTTCATGTCATAACATCTCTCTACACTGGTGGCGCCGAACGTCTTATTGTCGATCTGCTGCCGCTGTTGCGTGATGGGGAAAAGAATCAAGTGGAGTTGTTGCTGATAAATGGTGTCGAAACGCCGTTTAAGCAGAAAATGCTGGAGAGTGGAGTGAATGTCAACTTCCTTCAAATGACCAATGACGTGTATCACCCGCGTGTGGTAATGAATATGCGGCGTTTTTTTCATCAAAGAGAATACGACATTGTCCACACTCACAATACCGCCAGCCAATTTTTTGTTCCTCTCTCACGCATTTTGACATCCAAGAAGACTAAGCTGGTAACCACCGAGCACAGTTCCTCAAACAGACGTCGTTCATATTGGTTCCTAAGACCAATAGACAAATGGATGTATAACCGCTATGATGCTATAGTGTGTATCGCTGACAGGGCAAAAGATAATCTTGAGGCCTATATTGGCCATCGTGATAGAATCATGACCATCAACAATGGGGTTGACATTAAACGGTTCTTGAGACCTGTTAAGGACATCTCGTCTCACAACTCGTTTATCATCACTATGGTGGCTGCTTTGAGAGTGGAAAAAGATCACAGCACCCTGCTCAAGGCAATGACGCTTCTTCCAGACGATTACCGATTGCGTATTGTTGGAGGAGGACCTCATGAGGTGGCCGATTCGGTCAAAGCCGAGTGCCACAAGCTTGGCTTGGATGACAGGGTTGATTTCATGGGCTTGCGCCAGGATATACCCGACCTGCTCGAGCAGAGCGACATCAATGTGCTGTCATCCCATTGGGAGGGCTTGTCTCTATCGAGCATCGAGAGCATGGCTTCAGGGCGACCGTTCCTGGCCAGTGATGTTGACGGATTACGTGAAGTGGCAGGTGGAGCTGGAGTTTTATTCACTCACGGTGATGCCAAAGACTTGGCTTGTAAGATTCAGCATCTGTGCGAACATCCTAATGAATACCGTCAAGTGGCGACCCGGTGCCAGGAGAAGGCCCGCCAGTATGATATCTCGGTTACTGCCACAAAGTATCTTGAGTTATATGAGAGTTTATATCAGTCTTAAGACCTTTTCTATGGCGGCTGATTTATTTATTTTTTTGATTATTTTAAATGGCGACATTAACAGTTTTTACTCCTGCTTATAATAGGGTACACACCATCTGGCGCACCTACGAGAGCTTGTGCCGACAGACTTGCAAAGACTTTGAGTGGCTTGTCGTGGACGATGGCAGCTCCGACAATACCCGTGAACTCGTTGAAGGGTGGATTGCCGAAGGGAAGATTCCTATCCGGTACATCTATCAGAAGAATCAGGGTATGCACGGTGCCCACAACACGGCCTATGCCAATATCAATACCCCGCTTAACACCTGCATTGACAGTGACGATTTTATGCCCGATGACGCGGTGGAGAAGATTTTGACCTGCTGGCGTGAAAAAGGCAATGACAGCTTTGCTGGTCTTGTGGGTCTTGATGTAACCGAGGACGGCCAAGTAATAGGGACGAAGTTCCCCCAAGACATGCCGACGACCACACTTCAGGGTTTCTACACCGCCGGAGGAAAGGGCGACAAGAAATTGGTTTACAGGACCGACGTGATCAAACGTTATCCCGAGTATCCGTTGTTTGAAGGGGAGCGTTACGTAGGTCTGGCCTACAAATATATGCTGATTGACCAGGATTATGAGCTCATTACTCTCAATGAACCGCTGGTGGTTGTGGAGTATCAACAGGACGGTTCCAGCTTCAACATGTTCAAGCAGTACTGGAACAACCCACGTGGCATGGCTTTTTATCGTAAAGCCGAGATGAAAACAACACGCAGTCTGAGCCGTAAGCTCAAGGTATGTACCCACTATGTTTCAAGTAGTATTATCAGTCGAAATTGGCATTTCGTTCAGGAGAGTCCTGAGAAACTGTTGACCATACTGTGCATTCCTAGTGGATTGGCATTGTACATGCTGATAAAACATAAAGTTAAACGTAATGCTTTGATGAAAGTAAACAAATAATCCAGAGCAATCGATGGCTAAGATTTTGGAAATAATGCCTTTGGCTGGTTCTGCAATGACGTTCATTGGAGATCAGTTGTCTTATATGGCTGAACATGGAAATCACGAGATGCACCTTATCTGCACCCTGGGAAAGGGCATTGAGGAGTTTGTCCAGCGAGAAGGCGCAAGATATTTTGCGTTAGATATTCCTCGACCCATAAAACCGTGGCAAGATTTAAAGAATATTTGGAAGGTCTTGCGTTATGTGCGCAAGAACAAGATTGACATCGTGATCGGTCATCAGTCTAAAGGGGTTCTCTATGGCATGATTGCAGGAAAACTGGGCGGAGCTCGACGCAGGGTGGTGCTGGCTCACGGAGTGCTGGAGGACACGATGACAGGCCTGAAGCAGAAAATATTTTCGTTTGAGAATCGTCTCATGACGATGTGCGCTACTCAGGTGTTGTGTGTCAGCCCCTCGGTGATGAGAAGACGCTGTGCTTTAGGAATAGATAAGCCACAGAAACAACATTTGTTAGGTAAAGGGTCCTGTAACGGTGTGGATGCTCTGGAAAAGTTCAACCCCGAAAAAGTGGCACCATCGGTGACTCAAGCCATTCGTGAAAAATATGGGCTCTCGACTCAGGATTTTGTTATCGGCTTTTGCGGACGTCTTGTACGTGATAAAGGCATCATTGAGCTGGTGGATGCGATAAAATTGTTGACCGAGAAACATCCTGAAAAATCGTTGAAATTGTTTGTGATAGGTCAGCCCGAGAAGCGCGATGCCATTCCAGAGAATACTCTGAATTTCTTGAATACATCCAAGAATGTCGTTTTTACCGGTCGGGTAGACTATTCCGAGATTCAGAATTACTACTCGGTGATGAACGCATTCATTTTGCCATCCTATCGTGAGGGCTTCCCGACAGTTGTGCTGGAAGCATCAGCTATGGGGCTGCCGGTTATCGTATCTCGTTCTACAGGATGCATAGATTCTATCATCGAAAACGAGACCGGTGTCTATTGTGATATAGAACCGACATCAATAGCCGATGCTATTGAATCCCTTTTTGATCAAGAAAAGGCACAAAAATACGGTCAGACAGGACGAGAATTTGTGCTGAAACATTTCGAGCACAGGCACATTCGAGCACTGATGTTTCAGTTCATCAACACGATTAACGCTCAATAAGATGGCTACTAATATTGTTGTCAAAAAGACCCATGAAATCGACGAAAGTCTTTGGCAAAAGATCGTTTCGGGATTTAATGAGTCGTTTGGATTGAATGTCAATATTGATGGCTTGAAAACTGGGTGGTATATCTCCAACCCTTGGGGATATGCCTATCATGCCATGGCTTTGGACGAGAATGATGAGCTGATGGCCTATAACGTTTTCACCCCGGCTCGTTATAACAACGGACTCAACGTGGTTGTCAGTGGCAGTACCTTCGTGCGACCGAAATATCGCAAGAATGTAATGTTATTTGCTCAATTGATCAAGGCATTGAGAAAACGTTGTACCGAGGAAGGTTTTGATTTGGAAGTCGGTGTCCCTAACCACAACTCCATCAAATATCATTGCAAAATCAATAAAGTGACGATGGTCGGTGATTTATCTTATTATATTTTGCCGATAAGTGTTTCCAAGACGTTGGGCAAATCTATGCCAGCAATTGTTGATGGTTGTTGGAAATATCTTTGTCAATTTCATCTGTTTGTTAACAGGGTGCTATCAAGATTGATAAATCCTCATGAACGAGAAAGGAAGTTTTCGATTTCTACCGATGATACTTTCTATAGTACTCGTTTTGCCAATAAAGAATATAAAATCGTTAGCGATAACCGTTTCAAGTTCGTGTACCGGTTATGTGAAGAAGACGGTAAACAGGTGGCCTATCTTATGGACTTCCGTGAGGCGAGCAAGAAATCGTACCGCGCTTTAACCCATGCAATCCATTATCTTGTCAAGTCGGTACCGGCTGATGCCATCTTGTATGTGGGATTCATGAATTTTAAACAGGTACTGATGTTAAAGGCGCCCAAACAAATGGCCCCTAAGAGGCTACCGTTAACCTGTTATGTCCTTAACAAAGACAATAAACTGCTTCAAGGTGACGTTTCCAATTTGGACAATTGGAATTTCTCGTTGATGAGTTTCGATGTTAGATAGATTAATAGAAATATAATAAATTATTCATAATTATGGAGTTACAAGATTTTATCAAGAATTTTTCCAGTATCTTTGAAGAGACTGATCCTGAAACGATCAAAGCTGATACTGTTTTCTCTCAAATTCCCGAGTGGGATTCGGTAATGATGCTCTCGTTGATCACAATGATTGATCAAGAGTATGACCTCATGGTTGACGTTGAAGAGCTGAATGACGCAGTTACGGTTCAAGACTTGTTTGATTACGTTTCATCTCTAGAATCATAGTCTTGATTGATAGAACTTCAATGTGCCATTTCATGTCATGAATTATGATGAAGAAAGCGTATATTAAAGATATAGCTTATTATCTGCCAGATAGAATTGTATCAAATGAGGAAATCGTAAAAGATTTTCCTGAGTGGTCTGTAGAGAAGATCACCGAGAAAGTAGGTGTCAATCAACGGCATGTCGCTTCGGACTCTGAAACCGCAGTCGATTTGGCTGAGAAAGCGGCAAATATTCTTTTCGAGAAGAATGGTGTTGCTCGAGACTCAATTGATTTCATAATTTTGTGTACACAAAGCCCCGATTATTTCCTGCCCTCATCGGCTTGCCTGTTGCAGCACAAGTTAGGACTTCGTAAAGATATCGGAGCATTTGACTTCAACTTGGGATGCTCTGGTTTTGTCTATGGATTGGCTATCTCCAAGGGGTTGATCGCTAGCGGAGTCGCGCACAATGTGCTATTGTTGACTTCTGAAACCTATAACAAGTACATTCATCCCAAAGACAAAGGGAATAGAACTATTTTTGGAGATGGTGCAACCGCCACATTGGTATCTGAAGACGGTTTTGCTGAAATTGACGAATTCACATTAGGTACAGATGGCCGCGGAGCCAATAACCTGATCGTGAAATCTGGCGCATCAAGGCAAAAAGAGCCGCAGAATGATTTGACTTTCGACAAGAATGGTAATCCGGTTTCGTCAGATTACTTGTTCATGAACGGAGCTCAGATATTTGTGTTCACTCAACGCAATGTGCCGATGTTAGTGAAAGATGTATTGGAAAAGAATCATTTATCTCAAGATGATATTGATCTCTTTGTACTCCATCAAGCCAATACCTATATGCTTGAGTTCTTGAGAAATAAATTGGGCATTCCTCATGAGCGTTTCTATATGTTCATGGAAAACATCGGCAATACTGTTTCGAGCAGCATTCCAATCTGTCTGGTTGAGGCAAGGAAAGAGAATCGCCTCCATGGCAATATATTATTATGCGGTTTCGGTGTCGGTTATTCAAGTGGAGCCGTGATATTGAATAGCCGTTTGAGTGAACAAGGATGAACATTCTCACCTTTGACATTGAGGAATGGTATATTGAAAAGGCATTTCATGCTGGTGACGAAAAACGATATCAGGAGTTTGATCGTCACTTGAAAGAGATACTGGACCTCCTTGACCAGCGGGGAATTAAAGCAACGTTCTTTGTCGTGGGAATGCTTGCCAAGTGTTTTCCTGATGTCGTGAAACAGATAGTGGCTCGTGGGCACGAAGTTGGCTGCCACTCTAATTGTCATACTTGGCTAAACAAGATGACCCGAGACGAAGCCTATCTTGATACACGTCAGGCTATTGACAATATTGAGCAATGTGTTGGTCAGAAAGTTTTAAGTTATCGGGCTCCCGCTTTTTCAGTCGGCAATAAGAACAAGTGGGTATTTGAAATGTTAGCTGAGTGTGGGATTGTGAATGATGCCTCTGTATTTCCTGCATCTCGCGATTTTGGAGGTTTCCCGGATTTCGGGAATCAGACGCCAACAGTAATCGAGACGTCACAAGGACAAATCCGTGAGTTCCCGATAGTGATGTGCAATATTCTGGGAAAGCCTATCGCGTATTCAGGGGGAGGTTATTTTCGCTTCTTCCCATTATGGTTTGTGAACAGTCAGATCAAGAAAAAGGACTATAATATTTGCTATTTCCATATTGGTGATTTGATTGTAGCAAACAAGAGGATGCTCTCAAGAAAAGAGTATGAAGATTATTTCAAGGAGACAGGCACATGGCTAAACCGATATAAGCGGCATCTGAAATCTAATCTTGGAAAGAAAACGGCTCTAGAGAGAATGAATCGACTCATTCTCTCACATGATTTTATGTCTATACAGGAGGCTTCGTCCCAAATCGACTGGGAGGCTTGCCCTATAAAGAAAATGTAGATGTGCAGTTTTTTCTGTGTCATCTTCTCATGACTTGATGATTCTATGGATTACCAAATGGAAGCGTCTAAAATATCCGGTACTAAAAGAATAGAATATATCGACGCGTTGCGTGGATTCACCATGTTCCTTGTCGTGTTCATGCACGTGGGATATTGGTGCTTTAAGCCGCCTCAAGGGTCGTTCCACGATATCTTAGGCTTGGTGAGGATGCCGATGTTCTTCTTGATCAGCGGTTTCGTTCTCTATAAAGCCAGTGATGTGTGGAACACGCAACACATCGTGAAGTTTTTCAAGAAGAAAATCCCCGTTCAGCTGCTCAGCCCGCTTCTGTTCTATGCGGTGTATATGCACATGAACAACATCGGGTTTGTTGATGGCCTCTTTGACGGCCCGAAGCACGGGTATTGGTTCACGTTTGTGCTTTTTGAATATTTCGTGATCTACGCTATAGTGCGTTTCTTCGTGCGCAATTGGTGGGGCGATGTGATTCTTCTCCTGATAGGAGTGTTGATGTATCCTTTCTCGTGGACTCCTCTTAAGGATATGATACCCATCTCGAACCAGGTGTTGGATTTCTTCAGCTTCCAGCATTTGCATTATTTCATCTATTTCGTGATGGGCGCGTTGACCAAGAAGTATTTCGACACGGTTCAGCGTTGGCTTGACGGCAAGTGGCTATTGCCTGTGTGCATCCTTTTCTTCTTCCTTGCGATTCCGCTCTCAGATGTGAATCCGATTGACGGTAATATCATGGGTGCTCCAGTGTCGTTTGCGGGCCTCGTGATACTGTTCTCGTTCTTTAGGCAGAAGCAGCGTCTCTTCTCTCATGAGACAAGGCTGGGTCGCGTCTTCCAGTATGTCGGTCGTCGCACCCTTGACATCTATTTGATTCATTATTTTCTGGTGCCTGCCAGTATGTTTGAAGTCGTCAAAGTTTTCCACGAGAACTCGATGCCGATCATTGAGGCGACCGTGTCTTGTGTGATAGCAATTGTAATCATTGCTATGAGCCTGCTCATCGGCAACATCATCAGATTGAGTCCCTTCCTGGCCCATTGGATATTCGGAGCCAAGAAAGTATCATGACGTATCTTTTGAACAGCTTAAAGCAATTTGAGTTGAAACTCAATGAAGGGTTTTTATAAGAATTTTATCAAACGGGCGCTGGGGTTTATCCTGGCGTTGATAGCCATCATCGTTTTGTCACCGTTGCTTCTGGTGGTGACCGTGTGGTTGCATTTTGCCAACAAGGGCGCGGGCGCTTTTTTCTATCAGGAGCGTCCAGGCAAAGATGGCAAGATTTTCAAAATAGTAAAATATAAAACGATGAACGACGAGCGCGATGCCGATGGCAAACTCTTGCCTGACGCTGACCGCCTGACTAGGGTAGGGCGCTTCGTGCGCTCGACAAGTATAGACGAGTTGCCACAATTGTTTAATGTACTTAAGGGCGACATGGCCCTGATTGGACCCCGACCGTTGTTGGTCGAGTATCTGCCGCTGTATTCTCCCGAGCAGGCTCGTCGCCACGAGGTGCGTCCCGGCATAACAGGTTGGGCGCAATGTCATGGTCGCAACACTTTGTCATGGAGTGAGAAATTCAAACTCGATGTGTGGTATGTGGACCATTGCACTTTCACTAATGACGTGAAAGTCATCTTTTCTACAATTAAAAAAGTGATCGCTCGGGATGGTATTTCCCAAGAGGGTCAAGCAACAATGGAAGCTTTTAACGGTAATAACTGATGTATCTTTACGGAGCTAGCGGACACGCAAGAGTCATCATCGATATTCTTAACGCATCCGGGCGCAAGATTGATGCCCTTTTTGATGATGACAAATCAATCAATGAATTAATGTCGATTCCGGTTCTTCACAACTGGAACGGAGAGTCACCACTGGTGGTGAGTGTGGGTAACAATATTTCTCGCAAGCAGATTGTCGAGAAACTTGATTGTGAATTCGGCACTGTCATACACCCGACGGCTATCATTTCTCCCAATGTTGAAATTGGAGCAGGAACTGTAGTCATGCAGGGTGCAATCATCCAGAGTGGTGCTAAGGTGGGCAAGCATTGTATCGTCAACACAGGCGCCACAATAGACCACGAGTGTGTGGTTGAGGATTTTGCGCACATTTCGCCCCAAGCGACCTTGTGTGGTAATGTGCACATCGGAGAGGGCGCTTGGATTGGTGCTTCGGCGGTGGTGATACCCGGTGTGAAAATCGGCCGGTGGAGCATTGTCGGCGCGGGCAGTGTAGTCGTGAGTGATATTCCTGATTCTACGGTTGCTTTTGGCAGCCCGTGTAGGGTGAGGTCAACACGCATTGACATCTGCAAGCACACTGAAAACAAAGTGAGAAAAATTGCTATCTATGGCGCCGGTGGCCTTGGTCGAGAAGTGGCCGGAGGCATCTACCGTATCAATAGGGCCGGCATGGAGCAATGGGAGCTTGTGGGCTTTTATGACGACGGCATCTCAAAAGGTGAACCCATTTCACACTATGGAGAAGTGTTGGGTGGCATGGATGACCTCAATGCGGTTGAGGAGCCGCTGGCTGTCACGATTGCTGTCGGAACTCCTGTAGCAAGAAAACTCATTCACAGCCGTATCACTAACCCCAATATCTATTTCCCCAACCTGATAGCCCCATCGTTCAAGGTGCTTGATGAAAAAACATTTACGATTGGACAGGGCAATATCATTCAAGGCAGTTGCAGTGTCACCTGTGATGTGCAGATGGGTGACTTCAATGTGCTGAACGGTTCCAACGTTCTTGGTCATGATGTGATTGTAGGTGACTATAATGTGTTGATGCCTGGAGTGAGATTGTCTGGTGCCGTGCAGATGGGCCATTGTAATCTGATGGGTGTGGACAGCGTTGTGCTTCAGAAGATTAAAATTGGCAATAACATAACTCTCGGTGCGGGCAGTGTGCTGATGACCAAGCCCAAAGACGGCTTTACTTATATCGGTGTTCCGGCCAAGAAATTTGGATATAAATAAACCACTAATAGCAATTGAGAATGCAGACTATATTCAATCCATTTTCTCTCGCAGGAAAAACAATACTTGTCACTGGCGCTTCATCGGGCATCGGACGCGAGACCGCAATTGCATGTTCACACATGGGAGCCCGCTTGGTGATTACTGCGCGCGACCAGGGACGCTTGTCCGAAACGATGGCCCTGTTGAGCCCGTGTGACGGCGAGAACCACATGATGGCGTTAGCCGATTTGACTCAAATGGGCGATATTGAGAACTTGATTAAGGATTTACCTCCCCTTGACGGCGCCGTGCTGTGTGCAGGCAACTCGACGACCTTGCCGTTGCAGTTCGGCTCGCGCGAGAAATTTGACGAGATGTTCGACGTCAATTTCTTCGCTCCCGTTGAATTGCTGCGTCTGATGTATAAGAAAAAAGTGCTCCAAAAGGGAGCGTCGGTCGTACTCATAGCTTCAATCGGTGGTACTCACAGCTTCATGCCCGGTAACGGTGTCTACGGCGCATCCAAAGCCGCATTGAATTCGGTGATGAAATATGCGGCTCGTGAGTATGCCTCTCGCAAGGTGCGTGTCAACAGCATCTGTCCCGGTATGGTTGACACGCCGCTCATTCATCGCGGCACTATCACCGAGGAGCAGTTGGCCGAGGATGCCAAGAAGTATCCTTTGGGACGTTACGGCCGGCCTGAAGATATCGCCAACGGCGCGATTTACCTGTTAAGTGACGCCTCAAGTTGGCTTACAGGGCACGATTTAGTGATTGATGGAGGCTTTTCCATCTAGTTTTTGTACAAATTCTTTGTGAATTTCAAAAATAAACTTACTTTTGCCCCCAAATTCGATAGTTTTTATATTGGAATGTGTTCAAGGATAGATTAATTGATTATGAACATAGAGGATTTTATTGAAAACTTTGCGGCTCAATTTGATGAGACTGAACCTGAATTATTTACCGCTGAGACCAATTTTAAGGACCTTGACGAGTGGTCTTCACTGACCGCATTGTCGATTATTGCCATGATTGATGACGAGTACAACATTATCGTAAAGGGTAGTGATATCACTAACTCTTCAACGATTCAGGACCTCTTTGATATCGTGGTAAAGCGCAGCAATAAATAATAGCACATACGATTGTTCTGATGGAATCGCGGATAAAGGAGATTATCGCACGTGTCTTGAACGTAGACCTGAGTGTTGTTACTGATGACTTGTCATCAGGTGATATCCCTCAGTGGGATTCTGTGGGTAATCTTGCGATTATCAGCACAATAGAACAAGAACTTGAAGTGGAGTTCCCACTCGAAGACCTATTTGATTTGACTTCGGTCAAGTCATTAGTCGATGAAGTCAACAAACTCACTGATGCTTAACGCTTCTCACAGCCCATTGCTGTGTGACATCGTTGGACATGCTATAGCCAAACCCGACAAGATCGCTCTTGTCTCGGGTGACAGGCATATTCCTTATTCCCAACTCGCAGCCAATATTGAGGCTGCAGCCAGATGGCTTCATTCACTGGGCCTCAACCCTGGTGACTACATCCTGCTGTCGGCCCAGAAGGAGGTGGAATTCGTTTACCTCTATTTCGCTGCTCATTTGCTGGGCATCGTGAATGTGGTTGTGGATTCCGCCGCACCGCGTGAACGCCTTGATTACATCATCAATGTAGTTAAGCCGGCAATTCTTTTCGGCAATAATTTGGATATTGATGGCTACCGTTGTATGCCGTTTACGGCATTTGAAGCAAATGCCGTGTGCGACAGTCAATGGGTTTTGCCTGATATCACCGCCGATGCCGTTGCCGACGTGATGTTCACCACAGGAACCACTGGTGCCCCAAAGGGTGTGTGCTTGACCCATGCCAATGTGGCGGCTTCGGCAGCCAATACTAATGGCTTTATCGGCAATGGCCCAGATGACATCGAGGCCTTGGCTTTGCCGCTGAGTCATTCTTTCGGTTTGGGACGTTTGCGCTGCACGCTGACGGCTGGCGCGACCCTGATACTGGTGAGCAATTTCGCCAACCTCAAGTCGTTTTTCAACGTTCTTGAGACCGGACATGTGACTGGGTTCGGAATGGTGCCTGCTGTGTGGCAGTACATCAAGCGGCTCAGTGGTAAAAGGATTGCCAAATTCGCCGAACAATTGCGATATATCGAGATAGGCAGCGCCGCTCTACCCATCGAAGACAAGCGCTTGCTGATGGAGATCTTTCCCCACACACGCCTGTGTATGCACTACGGGTTGACCGAGGCATCTCGCGCCATGTTCAGCGAGTTCCATACTAATGCCGCCAATCTTGAAACGATTGGCCGTCCTGCCTCGAGTAAGGTCGAGGCCATCGTTGTTGATGGAGTGGGTGAGCCTGTGGAAGATGGCATTGACGGTGAAATTTGCGTGCGTGGCAATATGGTGACGCATTCCTATTTCCTCACCGCCGATAACGTGGCTGCCTTTTATGGGAATTGGTTCCGCACAGGCGATTGGGGACATCGCGATAAGGATGGTAACTTCTACCTCACGGGACGCAAGAAGGAGTTGATTAACATTGGTGGTGAGAAAGTTAGCCCTGTCACCATCGAGGAGGCCATCAAGTCATTGGGTATCATTGACTGCGCCTGTATCGCGGTCCCGGACCCCAATGGGGTGCTCGGTGAGGTCCCGAAGGCATTTTTGCAAAAAGGGAACTGCACATTGACCATCGAAGACGTTAAGGAGCGCTTAAAGTCACTCTTGCCTCCCAACGAGATTCCCGTGCTCTGGGAGTGGATTAACAAGATCCCACGAACAGCATCGGGAAAAATCCAAAGACTTAATCTCAAGCAATAATATGTCACAATTAACGATTAACAACGTTCGCATCGCGGGCATGAGCGCCTGTGTGCCGGCAACAGTCGAGGAGAATAGAACTCTTCCCATCTACAACGACGAGAGTGAGGCGTTAAAGGTCATCGCTTCGACTGGCATCGAACGACATCACAAGGTAGAACCGGGTACAACCGCTTCTGACCTTTCTGTCAAGGCTGTTGAAGCCTTGCTCAAGGACCTGGGGTGGGAATCCGGTGATGTGGACTGCTTTGCCTATGTCTGCACCTCCAGAGACTACATCGCTCCGCAGACGGCCTGCGTCATGCAGGATCGTCTCAAGTTGCGTAGCGATTGCTGTGTTTTTGACTTGCCCTTCGGCTGCTCGGGCTGGGTGTATGGCATGAGCATTGTTGCTTCTCTCATGTCACACGGTACCTTCAAGCGCGCCATCCTGGTGGCCGCCGAGACCAATACCCAGAACCGCAATCCTCGCGATACAGCGGTGCGTCCTCTGTTCGGCGATGCGGCGACGGCCACAGCGCTGGTCTTTGACCCCGAACAGGCCCGACCCATGAATTTCATGTATGGTGTTGATGGTAGCGGCTTTGATGCCGTGTGGGCACCTTATGGCGGAATGCGCAATCCCATTACGCCCGAGGCGCTTGAGGAGAAGGAAGTCTCTCCCGGTGTCTTCAGGCGTGGTGTTGATATGATAGTCAATGGCATGGATGTGTTTGGCTTTGCTATCAAGCAGCCCCCTCATTCACTCAAGGAATTGATTTCCACTTTCAACATTGACGTGGAAACCGTTGACCTGTTGCTGCTTCACCAAGCCAACAAGTTCATTGATGAGAAAATCCGTAAAGCCGTCAAGATACCGGCCGAGAAGACACCTTACTGCCTGGAGGAGTATGGCAATGTCACCAGCGCATCCATTCCCTTGACCATGGTTTCGCGTTGTCGTGAGCAACTCTCGGGTGATGACAAGCATTGCATCGCGTGCGGTTTCGGAGTGGGATTGGCATGGGCAAGCATGGAGTTTTATGCCGGCAATGTTATAATTAGCGATATAATCAACTACTAGAGCATTTTATTTAGCTATGGCTCAATACATTAATTCCAACAAAGAGTTTTATTGGGGTGACTGGTATTTTAAGGATCATGTGATGCCCGAGGACTTTGACTACAAGGCCCACAAGAAGGAACTGTCTCCTTATTTCAATGATCGCGACTTCAAGGTGTCGATGATGTTTGCCGACTACTATTCACAGTTGAATGGCATCCACAGCGACCGCTACATCTCGATGGACGTTTACTATTTCTTCGTCCTGCCCGCTTTGAATCGCTTTGACTTCATCAATGCCTATCTTGATAAGAATATCTACTCCGAGCTGTTCCCCAATGTGAAGCAACCCCAGAGTGTGGTTAAGAATATGAATGGTCACTTTTCCCATGCTGGTGAAGAGATTCAGCTGATGGACGCTGTGAGTCTGATTCAACAGTATGGTAAGGAGATGATAATAAAGCCCACGGTAGATACCTGCAACGGCGACGGTGTGGCCCAGATACAGGAGTTGGGGACCGATGAACTGGTGGCCTTATTGAAACAATATGGATACAATTTCATCGTCCAGGAAAAGGTGAAGCAACACCCCGACATCCAGCGCGTGAACCCCACTTCGCTCAATTCGATGCGTCTGTTCTCTTACCGCAAGCTTGATGGCACCTACGAATTTTTGTACCCTTACTCGTTTTTCCGTTACGGTAACAAGGGGGCAATCAAGGACAATGTGTCACAGGGCGGTGCCATGTGCCGTGTCGGTGCTGATGGCTCGGTCGATGACAGGGCCTATCGGTTCAAAAGCATGAAGGTATATTCTCTCGCCGAAGAAACTGGTGTCGAGAATCTGGTGATTCCTCACTTCGACAAGGTTGTGGAAACCCTACTTGGCATGCACAAGCGGTTACCCTATTTTGACCTGGTGGGTTGGGACATGACTGTTACGGCCGATGGTGAGCCGATGTTCATAGAATTCAACCTGCAGCCCAGCATTGAGGGCCCGCAGATACAGGCGGGACCGATGTTCGGTGACAACTTGGATGAGGTGATTGAACGTGCTCGTCGGGTTCAGTGCAGCCGTATCCAGTCCTATCAGAAAGTGTTTGATAAGGATATGCGTTTCTATCTGCATATGCAGTGATTAATAAGGGTCAAATGAGGATACAACACGTCGTAAATACCATTTTCAATTCGTGCAGTTATGTCATCGGCAATGATGACTGCTCGTGGATCATTGATTGTGGTGACGTGGACAGCATTCTTCCGCTCATCAGGGGAAAGCTGTGTGGCGTGTTGCTAACCCATGCTCATTTTGACCACATCTACGGCTTGAATCAACTGCTCTCCTTGTACCGCGATGTTCCTGTTTTTACCAATGCGGCAGGACAGGAGGCATTGTTGAGTGACAAACTCAATTTCTCGAGATATTTCGGCATACCGTTTGAGCTGCAATACCCCGATAATGTGAGAGTCGTGGAAGACGGCCAACAGTTAGACCTTTTTGAGGACGTTAAGGCTTTGGTCGTCGAGACACCGGGACACAGCCCTTGCTGTGTGACTTGGATGTTGGATGACGTGATTTTCACAGGCGACAGTTACATCCCTGGGGTGAAAACAGTAACCAATGTCCCTCATTCCGACAAAACTATGGCCGAAAAGAGTGAAACACTCATTCGCCGTTTGGCAGAACACCGTGATATCTATCCGGGTCATGCCGCTTCATCCGAATTATAAAAAACCAAAACAATAGTATTAGTAATATGGCTAATAACAAGATTTTACTTTGTCTCGCTCACATGAGCGGTCAGGAAATGAAATACATCCAGGAAGCGTTCGACACCAATTGGGTGGTGCCCCTGGGACCGAATGTGAATGCCTTTGAACAGGACTTGGAAGAGTTGTGTGGCGAGGGCAAGCGTGTTGTTGTCTTGAGTTCTGGAACGGCTGCCATTCATCTCGCGCTGGTCAACCTTGGTGTTGGGCGTGATGATGAAGTCATCTGCCAGTCCATGACCTTCTCGGCAAGTGCCAACCCCATTGTCTATCAAGGTGCTACACCCGTTTTTGTAGATAGTGAGCCGAACTCTTGGAACATGGACCCCAACTTGCTCGAGGATGCCATCAAGGACCGCATTGCCAAGACGGGCCGCAAGCCCAAAGCAATCATACCGGTCTATCTCTATGGTATGCCAGCCATGATTGATGAAATCATGGAGATTGCTCGCCGTTATGAGATTCCTGTTGTCGAGGACTCGGCCGAGGCGTTCGGTTCGCGCTATCGCGGACAGCTCTGCGGTACGTTCGGCGACTACGGCATCATGAGCTTCAACGGCAACAAGATGATCACCACCAGCGGTGGTGGAGGACTCATCTGTCCTGATGAGGAGACCAAAAAGAAAATCATGTTTTATGCCACTCAATCGCGCGAGCCCGTGCCTTATTACCTGCACAAGGAAATCGGCTACAATTACCGCATGAGCAACATCTGTGCCGGCATCGGGCGTGGACAGATGACAGTGCTTGACGAGCACTTGGCTCACCACAAGCACCTGTGTGACCGCTATGTGGAACTCTTGGGCGCTGTTGACGGCATCTCGGTACATGTCAATCCCGACGAACGCTGCGATAGCAATTATTGGCTCAATACAATCCTGATAGATCCCTCCAAAACGGGCACCGATTACGATACGATACGTCTTCATCTCGAGGCCTGCAATATAGAGTCTCGCCCCTTGTGGAAACCCATGCACACCCAGCCTGTGTTCAAGGATGCTCCTGCCTATGTCAACGGTGTCAGTGAGCGGCTTTTCTCTATGGGATTATGTCTTCCCAGTGGACCGTGGGTAAGCGACGAGGATGTTGAGCTTGTGGCATGGGAAATCATCTCATGCTGCAAGAAGTGATGGATAGCTTGATATAATTGGATGAATTTGACAGTCAGATGAATATAGCAATTTATGGAGCTGGTGGCTTTGGCAAGGAAGTGGCCTGCTTACTTGAGAGGATAAATAAAAAGGGTGGAGACTGGCAATTGGTGGGCTTCTTTGATGACACCAAGCCGGCAGGTTCCCAAGTATCTTTCTATGGCAAGGTGCTCGGAAATATGGAAACGCTCTTGAAGGTCGACGAACCGCTGGCGGTAGCCATCGCCATCAATGACAACAAGGTGGTGAGACGCATCCGTCACGAGATTACCAATCCTAATATTTCATTTCCCAACCTGATTGACCCGTCATTGTTCTGTGTTGATGCACGGACGTTCAAGATGGGGGAGGGCAACATCATTCAGAATGATTGCATGATTTCGTGTGATGTCACTTTTGGCAATTTCAACCTCATCAACGACCATGTTGTTGTGGGACACGACAATGTCATCGGTGATTTCAACGGACTCATGCCAGGTGCCCATCTCTCGGGTGGCATTACCATCGGTAACAATAACCTTTTTGGGGTGGCAAGTGTGGTTTTGCAAGGCATGAAGATTGGTGACGGCGTCACGTTGGGCGCCAACAGCGTGCTCATGACGCCACCGCGGGATAATTGTACTTATCTGGGGGTTCCGGCCAAGAAATTTGACTTTTGAGGCGGCGGTTTTTCCGTTTTGAACTCCTAAAAGGCAAGAATTGCACATTTATTCTTCATTTCAAGGCCAATTAAGCCGCATATTTAAGTTTTTTTATTAATTTTGCGGCCCGTGAAAATATCTTCGGTGTTTTTGCGTTATAAGAATAGAAATGAATCTGGATCAATTCATAGAGAATTTTGCGGAACTGTTTGATGAAACGGATCCCGACACTATAAAAGCCACGACTCAGTTTAAGGACTTGGAGGAATGGTCTTCACTTGTTGCGCTATCGGTAATTGCAATGATCGACGAGGAATACGATGTCGAGTTTTGGGGTGACGATATCCGCAGCAGTAGCACTGTAGAGGACTTGTTTAACATTGTCAAAACGAGAGTTGAGTGAAGATGGTCAAGGATGTATTCCTGCCATCCTGCCACAGCAATAGCTGATGGCATTTTTGTTGTATAGTGCACCGATGCGTCGACACGGTGTGACTGAAATAAGATAATACTTGTATTATGGCAAGATTAACGTTTCATGGAGTGGGTATCAAGGCCATGAGCGCCTGTGTGCCGCCCGATGTGGTTTACAATAAGGACCTGGGCTATCTCATTCCTGAGGAAGAAATAGAAAAGACCATCAATAATATTGGCATTGAACAGCGACGCATTGCCGCTCCTGATGTCATGGCCAGTGACCTCTGTTATAAGGCGGCCATCAAACTGATGGAGGATAATGGTATTGAACCCGACAGCATCGATGTGCTCTTGTTCATGAGCCAGACGGCCGACTATCGCATCCCCGCCACTTCTTGTATCTTGCAGCATCGCTTGGGACTCTCCCGCGACACCATGTGTTTTGATATTTCCTTGGGTTGCTCGGGTTATCTGTTCGCTTTGAGCACGGCTTTTGCCTATGCTTCGATGGAAGGGGTGAACCGCGTGCTGCTGCTCGATGGAGAGACGTTCTCCAAAATCGTCAACCGTCGTGACAAGGTGGACTGGCCGCTCTATGGTGACGCTGGCACAGCAACCCTCATCGAGAAGGGGGACTACGGTCAATCGTCGTTCTTATTCTATACCGATGGCAGCGGAGAGGATAAACTCAAGATTCACGCTGGCATGCGCAATCCCATAACTCCTGATTCCTGTGTAGAGCGGGAGCAAGAGGAGGGCAACATACGCACCGACCTTGAAGTCTTCATGGATGGCATGGACGTCTTTAATTTCGCCATCAGCAAGGTGCCCAAGAGCATCAAGCAACTGCTCAAGGAGAACGAAATGACCATCGATGACGTGGATTATCTGGTATTCCACCAGGCTAACCGATTCATGATGGACTTCTTTGTCAAGAAACTGAAAATCGCCCCCGAACGGGTGCCCTATTGCATCAGCAAGTATGGCAATACCAGCAGCGCCTCGGTGCCCTTGACCATCGCCAGCGAGTTGAGCGGCAAGCTCGAGGAGCCTTCCACGATGGTGTTGAGCGCCTTCGGTGCCGGATTGAGCTGGGGCGCGGCAATCCTTCCCATGAAGGACTGCAAGGTCTCTCCCGTCTTTGATTATTGAACCCGATGCAACAGCAACTGCGCTTTCACCACGTCGGCATCGCCTGCCGTGACATTGAGAAAACCCGTGCTTTCTATTTGACCATGGGATATGAGGCTTCGGCGGTGACCGAGGATCCGATTCAGCATGTCCGCATCTGCTTCCTGGAAAAACAGGGTGCCCCTCGACTGGAATTGCTGGAACCGCTTGATGACAGCAGCCCGGTGAAGCGAACGCTGGAAACGGCAGGAGTGACACCCTATCACCTTTGCTATGAGGTGGACGACATCGAGATGGCGATTGACGAGCTGCGTGGACAACGCTTCCTCCTGGTGAGTGCTCCGGTTCCTGCCTGTGCGATGAATGACCGGCGCGTGGCCTTCCTGTTCAAGAAAGATAACGGCTTGATGGAGCTGGTTGAGGCACAACATTGATGAAGGAGATTCTCTTGACATACGTTGTCCCGGTTTACAATACCGAAGCCTATGTGATCAAGTGTTTGCAGTCTATTGTGAACCAGGGTATTAACGAGGCAGAATATGAGGTGGTCGTTGTTGACGACGGCTCTCCTGATAACAGCAAGTCCGTCATCCAGGACTTCATGGCTACCCATTCGCAAGTGAGGCTGATATCTCAAACCAATGCCGGCTTGAGCGCGGCACGCAATACGGGAATTGACAATGCCCGTGGACGATTTCTGCATTTTGTCGACAGCGACGATTATCTTGAGCCCGGCATGATGGAGCCGTTGCTCCGTAGAGCGGTTGATGAGAATCTTGACATGCTCTTGTTCAATTACATGAACGTCGATAGCGAGGGTAAGCCCATGTCAGGTCCCGTTGTCAATCATGCCACGACGCCTGTGATGACAGGCTATGAATACCTCAGTGGCCATGCGATGATTCCTTATGCCTGGCTTTTTCTCTTGAGCCGAGATCATATCAACAAGATGGGCTTGCGCTTTGACACATCACTCCGTTATTGCGAGGATGGTCCTTTCAGCGCGCGCATTCTGCCTAACGCTGGGCGTGTCGCCTTTAATGATGCTGTTGTCTACTGCTACGTGAACCGCGAGAACAGCATTATGCACGATACCGACATCGAGCACTTGCGTCGGCGCATGAATTGTCAGGTGGATGCTGCAGCGTCAATTAACGAGGCCATCACTGCCTTTGAGACTGAACGTGGCGTGACCGCTCCGGCAAGCGTTGCGGGTATGAGAAACGTTTACCTCTATTTCGCAATGACCAAGGCGCTGACCTGTGGCTGCGTTGATGAGATTCTGCAGCGCATCCGTCAGGTGGGGTTGTACCCTTTCCCCTGTGTGGGACCCGAAGCCAACTACTTCGGCAAGAAATGGAAAATCATTCACGCTCTGATGATGCGTCCACGATTGTGGCGTTTCCTCAGCAGTGTCTATCGCATGATAAAGAGATAAGAAGATATGAAGACTTTCGTCTTTCGCAATCAAACGGTTGAAGCCTTCTTGGGCTACGATGACGTCTCCTATTCGGGCTATGACGACATCAGCCTTGTGCCGCACGATGCCGACCGTTACATCTGGTTCTATCAGGTACCTGTCAATGCCGACAGCAACCAATTGGCACAGGAAATCGCTTCCTTCACCGACAAACTGGATTTGGTTCTCTCAAGTGCTGATTCCGATAAACCGTTTATCATCTTCTCTCTCGTCAATCTGTTCCCGTTGAAACTCACGGGCGATGATATGGCGGTCGACGCAGCCATTGCAGCGTTCAATGACCATGTCTTGAAGCTTGCTGCATCCAATCCGCGTGTCAAGTGGGTGGACTTGGCCGAGTTCACGTCGCGTTATGATGCCGACACATTGATAAACTGGAAATTCTACCTCATGTCTCAGACACTGCTGAATCCCAAATTGGCTAAGGAGTTTCAGGCTTGGTGGGTGCGCATTC
Organism: Muribaculaceae bacterium; assembly: GCA_017557665.1. Next base: position 221,530 of record JAFYYI010000034.1, on the reverse strand, counting down.
AGGACGAGTTGGAACTCAAGCGCAAGAAATGTCTCGTGCTGGATCTGGACAATACCCTCTGGGGTGGTGTCCTCGGTGAGGACGGCGTGGACGGTATTCAATTGGGTGGAGATTACCCGGGCAAGGCATTCTCTTATTGGCAACGTGCCCTTTTGCAGTTGTCACGTTATGGCGTCATCCTGGCGGTCTGCAGCAAGAACAACAGGGAGGACGTTGAAGAGGTGTGGAAAATCAACCCTCACATGGTGCTCAAGCGTGAAAATTTTGCTGCCTTGCGCATCAATTGGCAGGACAAGGCCACCAATATCCGCGAACTGGCACAGGAACTCAACATCGGCTTGGACAGCATGGTCTTTGTCGATGATAATCCTGCTGAGCGGGAACTTATCAGGCAGATGCTGCCTCAAGTCGTGGTGCCTGACTTCCCTGATAAGCCTTATCAGCTGATGCCGTTCTTCAAGTCTTTGGTGGATAGCTATTTCCGCATCTATAAGGTGACCGACGAGGATCGTGCTAAGACAGAACAGTACCGTGCCAACGCCTTGCGCCTTGAAGAGCAGTCAAGGTTCACTGACTTTGACGACTATCTTTACAGCCTTGATATCGCTATTGATGTCATCCCTGCCGATGAACACAACCTGCCGCGCATCGCTCAGATGACCCAGAAGACCAATCAGTTCAACCTCACCACCCATCGCTATAGCGAGGATGATATCCGCAACCGCATGAATCACGGATATATGATCTATTGCATCAGGGTGAGTGACCGATTCGGCGACAGCGGCATAACCGGAACCATCATGTTGCAACCGATATCCTCCGATGAGGTGATCATTGAGACGTTGCTGCTCAGCTGCCGCATCCTTGGCAAGGGTATTGAAGAGGCTTTCTTCAAGACCGTGCTCAACCTCATGCGCCTTGAAGGATATCGTGAGGTCTATGCCTCCTACAAGCCCACGGCCAAGAATGGACAGACGGCCGACTTCTATGACCGCATGGGATTTACCTGTGTGGATGAGCGCAGTAATGGCACCAAGCACTACAAGCTGGCATTGGACAGTGTTTTTGAAATTAAGAATTGTTATAATATCCGAGTATTATGAATCTGGAAGAGAAGGTTTTAGATATAATGCGCGAAACGTTTGGTATGGATGATGTCACGACCGACGCTTCACAGAAGAATTGTGAAAACTGGGACTCATTGCGTCATCTCACCCTGGCATCAGAGCTGGAGGACGCGTTCGACATCGAACTTGAACCCGAGGAGATTGCCGAGATGACCGATTTCTCTCGAGTCATCGCCATGCTGCAGTCAAAGCTGTAACCCCTTACTGTTTTCCTCCCAGGAGAGTGCCACCGTGTGATGGAGAAGCGGCGCATTCCATACATCGACTTGATGAAGTGCCTGTGCATCATGCTCATCGTGATGTACCACATCGACCACAAGTTCTTCAACTACCTCGCACCTCACCTCAATGACGCATTGCAGGCTTTCCGCCTGCCCATGTACTATTTCATATCTGGCATCTTTTTCAAACTATATGAGGGATATGCCGACTTCACGCGGCGCAAGGTGAACAATATCCTTGTGCCGTTCGTTTTTTTTGTGGTCTTTGCCTATGCGGTGCGTTGCCTCGAGGCCGGTGTGAGACTTGCGTTGGGAGCCGACCCGATTGACGTGTCACCTTTACAGCTCATTGAGCCGTTCTACCTGCGCTACTGGCCTAACACCACGCCGCTTTGGTTCCTCTTGAGCCTGTTCTGGGTCAATGTCATCTTCTATGCCTTGCAGCGCTGGATTAAGCCGTTGTGGGGTCTGGTAGTGGCTACGATATTACTGTCGGTCATCGGTTATGAATTAGGGGTGAACAAAGTGGAATTACCGCTGATGTTCGACACTTCTCTGGTGGCTTTGCCTTATTTCGTGTTGGGGTGGGGTATGAAGAGATTAGGTGCTTTGAAGCCCTCAAAATGGGATGGATGGGGCATTCTGGCACTCTTGTTGGTGGCGATGCCCATCTATTGGCTGAATGAGTTCATGAACCTCCATTTCCAGGTTTTGCCGGCTTATTGGAAGTTATATCTCTTGCCCTTCGTGGCCATCCTGGCGCTCTTCTGGGCCTGCAAGCCGATTCCGCGCGTTCCGGTCTTGTGTCACTATGGCCGCTACTCGCTCATCATTCTGGGCACTCATCCCTTGATTTTGCAACCCATCCGCTTCCTGCTCTTGAGGCATGGCATGGATTACGGCATCGGGTTGACGCTCCTGGTCTTTGTGCTGACAATGGCACTGGAGTGGCCGCTGATATGGTTGCTCAAGACTTATGCCCCGCGGTTCACGGCCCAAGAGCCTTTCTTCCGCATGGGCTGGAAATTACGTTGATAATCCTGTTATGAAGTATATTGTACGAGTTTTGGCCATCTTGATGGCCTTCGCGCTACTCCTTTCGGCTTATGGTGGCCGTGTGGATCCTAAGGTTTGGACCTTGCCGTCGATGCTGACTTTGGCGTTGCCGGTCGTGGCGATAACTGCTATCGTTATGATGGCGTTGCTGGCTGTGTTCAGGCAGTGGAGGGCGATAGCTGTCATCTTTGGTGCCCTGTTGTTGTCATGGCCCACAATGAGGCTGATTTCTCCTTTTAATGTCATTCATCCCGATGCAACCCCTGACAAGACGCAGTTCAAGGTCTTGACGATGAATGTGACCGAATTCAATTGGGCCGATGGCGACAATCCTAGTAAGAATATGCGCTACATCCTCGACCAGAATGCCGATATCGTTGTCATTCAGGAGGGACTGGTCTATTTCTCCTATGAGCAGCTCAAGACCGTGAAGCCGATGCTCGCCGAGTTGTATAAGAAGTATCCCTATCGCAAGAAGCACTTCTTTGACGTGGGCATCCTCTCCAAATACCCTTTCACCGAGGTGCAGTCACCAATCCTTGACAAGGACACCTTGAATTATTTTATCAAGGCTTGGGACGTCGATGCGCCGGGCGGGGAACTGCGTGTCGTGAGCATGCATTTGAGTTCGTTGCGATTCACCAGCAACGATAGTCAGGTCATCGAGTCGATGAACATTCCTTCTGCCCGCAAAAGGCGCATCAAGTCGGTGGCACGCAAGTTGGGTAACGGCTTTGTCATCCATTCGCGACAAGCTCAGGCGATGCGCAAACTCTTGGATGAATCTCCCGGTGACATCCTCGTGATGGGTGACATGAACGACACCCCGGGCTCTTTCACCTATCGCACCATCTGTGGCGAAGACCTGCGTGATGCTTGGGCCGACACAGGCTTTGGACCCGTTTACACTTTCCATGCCCATCACCTGTATGTGAAAATCGACCACATCTTCTATCGCGGTGAACTCAAGCCGTTATGGTGCCGATGCGATAAGGAGGGCGAGAGCGACCACTATCCTCTGGTGGCGTTGTTTGAACGATAGTCATTTCAAGCGTCCTGCATACTATAATGGCGTTTTTCTCGTTCATTATAATAAATAAATGACGATTCAAGCAATGATTAACACAAGGTTTACAATATGGCTTGCAGTGGCAGCGTTGGTCCTCTCGGCGCTGTTCACCTCTTGCATCGAGGACGGTTTCACCACCTCGTCAAGCGATGTGCTGGCGTTCAATATGGACACGGTGGCCTTCGACACGGTCATCACGCTCCAGGGCACGGCCACCAAGCAGATGGTGGTGTATAACCACAGCAAGAAACAGATCAACATATCGTCTATCAAGGTGGCAGGCCTTTCACAGAAGGGTCATTTCCACCTCAATGTTGACGGTGTGCGTGGCGATGAGTTCCAGAATGTGGAGATTCGTGGCAACGACTCGATTTTCATCTTTATCGAGGCAAAACTCGACGAGATGGAGCAGAATGAGCCTACCTTGCTCGAGGACAGGCTGGAATTTGTGGCCAATGGTGTGTCAAAGAGTGTGCTGCTCAGTGCCTGGGGACAGGACGTGGTGCGCATTAAGGGTGACACGGTGATGCGCAAGGGCCATTTAACGGCCGAGAAGCCTTACCTCATCTACGACACGATGTTTGTGGCTCCTGGTGCCACGCTAACCATTGATCCTGGCGCTACGTTGTTGTTCCACGATAAGGCTGCGATGCGCTGTGCCGGCAAGATGATTGCTAACGGCACGGCCGAGGAGCCCATCACATTCCGTGGCGACCGTCTCGACCGCATCGTCGGTGAAACGAGTTTCGACATCATGTCAGGGCAGTGGGGTGGCATCATCTTCACACCGCCCACGATGGGAAATGTGTTGAAACATGTGGTGATGAAAGGTAGCTCCATCGGCATGCACTGTAGTGCGAACGGGGATACGACCAATTGTGCCCTGAAACTGGTGAACTGCGTCTTGACCAACTCGGCATCGACTTGCCTGGCGACGGCGGCATGCTACGTTGAGGCCATCGGCACGGAATTCAGCGATGCTGCCGAGGAGGTGGCTTATTTCGCCGGCGGTAAGGTGATGGCAAGCCAGTGCACTTTTGCCAACTATTACCTGTTCTCCATCCCGTCATTGCCGATCATCAACGTCTTTGATGTGGAGTTCTCCAATGGCACTATCGGTAAAATCAAGGCGCGTTTCAACAATTGCATCATCCATGGCCTGTCTCCTGAGATAAATGAGGGCAAGTTGGACAATTTTGATGTCTATATGAATTATTGCCTCCTCAAGAGCTCGGGATATGACGATAGCCACTTTATCAACTGCGTTTGGGAGGCCGATCCCTGTTTCCTCACGATACGCGACGATTACATCTTTGATTATCGCATCGGGAACGAGAGCGCGGCCATCGGCAAGGGCAATCCTGCACTTTGCCCCGAGGAAGGTCGATATGACCGATATGGCTATGACCGCTTCTCGCGCGGAGCCATTGATCTTGGTGCCTATGTATGGGTCTATATCCCCGAGGAGGAAGAAGAATAACCCCTGGTTGACACGATAAAATGTAGAGACGCAATTTTTTGCGTCTCTCATTTGTGAATACCGACTAAAAACTCAAGTCTATATGAAACGATTCTTATTGTTGTCATTGTTGTTGACAGCTTTGACGGGTTGTGTGATGGCACAGAACAATGCAGTGTCAACGTCCCAACCCAAGTATGAGTTCCGCGGCGCATGGATGCACATCATCGGGCAGAAGCAGTATGCCCAGATGAATCCTGAACAGACCCGCCAGTATCTTATCGAGCAACTGGATCTGTTGCAGCGTGCCAACTGCAACGCTGTCATCTGGCAAATTCGTCCGCAAGCCGACGCGGCCTACGTGAGCGACATCGAGCCCTGGAGCCGCTGGCTCACAGGAGAGCCCGGAAAAGCCCCTAACCCTGTGTGGGACCCGTTGCAGTTCATGATTGATGAGTCCCACAAGCGAGGCATGGAACTGCACGCGTGGATCAACCCCTATCGTGTGACCAGCAGCGAGGAGGACAAGCCGGCCCCGGGACACATCTACTATGAGCATCCCGAGTGGTTCCTCAAGTATGCCGACGGCAAGCTTTACTTCGACCCGGGCCTGCCCGAGAGCCGTGACTTCATCGATCAGGTGGTCAGGGACATTCTCACGCGTTATGACATCGATGCCTTGCACATGGATGATTATTTCTATCCCTATCCCGTGACTGGTGTGGATTTCCCCGATACGACTTCCTATGACATGTACGGCATCGGCTGGGACAAGAACGACTGGCGCCGCCACAACGTGGACCTGCTCATTGAGCAGCTGCACAACACCATCCAGGAGGTGAAACCATGGGTGCGTTTCGGCATCAGCCCCTTCGGTATCTGGCGCAACAAGGCCAGTGACCCCTACGGTAGCGAGACCAATGGCCTGCAGTGCTATGACGCTCTCTATGCCGACTGCCCCAAGTGGACCGCCGAGGGCTGGGTGGATTATATGGTGCCGCAACTCTACTGGGAACTGGAGCATAAATTGGCCAGTGACCTCGTGCTCATGCACTGGTGGAACGCCCATGCCAACGGCCGCCACATGTATTACGGCCAAGCTGTCAACAACGTGATGTCCCATCAAGACATCGCTGAAGAGGGCGGTGACCCCACCAATCCCACGCAGCTTGACCACAAGCTTCGACTGCAACGCTCAATGGACAATGTGCATGGTGTGACCTGGTGGCCGGCTTACAGCATCACCAGCAACCACAAGGGTGTGCTTGATTCACTCTCTAACAATCAGATGAGCCACCCTGCGCTCATCCCGGCATACTCCTGGCTGGATAATCATGCTCCCCATGCTGTCCGTGACTTGAAAATCAAGAAGGTCAATGGCAAGAAGAGCCTTGTTTGGGCCCCTCACGATACCGACGACCCGATGCAGCAGGCCGTGCGTTATGTCGTTTATCGTTTCCCCAAGGGTAAGAAAGGCAAGCTTGACAATGCTGCCAACATCCTTGCCATCACCGGCGAGACGTCTTATGCGCTACCCGACAAAGGCAAGGGCAACTGGCAGTATGCCGTAACCGCCCTTGACCGTTGCTGGAACGAGAGCGACCCCGTCTGGAAATAACCCAATCCTCTCCTCATACTCAATCAAGCGACAGCCGCCCCACAAAGGGCGGCTGTCGCCATATCTCTAATGACTAACGTCTAATGTCTAAAACAAATGGGCAATGTTTTCCGTCATCATTTTCACGCTCATGGCCAGCAGGATGATACCGAAGAACTTGCGCGAGAACATCATGCCGCCCTCGCCCAGCAGTTTCTGGATTTTGCCGGTGCTCTTGATGACCAGGAACACCCATACCATGTTGATGACCAGGCCGATAAAGATGTTCACGTCGTCATACATCGCCTTGAGCGAAATGAGCGTTGTCAGCACGCCGGCACCAGCAATCAGCGGGAACACCATCGGCACCATCGTCGCCCCCTTGTTGGGCGTGTTGTTCTTGAAGATTTCCACGTCGAGGATCATCTCCAGCGCCATCAGGAACATCAGGAAACCGCCTGCCGTGGCAAACGAGTGGATATCGCAGTTGAAGATGCGCAGCAACCAGTGCCCGCCATAGTAGAAACCTACCATGAGCAGGGTGGAGTAGAGGGTAGCCTTCCAAGCATCCACATGTCGTCCCTTTTCCCTTAACTGCAGGATGATGGGTATCGAGCCCACGATGTCGATGATACTCAGCAATACCAGCGTTGCACTCAGAATCTGTGTGAAATTAATTGTTCCCATAATCAGAGGTTTTGTTATTACACTGCAAAGGTACTCATTTTCCCTGTTTCCTCTCATCGAAAAGTCACAAAAACGCTCTTTTCAAGGCCTATTTTTTTGTCGCCAAAATGTGAATGACCCCAAAATGACCTTTTTCTTTTTTAAGTAATTAAAAATCAATATTTTAATAAACGAAGAATGACCATTAAATGCTGGCCATTTTTCGTTTTTTCGCTATAATTTTGCAGCAGAGAAATCACTAAAACTTTGGCGACATGAAACGATTGTTTTTTTACATATGTTTTTTGAACATCACCATCAGTTCGATGGCCACGGGCCAGGATAGCGAAGTCCTTTACATCGATGGCGAGAAATGGCAACTGCTTGGACGGCCCATCAACAGTGACGCTGCTCTTGTTAACCGACTGATTGACGTGTTGCCCGAAAACAGAATAAAAAGTACGGCCAACTGGGACGGATTCACCGCCTGCTGGAGTATCAACAGTGACGAGATGCTGTGTCTCGACAGCATCCAGGTCTGGATGGATAGCCGTGAGGAAAGCCATGTTTGTCTTTCGGCCGAGGATATGCACAAGGTCTTCAATGAATACTACGATAATGGGGTAATCATTGCCTCGTGGTACAATGGCGATATCCGTGTCGCTCGAGGGAAACGGCTTTATTATGAGCACACAGGCTATTTCAGAAACTATGAGCAGGAGCAGGTATTCAAGGTCAAGAATGGTAGAATCACCGATCGAGAGACCTTTCAAAACAAAGTCGTTGTTGATGGCTTTTCGCTTGAAGGATTGAAACTTGTCAAGCAAGGTAATGTTCTCGCATTTTTGAAAACGGATCATTCCACTCAACCAAAGCAACAACTTGTCAAAGCCATAATACCTATCAGTATAGAGGACTTGCCCCGTGATGGACGCATTATCTTGAATGTGAATAAGATTCAGGTCGACTCGATTGGCCATCTTGTCAACTGCGAGGTGTCTGTTTCTTTCAGGGCAGGAGGGGGGAGTCTCGACGATGATATAAAAGCCCGTTTGGCGCAAGATATCAAAACGCAACTGATGCAGATCTATCCTTGGAAAGTCCTGTATATCAATGAGAAGTATTATCCAGACCTTCGTTCTGTCAGTGTCCCTATCCTGATTTCCGAACAGTAGAAACCATTCCAACATCACTTCATATCACGTGCGGCTGAATTGTTCCTCAGGCAATTCAGCCGCTTCCATTTGATGTTAATGACTAAAAACCGCTATGCTGTTTTGCTGTTTGGCGGTTTTTCACTACCTTTGCCGTTTAAATGGAACTAAAAACATTATTATAACCAAAAACAATGAGCGAGAAAGAGAATACACTGGCTACAAAATACGACCCTAAAGAGGTCGAGGACAAGTGGTACAAGTACTGGGAATCGCACGACCTGTTCAAGAGCGTGCCCGATGAGCGTGAACCCTATTGCATCGTCATTCCGCCTCCCAATGTGACGGGTGTGCTGCACATGGGACACATGCTCAACAACACCATTCAGGACATCCTCATCCGCCGCGCGCGCATGGAGGGCAAGAACGCCCTGTGGGTGCCCGGAACCGACCACGCCTCGATTGCTACCGAGGCCAAGGTGGTGAAGCGCCTGGCCGAGCAGGGCATCCGCAAGCGTGACCTCACGCGCGACGAGTTCCTCAAGCATGCTTGGGACTGGACGCATGAGCACGGCGGCATTATCCTGCAACAGTTGCGCAAACTGGGTGCCTCCTGTGACTGGAGCCGCACCGCCTTCACCATGGATGAGACGCGCAGCAAGAGCGTGTTGAAGGTCTTTGTCGATCTTTATGACAAGGGTTACATCTATCGTGGCCTGCGCATGGTAAACTGGGACCCCAAGGCCCAGACCGCATTGAGCAACGAGGAGGTCATCTACCACGAGGAGAAGAGCCACCTGTACTATCTCAAGTATTATGTGGACGGCCTGCAGACCCTCGAGAACGAGGAGCAGCTGCGTACCGAGGGCAACATTATCCACAAGGATGAGAAGGGCTACTATGCCGTCGTTGCCACCACGCGCCCCGAGACCATCATGGGCGATACCGCCATGTGTATCAACCCCAAGGATCCCAAGAACCAGTGGCTCAAGGGCCGTAAGGTGATCGTGCCTCTGGTGGGCCGCGTCATCAACGTGATTGAGGACCGCTATGTGGAAATCGAGTTCGGTACGGGTTGCTTGAAGGTGACCCCCGCCCACGACCCCAACGACTACGTCCTGGGCAAGACCCACAATCTTGAGACCATCGACATCTTCAATGCCGATGCCACCATCAGCGAGCAGTCGCCGCTCTACGTCGGCATGGACCGCATGGAGTGCCGCAAGGTGATTGTGCCAGACCTGCAGAATGCTGGCCTGATCGAGAAGATTGAGGACTACGAGAACAAGGTGGGCTACAGCGAACGCAACAGCGACACCGCCGTCGAGCCGCGCCTGTGTATGCAGTGGTTCCTGAAGATGAAGCATTTTGCCGATATCGCGCTGCCCTGCGTGAAGAACGATGAACTCAAATTCCATCCCGCTAAATACAAGAACATCTACAATGTTTGGCTTGAGGGTATCCAGGATTGGTGCATCTCGCGCCAGCTCTGGTGGGGCCACCGCATCCCTGCCTACTTCCTGCCCACCGAAGATGAGGAGAAGGAGGTCTATGTAGTTGCCCTGAACGAGGAAGAGGCCCTCGAGAAGGCCCGCAAGATTCCTGGATACGAGAATATTCAGGCAAGCGAGCTGCGTCACGATGAGGACGCCCTCGACACGTGGTTCAGCTCATGGCTGTGGCCCATCTCCCTGTTCGACGGTATCAACAACCCCGGCAACGAGGAGATCAAGTACTACTATCCGACCAATGACCTGGTGACAGCTCCCGATATCATCTTCTTCTGGGTGGCACGCATGATCATGGCCGGTTACGAATACATGGGCGACATGCCGTTCCGCAACGTCTATTTCACGGGTGTCGTGCGCGACAAGTTGGGCCGTAAGATGTCCAAGTCGCTGGGTAACTCACCCGACCCGTTGATGCTGATTGACAAGTTCGGTGCCGACGGCGTGCGCATGGGTCTGATGCTCGCTGCACCAGCTGGTAACGATATCCTGTATGATGACGCGTTGTGTGAGCAGGGCCGCAATTTCAACAACAAAATCTGGAACGCTTTCCGTCTTGTCAAGGGTTGGGAGGTAGCCGATGTCGAGCAGCCCGAAGCCAGCCGTCAGGCTGTGCTTTGGTTCCGTCATCAGCTCAATGACGCCTTGGCCACCGTCAAGGACCACTTCTCGAAGTTCCGCCTGAGCGATGCCATGATGGTGCTCTACCGCCTCTTCTGGGAAGAGTTCTCGGCATGGTATCTCGAGGCTGTGAAGCCGGCCTATGGCCAGCCCATGGACCGCGCCACGATGCAAGCCACGCTCGAGTTCTTCGATATGTTGCTGCGTCTGCTGCATCCGTTCATGCCCTTCATCACCGAGGAGCTTTGGCAGCACCTCGATGAGCGCAAGGATGGCGAGAGCATCATGTATGCCCTCATTCCCGAGCCCGAGCAGGCCGATCAGGCGCTCCTCAAGGCTATGGCCGATGTCAAGGAAATTGTCGGTGGCGTTCGCAATGTGCGCAAGCAGAAGAACCTGCCCAACAAGGAGCAGCTCACTCTCCAGGCCGTCGGTGGCTTGAACAATCCTTTCGAGGCCATCATCATCAAGCTCGCCGGTCTTGAGAAAATTGAGGCTGTGACCGAGAAGGATCCCACGGCAGCCGCCTTTATGGTAGGCACCGCCGAGTTTGCCGTGCCTGTTGCTGGCAGCATCGACGTTGAGGAAGAAATCAAGAAACTTGAGGCTGACCTCGAGTACACTCGCGGCTTCCTCGCCAGCGTGGACAAGAAACTGAGCAACGAACGCTTCGTCGCCAATGCTCCCGAGGCCGTTGTCGCCAACGAGCGCAAGAAGAAAGCCGACGCCGAGAGCAAGATTGCCACTATGGAGCAAGCCCTCCAGGCATTGAAGAAATAAGTTCCCCGTGCCGTGACTCTGCCACGGCCATTTAAAAAGAAGAACATGGACAACTCTATCTTAAAACCCGGAATCCCCGTGGCCCTCTGCAGCGACCATGCCGGCTATTCCGTCAAGGAAGCTGTCAAGCGTTGGCTCGAGGCCCAAGGTATCGCCTGCAAGGACTTCGGCACTTACAACGAGGACAGTTGCGACTATCCTGACTTCGCTCATCCCTGCGCACTGGCAGTGGAGCAGGGTGAGTGCTATCCCGGTATCGCTGTCTGTGGCAGCGGTGAGGGCATCAACATCACGTTGAACAAGCACCAAGGCATCCGTTCGGCACTCTGCTGGAGACTGGCGGTAGCCCGTTTGGCACGTCAGCACAACGATGCCAACGTCCTTGCCATGCCGGGCCGTTTCGTCACCGACGAGGAAGCCATCGCCATGGTTGAGACCTTCTTGACGACTCCCTACGAGGGAGGCCGCCATCAGCGCCGCATCGACAAGATCCCCGTCCAATAAAGCAGGATTCCCACCAAGAAAAGACAGCACGGTCTCGCCAATAAGTGGCGAGACCGTGCTGTCCTAGTATTGCGAGTCGTGAATCAGTAACCGTGCCGTTCCGGTATTGCGAGCTATCAGCTCGTAACACCCCGCTCGGCGCCGTTCACTTCACCACAACCTTCCTGCTGCAGCGATCGCTGGTCACCAGGTAGGTGCCTCGTGGCATGGCAATCTCGCCGCTGCTCGATACGGTGGCCATCAGTTTGGCGTCGAGGTCATAGACCTCGAGCATCTCGCCCAGCGGGTTCTCCACGTTGATGCCGCCCTCCATTGGCAAAGCCTTCCACAACGATTTGTTGGTATTCAGCAGGTCGTTGATGAGCGTGATAGCGTCGGTGATAGAGACCTCATAGTCCTGGTTCACGTCAGCGGCAAGTTCATCGAACGGCTCAGCCTCGCCATTGAGGATGTAGTTGATGAGCGTGATGGCGTCGCTGATGTTCACCTCGCCGTCCATATTCACGTCCCCGATAATCACATCGGGCAACGTCACTTTACCCTCAATGTCGGCATATGCCGTCACCATACCCGTAGTGGCAGTTATGGTACCCTCATAGCTGCCCTCTTCACTGGTGTCTGCCAGGCGCACATAGAATGTCTCACCGCTGGCATCAAGCGAGAGCGTTGTGGACCACGATTGCTGGTCAAGGCTCAACTCGAAGTTATCGGTGACGCCGACGGTGATAGCTTCATCGTTGTCCTCGGTGATAACGGTGACCTCACTGATGCTCGACACGCCATTGCGAACAGCTGACATGGCCTCGATGGCGCCGTCGAAATAAATTTGCGGGTTGTGTTCATCTTGTTGCGCTGCATACACGGCGATGTCATCGATGTTCATGCGTGCACCTGCGGTCTGTTGGAACTTGAAGCGCACGTTGCCATCCACGTCAAGGCCGTAGGTGTACTGCGTCAACGTGTGTGTCAGGGCCAATTCCTTGAACAGCGTCCAAGTGTTGCCGCTATCGGTGCTGTAGAACACCTGGAGGGTGGCATCGGCCTCAGTCGAGCCATAGGTGGCTGCATAGAACGAGATCCCCGACGTGCCATTCACGTCCTGTAGCATCTCAATGGATGAACTGTTTGTCTTGCCAAAGCGGCAGCCGATGCTGCCATTCCAATGGTCATTGGTCTGAGCGAAGATGCCGGCGTTAGTGAAATACCAGCGGAAGGCCGCACCCTGCACCTCTTTTACCCAATAGCCGCCACTCTCGCAGCCTTCCCAATCCTCGATGACACTGTCACCCGTCGGATTGATGGGGTCATCGGGATTCACCGGGTCATCGCCGGGCTGTTGTTTGCCGGCTGTAAGGTTGCACGAGCGGCTCACTTCATCACTTGACAAGGAGAGTGTGCCCGTGGCTGTTTCGGCGTTGCCGCTATAGGTCATGGTAATGGCTGTGCCGTTGTTGACATCGTCGGCACTCAGGGTAGTGGGGGAGACACTGAAGTCCTCACCGCTGACACTCACATTGATGGCTTGGGTGAGATATGCCCCCTTGACGTTGATGGTCTTGCTCACACTGCTGCCGTCAACGGCGATGTTGCCCACATTGATGGTCTCGCCGTTGGCGGGTTGGGTGAGCACAGGGATGGTGACAACGGTGCCGTCTCCGGTCCAGGGCTGTCCCTGTTGGTTGCCCCAGATGTGTTCGGCCAACTCGGGATGGTCGATGAAAGGGTTGCGGTTACCCTGCCACGAGTGTGCGTAGCAGTTGCGCGTGGTCTCTTTCTCGCTCACGGGATCCAGGCGGTGCCATTCCAGAAGCAGGCCAATGGCATAGTTTGTGAAGACAGGGTAACTGTTGCCGGCAAAAAAGACGTTGCCTCCCGATTTGGTCCACGTGCTGATGACGTTGTTGTAGCACGTTGCCATGTAGAAGTAGGCGCGGGCAAAGTCGCCCTTGTATTCATCGTCGGGCTCAAACACGATGCCTGAGTATCCCTCATGCGTGCTGGAGCCTTTGCGCCCCTTGGCGACATAGATGCCGTTGGTCAACCGCGTGCCGCCCTCACAAACGCCGTAGGGGTAGTTAGAGCGCTGGTTGTTGACGTAGCCGTCGGTGGGCACAATGTTGAAAATGTCGCTGTACTGAGCCTGTTTGCTGCCACCCCACCAGCTCTTGGGCACACTGTGCTCACGGTTGATGCAGTCGCCGATGGCGCTGTAATTGCCGCACTTGTTGCTGTAGGTGTACTTGTCATAGGTGCTGTACATGTCGATGTAGTAGCCGTTCGGATCGGTATCTGTGTCGGCATAGGCATTCCACAGGTTATCGTAGCCGATGTTGGTGTGGCTCGTGATGATGTTGTACAACGCAGTGAGCAATGCCTGGTCACTCTTGTTCAAGGCATCGGCATAGTAATTGCTCGGACACGGTGTCGGTTCTTTGGCACTCACTGCCAGAACCGATGCTATCATGGTAAGAATAGCACAAATATTTTTCATAACCACAGTACCTGATAATTAAAGGTTAATAGTGTGAATGTTCTGATTTGAATCAGGTGGTGATGTCCTCTATGACCCCAGGATCATATCAATGAGGGCGTTCACGTCGGCGATATTGATCTCGTTGTCATGGTTTACGTCGCATCGCGGGGTTCCGTTACCGACGAGGATGGCGTCAATCAAGGCGTTGATGTCGGCGATATTCACCTCGCCGTCCTGGTTCACGTCTCCGGGAATCTCAGAACTCTCTTGGCCGCGGCCATAGATGGTGATATCGTCAATGTTGACGCGTGTGCCCGACGTCTGCACGATGCGGAAACGTACATTGCCCTCCAGGGGAACATCCATGATGACATGTTGCAAGATGCCTCCGATGAATGTGAAACTGCCCAATTCGGTCCATGATAAGCCTTGGTTGGTGCTGAAATCCACACGCAACGTGGCGTCATTGTCGTTGCCAAAGCTGGCGGCCCAGAAACCGATGGCGCTTGTGCCGCCTTCAATATCTTCAGCCATGGTGATGGCGCTACTGTTGCTCTTGCCCATGCGGCAGACGAGCTCGCCGTGACGCAGGTTATCGCCCCAGATGCCGGCATCGGTGAAGTTCCAACTCCATGCGTTGCCTTGAACTTCCTGGGTCCAATAGCCGCCGGTGGTACAGCCTTCCCAGTCCTCGGTGATGCTGTCGCCAATAACTACAGGAGGGGGTGGGGGATTGTCGCCCTGCTTGGTCGCTGTGGCGGTAACAGTGAATGTGGTGGACACTTCATCGCTGAACAGGGTGATGTTATCGCTGAAGGTGCCCTCGTCATCGGCAGTGAAACCGATGACAAACGAGACACCGCTGTTAACTTCGAGAGGCGAGAAGGTGTTTCGACTCACGTAGAAGTACTCATTGCCTTCCATCGACAAGGTGAGTTCCTGGGTGAGACCCTTACCCTTGACGGTGACGCTATACTCCAGCGGAGTACCCTCGACGGTTGTGCCAAAGTCGATGATTGACCCGTTTGCGGGCGAGGTGATTTCTGCGGGAACAAGAGGTTCACCGCTTCCGGACCACTGCTTTCCCTGCATGTTGCCCCAAATGTATTCGGCAAGTTCGGGATGGTCGATGAACGGGTTTCGGTTGCCCTGAATGCCGTAAACGGCCTCGTTGCGCTTGATTTCCTTCTCGCTCACGGGGTCCAGACGGGTCCATTCCATCAGCATGTTGATTGTCCAGGTCGAGAAGGCTTTATAGTTGTTGTTCCGGTAATCAAGCTGGGGACTGCCGGGCCAATTGGGCAATTCATTCATGTAGCAGGTGGCCATGTAGAAATAGGTGCGAGCCAGATCGCCCTTGTATTCGTCATCGGGCTCAAACACGGTGCCGCTATAGCCGGGATAGGTGCTTTGGCCCAATTTGCCTTTAGCCACATAATTGCCATAGGTTAACCGGGTGCCATTGGCGCACACGCCATAGGGGAAGTTGCCGCGCTGGCTGTTGACATGGATATCGGTAGGATAGACGTGGAAAACGTCGGTGTTCATCGGGGACACGGCGCCGCCAAACCAACTCCTGGGAAAACTGTGCTCTCGGTTATAGCCCTCGCCGATGTGCGATGCCGAGGAACCGTTGTCACTTGGACGATAGCGACAGTTACTGTAAATGTCGATAATATAGCCTTGATCATCAACATCGGCCTTGGCAAAGGCATTCAGCAGACCGCTGGAATAGGATACTTCCTTGTGACTGCGGATAATGCTTCTCAGGGCCGACATCAAGGAGTAGTCGTTCTTGTACAACGCTTTGTTATAGTAACCGCTTGGTTCGTCGGCAAGAACGGCCTGCACGGCAATGACCATGATTGCCAGCATAGTATAGAATCGTATCGACTTTTTCATAATGACGGGTTTGGAGTTATCGGTTTTAATGACGGATCGGGATTTGACGCTTGATTCTGGAAAACTGAATCAGAGGGGATTATTTCTTGCGTGGCTGCTTAGCAGCAGGTTTACCTTCCTTGGCAGCTTGTTGCTTGCGCACCTGGCCGGCGAGTTGGCCGCATGCGGCGGCGATGTCCTCGCCACGGCTGCGGCGGATGGTGCAGGTGACGCCCTTGCTGTTCAGGTAGTCACGGAAGTAGGTCATACGCTCATCACTGCTCGTGCGCAGCTTCTCGATACCGGGAATGGGATGGAAGCGGATGAGGTTGACGCGAACATGCTCGTTGGGCAACAGCTCACGCAGTTTCTCGGCATGCTGGATATCATCGTTGAACCACTGCCAACAGATGTATTCAACCGACAAGCGGCGCTGGTGGGCGAAGTCATAATTGCTCAGCACGTCCATCACGCGGTCGATGGGGGAGATGCGTTCAATCGGCATCATCGACGAACGCTCCTCCTGCACGGCATTGTGAACGCTCACGGCAATGTGGACGCTCGTCTGTTCACACAGGATCTTCAGCTCAGGCAGTTTGCCCACGGTGGACACCGTAACTCGCTTGGGACTCCATGCCAAGCCCCACGGCTCGGTCAGGATGGCAATCACGCGCATCACCTCATCAAGGTTGTCGAGCGGTTCACCCATGCCCATGAACACGACATTGGTCAGCTTGTCGCTGTCGGGGATGCTCAGCACCTGGTTGATAATCTGGTTAGAGGTGAGATTGCCGTGGAAGCCTTGCTTGCCGGTCATGCAGAAGTAGCAGTTCATTCGGCACCCCTTCTGGGACGAGATGCACAACGTGGCGCGGTCGTCCTCGGGAATGTACACCGATTCAACGGCTTGTCCGTTCCCGGCATCAAAGAGATACTTCACTGTGCCGTCTTCACTGGAGGCGGCCTGACTGGGAGGATACAGACCCACGCAGTAGCGGCTAGCCAGCAGTTCACGGTTTGCCTTGGAGATATTGAGCATCTGCTCAAAATCGTTCACGCGTTTCTGATAAACCCACTGTGCCAATTGTTTAGCCACAAAGCGTGGCATACCTAATGCGCTTACCGCATCCTGCATCTCCTCGAGTGTCATGCCAGCCAGCGGCTGCAGTATCTTGTCGTTGCTCATGTCTGGATTGGTTAATTGATTGTTCAACCTGCAAAGATAAACAAAAATACTTGTAAATCGGTTGTTTCGGCATTTATTTTAGCATGTAAATTACAACCTCCACGGGCAGGCCCGTGGAGGTTGTAATTTACATCAGATTGCTTGCTGATTATAGGGCGAGCCTGAAACCTATAAATCTGGCACTTGTAGTGGGATCGCTTTTGGTTCGATAACCGTTGCGGCAATAGTTTTGATTATTGTTGTAGCTGCCGCCGCGGATTACGCGCTCTAATCCTGTTCGAGGACCCATGGGGTTAACTTGGGCGAACTCGGTGTAATCAGCGTACCAGTCCAGTACCCATTCATACACATTTCCGCACATGTCATACAGTCCAAGCTCGTTAGGCGCAAGCCCCTTGACAGCATGAGTGGTGTTATTGGAATTGATGTTGATCCAACCAACCTGGAAGGGAGAATCGCTGCCGGCGTATTTGTAACCCTTGCTGCTGTTGCCTCCTCGGGCTGCAAATTCCCACTCGGCTTCAGTCGGCAGTCTGAAGTTATAGCCCGTCTGTTGATTCAGCTTGAGGATGAAGGCCAGGCAGTCATTATAGCTCACCTTTTCAACTGGCAATAAAGGATTGTCGGTGAAGTTGCTGGGGTTGGAATTCATGACGGCCTGATACAACTCCTGTGTTACCTCGGTCTCCCCGATGAAATAAGATGAGAGTGTCACTTGGTGAGGCGGATAATCAGCAACGGCATTGGTGGTGTTCTGTTCTGGTGTCGCTCCCATGGTGAAGGTGCCTCCGTCAACGTGCATCATGGTAAACGACACGCCGTTGACTGTGAACGTCCGTCCTGTCCATTTGTCATTGAGCACGTAGTTGATCAACGTGATCACATCCGAGATATTCACTTCACCGTCAAAGTTGGTGTCAGCATTCTCAAGAATGACGCCGTCAGCGTTATCATTCAACACATAATTGATTAATGCGATGGCATCAGTGATATTCACTTCGCCATCACTATTCACGTCACCGAGCAGTGTTGACATCTCTCCCTGCTTGAAGGTGAAATCGATAGATCCGGCAGGAATGGAGAAACGAACTTTCGCCTCACGGTAGCGCGTGCCTTCGGGTAGTGGCTGGGCCATCACTGTGGCATTGACATAATCGAGTTTTTCATCCAACATCTGGTTCGTCAATGCGATGGTCAACCACGATGGCACGGCGCCACCATTATTAGCGTTGCTCATGGTCCAATTTCCTCCACTGACGGGTGTTGTGGTGAAGAACTTGATACTGGTCTCGGTCTCATCGTTGATGGTCTTCTGCATGATTCCACCTGAATTGGGGAAGGTGTATTGGCCGTCATTGAACCCGTTGTAGAAGGTGACAAAAGGCAATTCAGTGACGACGAAAATGCTATAACCGGTCTTCATCGTCGTACCTTCGGGATTGAAAAATTTGTTCAACCCATGCCACTTCACTTCACCGGTGTAATTGCCATTGCCATCTTGTTCGTTGACCAACAAGTAAGCCATTTCACCGAAGCCTTCATCGGAATTATAATCTCCACCGATTGTTGTTGTGAAATCAGTCAGACCTGCCATCTCAGGGTCGTTATAGCCTTCGATGGCAATGAAAATGGCATCGTCAATCACGGGCGTGATAACTTGGCCGTTCTGGTCATACAGTGTGAATACAATCGCTCCCTCACCATTGTCATTCGGGATGTCTGTTGTGACGGTTGCACGACCCGTTGCAATGAGTTCACCGGGCACATGATTGAGTCTTACACTGCTGTCATCCCTGTAAGCCGGCAGGTTAGCCAACTTATATACTTTACAGGTCATTTCAACAGGAGATGAAACTGATAATAATACGCAATACATCACCACTTGTTTAAGCAGGTAGGGATGTTCAGGTTTCTCAAATACATTGGCGATTCCTCCCTTCATTCTTGGGTCAGCATTTTTGCCAAACCACCAGCCTTGTGTATTATCACCATATGGCTCTGCTCCATAGTAATACGTCAATGGATATGTATTGGGCTCATCGCCATAACGTCCCTTTGTAGTTAATGTTTTATTGCCCAAGAGCGTGACAAAAGATTCACCATAGTCTTCGCTAATGTCGTTGTTCTTCGTATACACTGTAGATGCATGGAATAAGGTGTCACTCATTGCATAAGTGCCTATTTGATATCGAAAAGGCTTATCGAGGGATGAATCGTTGATTGTTAGTATTGGCACATCTGCAGACTCTAGACCATAACTTACAGTCACGCTTTTACCGTGAGTGATGTATGACTGCCCGTTCGCGTTATAGGACCATTGGCAACTCGCATTGGCGCTCACGCCTTCAAGTATAGCATCATATGTGTATTCGCTGAACGGCTTGAGCATGAGAGTAGGAAAGACAAGAAGATAGGCTTGACTATCTCTGTTATCAAGTACATACCTGCAGGGGAAAACTCCTGCGGGGCGGCGATAAAAAGGTCTGGGGGTGCTTACATCCCTGTTGGATTTCAGCACCTTTTCACCGGGTGAACGCATCTGTGCTTGTTCACACTTTACTATTGGCTTTTGTATAGTCTCAGAACGCTTGAGTTGAGCATTGGCATTCAAGGCCAACGCCAAGCAGGCTAACATGACAGCCAGCACTTTGAAATTGAGGAATTTGTTTTTCATAGAGATGTATTTTAAAGTTGATTGAATGTTATTGTAGGCTTTAGGTTGCAAATATAGCTTAAAAATCTTAAAAAAAATAAACGATTCTCATTTTTTTCATCACATTTCTGCAACAATATAAGAAATAAACATAAAAAAGGTGGAGACGCTATAAAAGCGCCTCCACTATAAATGTCTCTTGATTAAAGAGCTCAAGGTCTGGATTTCAAAGTCGAGTGCCCAGGTCAGGCACTCCCGGCCGTCTGGTACTCTGTGCCGTGGCTCGGCCACGGCTCTTCAGCCTTACTTCAAGTAAGTGTAGCGGTAGTCGGTCGGTGACACGAGGGTCTCCTTGATCACGCGCGGGATGATCCAGCGGATCAGGTTGAACTCACCACCGGCCTTGTCGTTGGTACCGCTGGCACGTGCGCCGCCAAAGGGCTGCATGCCCACAACGGCACCCGTCGGCTTGTCGTTGATGTAGAAGTTACCGGCAGCGTAGCTCAGCTTCTCGGTCAGCTTCTCCACCTCCAGGCGGTCGCGGCCCCAAACGGCACCGGTCAGACCATAAGGCGAGGTCTCGTCACACAGCTTCACGGTCTCGTTCACCTTGTCGTCGTCGTAGGGGTAAACCGTCAGCACGGGGCCGAAGATTTCCTCTTCCATCGACTTGAAGCGAGGATTGGTGGTCTCGATAACGGTAGGCTCAACGAACCAGCCTTTCTTCTTGTCGCACTTGCCGCCAATCACGATCTTGGCGTCATCAGCCTTCTTGGCATAGTCGATATAGCTCTTGCACTTGTCGAACGAAGCCTCGTCGATAACGGCGTTGATGAAGTTCATGGGATCCTTCACGTCGCCCATCTTCACCTCCTTGCACATGGCCTTGATGTCCTTCAGCACATCGGGCCACAGGCTCTTGGGGATGTACATGCGAGAAGCTGCAGAGCACTTCTGGCCCTGGAACTCAAATGCACCGCAGAAGGCTGCCGTGGCAACGGCCTTCTTGTCGGCACTCGGGTGAACAAAGATGAAGTCCTTGCCACCGGTCTCGCCCACGAGACGGGGGTAGGAGATATACTTGTCAACGTTCAGGCTGGCCTGCTTCCACAGCGACTTGAAGGTGGCAGTGCTGCCGGTGAAGTGGATACCGCTGAAGTACTTGCTCTCGGTGGCAACCTCGCCGATGAGGGCGCCGCTGCCGGGCAGGAAGTTGATCACGCCGTCGGGCAGACCGGCCTCCTTGTAGAGCTGCATCAGGTAGTAGTTGCTCAGCAGGGCGGTGGTAGAAGGTTTCCACAGTGCCACGTTACCCATCAGCACGGGAGTCATGCACAGGTTGCTGGCAATCGAGGTGAAGTTGAACGGGGTCACAGCCAGGATGAAGCCTTCCAGGGGACGATACTCGGTGTGGTTCAGTTGGCCCACACCGTCCTTGGGCTGCATGCCGTAGATCTTGCTGGCATAGTGCACGTTGTAGCGGAAGAAGTCGATCGTCTCACAAGCCGAGTCAATTTCGGCCTGGTAAATGTTCTTGCTCTGGCCCAGCATCGTGGCGGCATTCATGATGGGACGATACTTCGTGGCGAGCAACTCAGCCATCTTCATCACGATGGCGGCGCGGGTGGTCCACGGTGTGCGGCTCCACTCTTTCCACGCCTTCATGGCAGCGTCAATCGCCATCTTAATCTCTTTCTTGGTCACCTTGTGGTAGGTAGCCAGCACGTGCTTGTGGTCGTGGGGGCAGGTAACAGTGCCCGTGTCACCGGTGCGGATTTCTTTGCCGCCGATGATGATGGGGATGTCCACGACGAGTTTACTCTGGCGCTCGAGTTCTGCCTCGAGGGCTACGCGCTCGGGAGAACCGGGCATATAGGCCTTCACCGGCTCATTGGCGGGAAGGGGAAAATTGATAACAGCGTTATTCATTATTGTTTGGTTGTTAATTTCTAGTCCCTAGTCTCTAGGACCTAGTTTTGTTTGTTTTTTGGGTTGAAAATGGATGGGTTGTGATTAGAGCCAAAGTCTCTATCCTCTAAACTCTAAACTTCAAGTGCCGCAAGCGAACGGCTTGCGACACTTGAATAATTAATTATCCGAACATCTGCTCGAAGGTCTTCTTGATGATGGCGATAGCCTCCATCAGCTCGTCCTTGGTGATGCACAAGGGGGGAGCGAAGCGGATGATGTGGTCGTGGGTCGGCTTGGCAAGCAGGCCGTTGTCACGCAGCTTGAGGCAGATGTCCCAAGCGGTCTTGCCCTCGACGGGCTTGGTAACGATAGCGTTCAACAGACCGCGGCCGCGCACCTGAACGATGAACGGTGAGTTGATCTTCTCAATCTCTTTGCGGAAGATCTTACCCATCTTCTCGGCGTTATCAACGAGCTTCTCGTCCTTGACAACCTTCAAGGCCTCAACAGCAACGCGGGCTGCCAGGGGGAAGCCACCGAAGGTCGAGCCGTGCTCACCGGGCTTCACGTTGAGCATGATGTCGTCGTCGGCCAAGCATGCCGATACGGGCAGCACACCACCACCCAGGGCCTTGCCCAGGATCACGATGTCGGGACGGATGCCGTCGTGCTGAGAGCACAGCATCTTACCCGTACGGGCGATACCGGTCTGCACCTCATCAGCGATGAACAGCACGTTGTGCTTGTGGCACAGGTCGAAGCACTGCTTCAGGTAGCCGTCGTCGGGAACGAACACACCAGCCTCGCCCTGGATGGGCTCAGCGATGAAGGCGGCAACCTCCTTGCCATATTTCTCGAGCGCTTTCTCGAGCGCCTTGGGATCATTGTAGGGGATACGGATGAAACCGGGGGTCAAAGGACCGTAATCGGCAAAGCTGCTGGGATCGTCGCTCATGGTGATGACGGTCACGGTGCGGCCGTGGAAGTTGCCCTCGCAGCAGATGATCTTCACCTTGTCGTTGGGGATACCTTTCTTGACAACACCCCAGCGGCGAGCGAGCTTCAATGCGGTCTCAACACCCTCGGCACCGGTGTTCATCGGGAGCACCTTGTCATAGCCGAAGTAGCTGTGCATGAACTTCTCATACTCGCAGAAGGCCTCGTTATAGAATGCGCGAGAGGTCAGACACAACTTGTTGGTCTGGTCCTTCAGAGCCTTAACGATGCGGGGGTGGCAATGACCCTGATTGACTGCGGAATAGGCCGACAGGAAGTCGAAATACTTCTTGCCTTCAACATCCCATACATAGATGCCTTTGCCCTTCTTCAGGACAACGGGAAGGGGATGATAGTTGTGGGCGCCGTAGCGCTCTTCCATACCGATGTAACGCTTTGTCTCTTTACCCAGAGGTGCGGGCTTGCTAAGGTCCTTTTTGGTAGCTTTAGCTGTTGGTTTCTTCATTGGTTAAGTTGATTGTTATTAAATGGTTAATGTTAAAATGAAATTCTGGTTGCAAATATAATTTATAAATATGAAATCGCATTACCGTTTCACAAAATTTAACGCACACGAGTTATTAACGTTGCTGTCCGCTGTAGTTTTCTCACAACTCACCAGCACGCTTAGTCCTGAAATCCGGCAGCATCCTTCAGTTCAGCGTTTCCTCTCAGTCTGTTCCCGTCCGGCAAAAGAAAAGGCCACTCTGCTGGTATCGTGCAGAGCGGCCCATGATGCTGTCACCGGATGATGCGCTGTAGTGGGGAGATGGCATCAATCCTTGTTCTCTTCGTCAGCGGCATTGCGATGCTTGGAACGGCGTTCTTTCTTGCTCGTCTCGCTGCTGCTGGTGTCTTTTTCTTCTTTAAGGTCAATTTCGTTACGGTTCTTGTCGAGCACTTTATACTCGAGGTAGTTGAGCGACTGGTCGGGCAAGATGCGGAACTTGCGCTTGAATTCCCTGCGCCATTTCCAGTACTCACTCACGAGACCTTTCTTCAGGAAAGCGTCGACAAAAGGATGGACATACATAATGAAGCTGTTCACGTTCAACGTGTTGATAAGATAATCAATCTTGTCTTTCAGCATGTCAGTAAAAAGCAGTGAAGGCTGAACTTCGCCCTTGCCGCCACAGGACGGACACGTCTCGGCGGTGGTGATGTCCAGAGCCGGTCTCACGCGCTGGCGGGTGATTTGCATCAACCCGAATTTGCTCAGTGGCAGGATGTTGTGGCGCGCGCGGTCTTTCTGCATCACTTCGCGCATGTGTTGATACAACTCCTGGCGGTGTTCCGACTTGGCCATGTCGATGAAGTCAATCACAATGATGCCGCCCATGTCGCGCAGGCGCAGTTGCCTGGCAATCTCGTCAGCGGCCAGCAGGTTCACGTTCAGTGCATTGCTCTCTTGATCGGTGCTCGTGCGTGAACGGTTGCCAGAGTTCACGTCTATCACGTGAAGGGCTTCGGTGCTTTCTACGATTATGTATGCGCCCGACTTGAAGGATACCGTCTTGCCAAACGACGACTTGATTTGCTTGGTGATGCCGAACTTGTCAAAGATGGGCACGTCGTCGCTGTACAGTTTCACGATATCGCTGCGATCGGGGGCGATTAGGTTCACATAGTCATGAATCTGATCATACACTTCAGCATTATTGACTTGAATGCTTTCAAAATCGGGATTGAAGATGTCCCGAATCTCACCGACGGCACGGCTCTCTTCCTCATAGACGAGGGATGGAGCGGTCGACTGCTGAACTTTGGCTATGGCATCGTCCCATGCCTTGAGCAGCGTCTTGAGCTCGTTGTTCAGTTCGGCTGCTCGTTTGTTTTCGGCAGATGTGCGCACGATAATCCCGAAGTTCTTGGGCTTCATGCTTTCAATCAGTCGACGCAAGCGGGTCTTCTCGGCGTGGTCCTTGATCTTTTGTGAGACCGAGATGCGGTCATTGAAGGGGGTGAGCACCAGAAAACGGCCTGTGAAGGTGATTTCGGTGGTCAAGCGGGGACCCTTTGTCGAGATAGGCTCTTTGGCAATCTGCACCAGCAGTTCCTGACCCTGGGTCAGCACATCGGTCACACTACCGTGCTTGTTGGTGTCGGGCAGGTTCTTGACCTTGCTGATGCTTGTTGGCCGCTTGTTGGAATTCTCGCGTACCGTCTTGATGTATTGAGAAAAAGTGTTGAATTGTGAACCCAAATCAAGGTAATGAAGGAAGGCGTCCTTGGGATGACCCACGTTGACAAACGCGGCGTTCAAACCCGGCATCAACTTCTTCACCTTGGCAAGGTAGATGTTGCCCACGGCATAGGAGGCATCTCGAGTCTCCCGCTGCAATGACACGAGGCGGCCGTCTTCGAGCAGTGCCGTCGTCATGTCCTTGGGCGTAACGTCAACTACTAATTCACTTCTCATCGCAGAAGGTGGGTGATATACAATGTTATGTTTCTTTATAGTTTAAATGAAATATGTCGTGATATTGTGATTTAAACGGCGCTCGACCGGCTGACCATGAGGGGTGTCCCGCTGGACACGGGGCAACTCGGCGGCGCGAGGATGGCAGGAACAGGGTGAAACCGCGGGGTGGAGCGGATGGGCGGTCTCTTGAAATAGCAAGACAGGAACAAACCAATTGACGTCACGGGGCCTGGTAACATGAGCTGAATGAGCCCTTGCCTGATGTCCCGTTGTGCGTTCCAATTCGTTTGTTCCCGCTATTTCACAGTCGTCATAGATTTGGACTACGCGCGATTACTTCTTGTTTTTATGACGATTCTTGCGCAGTCTTTTTTTACGCTTGTGCGTGGCCATCTTGTGGCCTTTACGTTTCTTTCCGTTTGGCATAATCGTAAATGTTAGATATAATTATATTATAATGTATTGAATTGATTTCTCGGGCTGTGACAAAATTACTTCACCTGCTCCATGAACACCTTGGCGGGCTTGAAGGCCGGAATCTTGTGCTCGGGGATAATGATAACAGTGTTCTTGCTGATGTTGCGGGCGGTCTTCTCAGAACGGGTCTTCACGATGAAGCTGCCGAAGCCACGCAGGTAAACGTTCTCGCCGTTAGCCAGCGAATCCTTAACGGTGTCCATGAACTTCTCAACGGTTTCCAGAACCGATGCTTTGTCAATGCCTGTTGATTGAGCAATCTCTCTAACGATTTCTGCTTTAGTCATTGTATTCGTTATTTTAAATTATGAGTTAAATATTAAATAAATTATACTTACTTAAATGCTTAATCAACAGGGGGGTTGGGACTTTGTGTTGCCATTGCCGCAACAAACAAAAAGCGCCCAAAAATGAGCCCCTTGTCGATTTTGCGACTGCAAATATCGTACTTTTTTTTCAATTAAGCGCTAATATTCAGCATTTTTTATGATTTTTTTTCGTTTTTACCGTCTTTAGCAATTTTATCCATACTTTTTCAGAGTAAGTGATTTTTTTAGTTTTTTTGTCTTTTGAGGATTTTGAGCCTGGTTTTAGGCCTCATTGCAACTTTTTGCTTAATTTTGCCGCCGATATGGAACAAGAACAGAAATTGAAAATTGAAGAGGACATCATCAAGATGCTCAAGACGGTCTACGACCCTGAGCTTCCGGTAGATGTCTATAGCCTGGGTTTGATTTACAAAATCGACCTCAACGATGAGGGATATGTGGACATCGACATGACGCTCACAGCACCCAATTGCCCCATCGCCGACTTCATCTTTGAAGACGTCAGGCAGAAGGTCGAGAGTGTTGACGGTGTGACATCGGCAACGGTCAATCTGGTCTTTGAACCGGAATGGGATCCGCGCATGATGACCGACGAGGCTAAGCTTGAACTCGGCATGTTGTAACAGCGACCAGATTGATGCCCGAGAAAAAGTCATATTTTATCTCAGACCTGCACCTGGGAGCCAAATACATGAGCGACCAGTTGCAGCGTGAGCGACGTGTCTGCCGTTTCCTGGACTCTATCAAGGAGGATGCCGCCGAGCTTTACCTCTTGGGTGACATCCTGGACTACTGGTATGAGTACAAGCATGTCGTGCCACGCGGATACATACGGTTTTTTGGGAAACTGGCCGAACTGGCCGATGCCGGCATCAAGATCACCTGGGTCACGGGTAACCACGACGTGTGGCTGTTCGACTACTTGCGAGATCAGTTGAACTTAACGGTGCTCAAGGGGCACACCGTGGTGGAGACACAGGGCAAACGTATTCTCATATCGCATGGTGATGACGTGGGAGAGCAGACGGTGATGTATCGCTTCACCCGCTGGTGTTTTTACAATAAGGTTTGTCAGTGGCTTTATGCATCCATCCATCCCCGATGGACTTATCCCATTGCCACCGGTTGGTCCAACGAGAACCGCACGAACCGCTCACCCGAAAAGCTTATGGCAATCTCTGAACAGGCCGCAACCCGTCTGCTGGATTTCTCACGGGAGTATTATGCCGCTCACCCCGACATCGAGGCTTTCTTTTATGGCCATCTGCACATTGCCCGCATGAATACGGTCGAAGGCCTTCCTCCCGTCGTTTTCCTTGGTGACTGGATCAAGCTGTACTCCTATGCGGTGATTGACGCTAAAGGCCAAATCAGCTTACAGTATTACAAGGATTAGGATTGTTTAACGCTATCTGTTAACACCCGTTAAGCACGTCGCTATCGCTTTGAAATGTAAACGATTGCGCACTTTTTTTAAGGTGTCAAATCCCCTGTGAAAGAGGCCTCTCGCAAAAAATATGCTGTAAAACATAAAATAATTGTTTTCACGATTCAAAAATTGACCTTAATTTTGCGCCATAAACCTGAAACAATCTTTTTTACCTTAGAAATTTTACCTATTTGAAACCTAAGAAGGAATTTTAAGCTGAGGCTTAAAGTTCCTTTTTAAATTTCTAATAATGTTGACATTAGAGAACGCTCATTCTGTCGCATTCAGTTGTATGAAAGAACTGGGTGCGGTGTGTTTTTTCATCAGGATTGTTGACCTGTCAACGATTTTCACTACTTTTGCGGCGTCAAAAGATAATTGTTTTAATAATATTCATATTTGTTATGAAGAAGTGTTTTGTAATTGCAATGGCCTTCATCATGGGGGTCATGACTATGAATGCACAGATTGAGGTGCAGCCCTATTTCACTGTTGATCAGTTGCCCAACCTGATAAAGTGCCTGCCAGCACCTCCGGCATTTGACAGCCCTGAGTTTGCCAACGACATGATGCGTTATGCCTGGGGAAAGCAGCAACGCCTTGACCCGGAGCGTGCCGAGATCGCTAAGCGTGATGCTGTGTGGTCTTACGAGGCCTTGGTGGGAGAGTTTTCTGTACCTTTTGGTTTGGTAATCAGTCCAGAGGGAACGCCCGAAATCTGGAAACTCATGGTGACCAGTCTCACCACGACCGACGCCATGCGTGTCGAGCCCAAGGCCTTCTATCACCGTCAGCGCCCCTTCGAGCGTTTCCAGGACAAGATGCTCACCGACGAGGAGGCTGAACTGGCTGGCGAAGGCTCTTATCCTTCGGGTCACACCATGCGCGGTTGGACTGCTGCCCTGCTGCTCGCCGAGGTTAATCCCGCTGCCGCCGACACCATCTTTGCCCGTGGCTGGATGTATGGCGAGAGCCGCGTGATTGTGGGTGCACATTGGCAGAGTGATGTGGATGCAAGCCGTGTGGCAGCCAGCATCGGCTACTCGGCACTGCACGGTAGCGCAGAGTTCCGTGAGCAGATGGCAAGGGCTCAGGCCGAGTACCTGGAGAAGACCGGCCAAGCTTTGTGCATTAACGAAGTGATGCAAGTGTCACCTGTTGATGGTCAGGCCTATCGCCTGGATGGCATCATGGCTACCGATGACACCCGTGGCATCATCGTAAAGGATGGAAAGAAAATCCTGAAAAACTGATCGGCCGGTTCACATCGACCCTTATAAAGATAATAGTTGCGCACTCTGGCCCATAAAATTGCGGCTACGGTGCGCAACTCGTTGTTTTTTTGATTAACTTTGCATGACCAAAACAATAAGGCATGATGAGAACGATAGCAATCATAGTGGCTGGCGGCAGCGGCACGCGCTTTGGGGCCGAGATGCCCAAGCAATTCCTGGAATTGGGTGGCAGGCCCATCTTGATGCGCACCATTCAGGCTTTCGGAGAAAACAGTGACGTTGCCTTTGATGTGATTGTCACTTTGCCCGAGGGGCAGATGGCGTTGTGGCACGACCTGTGTGACCGCTATGGCTTCACAGTGCCTCATCGTGTGGTCCCGGGAGGCGAGACGCGCTGGCACAGCGTGAAGAACGCGCTCAACAGCATTGGCGTCATGACTGATGTGGATATTATCGCCGTCCATGATGGCGTGCGCCCCTTGGTTACGGCCGAGCTCATCGACCGCACGATTGCGGCTGCTCGCCAGACTGGCGCCGCCATACCCGTTGTCGCGCTCAACGACTCGGTGCGTCAAGTCACGGGGGACATCAGCCATGCCTTGGACCGCTCATCGTTGCGTGCTGTGCAGACCCCCCAGGCCTTTGCTGCCCGTCTGCTGATTGACGCATACTCATCGCCTTATCAACCGACGTTTACTGACGATGCTTCGGTCGTTGAGCGACTCAATCACCCCATCTCGCTTGTTGAGGGCGACACGCGTAACCTGAAGATCACCCGTCCCATGGACTTGGCCTTGGCCGAATATCTGCTGAAGAACAATGCCTGACCTGCGCCACACCGACATACAGTACTTGCACGGCGTGGGACCCAAGCGTGCCGAACTGCTCAGGAAGGAGCTGGGCATCAGCACCTATTATGACCTGTTGTATTATTTCCCCTTCCGTTACATCGACCGCAGTGTCATCAACCACGTGAACGACTTGCGGGGCGATGAGGCCATGGTACAACTCAAGGGCCGCTTCCTCACCTTCACCACGGCAGGTGAGGGACGCAAACGCCGATTGCAGGCCTTGTTCACCGATGGCACCGGAACCATCGAGGTGGTCTGGTTCAATCGTGTCGCTTCAATCCAGAAGACCTATAACACCAATACGCAATATATCCTCTTCGGTAAGCCGTCAATGTTCAATAACCATCTGAACATTGTGCATCCCGAGATTGACCTCGCCAGCAGCGAGACTGTTCCACAGGGCTTGCAGGGCGTCTATAACCTTACCGAAGTGCTGCGCAACCGCTCGTTCACTTCCAGGGCGATTCACAAACTCGTGGTCAATGTCCTGAACACGCCTGCGGTGCAGCACATTCCTGAGACCTTGCCGCCTGAATTGATGCAGCGCTATCACCTCATGCCGCTGGCCGAGGCCTTGCGCAACATTCATCTGCCCGCCGATCCGCAGGCGTTGCAGCGGGCCCAGTTCAGGCTCAAGTTTGAGGAGTTGTTCTTTCTGGAACTTAATATCCTACATTATATTAAAGGTAGCAGCCGCCGATTGGTGGGTCATACTTTTGCCCATGTGGGTTACTACTTCAACAACTTCTACCACAACTTCCTGCAGTTTCCGCTTACCGGGGCGCAAAAGCGAGTCATCCGCGAGATGCGCCATGACATGGGCAGCGGCAAGCAGATGAACCGTCTGCTGCAGGGCGATGTGGGCAGCGGCAAGACGATTGTGGCCTTCATGACGGCCTTGATAGCGCTAGACAACGGCTACCAGTCCTGCATCATGGCGCCTACCGAAATTCTGGCTGGTCAACATCTCGAGACCATCAAACCCCTGGCCGATGGGCTGGGCGTGAAGGTGGCCTTGTTGACCGGCTCCACGCGCAAACGAGAGCGCACCGCCATACACGAGGCTCTCATGAGCGGCGAGTTGCAGATTCTCATCGGCACCCATGCCCTCATCGAGGACACGGTACAGTTCCACAACCTGGGACTGGCCATCATCGACGAGCAGCACCGCTTTGGTGTCGCCCAGCGTGCGCGCCTGTGGCACAAGAACCGGGTGGCGCCCCCTCATGTGCTGGTGATGACCGCCACTCCCATCCCCAGAACGTTGGCCATGACTGTCTATGGCGACCTCGACGTGTCGATCATCGACGAGCTGCCGCCGGGACGCAAGCCTGTCACCACGGTCTTGAGGCACGAGCCTGACCGTTTCAAAATGTACCAGTTCGTTGGGTCGCAGCTGCGAGAGGGACGCCAAGCATACATCGTTTATCCCCTCATCGAGGAGAACGAGAAGCTTGACCTGCATGCCCTGGAACAGGGCTTCGAGCAGGTGAAAGATGTGTTCCACCAGTATAATGTGGCCATGGTGCACGGTCGCATGAAGCCTGCCGAGAAGGACCACCAGATGATGCTCTTCGCTTCGGGCAAAGCACAGATTCTTGTGGCTACCACCGTCATCGAGGTGGGCGTGAACGTCCCCAATGCCTCGGTCATGGTCATCGAGGACGCCGAGCGATTCGGCCTTTCACAGCTTCATCAGCTGCGAGGCAGGGTAGGGCGTGGCGCCGATCAGAGCTATTGCATCCTCATGGCACGCAGCGACTTGGGCCGTGACACGCGCCATCGCCTGCAGGTGATGACGCAGACCAACGATGGCTTTGTCGTTGCCGAGGAGGACATGAAACTGCGTGGACCTGGCGACATGGAGGGGACCCAGCAGAGCGGCATTGCCTTCAACCTGCACATTGCCAGCCTTGCCCAGGACGGCCAGATTATCCAGATGGCACGCAACGCTGCCGAGGATTTCCTGCGTGACGATCCCAAGTTGGAAACACCCTGGGGCCATAAACTTGACCTGCATATGAGGGATATTTATGACAAACAGACCAACTGGGGTCTCATCTCATAGACTGATGGAAAACCATAGCAAGACTACTAATTTCGGATTTGAAACTGTTTGCATTTGTGAATTTTTTATTTTGCTGAAAACCAGATACTTGTCTTGCCCTGTTTAGAGAACGAAACCAAACTTTACACTTTTTAGCACACCAAATGCCTTCTCTTACAAAATAAATGAGTAATTTTGGCCGTTCTTAAAAACAAATGACTTAGAAAATTAGCTTTATAATGAGTATAAAAAGATTTTATGTCGCCTTGACGGCGATGACCCTTTTTGCGCTTGGCATTTCGGCCCAGAATATGCAATCGGCCTCCAATTACAGCAACCGTCATAATAACTTGCTGGCCAAGCAGAGTCGAGTAAAGGACCAGATTCGTGTCCAGGAAACTCAAAAGTATGCCGCCAACCTCTATGAGGAGTGTGAGCCCGAACCCGATATCTACACCGAGGGTTGGGACAGCCAGCTCGTCAATTGCTATAAGGATGCCAACGTGCCTAACACCAAGGTGCTTGACGTGCGTCATTACAGAATGCCTGTAAAGGGCAATTTCGTTACCTCCTCCTACGGTTACCGTCCCAAGTTCGGTCGCACCCACAAGGGCGTTGACCTGCGTGCAGCCATCGGTGACACCGTCTACTCGGCTTTCTCCGGTCGCGTGCGTCTCACCCGTTATGAGCGCGGTGGTTACGGTTTCTATGTGATCGTGCGTCATGAGAACGGTTTGGAGACCGTCTATGGTCACCTTTCACGTTTCCTTGTTAAGCCCGACCAGTATGTCAAGGCAGGTCAGCCCATCGCACTGAGTGGTAACACCGGTCGCAGTACGGGTCCCCACCTGCACTTCGAGACCCGCTACATGGGTTATGCAATCAACCCCGAGGCCATTTTTGACTTCGCTCACCGTTGCACCCACACCGACACTTACACTTTCTCAAAGAGCACCTACACCAAGGCTCGTGACTATTCTCCCAACCAGCGCTATTCTTCAACCAAGAAGGCCAACGAGAAATCCTCCGAGGCTAAGGCCACTAAGACTACTGCTTCCAGCACCAAGACCACTGCCAAGAAGGAGCAGACTGTCGCCAGCACCAACCGCACCTCTACCAAGGAGAGCCGCAAGAGCAGCCGCTCGACCTACAAGGTGCGCAAGGGTGACAACTTGACCAAGATTGCTGCCGACAACAACATGTCTGTAGCTCAGCTCAAGAAACTCAATGGTCTGTCAGGCGACCATGTTGAGGAGGGCAAGGTACTCCGCGTGAGATAATACTTCACAACAAGAAATAACAGAGACGACCAGGGCATTCAGTCCTGGCCGTCTTGTTTTTATCGTTATCGTTTTTAATTTGTGCCGCCCATCAGATAGCCGTATACCGCAGTGAACTGTCGCCTGAAACGATCCTGAAACTTGTCGAGTTTGCGGTCAAAGGTGAAACGGTCGGTCTGGGCCGAGAATTTGGTCACACGGTTGCGGGTGATGCGTTGGATGTCGTAGGTGCTCAACGGGTAGTGGCAGGTCACATAATAATCATTGTAGGTGAGATAGTGTCGCTTGACGATGTCGGCACGAGTGACATCACGGTCGGTCGTGA
Source organism: Muribaculaceae bacterium (assembly GCA_017557665.1). Next base: position 188,273 of record JAFYYI010000034.1, on the reverse strand, counting down.
GAATGATGCGGTCGCCACCACGCAGCACCAGCGTCAGGCTGTCACCTTTGGATACGTGCAGCATCCCCTCATCAAACGTCACTTCGAGCGTGAAGGTCACCAGGCCGCTGGAATTGGCTGTCGCCGAGACAGCGAAACGGGCGGTATGGAAGAAGTCGTCATACATCACCTCCTGTTGGGAACACACGTAGCGTGAACCGTCCTCATTGTGATAGTCAACGCACACCTGTGCCGTTGCCGGCATGACAACGCTCAGCAACGCCATTACGATAATGATGATTCCCTTGCAATTCACGCTGCAAAGGTAACACAAAAAAAGCTCTCAGAAAAATCCTCCCCTTTCTTCCCGGGGGATAGACATGTCAGTGTATTGAAAGCCTGTGGCTTGTAAAGAGTCTCCTCAACGTACCTCAGGTTCCACTCAACGCTGCTGGTTGAAGGGAGAGAAGATGCCGTACAGGTTGGTGTCAATCTTGTCGCACACCTGCTGGAAGTCTTCAGGGTTGTCGCCAAACTTCACCTCATCACCGTTGATGACAACCAGATTGCCCTTATAGTTAGCAATCCAATCTTCGTAACGTTTGTTCAGGCCTTCCAGATAGTCCAGGCGCATCGTCTGCTCGTAGTCACGACCGCGCTTTTGAATCTGTTGCACCAGGTTGGGGATGGTGGAGCGGATGTAAATCATCAGGTCGGGCATCTTCACCAGCGACATCATCAGCTCGAACAGGTCCTTGTAGTTGTTGAAGTCGCGGTCACTCATCAGGCCCTGACCGTGAAGGTTGGGGGCGAAGATGCACGCGTCCTCATAGATGGTGCGGTCCTGGATGATGTCGATGTCGCTCTGGGAAATTTCCACCACTTCCTTGAAACGCTTGTTCAGGAAGTAAATTTGCAGGTTAAAAGACCAGCGCGACATGTCGGCATAGAAGTCTTCCAGATAGGGATTATTGTCCACCGGCTCAAACCGGGGGCTCCAGCCATAATGCTTGGCGAGCAGCTTGGTCAAGGTAGTCTTGCCGCTGCCGATGTTTCCTGCTACTGCGATATGCATATCTATATTTAGTTTTAAGTTTTTAGTTCTTTGGTTTCTAGTCCCTAGTCCCTAGTTTCTAGTTTTTTGTCGTTGACCAACTATTAACTGTTCACTATTAACTATTAACTATTAACTGTTTAGTCCAGCGGCCCGAAGATGCCGAACATCGTCGCATCAATTTTGTCTACAATGGCAGCAAAGTCTTCGGGACGGTTCTTGTAGTCCAAGTCGTCAACGTCAATGACGAGTTTGCGCCCCTTGTAGGTCTTCATCACGAACTCCTCATAACGCTCGTTAAGGTTCGACAGGTACTTCAGTGGCATCGTCTGCTCATAGTCGCGGCCGCGCTTGTGGATGTTGTCCACCAGGTGAGCCACGCTGGAACGCAGATAAATCATCAGGTCGGGCATCCTCACAATCGTCATCATCTGCTCGAACAGCTCCATGTAGGTCTCAAAGTCGCGGTCGTCCATGTTGCCCATGTCGTGGTTGTTGGCCGCGAAGATATACACGCCTTCAAAGATGCTGCGGTCCTGGATGATGGTCTTATCGCTGGCATTGATGCCAAGGATGTCCTTGAAACGTTGTTTGAGAAAGAACACCTCAAGCGCAAACGACCAGCGCTCGATGTCCTTGTAATAGTCGCTCAAATAGGGGTTGTCAACCACTGGTTCCATGAAGGGCTCCCAGCCATAATGCTTCGCGAGAAGCTCCGCCAAGGTTGATTTACCGCTACCGATATTTCCTGCTATGACGATGTGCACGGTTCAGAGAATAATAGTTGTTTTACAAACTGCAAATTTAAGCTTTTTACTCTCCTTCTCCATCATCCTTAATAAGAAAGTTATTAACAACTAATTGACCGCTGAAAATTTTCCGGAAAATCGCCTGTGTTACCGAAAAAATGCCTACTTTTGCAACTTGAATGAAGATTGGAGCATGAAACAGAACTGGAGACCTGGAACCATGATATACCCGCTGCCCGCGCTGCTGGTCAGTTGCGGGGCGTCGCCCGACGAGTACAACGTCTTTACGGCGGCCTGGACGGGTACTATCTGCAGCGATCCGGCTCTGTGTTATGTTTCCATCAGACCCGAGCGCCACAGCCATGGCATCATCGAGCGAAACATGGCTTTCACGCTCAACCTCACCAACCGCGACTTGGCTCGCGCAACCGACTGGTGCGGAGTGAAGTCGGGGCGTGACTACGACAAGTGGCGTGAGATGCATCTCACCCCCGTCAAGGGAGAGACAGTCGCCGCCCCCTATATCGAGGAGGCGCCAGTGAGCATTGAGTGCCGTGTGCGCGATATCATGCGCCTGGGCACTCACGACATGTTCATCGGCGAGGTGATGAACGTCATCGCCGACGACCGCTATATCGATCCCGAGACAGGAGCCCTTGACCTCAAGGCCGCCGACCTGATTACCTACTGCCACGGTCACTACTACTCGCTGGGCGAGGAGTTGGGACACTTCGGCTGGTCAGTCCGCAAGAAGAAAACTACAACTAAATAACTTTAATACTAACAACTATCAACTAGGAACTAACAACTAGGGACTAGAAACTAAAAAACTAACAATCAATGGAACGAGACAAAGTGATTTTTGACATCATCGAGCGTGAACATCAGCGTCAACAGCATGGCATTGAGCTCATCGCCAGTGAGAACTTCGTGAGCGATCAGGTAATGCAGGCCATGGGCAGCTGCCTGACCAACAAGTATGCCGAGGGTTATCCTGGACACCGCTACTATGGCGGCTGCCAGTGCGTGGACGAGAGCGAGAACGTTGCCATCGATCGCCTGAAAGAGATTTTCGGCGCCGAGTATGCCAACGTGCAGCCCCACTCGGGCGCTCAGGCCAACATGGCCGTTTTCATGGCTTGCCTCAAGCCCGGCGACAAGTTCATGGGTCTGAACCTGGCTCACGGCGGTCACCTCTCACACGGTAGCCCCGTTAACTTCTCGGGTCTGATGTTCGAAGCTTGTGAATATAACGTAACCCCCGACACCAACCTGGTGGACTATGACCAGATGGAAGAGGTGGCTCAGCGCGAGCGTCCCAAGCTGATTGTCGGTGGCGCCAGCGCCTACAGCCGCGAGTGGGACTACGAGCGCATGCGCAAGATTGCCGACAGCGTGGGCGCACTGCTCATGATTGACATGGCTCACCCCGCTGGCCTCATCGCTGCAGGTCTGCTCAACAACCCCTTGAAGTATGCTCACATCGTTACCAGCACCACCCACAAGACCCTGCGCGGTCCTCGTGGCGGTATCATCCTGCTGGGTAAGGACTTCGACAACCCCTGGGGCAAGACCACCAAGAAGGGTGTCATCCGCAAGATGTCGTCGCTGCTTGACAGCGCCGTCTTCCCCGGTGTTCAGGGCGGTCCCCTCGAGCACGTGATTGCCGCTAAGGCTGTCGCCTTCGGCGAGATTCTGCAACCTTCGTTCAAGGACTATGCCATCCAGGTACGCACCAACGCTGCCGCTATGGCCCAGGCCCTCATCGACAAGGGTTACAAGATCTGCTCGGGCGGTACCGACAACCACTGCATGCTGGTTGACCTGCGCACCAAGTATCCCGAGTTGACCGGTAAGGTGGCCGAGGCTGCCCTCGTTGCTGCCGACATCACCGTCAACAAGAACATGGTTCCCTTCGACGACCGCAGCGCCTTCCAGACCAGCGGTCTGCGTCTGGGTACTCCCGCCATCACCACCCGTGGTCTCAAGGAGGACAAGATGGGCGACATCGTTGAGCTCATCGACACCGTTCTTCAGGCTCCCGAGGACCAGAACGTAATCGCAAGCGTTCGTGCCAAGGTTAACGAGATGATGAAGGACTATCCCATGTTCGCCTGGTAATTTCTAAAAAGGAAAATCAATAAGTACAATAGTACGACATTAGCATCCGCACTCCATCAGGAGTGCGGATGCTATCTTTAACCTCTAACCTTTAACCTGCTTGCTCGCATTGCATTATCGTTTTTTGCTCGGTTTTCTTTCGGTTTTCGGTAATTTTTTTGTATTTTTGCGACAAACAAAAATTAATAACCCCCTAAATTCTATGGATTATGAAGAAGAAATTACTTTTTAGGGCTTTTGCCTTGCTGGCGTTCTTGACGTGCGCGTTGGCTGCCAGCGCAGCAACAGAAAATTTCTCGAAAGATGGCATTTACTACCAGTTGGTGACTTACTCCGACGGTAGTGGTGTTCTCACTGTAGAGAACAACGGAGCGTTCAACACCTATTCAGGTGTTGTCAACATCCCCGACAGTGTTCTATACAATGACGTTTATTACCCTGTAACGGGTATTGGCTACCAGGCGTTCAAGAATTGTACACGTCTTACTGGTGTCACGATCCCCGAGGGCGTCAAGATGCTGTTGAACGAGAGTTTTGCCGGTTGCACCTCGCTGACGAAAATTACCCTTCCCAGCACCATGTACTCGATTTATAACAACGCCTTTGTCGGTTGCACCGCGCTGACGAGCATCACCTGCTTGAGCGAAACGGCCATGTCGTTCAGTGCCAACAACTTTGATACAAACACCTATGCCAACGCTACGCTCTACGTTCCTCAAGGCTCAAAAAGCAGCTACCAGAGCACGGCGGCTTGGTCACAGTTCTCCAACATTCAGGAAATTAACAAGTTTGTTGTTGACGGCATCTATTACACGGTAACCAGCGGCAATAACGTTAGCGTGACCTACAGGGATTCGCCGAACTATAGCAGCTACTATGGCAATGTGACTATTCCTGAAACCGTGACCTATCATGGTGTGACCTATACCGTGACCGGAATTGGCGAATCGGCATTCAGGGAATGTCATACTGCCGATAGGAATTTGTTTGTCACCCTGCCTAATACAGTAACCTCTATCGGAACATATGGTTTCTATATGTCCAATCTCTTTTACATCGAGTTAGGAAATAAGGTTAGCTCTATCGGCGGACTCGCTTTTGTGGGAACCGAGAACACGCTTAATATCATTAACTGCCACGCGATGATGCCTCCCTCAATCGCGTTAAACACTTTCTCCCAGGAAAACTTAGATAATGTCAACCTGTGGATACCGCGCATGGCCTATGGTAGATACACGACTGCAAACAACTGGAAGAACTTTAACCAGAATCATCTGTTTTATGGCTATGACTTCATCATTGACGGTATCTATTATGGAATCAACTCCTATGTGAATACCGTGGAGGTATCGGCCTATTCTATGTCCGTCGATACCACAAGACTGTACAGCGCTTTTTCTAATCAGGAGGTTATTACCGTTCCACGCACCGTTACCTACGAGGGGGAAGAGTATACCGTCAATCAGGTTGGATGTTTTGCATTCTATCAATGGGGCGTGAAGGAACTCTCGTTGCCCAATAGCATCAAAAGCATAGAACCCTTCGCTGCTACATTATGTGAAAACTTGGAGAACGTCAGTTTATCTGAAGGTGTGACCAGTATCGGTAAACAGGCTTTTCGTGGATGCACAAGCCTGCAGTCGTTTTTGATACCTAATACAGTGAAATCCATCGGGTATGCTGCTTTCTATAATTGTAGTAGTCTCCAGGATCTTTTCTTGGGAGTTGGTGTGGAGCAGATGGACGATAATGCGTTTAGCCGTTGTACCAATCTCAATAGAGTGGTCAGTTATCCGCTCATTCCGCCTGTGATCAACGAAAATGTCTTCTCTAATGAAACCTATAATCAGGCCACGTTATATGCCGCCGTTTCGTCACTTCCTGCCTATCAGGCTGCTGTGGGGTGGCAGAATTTCTACAACATCGTGGGCATGCACACGATAGACGAAGCCTTGAATGTGCCTGGTGGCAACATCCACTTTATAGAAAGCGACTATCCATGGATGGTTTTGGACGACGGAGAGAGGCTATATGCCCAGTCAGGCAATGCCGGCGTGCATAATAGTTCTTCGACGTTGTCGACCACTGTCAACGTTTCTGAACCTTCCATCTTGTCGTTTGATTTCAAGGCCTGGGGCGAAAGTGTCGGACTCACAGACTATGATGAGTGCGTGTTCATGGCCAACGGCACTTCGATATTCCGTTACGGAGCCCGTGACAACGATTGGGAGACCTTCACCTATGAGCTCCAGCCCGATGTCACTTACCAACTGCGTTGGTACTATCACAAGGATGTCAGCGACAATGGCGAGGGCGACTACTTCGCTTTGGACAATATCAAGATTGCGCCCAAGGTTAAACTCGGCGATGCGAACGGCGATGGCGAGGTAAACATCAGTGATGCTATCGCGCTGATCAGTGCTATCCTGAATGACAACTGGAACGGCATCAACCTCGACAATGCCGACGTTAACACCAGCGGTGGGGTGGACATTACCGACGCCATCAAGATCATCAACTACGTCTTGAACGAAAGCTGGTAAAAAAGACCTGTACTGGGACAGCGATTTGGCTGTCTCAACAATTATCACTAATTTTGCACGGCTTTTTTAGAAAGGCCGTGCTTTTATTTGAGTAAAAACATTAATAACCATAAACTTAGAGACAAATGAAAATGTTAGAAGGAAAAGTGGCGCTCATCACTGGAGCCGCCAGGGGCATCGGCAAGGCCATCGCCCTGAAGTTTGCTGCCGAGGGCGCTGATGTCGCCTTCACCGACCTCGTTATCGATGATAGCGGCAAGCAGACCGAGCAGGAAATCGCTGCTTCTGGCGTGAAGGCCAAGGGCTATGCCAGCAACGCTGCCAACTTTGATGAAACCGAGGCTGTGGTGAAGCAGATCCACGAGGACTTCGGTCACATCGATATCCTGGTTAACAACGCTGGTATCACCAAGGACGGTATCATGCTTCGCATGACCGAGCAACAGTGGGATGCCGTTATCGCCGTTAACCTCAAGAGCGCGTTCAACTTCATCCACGCTCTGGTGCCCATCATGATGCGCCAGCGCAGTGGCTCCATCATCAACATGGCATCGGTTGTCGGTGTACACGGTAACGCCGGACAGGCTAACTACGCTGCCAGCAAGGCCGGCCTCATCGCCCTGGCCAAGAGTATCGCCCAGGAGATGGGCAGCCGCGGCATCCGTGCCAACGCCATCGCTCCCGGCTTCATCGACACCGCAATGACCCAGATGCTCAGCGAAGAAGTGCGCAAGGAGTGGTGCCAGCGCATACCCCTGCGTCGCGGTGGAACCGTCGAGGACATCGCCAACGTGGCAACCTTCCTCGCCAGCGACATGTCAAGCTACGTTACCGGCCAGGTCATACAGGTCGATGGTGGCATGAACATGTAGTCAGTACAGTCTTTCCAACAGTCACTCACGGCTGCCTCATGAACAGAAAGATTCATGGGGCAGCCGTGGTTGTTTTTGATAATTTTTTAGTTTGCAGAGTGTTTTTGCTTGATTTTTTTTGAAAACTCAAAATAATACCGTATATTTGCAAGCTATAAATGGCATTAGCTAAAAAAGTATCATATTTATTATTTAATTTCTGAACAGTTATGAAGAAATCTTTACTCATTACTATTTCCTCTTTATTAGTATTTAGCGCGGCAGCTCAGCTGATTACTGTCGCTTCGGATGTCTCCAGGCAGCCATTAAGGGTTTCTCACTTGAAACCCGGAGTTGAGACACGGGAAATGCAGATGCGCTCTCAAGACGAAGTGCTGCCATCACCCAGCAGGAGTTCTGTTCCTGTTAAGCCCTTTTACCGACGTCCGGCTGGCGCTTTCAGCTCCATTTTTATGGCTGAGGGCGATGTCTGGTTCCAGATGATGCGTAACGTAATGCTGATGAAGCCCTATAGTAACTACACTTATTGCGGCTCAGTACCTGGTGCTGACGTGAATGACGAAGTCTATTGGGCGGATCAGTACATTGATGGTGACGGTCCCAATCTCATCGTCAATTACGGTTACAATGTCTATGATCCGCCCATGCTCTACGTTAATCAACCTGAAATCAATCGTTTGGCTGCTTACCAATACCCTTATTACTTTGATTTGTCAGGCTCGGTTGTGAGTGGCAGAGAGCCCGGATGGATTCTTGCAGTGCCCAACCTGCAGGCTGTGGGTTACGATGATAGTTGTGAGCTCCTGCTTTCCAGCAAGACCATGTGCGTCGGTGGACAAAACGGTGATTTGGACTATTTGTTCAAGACCTATAATGGTGCCGTGCCCTTTGACACAAACATGTATGGCCGATGGTTCGGTAAGAACGGGGGACATTTCGACGGTTTAGCTCAAGCCTTTGAAGCACCCGAGCATCCTTATTTGCTGAAGTCTGTTGGCATTGTCATGGGAAACGTGGTCTGTGATTCACCTGTTGATTTGACCTGTAGGGTATATCGCATTGATGACATTCCCGATTATCAGGACGGCGAGTCTGTTGAACTGGCTACTGATTCTTGGGAGCTCATTGCAACAGGGTATGCTACAGTCACCCCGGACACTGACCCCTCTCCCCTGGTGTACTTCACATTGAATGATCATGAAGAGGATGATCCTTCGTTGGAATTTGAGGTCACACCGGCCATCGATGATGCCATTCTTGTGGTGTTTGAAGGCTATAATGATCCATCGGCCGATGGTTTGCGAGACTTCACCTGCTTTATTAGTGCCGACACCCATTCCGACGAGGGCTATGGTGAACTTGCTTACATCAAGTGCCCAATCAATGATGATGCAGGAAATTTCACTGGCCAGTATAAATGGATGGGTTTGAATGGATTCTTTAGGGGTGAGACTGAGATGAAGACGGGCTATAGCATCTTCCTTGTTGCCGATATGCCTTATCTGGCCTTTAACTGCAGCTTTGAGGACGGTGAGCACAACTTTTCGCTTGACGGTGGAACAAAGGAGATAGAGTTTAAGTCTTATTTACATAGCAGTGACGATGACTGGACAATCACCTGTAAAGGTGAAGAAATCCCCGATTGGTTAGAGATAGAACTGGTTGATGGTGAAGAGGATGGTGAGTTCAATAACCTTGTCACTGCACGGGTGACTGCCGACCCGCTTCCCGTGGGCCTCTCCTATCGTGAAGCCGTTGTCAGGTTTGAAATCCCTGGTGCCTATCTGGACTATAAGTTCATTCAGAGTGGCAGTATCATTCCACCTTGTCCCTGTGACCCTATTAATGGTGAAATCACTATTGCTAACGTGAATTGCTTGATTCACCTTATTCTGACTGGTCAGTATGATGAGTGTAACGATATAAATGCAGATGGTGAAATCACTATCGCCGATGTCAACGTCCTCATCGACTACATCTTGGAACATTAATCACAAGGCCCCGTCCCCCGGTTGCCCGTGCCGTCCAGTATTGCAAGCTACCAGCTTGTAATAAAAAGAGCGGCCCTCACCCCCGGTCGCCCGTGCCGTCCAGTATTGCAAGCTATCAGCTTGTAATAAAGAAGGCGGCCCTCAATCCTCGCCGTCGGCGACCTCACACTGGCTCATCTCTCGGTATTCCAGCCAGTCGGGGTCTTCCTCGGCCTCAAACGCGAGGGGCAGGGTGGGGAAGGGCGACATCACCTCGTTGAACTTGCGCTGGAAGATGTGCAGGCTGCGGGTATAAAACACCCAGTTGCGCTGCCCGTCGCCGGTGTAGATGCCCGTCATCACGGCAATAGGATCGCGGTCGAAGCACTCATTGAGCGCATCGGTCACTTCTTCCATCACCTTGCTGTCGGCATAGGCGGGCAGCCCCTTGTCATCGCCCTCGTAGGGCCAGATGACTTCCACGCGGTAACGATAGAGTCCCGAAGCGATAACGTTGTCCATCGCACGCCTTCCTGTTACCAGGATGAGCCTGCCGCTGTCACCCTCGGCGGGTGCGGTCCACCAGTCGTTGCTGATTCTGAGTTTTGCCATTGTATATCGGTGTTTAAACAAGACAAGTGCTACGGCGACAGGAGACGCGTGGCACTTGCTTTGTGTTGAATGATTGGCAGTTATTCGGCAACGGGGTAAGCGTACTTGATCTCCTCGTAACACAGGCTGCCCTCATAACCTTGTGTGCGGTGTGCGGTCACATAGAAGATGGCGTTCACTTTCACCTCATCACCATATTCCCCGGCAGCTAACCTGCTGGAGAGGTCGTTCAGGTATTTCTTGAACTTGGGGAGAAACTCATCACTGTATTTCTTGATGGCCTCGGTATCGGTCTTGGTGAACTCCGATGCCTCACCCGTCGAGTATTTGACACTCTTGTCATACACTACCTGGTTCTTTTTGATCCACGTTTGAATCTCAGTTAAAAGCAGTTCGGGCCCATCAAACTGGACGGTGCCGGCCGAGATGGTATAAGTGACATAAAGCGGATGCTCGGGTTCGGGACTGGTATCAAATTCACAGGAAGTGAATGCGGCAGTCACAAGGGTCAAACAAGCGAGCAACATGAATAATTTGCTGAAAGATTTCATTACTCTTAGTTCAAAGATTTAAATTTGCTGCAAAGGTAAGCATAATTCTCGTATTAAATCGTGAATGAAAATAAATTTATTAACAGACGGTTCTGATTTTGTCTTTATTTAGTTGCAGTATTCAATTGTTTTCAGTATCTTTGCGCAACGTGAATTGATGAAACACTAATAATTATAAAAAAGAGTCATTATGAAGTTTGTTAAGTATCTATTTATTTCGGTAGTGATGCTCATGATGGTGTCATCATGTAGCAAAGTTGAGGACAAGATCGAAAGCCAGATTCCGGCCGACGCTCTTCTTGTGATGAAAGTTGATGTGCCCCAACTCATTGAGCACTCGGGCATCGAAGTGAAAGGCGGCAAGGTGACATTGCCTCCAAAATTCAAGCAGTTGATGGCTGAGAATGCCGCCGAAACCAAGGAAATGGAAGATGATATGGTCGCGCTCCAGAACTCGGGCATTGACCTGACTCAATGCTTCTATTTATTTGTTCCCGACAATGCCATCAGTGAAAATTCCGAAGATTTCGATTTTGTCGCTCTCTTCCCTGTCAAGGATGATAAGAAACTGACGGCTTTCTTTAAGGACAAGCTGAAGGCTACTTTCTCCGAGAAGGATGGCATGAAGACTGCCACGAATGAGGAAGGTTTTTTCTTCGCTTTAAAGGATGATATCCTGTGCATCACCACATCTATGTCCGAGAATCCCGAGAAGAAATTGCTCTCCTTGATTTCGACAGATAACAACATGACGAAAAAGGAAGAAATTGTCAAAGCCCTCGATGGCGATTACGACGTCAACATCTATGTGAATTCCAACAAGTTCAAGAAATTTGCATCAAAGCAAGCCGAGAATCTCAATGGACCTGAATCAATGGCATTCGGCACGGCGTTTGACATTTTTGATGTGCAGAGCACGGCCTTGCATCTGAGCCTTGCCGGCAACGAGTGGACTATCAAGTGTGAGAACAACTTCGGTAAGAATAGCGACTATGAGAAATTGGTCGAGATGGTGCAGGCAAAGCCTGATGCCGACCTGCTCACCATGATGCCAACTGCCAATAATACCGCTGTCTTCAGCGTCAGTCTCAACGGTGAGAAGGTTGCCGAAATGGATATGGTGAAGAAATTCCTGGATCAAGCTCAGGGCGATCCTGAATTCGCTAAAATTGTTGATGTCTTCAAATCGATCAACGGACCAATTGTGGTTGGTTTTGCCGCCGATGAACTAAATCCTGAAAAAGCCAATGTCGTGCTCGCGATGAAGTGTGACAAGGCCAATCAGGTGCCCACTTTTATCGAATCGCTTCCATTTGCTGAGATGATGACGCGTAATGGTGACGAGTATGTGATCTCACAGTCTCCTTCCGACCCCAAGATGACGCTTGGTTTCAAGGATAAAGTTATCTATTTCAAGTTTTCCTCAACAGATAACACAACAACTATGAGCAATGCCGATGACGTGAAGTCACTCTTCTCCAACTCGGTCATGGCCTTCTACTTCACCAGCAAGGTCGATAATATGCAGATGCAGATGACTATGGACAGTAAGGACATGAAGAACGGTGAGACCAAATTTTGGGTTACTGAAAACGGTAAGAAGCTGAATCCGCTGGATGCTCTTACCTTCTTTGTGAAACTGCAAGAGCAGACTGAATAAGGCTTGCCTCCAATCCATTAGACCATCAATCCTCAGGTCCGGAATGCCGGAAACCTGAGGATTATTGGTCTAAAAGGGGTTATTTCAGGCCAAAAACCGCACTTTTTTGTCATTATTTACTTGTTAATAACTTTTTTTGATTAATTTTGCAGACCCAATGGAAATCGTTAGGGTCTGTTGGGTATGTGAAGAATCAACAAGAGTGGAACGATGGGTTTGCCCTGATGTGTAACACTCTGAATGTGAAACGAAACAGTGAATGAATGAATAAGACGTTTTTAGCGATTGCTGTTGTGGGGTTGCTCACCTTGTTCACTTCGGCTTACTATTCGGCTCCTGCCGATAGCCGCATCGGGTATAAGACTCCTGCTCTTATCCTGGACAATAACAATGGCCTGTCACCGCTTCAGCAGCATCGTGGCGAGAACATCCTGCTCACCTTCTGGTCATCGGCCGATGCCGTTTCCCGTCTGGAGAATATGCGTTATGACCGCCTTTCTCGTCAGGATGGGGTGACCTATACCCACGTCTCGGTGAACATGGACCGCAATCAGTCCGTTTTCAACAGCATCGTGACAATTGATAACCTTGACCGCTCGGCACAGTTCAGCACGTCAACCGAGGTGCAGGACGACATCATCAGGAGCTGGCGACTCGAGAACGGATATCATTCGTTCCTGATCGATGCCCAGGGCAAGATTGTCGCCATTGATCCTGACGAACAGACACTGGCTAAAATCAAGTAAGTTTCAAGTAAGTTAATAAGAGATCGAAAGAGTATGGTCTTATGTGGATTGGGGTTTCCTGAGTTTCGGGAAATCTCAATCTTTTTTGTGATAGAACGTTAAACAGTGAACGGTAAGGGAGTTCTTCTCAGCGTTTAAACGGATTGGTGGGGTGTATCAACCACCAGAAGAACGGTACTTTGGTCATGAGAATCAACACGCCCATGATGACTGTTGTGTACAGCAGGATGAACGGCAGTGAAGTGGGCCAGTGGAATATCTGCACAAACGTCACCAGAATGTCATTGACCAGATAAATATGGAACAGGTAATAGAACAAGCTGTCCTTGCCGATGGGGCGCAAGCACTTGACATCCCTGACAAGATTGAACACCAGCAGTGACATGGCAATGGAGCAAGCCAGTATCATCGCTTTTTGAGGAAGGCCGCTCAGTTCATAATGGTCGGCGCCATTCAGCACATTGCCGCAATGGGGATAGAGTATGAAAATGATGGGCAGCAGCACGACCGCAACAGCGCCATGCAGGACGTTGGCATGCCACCAGCGATTGTTGAGGACGCCTTGCCTGTAATAGTAGCCCAGCAGGAAGAAGACATAGAAATTGAGTGTACGCTGTATCGTCAGGAATTTACCCAGATGGGTGAGGCCGCACAACAACGACACGGCCAGTGCGATGCCCAGGTAGAGGATGGGATTCTTCAGCAGCGGCTTGGGGGTGTAATAGAGCAATACCCTCCAGTAGATAAGGCTCATGATGTACCACAGGATGCCGTAGGGGAAGATGGTCATGGCCTTGAGAAAGCGGCCACCGAAGTAAGATAACCAAGACGTGTTCTCGGGCACCGACGAGGAACTGTCACTGCTTGCCCAAACCCATGCCACGGTACTGCCTGTCGATGAAATGATGCTGCTCAACACCTGGAAGACGATCACCGTGATGAAAATCTTGAGCACACCTTGCCACATCTCGCGCGGAGTTTGACTTTCGGGGGATTTAGTCAGGTAGCCCGAGATGAGGATGAACAGCGGCATGTGGAACACATAGATCATTCCCATCACGGCGTGGTTGATTCTGTTGACATTATCCAGCGCGGTGATGACGTGCCCCAGAACCACAAGAATAATCAGCAGTCCCTTCAGCGTGTCTATGCGGTTGTCACGAGCCATAGAGATAGGTTAAAGTATCATTTGTAATAAAACCACGTCATGGTAGGTGTTACCACGTTTTACCCATGACTTGATGATGCCCACGCGCCGATAGCCATAACTGTCGAACAGCTTCAGGCACACCTCGTTGTCAAGGGCGATGTACACATACAATTGGCGCAGTCCAATGTGCTCTCGGGCATAGTCGGTGAGCAATTCCAGGGCCTGGCGACCCAAGCCCATGCCTCGGTGACTGCTGTCAATGAACAGGCCGAGTTCGGCGCGGTTGTTCAATGGGTCGAAATTCAGGAAATCGATTGTGCCCACGGGTGTGCTGTCGCTGGCCAGCGTGATCATCAGTCGCAGTTGCCGCTGGGCATAGATGTCTCCTGTGTAGGCTTCCAGATACTGCCACAGGGCGGCTCGGGAATAAGGAGCCACGGTGTCGCTCACCACCCACAATGCGCAGTCATTCTCCCAGTGATAGAGCGTGTCAAGGTCGGTCGGCTCTAAGGGCCTGAGCGCGATATTATCATTTTTCATCATCGTGTTCATACTCATGACATTTTGGGTGAAATGACGACGCCGTGACGGTCGGCAAAGATATGGAATGCCAGGCGCTCGGTCCCGCCATGGGCCTTGATATAGTCAACCACTTGGTCACAAGAGCGGCAACCGTCGTCGACAAGCACATTGTAGTTACCTGCAGCCGGAATACTCTCTTTGAATTCACCGATGTCGGCGCGCTTGGCCACCTCATCGGCATGTTCACTGATGATGACCCAAGGCCACGATTCGCTGGGAGACTTGCTGCCGGTGGGCAACAAACGCTTGATGAGGCGCTTGGCCATCGCCATGGAGGCACGCACCAGCACGCCCAGCTTCACGAAGGGGTAGAAGATGACGTTGAAACGCGGGAAATGCTTGCGGTAGAAGATGAGCATCGCGTCATAGAACACACGCACATAGCGCATCGAGTCCTTGTGTGTGCTCTCGCCCTTGTAGTGTACCATCGGTGTGGGCAGAAACCAGTTCTCATAACCGGCTTTGACAATGCGGTAGCTCAGGTCAATGTCTTCGCCATACATGAAAAAGTCCTCGTCAAAGCCACCCAGTTGTTGAAGCACGGCTGTGCGGCACAGCATATAGGCGCCCGACAGGATGTCGATGCATTGCGGCTCCTGGTCACTCAAGTAGCGAAGGTGGTACTTGGCAAACAATGGTGAGCGCGGGAATAACTTGGATAGACCGAAAATCTTGCAGAACGACACCCACGGGGTGGGGAAGGCACGCTTGCTCTCAGGTAGGAACACGCCGTTGCCGTCCATCATCCGGGCACCGATGGCGCCGCATTTGGGATGAGATTGCATCCAGGCGATGCCGTCTTGCAGGCAGCGGGTAGTGATGATGGTGTCGGGGTTGAGGATGAGCGTATACTCGCCACGGGCTTGCATGATAGCCTGATTATTGGCTCGAGCGAAACCCACATTCTCTTGATTCTCGATGTAAATTACCTGGGGATGGCGTTCACGGGAAAAAGCGATGCTGTCATCGCCCGACAGGTTATCGACGACGATAACCTCGCCTGTCATGCCTTGCATGGCCTGCTCCACCGAGCGCAAGGTCTGCTCCAGCAAGTACTTCACGCGGTAATTGACGATGACGAAAGTCAGTTCCATATTAATTTAACGGACAATTAGCCCTTTTTCGTATTTTGGTGATAGGACAAGGCGGCTCCCAGGGCGGTGCAGTAGCGTGCGTGTTCTGGAATGTGAAACCTCACGCCATACAGGTTTTCCATCATCGGGAAAACAACCCGGCATTCGGGCAGACGTGTCATGTTGCCGATGAGCACAAAGTCCTTGAAATCACTGTTGACCTGTGATAGGACAGCACACGAGCCAATGGTTTCCAGCACCATGTAAATCAATCCCTTGGCGATGTCTTGGTCATTAGCATTGCCGCTCACGGCCTTGCCGAACAGCGATGCGGTGGCATGCATGGGAAGACCCTCGATGTCGCCGTTGCTGATGTCCTTGATATGAAGGTTCACGTGGGACGTGTCACCGTGGGTCGCCATCTCTACCACCTCGCCGATGTCGGTGGTCTTCAGCAGCAGGTGAGACAAGCCTTGAAGCGTGCCGCCACCCATAGAGATACCGCCGATGTGGTTGATGGTGTCGCCGTCGACGCGCACCAGTGTGGTGCCGGTTCCCATCGACACGACGATGAGACGCTCCAAGCCGCTGGCAAAACGCGCTCCCAAGCCGTCGGCCTGGAACTCGTCGACATGGGTTGTCGGCAGGCCGTAGATGGGTGTCGAAACGCGACTGGCGCCCACGCCGGTGAGCATGACGTGGTCCACCTCGTCAAGTGAGATGCCGTTGTCATAAAGGTATTTGCCAAATGCCCCGAACAACGATGTGATAGGGTCGTTGGCGGTGATGTTCATGGGTGACTTGATGCTATTGCCGTTCTCCAGGCCTACAATCTTGGTGGTGCTGCCACCCACGTCAATGCCGATAACTAGACTCATATTGTTGTCAGTTGATAATTTCACTATTGGTCAATTAGTTACAGGACACTAACTAATTGAAGCTGGGATCGCTAGGCATGTTGAGCCACAGTTGGTAACGGTCGCCGAAACGCATCACGGCGTCTCGCCACTGGTTGTCATCGCCCGCACCCATGAGCAGGTTACGGCCGCCATTGTCGAGTACGGCCCAGTCATGACGTTCGAGCTCACTGGCAATCTGGTCCTTCTCCCAACCGCTGTATCCCAAGATGAACTTGATGCGTCCCTCGACGGGCGCTCCCAGCTCAACATAACGCTTGATGGCTTCGAAGTCGCCGCCGAACCACACACCGCCGCCCATATCTAGGGATTCCGGAACCACTTCAGGACCCAGTGTGTGGATGTAAAACAGCATCTGTGGACCAACAGGTCCGCCCAGAAACAGCGGAATCTCTTCCAGTGTCTCGATCTCGGGCATGATGTCACGCAGGTTGTAGCCGGTGTAATGGTTCACAACAACGCCCATCGCTCCTTCACCCTCGTCGGGGTCGACAATGAGCACAAGCGACTTCTTAAAGAAAAAGTCGCCCACCGTAGGTTTGGCCACCAACAGCGAGCCTCGCTTGGGCTGAGGCTGCTCGTCATTAAGGTGATATATGTCCTGATCCCAATCGTTCATCGCTACAAAGGTACTGCAAGTCGGGCGGAGAACAAAATGAATTCATTCTTTTTTTCATCATGGAATGTCGCCTGGCTTTGACTGCAGGCAACGTGGGCAACATAATCCTGTTTAAGCGCATGAAAACGGATGATAAAACGATACCTCACCGATGAATGGCAGCATGTGGGTGACTCAATGTCTCCAGACCTCGTTTTTATTTCTCTTTTCCTCTAATAAATCACCTGTTTTCACGTTATATAATAAAACACCCTAAAAATAGTTTCGATAGCAATGAAAGTGATGAAATTTGGAGGCACCTCGGTCGGCAGTATCGAGAGCCTGAAAAATCTGAAAAATATAGTTCAAGCCGAGGATAAACCCGTGCTTGTCGTCGTCTCGGCAATGGGCGGCTTCACCAATCAACTGCTGGCGATGTGCGAGCAGGCACAGCAACGTGACATATCGTGTCTTGATACCCTCGAGGCAGCTCGCAAGCGCCATCATGACGCCATCGATGGCGTGGTTATCGACTCGATGCGTGATGAGGTGCACAAGACCATCGACCGTTTCATTGACGAGAGTCTGAAACCTTATTATCTGGCACTTGCCACCAATCCCCGTATGCCGGTTGACGAGATTGAGCGTGTGTGCGACGCGATTGTTGCTCATGGTGAGATTCTGTCGTCGGCAATCGTGGCTGGCATGTTTGAAGATGGCGTGCCGCACTTGTCTCTCAACTATATGCGTACGGTGAAAGACGGCACTGGGCGCGTTCTTGACTGGGAAGAGACCGAAAAGTTAGTCAAGGCCGACTATGCTGACCTCAATGATGGCGTCCATGTTGCTCAAGGGTTCATATCGCGCGATAAGGAGACGGGCGATGTGACAAATCTGGGACGTGGGGGCAGCGATTACACCGCCGCCATCCTCGCCACGCTGCTTGATGCCGAGGCCTTGGAAATCTGGACCGATGTGGACGGCTTCATGACTGCCGATCCGCGCACGCACCCCGATGCCACTGTCATCCCGACGATGACTTATGCCCAGGCTCAGGAAATGTGTGATGCCGGAGCCAAGGTCATTTATCCCCCCACGATTGCGCCAGTCGCCATGAAACATATTCCCGTTTGGGTGAAGAACACCTTCAATCCCGGTGCTCCGGGAACTGTTATTATCGATAGTTAACAGCTCCTTATGACTTTAAACTAATGCCTTATTACAGTACTAATAATCATCAGCACAAGGCAACGCTGGAGCAGGCGGTCACCAAGGGACTCGCTCCTGACGGTGGACTGTACATGCCTGAGAAACTGCCTCATCTGCCTAAGGCGTTCTTGCGCAACATGGACGCGATGACGCTACAGGAGATGGCTTATGCCATCGCTTCGTTTGCCCTTAATGGAGAGGTTCCGGCTGATGTGTTGCACGATATCGTTTTTGATGCCTTCAATTTTGACATCCCTTTGGTCAAGACCTCGAGAGGACTCTTTGTGCTGGAACTCTTCCATGGCCCCACGATGGCCTTCAAGGACGTGGGAACACGTTTCATGGCCAGGCTGCTCGACTATTACCGCAAGTGTCATCCCGAGTGGAGCACGCTAAATGTGCTGGTGCCGACGAGTGGTGATACAGGCAGTGCTGTCGCTAACAGTTTCTGGCGCATGCCGGGTGTAAACGTCTATGTGCTGTATCCTCGTGGAGCGGTAAGTGCCATTCAACGGGCTCAGTTTACGTCACTTGGCGGCAATGTCACAGCCATCGAGGTCAACGGCTCGTTTGACGACTGCAAGTCGCTTGTCGAGGATGCCTTCATGGATCCTGAACTCAACGATGCCATGCGCCTCACCAGTGCCATGTCAATCAACTATGCGCGCATCGTGCCGCAGATGGTCTATTACTTCTGGGCCTACGCCCAGTTGTCCAGCCAGCAAGCCGATAGCAGCAAACTGGTCTTTGCTGTGCCTTGTTCTAATTTGGGCAATCTGGCCAGCGGATTGATGGCTCAGGCCATGGGCCTGCCAGTGAAGCGTTTTGTCAGCGTCGAGAACCAGAACAATATCTTCTACAATTACGTTAAGACGGGGGAGTTTACACCCAAGCCCACACAGTACAGTATCGCACCGGCACTTGACGCGGGCTGTCCAAATAACTTCGGACGCATTGTGGAATTGTTGGGCTCACACGAGAACATCTGCAACCACATTCACGCTTACAGCTACGACGATAATCAGATTATTGAAACCATCAGGCGCACCTACAACGAGGAGGCCTACATGCTTGATCCGCACACCGCTGTGGCTTACCGTGCAATGGAAGAGGATCTCCAGCCCGGAGAGACGGGTGTAGTCCTGGCCACTGCCCATCCTGCAAAACTCAAGTCGCTCATGGAGGGCATCACGGGGCAGGCTGTCCCACTGCCGAGCCAACTCGTGCGGTTCCTGGGTGGTGATATGCATGTCAAGAAAATGCCCAACGGTTTCACGGCATTCAAGAGACTTTTGCTCAGTAATACCTGACAGACTTTAGTTTTTTAGTTTTTTTACCCAAAATGCATTATTTTTTTGATAATTCGTTTTGAATTGTCAATTATTGTCTATAAATTTGCCGAAAATACTAGATTTTTTAACTTTTAATTGTTGTGCCCGACACAAACCCCAGGGTATAGTGCTTATGAAAAAAATTTCTTTAATGAGTCTTTTATTGCTGTTTATAGCAGTTATGTCGAGCTGTTCTGACCCCACCTTGAATGATTGGATTACAGAATTCAATAACAGGTGCCCGGAGGATATGGGCGGCGGTATGACGATGAAAAGCATGAATGTGGTGGACGATTATGTCCAGTTGGAATGCATCTCCGATGAGAGTGAGCTGGCTTTGGATAACTCGCTGTTTCAGGCTATGTTGCCAAGCCTTGCTGAGCCCATCAAAGAAGAATTCTTGAATGAATCTGACATGAAAGCGCTGTTCCAGTGCTGTTCCGATGAAGGTAAAGGATTCCGTATGATGCTCACCGGAGAGAAATCTGGAGCTAGTGTAGCATTAATCGAGTTATCTCCTCAGGAACTGAACGAGAAATATCCCCCCAGACCAAAAGAGTAATTTTTTAATACCTTTCAGGCATCCGGCTTCTTTAATGGAAAGTCGGATGTTTTTTTATAGCAAGAAGAAGAGGGACACGCCGATGACCGAAATCAATGCACCCAGCAGACTCTTGGCTGTAATGGGTTGCTTGAAGAGCCACCAGGCTGGCAAGATGATAATGATGGGCGTCAGGGCCATCAGCGTGCTGGCGATGCCGGCCGCAGTGTATTGAACAGCCAGCAACGAGCACCCGACGCCCACAAAGGGTCCAAAAATGGTCGTCAATAGGGCGGTGATTACGCCTTTGCGGTCACTCACACCCTTGCGTAACGGTGCGAAACCCTCGCGCAGCGCCATCAACAATGCAAAGCCGACTGTGCCGGCCACACAGCGGAAGAAATTGGCGTGGAAGGGTAGCATCCATGGCTGAACGTCGGTTGTG
The DNA here is from genome assembly GCA_017557665.1 of Muribaculaceae bacterium. The sequence continues at coordinate 167,570 of JAFYYI010000034.1, read as the reverse complement.
AGCGATGCCTCGTAGTGGTTCATGCCGATTTTACTCAATACCAGCCCGACACCTTGACACACGGCGGCTCCGATGGCGAAAAGCACACCGGCCAACGGCAATTTCAGGGACAGTTTGTGCCCGTCGCCGCGACCCAGCACGCTGATGGCGATACCCGTCAGTGTGACCAGCATGGCCAACATGGCCTGCGGTTTGATTTCTTGGCCGAGCGTGAACCAGGCGGTGATGGCAGCGGCGATAGGGGCCAGCGTCATGAATAATTGCCCGAACTTGGATCCGATGATGATGTAGCACTGGAAGAGGCAGAAGTCGCCGATGACATAGCCAACCAGACCTGAGAGAATCATCCACAAGTAGGCTTCGGTGCTGGCTTCGGCAGGCAGGATGCTACCTGTCATCACCCAAAACAAAATGCCCGAGAAGACGAGGGTGATGACCATGCGCATCAGGTTAAGCGTCAGGTTACCCAGACGTTTGCTGCCATACTCGCTCAACAACGCTGTCGCCGTCCACGAGAAGGCCACCCCTATTGAAATCAGTTCACCGTAGTATTGCACGGGCACAAAGGTAGTGATTAGTTGATAGATAAAGGTTACATCGCAGATGTTTTTTTCTTGATGATGCTTCCTGACGATTTTTTTATGGCCTTTTTTTGTCAAAAACTGGTAGCTAACAAGTGACAACTGAAAACAAATTACTATATTTGCAGATTAGTAAGTATCGATTTTTCCCGTTGGATTTATTCAATGGGTTGAATGATAATTGATTAAAGCAAATAAACTAAACTAGATATGAGCGAAAAGACTAATGGAAAGAAGAAAAACAGGCGCCGCAGCATCGTAAGGAAGATGTGGATATGCTTTGGCATCTTTGTAGGTTTGCTGGTGCTGTTGTTTGTGTTGATCTACAATGGTGTGATTGGCTATATGCCTCCCATCGATCAATTGAAGAACCCGACAGACAAATTCGCATCTACGATTTATAGTGCCGACGGTATTGAGATGGGACGATATTATCGCAGCCGCAGCAATCGCATCTATGTTGACTTTGACGAGATGTCGCCTCACTTGACCGACGCACTGATTGCTACCGAGGACTCCCGTTTCGATGAGCACTCTGGTGTCGATGTCCGCGCTATCGGTCGTGCGCTCATCAAGCGTGTCATCATGGGACAGAAGAGCGCTGGTGGTGGCAGTACCATTACCCAGCAGCTTGCCAAGCAGTTGTACTCGCCCGAGTCTCACAACATCTTTGAGCGCGCGTTGAAGAAACCCGTCGAGTGGGTCATCGCCATCAAACTTGAGCGATACTATACCAAGGACGAGATCATCAAGATGTATTTCAACCAGTTTGACTTCCTTAACAATGCGGTGGGCATCAAGATGGCCTCGGAGGTATATTTTAATAAGGAGCCCAAAGACCTGAACATTCAGGAGGCTGCCACACTGGTGGGTATGTGCAAGAATCCCTCTTATTACAATCCTGTGCGATTCACCGAGCGCACTCGTCAACGCCGCAATGTGGTCTTTGAGCAGATGGTAAAGGCTGGTTACCTGAGCGAAGCCGAGTGTGAGCAGCTCAAGACGTTGCCTCTGGAACTGCATTTCAAGAAACTCGACCACAACGATGGACCGGCACCTTATTTCCGCGAGGAGCTGCGTCGTGTCATGTCAGCCAAGAAACCTCAACGCAAGGATTATCCGTCATGGAACCAGCAGGCTTTCATTGATGACTCCGTGGCATGGGAGACCAACCCCTTGTTCGGATGGTGCAACAAGAACACTAAGCCCGATGGCTCACATTATGATATCTATACCGATGGCTTGAAGATTTACACCACCATCGATTCCCGCATGCAGGACTATGCCGAGAAAGCTGTGCACAAGCACATGAGCAAAACCCTCCAGCCGGCCTTCCTGCGTGAGCGTGGTGGCACCAAGAACCCTTACACCAACAATCGTGAGGAGCTCTCAAGCGCCGGTAAACAGGCACTCATTAATGCTGCCATCCGTCACAGCGAGCGTTATCGTGTGCTCAAAGAGTCGGGCATGAGCGATGCTCAGATCATGGACAACTTCAAGAAACCCGTTCAGATGCACTTGTTCAACTACGACGGTGGTTTCGATGCTCAGATGTCACCTCTCGACTCATTGCTGTACACCAAGTCCTTCCTGCGTTGCGCCATGATGTCGATGGATCCTGTCACAGGTTTTGTCAAGGCTTATGTCGGCGGTCCCAATTTCCGCTTCTTCAAGTATGACATGGTATCGACGGGACGCCGCCAGATTGGTTCGACGGTAAAACCGTTCGTTTATTCCCAGGCTATCGAGATCGGTCAGCTGACACCTTGTGATACGCGCCCTGCTGGACCGCCCAACATCATTTGGCACAACGAGGTTTACAATCCTCGCTCTGGTGGCCATGGCCAGCCCATGACGCTGCGTAGCGCGTTGACCTACTCCAACAACTGGATTTCGGTGGGCTTCATGCGCGGTACGCGTCCCAATTGGATTGAGCGCAACGGCTATTACACCATGACGCCCTCTGAGTTGGCCAAGTGGATGCACAGTTTCGGCATCACGAGCTATCTTGATCCCGTGCCCGCTTTGGCGTTGGGTTCCAGCGATATCACTTTGCGTGAGATGGTGGCTGCCTACTCTGCCTTTGCCAACGGTGGCATGCGCGTTGAGCCGGTCTACGTGTCACGCATCACCGATAACCGTGGTAATGTCTTGGCTGAATTCACGGGCAATCAGACCGAGATCATGAGCGAGGACACTTACCTGAAGATGTTGTCGATGCTCACCGAGGTAGTCAACCAAGGTACCGGTGCGCGTCTGCGTTATGCCTATGGCATCCAGGCCGAAATGGGTGGTAAGACGGGTACCACCAACTTCAACAGTGATGGTTGGTTCATGGGATTCACGCCCGAACTGGTCACCGGTGTCTGGGTCGGTGGTGAAGAGCGCTACATTCACTTCAACAGCACCGCAATGGGTCAGGGTGCCGAGGCGGCACTTCCCATCCTGGGCTATTTCATGAAGTCACTTTACGATGACAAGGACCTGCCTTATAAGCAGAGCACTAAATTTGAGTTCCCGAGCGGCTTCAATGCCTGTGCCGATGAGTTCGGTCGCTACTACGGCGGTGGTGGCGGCGGTGGCTGGCGCAGCGGTGGCGGCGGCGGTGGCGGCGACGCCGGAGACGGCGGTGGCGGTGGCGACGACACCGCAACCGAAGGCCTCTTCGACTAAAGCTTAGTCGTCTCAGGTTTTTCATAGCATAAGTGCTATGAGCCCCAAATAAAAAAATTGCCACAAGCATTAAGCCTGTGGCAATTATATTTTTAGCCGTTATCTAGTCAGAATTCAATCAGTATAGAATTCTTTTTTGGCGGCGGCAAGGGTATTCTTCATCAGTGAGCAGATTGTCATGGGACCTACACCACCGGGAACAGGCGTGATGTATTCGCACTTGGGAGCCACTTCGTCAAATTTCACGTCACCGTTCAAGCGATAGCCGTTCTTGGCGTTAGGATCGGCAACACGGGTGGTGCCCACGTCGATGACAACAGCGCCCTCCTTCACCATGTCGGCAGTGACAAAGTCGGGACGGCCGATAGCAGCGATGATAATGTCGGCAGCTCGGCACTCGTCCTTCAAGGTAGTCGAGTGGCTGTGGCAAACGGTCACCGTAGAATCACCGAAATTCTTCTGCAACATCAGCTGTGCCATCGGTTTGCCCACAATATTGCTGCGGCCCAACACAACACACTTCTTACCTGAAGTGGGGATGTTGTAGCGTTGCAGCAGTGTGACGATGCCGAGCGGGGTGGCAGAGATAAAACACGGCAGTCCAAGCGCCATTCGGCCTGCGTTAACAGGATGGATACCGTCCACGTCTTTGCGGTAGTCTATGATATTGATGACCTTTTGCTCGTCGATGTGTTTGGGCAACGGCAGTTGCACGATGAAACCGTCAACATCAGCGTCATTGTTCAGACCGCGGATGCAGTCGAGCAGTTGTTCCTCGGTGGTGTCCTCGTCCAAGCGGATGAGAGACGACTTGAATCCACACTTTTCACAGGCGATTACCTTATTCTTTACGTAGGCTTCCGAGCCTCCGTCATGTCCTACGAGCACGGCTGCCAGATGCGGACGCTTCTGGCCTGCGGCTATCATCTGCTCCACCTCGGCTTTAATCTCTTCCTTGATGGCTGCAGCAGTCATTTTTCCGTCTATCAGTTTCATGCTTCGTTATCTTTTTTTGTCGTTTTTTTACTAGTTCTCGAAATCGGGCACAAAATTACTCTAAAAATTCTAATAATTGCCTATTCCACACCGTTTTTTTCCTCTTCCCATATGAAGACATCGATTGAAGTGGCTGTTCTGTATACGGTGGCATCGCCACCGTCAAGCAGGCAATCGTTTGAAGTGGATGTTCCGTGTACGGTGGCATCGCCACCGTCATGGTGAGCTCACACGGGATCGACGTCGTAGTAGAGCCGCACGGCCTTCATGCGAGCGTCAGCGGCAATCATTTGCTCGTAGAGATCGCGCAGGATGCTTTTGACCTTACTCATTGAGGCCGCAGTCTCCATCTTTAATGTCACTTGACGGATGTAGAGGTTCTGCACACGGGAGATAAGTGGGGCCATCGGGCCCAACACGCGCGTACCGAACACCTGGCGTAACAGGCCGCTGTAGCGCACGGCCAATTCACCCACTACAGCATCATCACGGTGCTTGAGGTAGATGTTGATGACCTTGGTGAAGGGTGGATAGCCGAATTGTTGCCTGTCGGACAATTCATGTTGATAAAAACCTTCATAGTCATGAGCCTGCACATACTTGATGATGTCGTGCTCGGGTTGGCTTGTCTGGATGATGACCTGCCCCTGCTTGTGGGCGCGACCTGCACGGCCCGACACCTGCTCCAGCATGTCAAAGGCCCGCTCGTGGCTGCGGAAGTCCGGGAAATTGATCATCGTGTCGGCGTTGAGGATTCCCACGATGCTCACCGCATCAAAGTCCAATCCCTTGGTCACCATCTGTGTGCCTACCAGGATGTTGGTGCGATGATTGGAGAAGTCGTCGATGATGCGGTCATAGCTGTTCTTGCTGCGCGTTGTGTCTAAATCCATGCGAGAAATCTTCTCTCCGGGGAATAGGGCGTCGATGTCATCCTCGATGCGTTCGGTACCGTAGCCGATAATCTCCAGGCCGGGCAACTGGCATGCGGGACACAAGTCAGGCAACGGGATGGTATAGCCGCAGTAGTGGCACACCAGGCTGCGGCTGTGCTTGTGGTAGGAGAGCGAAACGTCGCAGTTCTCGCACTTGGGTACCGAGCCGCACTCCTTGCAGCGCACCATGGGTGAGTAGCCTCGGCGGTTCTGGAACAGGATGACTTGCTCATCATTGTCCAATGCCTTGTGGCAGTTGGCGATGAGTTCGTTGCTGAACAAGCCGTGCATCTCGCGACGCTTCCGTGCAGCAATGGTATCAATGACCTTGACCTCGGGCATTTGGATGTCTCCATAGCGTGTCAGCAGCTTTACGAGGCCGTAACGGCCTGACAGCGCGAGGTGATAGACTTCGATGGCGGGGGTTGCCGAGCCCAGCACGGTTTTTGCGCCGTGCATCTGAGCCAGCACTAGCGCGGCGTTGCGGCCGTTGTAGCGGGGGGCGGGGTCTTGCTGTTTGTAACTGCTGTCGTGTTCCTCATCAACAATGACAAGACCCAGGTTGGAGTAGGGGAGGAATACCGATGAACGCACGCCGATGACCACACATGGGTCATGGCTGTCTAACAGACGTTTCCAGATGTCAACACGCTCATTGTCACTGAATTTGGAGTGGTAGATGAGCAGTTTATCACCGAAGACACGTCTCAGCCTGCGTGTCAGCTGCGTCGTCAGCGCTATTTCGGGCACGAGATAGAGCACTTGCTTGCCCAACTGCAGCGCATCGTTAATGAGATGCATGTAGATTGAGGTCTTGCCGCTGCTGGTCACGCCGTGCAACAGGGTTATGGCATGTTGGCGCATTGACTGATGAATTTCACTGTAAGCGCGCTGTTGGTCTTCACTCAGCGTGGGAGGCTCCTCGAGCACGCTGCCCAGTTCGGCAAAACGGTTGATTTCTTTCTTGTAAATCTCAAAAAGACCGCGCTTTACGGCTTCATGAAGGACGGCTCCGCTCACACCGGCGCGTTTCAGCAGGTTTTCCTTACTCACTTCTTTCACCTCGCCGCTTTGCAACCAGCGTGACATGTCGAGATAAGCAAGCAGCAGCTGCTCCTGCTTCGGTGCCCGCTTGAGTTGGTCAAAGTATTGATGCAGAGCCTGTTCGTCATCGCGGCTGACGGCAAGACGCACGCAGGGCTCAGTCTTGGGCCGGTAATTATCGATCACGCGCTCGCTCACGTGCAGCGCGTCAAGCTCCAACAAGTGGCTGACATTTCGTTCTACGGTCTTGAATCCGGTTGCTTTGGCGATTTCGGCAATCTGAACACGTCCACGCTGGGCTGTGAAGTCCAGGATGACACGCTCGCGGTCGGTCAACTGCCCAGGTTCGCTCTCTTCAAAGTCGGGATTGACGCTGATGGTGGTCTCGCTCTCGACCTTTAGGCCCGACGGTACAGCGGCCTTGTAAACCTCACCCATAGAACAAAGGTAATAATCGGCGATCCACTGCCAGAATTTCAGTTGAGGATGCCTCAGGATGGGCTTGTCATCCAGTGTGCCCAAAATCTCTTTCACATCATAGCCTTTTGGCTCCCTGTCGTGTATGCTCATCACGATGGCCGTGAAGATTTTCTTGCGGCCAAAGGGCACCAACACTCGCATGCCGATAGAGAGGTTGAGACCCTCTGGAATGCGGTAAGTATAAGTGCCTGGAAGGGCTAAAGGCAGCAATGTTTCAACGAAATTGGGCATATTTTGCAGTAATTTAAATTTTTACTTTAAAATTATAAATTATTTTATATGATAATCATCAGATTAGCTATATGGTGATACAACCGATTTGTCAAATTATAACAACTATTTTTGCATTAAATCGTTACTTTAAAACAAGGCTTATAAATGATTGAAAAATAGTAAATCAGTTGATTGTGTCAAGATAACTATGGTAGATGCGGTTTTCCTTCTCGGCTGTGGCGGTCCAGCTTACCTCAGGTGGCAGCTGTTGATCGATGTCGCCACGCAACAATTCGATGGCTCGAGCGGTGAATCGTTCCACAAAATTATCGCCCAGGTCGATGGCGTTTTCACGGCCTACGGCTTCGGCGGTGCCAATCACGTTAGTGGCAACGACATGGGCGCCACACGACAGCGCTTCTATGACAACGAGGGGCAGACCTTCGAGACTGCTGGGCAGCACGAGCAGGTCAACGCAGTTGAGCAGGTCGGGAATCTCCTCTGGAGGCACCTTGCCGGTGAAGTGACAGTTTACGCCTTTAGAGGCCATGAGTCGTTTGGTTTCTTCAAGTTGAATGCCGTCTCCTATTGCCCAGAAATCCAGCGGTTTGTCATGCTGCTGTTCAATCTTTTGATAAATGTCTGGCAGCAGGGTGACGTTCTTCACAGGTTCAAAGCGGCCGACGAAAGCAACGACCTGTTTTCCCTCGTCAATGCCGTAGTGTTCTCGCAATGCTTGGCGGCGGTCATCGCTGTAGCGGTTGAACTGCTCACTGGCACCGTTGAGCAGGACCTCGGCAGGGAAGCCGTCGGTCAACTCGGCATGGGCTTTGTCCAGCAGACCTTGGCTGACGAAAAAGTTGCAGGTGGCACTGTGCAACAGCTTGATGGTCAGCTCCTTTATCATCGGGTCGCGAGGTGGGTCGGTGTAGATGCTGGCACCGTGCCAGGTGATGAAGCTGGGGATGTGAAGTTTCTCGCCGGCAAACACCGCTGCATGACCCATGATGCGGTCGTGGGCACTCACGATGTCTTGGCCGCGCATCTCCCATCCCAGTTGATGAAGACGTTTGATCAAGGCGCGAGGCGGCTTGTGGAACAACCGGTGCAAGATTGCGTCACTCCACCGGCGGCGGAACCAAGTGACGTGGACCTTCACCCCGTCGGCCTCGATCCAATCAGGGCGGGAGTCGATTTTGGCTGTGTGTCTGATGCGTCGCATCAGCCAACCATCATACACTTGTAACATGTAGACTTCAATTTCGTAGTCAGCTACTTGTTGCAGGTGTTTCACGCGATTGATGACAGCGTTGAACACGCCCAGGCGTCGGTTGATGTCGCCTTCAAAAAGCACTGCAATATGTTTCATAGAATCTCGGTTTTTGTTTCATCAAACAAAGTTTATGCTAGCCACGGCATGGGCAGACGGGATGATTGATACCGTCAAACCTTAGCCGAAGGCAAATTTACACAACTTTTGCCTATTGTGCAAGACGACGCATCCTTTTCCATAGAAAAATGCACAAAAAAAGAGGCCGAGCTAACGCTCAACCTCAAGTTTAGTAGCGGGAGCCAGACTCGAACTGACGACCTTTGGGTTATGAGCCCAACGAGCTGCCACTGCTCCATCCCGCAATTTGCGACTGCAAAAGTAGTGCTTTTTCTTGACATGACAAGCAATAAAGCCTAAAAAATGTGTTTTTTAACATATTTTTACTGGAAATAATAGGATTTTGGACGATAAGATACCCGCTGCAGGTATCCGAAGACGGACAAACCTGCAGCGGGTGATACTTTGGTCAGTTATTCAAACAAGTCGTTTAGAGACCGATTTTCTTGAAGAAATCGTTGCCCTTGTTATCCACGAGGATGAAAGCAGGGAAGTCCACGACGCGGATTTTCCAAACAGCCTCCATACCAAGTTCGGGATACTCAACACACTCGATGCTCTTGATGCTCTCCTGTGACAGGATGGCGGCGGGACCGCCGATGCTGCCAAGGTAGAAGCCGCCGTGCTTCTTGCAGGCGTCGGTCACCTCCTGGCTGCGGTTGCCCTTGGCAATCATCACCATGCTGCCACCCAGGCTCTGGAACAGGTCCACATAGGGGTCCATGCGGTTGGCTGTCGTCGGGCCCATCGAGCCGCACGGCATGCCTTGCGGGGTCTTGGCGGGACCGGCGTAGAGCACGGGATGATCCTTGATGTACTGGGGGATGCCCTCGCCACGGTCATAGCGCTCTTTCCACTTGGCGTGGGCGATGTCACGGCCCACAATGATGGTACCGCTCAGCGACACGCGAGTCGAAACGGGATACTTGTCGAGGATGGCGAGCGTCTCGCTCATCGGGCGGTCCAGGTCAATCTTGATGCCGTCGCCCTCGCCTGCCTGGCGCAGTTCCTCAGGAATCAGTTCGGTGGGCTTGTCGTCGAGCTTCTCGATCCACACGCCGTCCTTGTTGATCTTGGCTTTGATGTTGCGGTCGGCACTGCAGCTGACGCCCAAGCCGATGGGGCAAGAGGCACCGTGGCGCGGCAGGCGGACGATGCGCACGTCATGAGCCATGTACTTGCCGCCGAACTGGGCGCCCAAACCGATTTTGTAAGCCTCCTCAAGCACTTGCTTCTCCAGTTCCACGTCGCGGAAGGCGCGGCCGGTCTCGTCACCGGTGGTGGGCAGGTTGTCATAGTAGTGGGTCGATGCCAGCTTGACGGTCAGCAGGTTCTTCTCGGCGCTGGTGCCGCCAATGACAAAGGCGATGTGGTAGGGTGGGCAGGCTGCGGTGCCCAGGGTGCGCATCTTATCAACCAGGAAAGGAACGAGTGTCCCGGGGTTGAGCACGGCCTTGGTCATCTGGTACAGGTAGGTCTTGTTGGCGCTGCCGCCGCCCTTGGTGACACACAGGAAGTGGTATTCCATGCCCTCGGCGCATTCCAGGTCAATCTGGGCGGGCAAGTTGCAACGTGTGTTCACCTCCTCATACATGCTCAGAGGGGCGTTCTGTGAGTAGCGCAGGTTCTCTTGGGTGTAGGTGTTGTAGACGCCACGTGCGAGCGCTTCCTCGTCACAGAAGCCGGTCCACACCTGCTGGCCCTTCTCGCCGTGGATGATGGCGGTGCCGGTGTCCTGGCACAGGGGCAACTGACCCTTGGCGGCCACCTCGGCGTTGCGCAGGAAGGTCAGGGCAACGTATTTGTCGTTGTCGCTGGCGTCAGGGTCGCGCAGGATCTTGGCGACCTGCTCGTTGTGGGAGCGACGCAGCAGGAAATTCACGTCACGGAATGCCTGCTGGGCCAGCATCGTCAGAGCCTCGGGCTCGATTTTGAGGATGGGTTTGCCCTCAAATTCGCCCACCGACACGTAGTCGCTGGTCAGTTTGTAGTATTCGGTGTCATCTTTGCCCAACTGGAACATGGGCGCATAGCGGAATTCTGGAATGTTTGCCATAATTTGTTTGATAAGTTATTGGGTTGATTGATTTGTTTCTTGTCGCAAAGGTAACAATTTTCTTCTAATAACAGAAATCTCGGTCCCAAAACCGCATCATGAAACATGAATTGTCACGTTTGTCACAGGTCAAACCCCAGGCGCTTGAAGTCGTCGGGCAGGGGAGCGGTGATGTCTATCTCGTTGCCGCTGACGGGATGGGTGAAGCGGATGCGGTGTGCCTGAAGTGAGATGCCGCCGTCAGGGTTGCTGCGTGGTGCGCCATACTTCAGGTCGCCCTTGATGGGGCATCCGATAGCCGACAACTGGGCCCTGATCTGGTGTTTGCGACCCGTGATCAGGTCCACCTCGAGCAACCAGTAGCGCTGGCTGGCAGCGATGACACGGTACTTGAGCACAGCCTTCTGGTGGCCCTCGCGCGGCACGATACTCACGTGAGTCTTATTGTTGCTTTCTACGCTCTTAAGGTAGTGAGTGAGTGTATCTTCGTTCTGTGGCGGCTGGTTGCCCACGACGGCCCAGTAGGTCTTGTGCACCTCACCCTTGCGGAACAGCTCATTCATGCGCGACAGCCCTTTACTGGTCTTGGCCATGATCACCAGGCCGCAAGTCGGCCGGTCAATGCGGTGCGTCACACCTAGGAACACATTGCCGGGCTTGTCATATTTCTCCTTGATCCATGCTTTGACCGTATCGATGAGCGTCGGGTCACCGGTGCGGTCGCCCTGCACCAGTTCACCGGCTGCCTTGTTCACGACGATGATGTGGTTGTCTTCATATACTACTTCCATGACAGTATGGGCGCCACGATGGTGTGGCGATAGTGCAAAATTACTGCCTTTCCTGCAATAAATCCCCTTATGTGCCCAAAAAACTGATAGTAGGCGCCAGTAAATATCGCCATTGCGCTGTTGTTTCAGCCCCTGCAGGCATGTCCCGCCCTGCTTCGCCCTATCAAAATCGTTAATGAGTGTGATATCTTGTGCTTTTATATTAAAATGCTGATTAACAGAAATTTAGTTTTTGAGACTTGCTAAATAAAGTTAAATTGTTGATTTTTAATGACTTAACTAAAATGACGTGGCATGATGATAAAAAAAATGAAAAAGTTTTTGACACTTTTACATTATATTAAAAAAATATCATTAACTTTGCAAGCCTTTCTTTTTATAGATGTGGTGTTAAGAAACAAGAAAACTGTAGATTGACAATCTGTTGTAGGGATTGTATTTGTTAAGTCTGAAGCCGGCCTGAAACCAACCGTTTGGGCCCCGAGTTTAATGTTTTGAACCCCAAAATGCCATAAAAGAAGGAAGGCACAAGTGAAGTAAACTTTTAAAACATTTAATAATTAATCATTTAAACTAAAATTTATGAGTCTAAAACATTTACTCTTGTTTCTTGTCATGGCTCTTGCCACACTCGGTGTTTCGGCACAGGTGAGTGGTACGGTCTATGACGAGAACAATGAACCGGTCATCGGAGCGTCCGTTGTTCAGCAGAGCAATCCCAAGAACGGCGTTGCTACCGATTTTGACGGTCATTTCACTTTGAATGTGCCAGCTGGCACTAAGATTAAAGTTTCCTATGTAGGCTATGAGGATGTAATCGTTGCCGCCAAGGCTGGAATGACAATCACCCTGCAGCCTAAGGGTAATGTGATTGGTGAAGTTGTTGTCACCGGTTACCAGAAGGTGGACAAGCGACTCTTTACTGGTGCTACCCAGAGCGTCGATGCCGAGAAGACTAAACTCTCGGGTGTCGCCGACGTCAGCCGTGGTCTGGAAGGCCGCGTCTCGGGTGTGCAAGTACAGAACGTTTCGGGTACCTTCGGTACCGCACCCAAGATCCGCGTGCGTGGTGCTACCTCCATCTACGGTAGTTCCAAGCCCCTGTGGGTTGTGGATGGTGTGATTCTGGAGGACAACGTGGACATCAGCGCCGACGACCTCTCGTCGGGTGACGCTACCACGCTGATCGCATCGGCTGTCGCTGGTCTGAATGCCGATGATATCGAGAGCTTCCAGATTCTGAAGGACGGTTCCGCAACTTCTATCTATGGTGCCAAGGCCAACGCTGGTGTGATCGTTATCACCACCAAGACTGGTCGCAAGGGAACCTCTTCTATCAACTACACCGGTGAGTTCACCTACCGCCTGAAGCCCAGCTACCGCGACTTCAACATCTGTAACTCTCAGGAGCAGATGAGTATCTTGCGCGAGATGGAGCAGAAGGGCTGGCTCGAGTATGCCAACCTGGTGAACAGCACCACCTCTGGTATCTATGGCCAGATGTACACCTTGATGGACACCTATGATCCGGTCACCGGAACCTACGGCTTGCCCAACACCCAGAACGCCCGCAACCAGTACCTGCGTGAAGCCGAGATGCGCAACACCGACTGGTTCGACCTGCTGTTCAACAGCAACGTGATGCAGAACCACGCTGTCAGCATCTCGGGCGGTACCGAGAAAGGCTCGTTCTACACTTCGGCTTCTGTTATGACCGACCCGGGTTGGTACAAGAGCAGCCGCGTAGAGCGCTACACCTTCAATGCCAACGCAATCTATAATCTCACCGACAAGATCAAAATCAAGATTTTGAACAGCAACAGCTACCGTGACCAGAAAGCTCCCGGTACCTTGAGCCAGAACGTGGATGTCGTTTACGGTGAGGTAAAGCGTGACTTTGATATCAACCCCTATAGCTTCGCGTTGAATACCGCGCGAACCCTTGATCCCAACCGCCGTTATGTGCGCAACTACACCTCATTTAACATCTTTGATGAGTTGGAGTCCAACTACATTGATGTTGAGGTGACCGACCTTAAGTTCCAGGGTGAGTTGAACATCAAGCCCATCCTCAAGCAGGACCAGTCGCTGGAATTCAACTTGCTGGGTTCTATGCGTTCGGTGAACTCTGAGCAGAACCACTACGTCCTCGAGAACAGTAACCAGGCCAACGCTTACCGTGCTGGTATCATTCCCGAGAACGCTTCGATCCGCGCATCCAACTCCTACCTCTACACCGATATCGACGTGCCCAACGCACTGCCCGAGAGTGTGATGAAGGAAGGTGGTATGTTGTTCTTCTCCAAGAACAGCCTTAAGACCTTTGACATCCGTGCCACTGGTCAGTACATGAAGGACTTCAACAACGGCCAGCACCTCCTCAACCTGTATGCCGGTATGGAGGCCAGCCGCGTTGACCGATTCTATCAGAACTTCGAGGCTTGGGGCGTTGTTTATGACAACGGTAACATCCCCTCGCTGAACTATAAGCTCTTCAAGCAGATGCAGGAAGAGAACGGTGCTTACTACAGCATTGGCAAGACCCATCGTCGCAACATGGCTTACTTCGCCAACGCCAACTACGCACTCCTGGGCCGCTACATCTTGAACGGTACCATCCGCTATGAGGGTTCTAACCTCATGGGTAAGACCGAACAGAGCCGCTGGCTCCCCACCTGGAACATTTCGGCAGCATGGAACGTCTATGACGAGCCGTTCTTCCACAACATGGGTCTCGCCCAGAAGGGCATCCTTTCCTATGCTAAGCTGCGTCTGAGCTACTCGCTCACCGGTGAGAGTGGTCCTTCGGGATATGCTAATGCCGAGGCCCTCTATTATCCTACCCGTCCCTGGCGCCAGGAGACCGATGCCTATGAGACTGGTCTCTATCTGGCAGGTCTGGGTAACAGTGAGCTGACCTATGAGAAGAAGCACGAGTTTGACCTTGGTGTTGACCTCGGTTTCCTCTACAACCGCATCAATCTGGTATTCGACTGGTACTTCCGTAACAACTTCGACCTGATCGGTCTGATCCGCACTCAGGGTGTCGGTGGTATCACCAACAAGTATGGTAATGTGGCCGAGATGAAGTCTCACGGTATCGAGTTCACCATCTCGTCTCGCAACATCGAGCCTGCACGTCCCGGCGCCTTCGCTTGGAGCACCGACTTGACGTTCTCCTATGCCGTTACCGAGATTAGCAAGCTGCAGTCACGTTCCCGCGTCATCGACCTGGTGACTGGTGGCGGTTTCCCCTTGGAGGGCTATCCTCACCGTGCCATCTTCTCGATTCCCTTCGCAGGACTCGACAGCCATGGTCTGCCTCTGGTATATGATGAGACAGGCGCTATCTCTAACGTGGGTGTGAACTTCCAGGAGTATGAGAATCTGGGCTTCCTCAAGTATGAAGGTCCCGTTGATCCCACCATCACTGGCGGTTTCGGCAACAACTTCGACTTCAAGGGCTTCCACCTGAACGTCTTCATGACTTATGCATTTGGTAACAAGCTGCGCCTGGATCCCGTCTTCGGCGCCGGTTACAGTGACCTGACTTCCTTCACCAAGGACTTCAAGAACCGTTGGGCTTTGCCCGGTGATGAGGCTATGACCGACATCCCCGCCATCGCTTCACGTCGTCAGGTTTACTCCAACAACTACCTGAGTATGGCTTACAATGCCTACAACTACAGTACTGCACGCATCGCCGACGGTGGCTTTATCCGTCTGAAAGAGGTTTCTCTCACCTATGACGTGCCCAAGTCGCTGATTTCGCATCTGCGCTTGAACACCGCTTCCATCAAGCTGGCTGCCACCAACATCTGCCTGCTCTATGCCGACAAGAAGTTGAACGGTCAGGATCCCGAGTTCTTCAACAGCGGTGGTGTGGCATCGCCCAACCCCAAGCAGTTCACCCTTACCCTGCGTCTGGGTATGTAATCGTTAGTTGTTACACATTATTATATATTATATAAAGATTATGAAATTACGATATAAAATCTTATTTATCGCCGTGGCGCTGATCGGTCTCAGCTCTTGCAAGGACTTCCTTGACAAGGTGCCCGATACCCGCGTCTATCTGGTGAACCTGGACCAGTTGCAGCAGTTGCTTGTGACCGGTTACACAGATGCGAACTATGCTCTTGTGGGTGAGCTCTCGAGCGACAATGTCATCGACAACAATTCACCCAGTGATGATGGTGTGCGTTACCACCTCTCATTCTACAGCCAGGCCGACGAGCAGGTTTACGCTTGGGAAGATGTCGATCTCGATATCTCGAGTCCCGACACCCCCTCTGGAATCTGGAACGGATGCTATGGCGCTATCGCAGTTGCCAACGCCGTACTCGAGAAGACCGACGAGTTTGAGGCTACCGGTATGATCGAGGGTGAGCCCATCACTTCCGCTGACCAGGCCCGTATCAATGCCATCAAGGGTGAGGCCTACATGATTCGTGCTTACCACCACTTTATCCTGGCTCAGATCTTCTGCATGCCTTACCGTGGTGAATCTATGAGCGCAAGCCTCCCCGGCATCCCCTATGCAACTGTACCCGAGAAGGAGCTTGACCCCAAGTACGATCGTGGTACCCTCTTGGAGACCTACCAGAAGATTGAGGCCGACCTCAAGCTGGGTCTCCAGTTCATCACCGATGAGTATTATCAGGTTCCCAAGAACCACTTCAACGTGGCTTCAACCAACGCCTTTGCCGCTCGTTTCTACCTCATCACCCGTGACTATGAGAAGGTGGTTCAGTATGCTACCGCAGCATTCAAGGGCAACGACCCCGCAACCATGCTCAACGATGGTTGGTGGCAGGACGACTTCTACTATATCAGCGACATCGGCCGCTACTTCACCAGCATCGAGCGCCCCTGCAACATGCAGTTGTTCACCAACTACAGCACCTGGTGGCGTCGCTTCCTGGGCTATCGCTTCACTTGCAACCGTGACGCTAAGCGCGGTACCATTCAGGGTCCCGGCCCGTCTTGGGCACGTTGCCAGTATCAGAACTCCAAGACCAAGGAGAAATTTGCGATGATGCCTTGCTTCAACGGTGTCTGCGGTAGTGCAGGTGGTCAGGAGTATGGTGCATACTTCGCCGGCAACTGCTTCGAGCAGTTTGAGTACACCGACAAGATTTCGGGTATTGGCTACTGCCATGAGATTCGTCCCGAGTTCACCACCGAGGAGTGCTTGCTGATGCGTGCCGAGGCTAACCTGTTCCTGGGTAACATCGATGCCGCATTCGACGACCTCTATCTGTGGAATGCCGAGCACATCTCAACCGATGAGTCCCGCAACTACAACATGACTCAGCTTTCCAAGGATCAGGTACTGAGCTTCTATGGCTGCTATGACGATCCCGAGCGTCGTGACCCGGGTTACAACATCGTGATGAAATTCCACATCGACGAGGTTTGCCCCAGCGACAGGTATCACGTTACCGACGAGATTGAGCCCTACCTGCAGTGTGTTCAGCACTTCCGTCGCATCCAGTTGGTTCACATGGGTAACCGTTGGTTCGACATCAAGCGCTACGGTTTCACCATTACCCACAAGATGGGTATGAATGACATCTACACCCTTGAGGTGCTCGACCCGCGTTATGCTATCCAGATTCCTAACGAGGTAATCGGCGCAGGTCTCGAGCCCAACCCCCGCGTGACCAACAAGGTTGAGGCAGCCGCAGTTGCCACCAGCAGCAGCGAGAATGTACGTATTTCTGATTAAAGATGACACGCAATATTATGAAAAAGATTCAATATATCATATCAGCATTGATGCTCGCCGCAGTGGCCATGATGTCACTCTCGTCGTGCAGCAAGGACAAGCTGGGTGACACCATCTTCCCCGATGTCGATGAGTCACTCGACCCCTCGTCCTACACTTATCAACTGGATAAGTTCCTCCGTGAGAACTATCTTCAGAAGTATAATTTGACGTTCCTCTACAAGATGCCGGATGTCAGCACCAACATGAACTATAACCTGGTGCCTGCAACCTATGAGAACTCCATCGACTTGGCAGTCCTCTGCAAGTACTTGTGGTTCGACGTGTATGACAAGGTGGCTGGTGAGGACTTCCTCAAGCTCTATGGTCCCCGCATCATCCTCTTGATTGGTTCTCCCGCCTATAACCCCACTTCGGGTACCGAGATCGTCGGTCTTGCCGAGGGTGGTATCAAGGTGTCACTGTTCAAGGTCAATGCCATGCGCATCAATGACTTTAACATGATGAACGAGTACTACTTCAAGACCATGCACCACGAGTTCGCTCACATTCTGCACCAGACCAAGACCTATCCCAATGAGTTCAACACCATTTCGATCGGTCACTATGACAGCAACAACTGGCAGGACCGCAGTGCAGGTCAGGTGGCTTCGCTCGGTTTCGTGACAACCTATGCTTCGAGTGAGTTCCGTGAGGACTTCGCCGAGACCATCGCCAACTACATCGTTAAGACCGACGATGAGTGGAACTACATCCTCGACCTGGCCAGCCGTGGCTGGACCTCGGGTGATGAGGACGACGTGACCAGCGAGTTCTTCTGCTACTACTACTATCCCAAGAACGACGTGACTCAGGATCCCAAGTACCTCTATGAGTGGGAAGTCTTTATCGAGGAAGATGAGGACGGAACAGTTCACAAGTACTATCGCAACTACCGTGACGATGACGGTAACCGCATCCTGGTTTACGACGTTGAGGACAAGGACGGTATCAATGGTGCCGACGCTATCCTCCAGAAGGTGCAGATTGCACGTGAGTGGCTCAAGACTGCTTGGAATGTCGACCTTGATGAGTTGCGTAATGAGGTGCAGTATCGTCAGACCCACTACGACATCAACGAATTGCGCAAGCAGGTTACTGGCATTCAATAATGTATCACCTTAACATCTTGATAAAAAAATGAAGAAGTTTTTAAATATCTCTTTGTTAACGCTTGTGGCACTGGCTTCGCTCTCGCTGGGCTCGTGCAAAAACGAGGTTGATGAAATCTTTGACGAGGATGCTGTAGCACGTCTCGATAAGGCACAGGCCATGTACACTGATATCCTTACCAGTAATGGCGGTAAGTGGCAGATGGAGTACTATGCCAACAGCAAGGAGCCCGGTTACGTCTATCTGATGACCTTCAACAAGAACGGTTCGGTAGTCATTTCGGGCAAGAACAAGTGGATCAGCTCCGTCGAAGGCGGCACCCAGGGTTCTGTAGCCTATGGTAGCCAGACCTCGCTGTGGGAGGTTGTGACCGATAACGGCCCCGTTCTCTCGTTCAACAGTTTCAATAAGTACTTCCACCTGTTTGCCGACCCCGAGGATATCCCCAGCATGAGTGAAGAGGAGACCGATGAGACCGGTTACGGACACGAGGGTGACTATGAGTTCGACCTCATGAAGTACTCCAACGACACGCTCTATATCACCGGTAAGAAGTATGGTATCGACATGATCATGACCCGTGTTCCCTCGACTGTAGAAGACGAGGTTTACATGGACGAGGTTGTCGCTATGGCCGATTCCTTCTTCCATGCCAGGATTCCTTATGTGTTCATCAACCTGCCGAACAACACCCGCTGGATCGTCAAGAATGGTGCCTCCAGCATCTTGAAGATGTTCCGTGAGGGTGCCGATGAGATCTCCACTGCCGAGGAGCACAACGTGATCATCACCCATGACGGTCTCTCGTTCATGGAGCCCATCACCCTCGACGGTTACACGATCAGGAACTTCATCCGTCAGGCCGATGGCTCGCTGCTTTGCCGCGACGATAACCAGACGACCATGACTGCCGACCACCTGAGCACCGTGTTCACCACGACGACCCTCAAGTGGCGCATGGATGCCGACAAGGTAGGTGGTAGCTACTCTTCATGGATGACCACCCTTGCCGATGAGCTGAACACCTATAACAAGTCGAAGTTTGTCTTTGCGCAGATCGATTATCTGCCCGCCAACAACTGCTTCGAGTTGATCTTCAATGTCAAGAAGGGTGCTACTACCTACAAGCCCACCTTCTACATGCAGATCACGCCCGTCAGCGAAACGCAGGTTAAGTTTGAGATTCAGCCCGAAGGCAATGCCGCCGGTCAGCTCTATCGCTCAAAATGCCCGTCAATGGACGCCATTGTTAAGGCCATGGGTGAATTAACCTATGAGATTCAAGCCAACTCCTTGCTCGCTCCTGTGAACTTGAAGCTGGTCGAGAAAGGCCAATCGGCTAACTATCTGTACTGGGTAATCCAGTAATGCGACAACAAATCGACAGCCAGGGTCTTGATGACCTTGAGACCCTGGTTGCCGGTTAATCATTAGAAACCAATAACAATTTTATTAACTCATATTAATAACCAATTCATTTATTATGAAGAAGATTTTACTTTTAGCTGCTGCAGCTCTGATGGTGACTACCGCTAGCGCACAGCTCAAGCCTGTCCAGAAAACGACAGCTATGCGTCCGCAGCTTATGCAGCACCCCAAGAACCTCATGAAGGAGGCTCAGATGCGTGAACTTGGTGCTCCCGTAGCCAAGGCTCCCAAGAAGGCTGGTACACTCGAGCCTTTCTATCAGCGTCCTGCCGGTGCATTCCCCGGCAATATGTTCGTCCTTCCTGACGGCACTCTGGATGGTATGGCTTATGCTTGCTACCTGTTCATGAAGCCCTACGCTGAATACACTTTCCATGGTGTTGCCGAGGGCGCTTCCGACGAAGTGAAGTTTGAATGGGACGTTCAGCAGTATGCTTACGACGATGCTGGCCAATATGTGAAGCAGTGGATTACCTACTCTCCCGAGGGCTGTGACCTTGATGTTACTTATGAATGGGAGGTTGACTCCGTGCCCAGCATGTGGGTACAGGATGGTGGCAAGTGGTATAACTACTACCTGAAAGGCCACAAGATGAATGGCAACAAGGTTGATGCCGTTTATTTCTCCAACATTCTGTCTGCCTCCGCTGCCGACGAGATCTTCAGCGATGTTGAAGAGGGTGGTAACGTGATTGTCACCAGTAAGAACTGCAGCTTTGGTGGTCTGAATGGTGACCAGGAGTATCCTTTCACCTATTACAGTGGTATGGACCCCTACGGCCGCAACGATAATGGTTGGTGGTTCGGTAAGAACGGTGGTACCACTACCCGTGACGGTGTGACCCGCGTTCTCCGCATGGACGGTATCGCTCAGGCTTTTGAGAAACCGACACACCCCTATCTGCTCAGGTCGATTTTCCTGGATTGCGCTCTGATTGAGGTGACCGAACAGGTGGACATGACTTGCAAGATCTACAAGCTGGACTCGATTCCCGCCTATGACGAGGTAGATGCTGTTGTTCTGCCCGAGGAGCCCGGTGAAATGATTGCTACCGGTCGTGCTACCCTCGTGCCCGGAAATGCTGAGTTGGTTAAGTTCAACGTCTATGACGAGGAGGATGGCTTGGAGGTTGAATATACCCCCACCATCGATTTCCCCATCTTGGTGGTGATTGACGGTTACAATGATGAGGGTATGGAAGGCCTGAAGGACTTCTCGGCTCTGATCATCAGCGATGATCACACCGACGAGGGCTTTGGTGAGTTGGCTTACCTCAAGCGTGGTCTCAACGATGAGGATGGCAACTTCTCTGGCCGTTACGTTTATGAGGGTCTGAACCACTTCTTCGCTGGTGATGACAACACCATGATGACTGGTCTGTCCATCTTCCTTGACATCCAGAATCCCTTCCTCACGTTCTCCTATGGTCTTGAGGATGGTGAGTTCAAATTCCCCAACGAGGGTGGTTTGATGGAGAAGGTTCTCTATGAGGAGGCCGGTCAGCAACTGGTTACCCGCAGTATTGAGTTCTTCGCCTACACGCCCAGTGTTGACGAGGGTTGGACCCTCACCTGCAATGGTGAAGACGTTCCCGAGTGGCTCTCTATCGAGTTGACTGACGGTGAGGAAAACGGTGAGTTCGACAATCACGTTAACGCTAAGGTAACTGCCGAGCCTCTTCCCGAGGGCGTTCCCTACCGTGAAGCTGTAGTTCGCTTTGAGTTCCCCGGTGCTTACTTGGATTACAAGTTCATGCAGGGTGAGAAGCCCGACTTCAACATCTTCGATGTGAACCGTGACCGTGAGGTTAATATTGCCGATGTTAACTTCCTGATCAATATGGTTCTGACTGGTGACACTTCCTCGATTGGTGACGTTAACGGCGACCAAGAGGTGAACATCGCCGATGTCAACCTGCTGATTGACTACATCCTGACACATTAATCAGATGACATTTAGACTGATAATTATTACAGTTTCTTAACATATCATCTATTACCTGTAGAGACGGGGCGCCTGATTGAAGGCTCCTCGTCTCGTTTTTTTCTCTGTGCCAGCGGCGGGGGTGCCCTGTGGCGATGTTTGCGTTTTTGGGAGATTATTTGTAACTTTGCGCACATGAATGATAATCCAGACAACAATAACACCTTGAAGCGTGTGCGCATCACGGCCATGCGTCAGACGGTTTATCGTGACCTGATGGAGCGTTTCGAGAACCCTATCGAGCACACTTGTGACATTACCATCGGGCAGACGTTCATTGCTGTGGACGCTCAGCGGCCCGAGGGCTTGTGTGAGAGTGCATGGGAGTCGATGCGCCCCTTTGTTGAGGCTTTGGCACGTGGCGAGGGTGACTTCTATGACGGGTGGATGCAGAATCCACATTCGGCGATGATCTCGTGTAACGATGGCTTTCGCCCCGTCTCGTTCTATTTAGAAACCCTCTAGGACATCTAGATTATCTAGATCTTCTAGAACAAATAAACTGATAATAATATGAACATCAAATCTGCCGAATTCACCATCAGCAACAGCGACTACCGCAAGTGCCCTGACAGCTCGTTGCCCGAGTATGCATTCATCGGGCGGAGCAACGTGGGCAAGTCGTCGCTAATCAACATGCTCACTGGTCGCAAGGCGCTCGCCAAGACCAGTGCTACTCCTGGCAAGACCATGCTCATCAACCATTTCCTCATCAATGGCGAGTGGTATATCGTCGACCTGCCGGGCTATGGCTATGCCAAGCGCAGCAAGGAAGACCGCGATAAGCTCTGGCGTATGATTCAAGGATATGTGCTGGGACGAGAGCAGATGACTAACCTCTTTGTCCTCGTCGACAGCCGTATCAAGCCGCAGAAGATAGACCTTGAGTTCATGGAGTGGCTGGGCGAGCACGGCGTGCCGTTCTCTATTGTGTTCACCAAGATGGACAAGCTCGGCAAGGTCGCAGGCCCTGCCGCTGTCGAGGATTACAAGAAGGTGCTGCGCAAGACCTGGGAGGAACTGCCCCCCATTTTCATGACCTCGAGCGAGGACGCCCGTGGCCGTGACGAAGTGCTGAATTACATTGACACCATCAACAAGCAACTGAAAGAACAATGAGAAAGATATTAACTTTGGTATCGGTGCTTGTCGCCACCACCGCAGTGGCACAAAGCCATCGCGAGTTATTCCTCAACGAGGGCTGGGAGTTCTCACGTGACTCCATCACATGGCAACCCGTGACCGTGCCCCATGATTGGGCCATCAGTGGGCCGTTTGACAAGAAATGGGACCTGCAGGTCGTCGCCATCAAGGAAAACGGCGAGAACGTCGCCACTGAGAAGTCGGGCCGCTCTGGCGCGCTGCCTTGGATTGGCAAGGGTTATTACAGGACCACGTTCACCGTGCCTGAGGAATACAAACATGCCGAATTGGTCTTTGATGGTGCTATGGCCGATGCTCATGTCTATGTCAACGGTCGCGAGGCGGGGCATTGGGCCTACGGATACAACGCCTTTATCGTCAATGTCTCCAATTTAGAGAACGATGGTACTCCGAACACTTTGGAAGTAAGCCTTGAAAATAAAGAAGAGAGCAACCGCTGGTATCCCGGTGGCGGCATTTACCGCCCCGTCAAACTAGTGATGTCGCGTGGAGAGAATGCATTGCAAACCTGGGGGCTTTTTGTGCAGACTCTTGAGACAATGGATGAGTATGGCTTTGCACATCTGAAAGTTGAGCATGATTCATGGCCGTTAAAAGGATATGAGTGTAATTATGTATTGGAGGTTTCGCTCAAGGATGCCACTGGCCGCGAAGTGGCAAGAAACTGGTCCAAGCCTGATGGTGTTTGTCATTATGCCATGACGTTGTATGTCGAGAATCCCCAGTTGTGGTCTCCCGAGCATCCCTATCTTTACAATATCACTGCCGTCCTGAAATGTGACGATGAGGAGATTGACCGCCAGACTCAAAAGGTGGGCATCCGAACCGTGTCTTTCAGCAAGGAAGGCGGTTTCCAGCTCAACGGCGTGCGCCGCAGCATCAAGGGCGTGTGCTTGCATCACGACTTGGGCCCCTTGGGCGCTGCTGTCAACAAGACTGCCCTTATCCGTCAGATTGAGATGATGAAGGCGATGGGCGCCGATGCCATCCGCACCAGTCACAACATGCCCTCGACGATGCAGATGGAGGTCTGTGACAGCCTGGGCATGATGGTTATGGCCGAGAGTTTTGACGGGTGGAAGGAGCCTAAGGTGCGCAACGGCTATGGCCTCTATTGGGATGAATGGTGGCAGAAGGACATCCGCAACCTGGTGCTCAACCACCGCAATCATCCCAGCATCATCATGTGGAGCGTGGGCAACGAGATACCCGAACAGTGGAAGCCCGAGGGCGTGAAGCGCTACAAAGACCTCATTGCCCTGTGTCACCAGTATGACCCCTCGCGCATGGTGACTTGTGGCATGGACCAGGCCGACGGCGCGATCTGGTGCGGCTTCGCTCAGATGGCCGACGTGCCGGGATATAACTACCGTCTCCACAAGTATGAGGAAATGATAGAACGCTTGCCGCAGGGCTTTATTCTGGGCAGTGAGACAGCCTCGACCGTGAGCTCACGCGGACATTACTACTTCCCCGACACTGTGGCCACCAACAAGGCATGGCCCGATGGCCAGTGCTCAGGCTATGATGTGGAGTATTGCTGGTGGAGCAACCTGCCCGACGATGACTGGAAGATGCAGGACGACTTCGACTGGACAGTGGGCGAGTTCGTGTGGACAGGCTATGACTATCTGGGTGAACCGACCCCTTACGACGAATACTGGCCTTCGCGCAGCAGCTATTTCGGCATTTGCGACCTGGCTGGTCTGCCCAAAGACCGTTACTACCTCTATCGCAGCCACTGGAACAAGCAGGAACACACCATCCATCTGCTGCCTCATTGGACTTGGCCCGACCGCAAGGGCAAAGTGACGCCCGTCTATTGCTATACCGACTATCCCACCGCTGAGCTCTTTGTCAACGGCAAGAGCCAAGGACGCATCACCAAGAACGATACCACTCGCTTGGACCGTTACCGCTTGCGTTGGCGCGATGTGGTTTACCAGCCCGGTGAATTGAAGGTGGTAGTCTATGACGAAAACGGCAACAAGGCAGGGCAACAGGTAATAAAGACCGCAGGCAAGCCCAAAAAGATTTTGCTTGAACCTGAACGCAAGACGATCAAGGCCGACGGCAACGACCTCGCCTATATCACAGTGAGCCTCGTCGATAAGAACGGCACCCTGTGCCCCGATGCTGCCAACAAATTGCAATTCAGCGTGACGGGAGCAGGAACCTTTAAGGCCGCGTGCAATGGCGATGCCACCTCGCTGGAACCGTTTACCGAACCTCAGATGAGTCTCTTCCACGGCCAGTTGGTAGTCGTTTGCCAAGCCGGTAAAACCCCGGGCTTAATGACCCTAACGGTCAAGGATCCCGCCACCGGCATGAAATCCAGCATCAACATCAACGTGAAATAATTGTTCTGTAGAGGGTGGCATTGCCACCCTCATTTCATCATGGTTGACGTCTATCTTTTCAATCCCGAGCACGACCTGGCATTGGCCCACGGTGCACACAACTACACCGCGCCGCCCTTTGCCCGACGCTTTCGTCATGACCTGCGTCTGTTGCAGTCATGGCTGGCGACACCAAGGGCTTTTGTAGCTGTTCCCGATGATGCTCCGATTGATGAGGACCGACGCTGGTTGCAAGACCATCGCCTGGATGTTACGCCCATTCCAATGAGTCAAATCGCTGACTTGGGCCCTTGTCGCATCCATCCGTGGGGCTGGGATGCCACGCTGCGACACCAGCTGTTGCAAGTGTGCGTTTCACCCGATTATCTGCCGACCGACGAGCAGTTGGACCGGATTCGTCGCTTATCACATCGCCGTATGACCATCAAGGTGCATGAGGCCTTGGATAATGCTTTCTCGCCACCTCCTGTGGAGTTGAACAAGCAGGAGGATGTCACGGCTTTCATGCTGGCCCATCCCGGCTGTTACCTCAAGATGCCGTGGTCGGGCAGTGGCAAGGGCATCTATCGTGTCATCGACCCGATGGGCGACAACCACGTGCCGCGATGGATCGACGGAGCCTTGCGACGGCAAGGGTCCCTCCTGTGTGAGGAGGGCTTGGACCGTGTTCAGGATTTTGCCATCGAGTGCATGTGCCGTGACGGCAATGTGTCTTTGATGGGCTATTCAGTCTTTGACAGCGATTTCCATAGCCAATTCGGGACGGGTAGGGTAGCCCCGATGGAGGATTTACATGAGATGCTATTGGGTTTGTATCCCGATCTTGACCCTGTGATAGGCCAGGTCCTTATGGCCATAGATGATAGGATTGCACCGCATTATGACGGGCCGTTAGGCATCGATATGATGCTATATTGGGATGAAAACGGTAAAATAGCCTTGAATCCATGTGTTGAGGTGAACCTGCGCATGACGATGGGCATGGTCACTGCTGCCATGGGCAGTCGCCACGGCCTGTGCGGCAGTTTCTCCATCAAGACCAGTGGCAATCGTTATCTGGTTTCCCTCTCCACATAGTAAGCATAGTATTCGTCAAAGGTCAATCCCTCATCGTGCATGCGTTGGGCTGCTTCGGTGCCCACATAGCGTAAGTGCCATGGCTCGTAATCATAGCCTGTGATGCGGCTTTTACCTTCGGGATAACGCAGGACGAAGCCATACTTGTGGCAGTTCTCACGTATCCAGGCACCCTCCTTGGATTTGCCGAAACTCCATTTCTCGGGATGCTCCATCGACGTGATGTCAAGAGCAAGACCCGCCTGGTGCTCGCTGTGACCGGGTTGTGCAGCGAGTTTGTCATGGTAAACACTGTGAGAGTAGTGCTGTTCGTTGAATGTGCGATAGGACGAGCTGACCATGAGCATGCAGTCGGTCTCTTTCTTGCACGCTTGCTGCATCTTGACAAAAGCATCTACAACTGCTTGCACAGCCTGATTCCCTTTATAGGAACAACTTTTATCGAACGGCACCATGTCTTGACGCTTGTAGTTCTTGGGCAGATGATGGTATTTGTTGACCAGAATCAGATAGCCCTTTGTCGTGTCACACAGAGTTGACACTTCGTAACCCTTGCGATCGCTACCTGCATTGACAATGGCGATGATGTCGTTAAGAGTAACCGCAGTGTCACTCTTGTGGAAGGCAAGATAGCGGTCCAGTTTGTCGGCGATGAAGTAGCGGTGAGTTATGACGGGGCAAACGAGCGTGTCGTGCCCGATGCGTGCAATCAGGCTGTCAGTTTGCTCCTTGGTCAGCGTTTCGAGAATGACTTGCGCCTCAGGGTTGGAGTATCCCAGCAGCAACAATTTGCACTCGTCGCTGCGACTGTAGGTGATGCCTTGGCAACTCTTGATCATTACCAGCAGCACAAAAGCCACAGCACAGGCAATGGGCACCGTCATCCACAGATGCTCACGGCTGGTCCATCGCTTGATCAGGCTGGCCCATCGCTTAATGTGGAAGGTGCATCGCTTGAGGTGGTCGGCCCATCGCTTGAGGTGGCTGATGACTTGTTGCTGCTTTATGGGCTTCATCAGGGCTATGTCGTCATCTGTTGGCCCGCTTAGCCATCTCAAACAGTTCTAGTGGTAGGTGACAATATCCGTCGGGATTTTTGTCCAGGTAGTCCTGATGATACTCCTCGGCGGTATAGAAATTCTTGAGCGGCAGCAATTCCACAGCCAGACGCAACTTTACCTCAGCCTGTACGCGGTCATACACTTTCTGCAGCGTCGGCAGGTCGCTCTCGTCGGTATAGTAGATTCCTGTGCGGTACTGGGTGCCCTTGTCATGACCCTGCTGATTCACACTCGTCGGGTCGATGGCTTTGAAATACATCTCGGTCAGGAACTCTAATGAAATGATTTCGGGGTCATACACGATGTGAACCGTCTCGGCAAAACCGGTCTTGTCGGTACACACTTCCTTGTAAGTTGGGTTCTCGGTATTTCCGTTGGCATAGCCCACGTGAGTCTCTACAACACCATTCACCAGCTTGAAGTAATGCTCTGTTCCCCAGAAGCATCCGCCTGCGTAATAAATCTCTTTCATATCTCTTTGGTCATTGTTTCCACAAAGATAGTGCAACTCGGCCGTCTGTGCAAGCAATTTGCTTAAACTTTCTTGCCCAATTCGAGTCTTAAATGTATCTTTGCACTAGAATAAAGCAAGCAGATGAAACGAGTGGTGATTATTGGTTCCGGTAATGTGGCGACCAGTTTGGCTCATGGATTGGTGGCGCATGCCGAGGTGGCTCAGATTTACAGCCGCCAGTTGGCGCATGCCCGTGAACTGGCTGATGCCGTCGGTTGCAAGGACGCTACCGATGACCTGCAGGCGCTTGTCCCTGATGCCGATGCCTATATCATCGCGGTTCGTGATGATGTTATCGCTGATGTCATTGCCGCTGTGCCCGACAACGGTGCCCTGTGGGTTCACACCTCGGGCAGCAAACCGATAGACCTCTTCGAGGGTCGCCGTGCCCGTTGTGGCGTGATGTGGCCCATGCAATCTTTCTCGCGTGAGATGGTTGTCCCCCTCGACGAGGTGCATTTCTTTATTGAAGCCAATAACAGCAGCGCTCTTGATGACCTGCGTTCTTTGGCCCAATTGCTCTCCTGTCATGTCACAGAGGCCGACAGTGACCAACGTCGACAACTCCATGTCGCTTCGGTGTTCTCGTGCAACTTTGCCAATCACATGTGGACGCTGGCCAGTGAAGTGCTCGCTGACGCCGACCTCTCTTTTGAAGCGATGAAACCGCTGATCCGCACTACAGTGGACAAACTCGACCGCCTCTCGCCGTCGCGCTCCCAGACAGGGCCTGCAATACGTCACGACACCCAGGTCATCGACAGGCATCTGGCATCACTTGATGGAGACAAACGCGATATTTACCGTCTGCTTTCTGATTCCATTATGAACCGAAATCCGATTGACGACAATGCTCAATAATTTGGAAAAATATGACGTCGTGCTGGGCAGTAACTCGCCCCGCCGCCGTGAACTCTTGAATGACATGGGAGTGACTTTCCGTGTCGAGGCCATCAAGGGTATTGATGAGACTTATCCCACCAATCTTCCCGTCGAGGAGATTCCTGTCTATCTCGCTCGCATCAAGGCCGAGGGGCATCCCTTGAAGGAGAACGAGTTGCTCATCACGGCCGACACCGTTGTGGTGCTCGATGACGCTGTGTTGGGTAAGCCCACAGGCGAGGCCGACGCTCATCGCATGCTGCGAGCCCTGTCGGGGCGCGCTCACCGTGTCATCAGCGGCGTGTGTGTCACCACGGCCGACCGCTGCGAGTCGTTTGCCGACACCAGCATCGTCCACTTTGCCAACCTCACCGACGACGAGATTGACTATTACATCAAGCATTACCGCCCTTTAGATAAGGCCGGAGCCTATGGCATTCAGGAATGGATTGGCAACATCGGCATTTCGGGCATTAATGGTGACTTCTACAATGTGATGGGTCTGCCCACGCGCAAACTCTATCAATTGTTGAAAACGTTCTAATTATCTGATAGATATGAAAAACTGGTTACGATTTGTCTTGTTAGCAGTGGCATTGACGATGTGCTCCGAGCATTGTGCTGCCATTTTCTCTCTGCCACGCGACACGGTCTATTTCTATGACTCGTGGGAACAGATGATGAACAAAACTCCGTCTGAAATGGTTGTTTCGCCTGTGATAGAAATCTATACTCCTTACGAGATTGACATTTACAAATCTGCCAGTGACTATAAACTCAATGACCACTTGGCGGCAACATTGGGTGACAGCATCTGGCTCATCAGCAGCACTTTCTTGAAGAAGAATTTCAAGGGCGATACCGACCGGCTGAACGATTACAAGTTCATCCCCGTGTTTTTCAACGAAAAAGTGGCCTATTTGACCTATGTGGGTCAGGGGCAGAACTTGAGTGTGGGCGATATCCTGATGGGAGGTGCTGGAGAAGACTTTGATTACTCGCACGTCATGGACTGTTATTATCTGGATTTTAAGGAGCGCAAGGTACTTCGGGTCACCGCCGAAGTGTTGAGCGACCTGTTGGAGGAATATCATGACCTGTTGATACGATATGAGAGCATGAAGGATTACAAGAAGCGGCCTGTCATACAGGATTACTTCCTGCAATATGTGGACCGAGTGACCTCCGACGTCATGCACCCTTATATCCTTGACTTGGTAAAGTGATGTGTTCCTCTTGAAAGGTGAAATGCTTGCTTGTTATTAATGAATCATCCCTAGTGATATGAAAAACTGGTTAAAATATGTTTTAATGGTCGCATTGGCGGTAGTTTCCCTTCGAGCTGCTGCCGATGATACCGCTGCTGATACTGCCCCCATCGACACCGTCTATTTTTATGACACATGGGAGCAGATGATGGACATGTCGCCTGTAGCAATGTTGATGGATCCTTATATTGAAGTTCTCACGCCTTATGAGATTTATATCTCGACAGGTGATGAGCAGCTCAATGAACTGATTGCCAACGAACATCTAGCTGTGACTCTCGGCGACAGCATTTGGCTCATTAGCAGTCAGTCCCTGAGAAAAGACTTCAAGGGCGATGTGCGCAAGTTGCACGGCTTTGTCCCTGTTTTCTTTAACGAAAAAATTGCCTTTGCAACTTATGCGGGATTAAGTGTAAAGAG
Source organism: Muribaculaceae bacterium (assembly GCA_017557665.1). Next base: position 137,370 of record JAFYYI010000034.1, on the reverse strand, counting down.
TGTCTTGATGGGTGAATATGCGGATGATGAGTTTTTTGAAGAGGCGGTTGACTACTACTATTTCGACTTCTTGAACCGTAAGATACTCAAGGTGACTCCCGAGGTGTTGATTGACTTGCTGGAGGACTATCATGACTTGCAAATGCGTTATGAGGGCATGAGGGATTACAAGAAGCGGTCCATCATCAAGGAATACTTCTACAAGTATGTGGACCGTGCCACCCAAGACATCATGCGTCCCTATATTCTTGATATCATCACTAATCAAGAATAAAACAAATATCAAATGAATCTATGAGACTGATTGTACAACGATATTGGCTGCTTGCCTTTCTCTTCTCAACGTTGATGTTGACAGCTTGCTTCAGGAGCGGTAATAACACTCCTGGAGGCATGGTTGCCGATGGAAAAGTGATTACTCACGCACGCTTACTCTCGATGCAGCGTGAGGCTGGATATACCATGGTCACTGTCGCCGATCCCTGGAAGGGTGGGGTGCTGCACAGCTATATCCTGGTTCCTCGTGACTCGGTACTGCCCGCCGATTTGCCCGAGGGCACCGTGGTGCGCACTCCCGTGCAGCGTGCGTTGGTCTATTCGTCGGTTCACACGAGTCTGCTGGGTGAACTCGGTGCTCTTGATGTGGTGAAGGGAATCGTGGACAAGCAATATTTCATCGACTCCACGTTGATTGATGGAGTGGACAAAGGTGAAATTGCCGACTGTGGCAACTCGATGAACCCAACCGTGGAAAAGGTCATCAACATGCAGCCCGATGCCATTCTTTTATCTCCTTACCAGGATGCCAGCTACGGCCAGATTGCCAATCTGGACATTCCCATCATCGAGTGTGCCGACTATCTGGAATATGATCCGCTCGGCAGGGCCGAATGGATGAAGTTTTATGGCGAACTGGTGGGAAAACGCCAGGAGGCCGACAGCCTTTACAATGCTGTTGTGGAAGCCTATAACGAGATGAAGGAGAAGGCGGCAGGTGCCGAATCCCGCCCCACTGTCGTGACCGAAATGGTGATTAGTGGCGTGTGGAATGTCCCCGGTGGTGAGAGCTATATGGCGCGCATCTTGGCTGATGCCGGAGGCCAATACCTTTGGGCTGATGATAAGAACACAGGATCGTTGGCACTCGATTTCAACCAAGTGCTTGCCGTGGCCCAGAATGCCGACTACTGGTTCATCAAGTGGACCAATATCACATCCCTCAAGGATTTGCAGGGTGCCTATGACTTGAACAAGGAGATGGCGGCCTTCAAGAACAAGCGCGTCTATGTGTGCGATACCGACAAGACTCGCTTTTTTGACCGCATCCCGTTCCATCCCGAGGTTCTCCTGCATGAGTTCGCAGCTATCTTACATCCCGAACTCTTCCCGGGTTTTGAACCGCAGATGTATCACCATATCAATTAATTCCTAATTCCTAACTCCTAATTCGTGACTCCAATGTCCCAAAACCGCTATATCATTACAATGCTTGCTTTGACGGTACTGCTTGTGCTGTTGGTGCTGGCATGTCTTCTGTTCGGTTCTGTGGATATCCCTGTCGGCAGTATTACCGACATCATTTCGGGCAAGGGTAGCGGCAACAAGGCTTGGGACATCATCATCCTGCAGTCACGCATCCCAATGATTGTCACGGCGGCATTGGCCGGCGCGGCATTGTCGGTTTCTGGTCTGTTGTTGCAGACGACGTTTAATAACCCCTTGGCCGGACCCTCAATTCTTGGCGTGTCGTCTGGCGCGGGTCTGGGTGTCGCTATTGTCATTTTGGCAATGGGTGGCTCATTGGGAGGCCTGTTGGGAGGAAACGTCGGCAGTTACATCGCTGTCCTTGTCGGAGCATTGTTGGGTGCTGGCGTAGTGCTTGTTGTGCTCATTGCCTTCTCGGCCATCGTGCGCAGTAACACGATGCTGCTCATCATCGGTATCCTTGTCAGCTATCTCACCTCCAGTGTTGTCCAGCTGCTCAACTCTGTGGCAACCGAGGAAGGCGTTCACAATTATGTCGCTTGGGGATTCGGTAACTTCTCTGGCGTGAGCGCGGCGCAGATGCCGATCTATGCCGGTGTCATCTTCTTGGCTCTCATCGCCTCATTGTTGATGGTCAAGCCGCTGAACGCTTTATTACTTGGGGCCCGCTATGCCCGCAACTTGGGCATCAACGTGTCCAGGACTCGCAACATCCTGCTCATCATCACGGGCGTCTTGACTGCAGTGGTGACTGCCTTCTGCGGTCCCATTGGCTTCATCGGACTCGTCGTGCCCCACATCGCGCGCATGTCTCTCGGCACCAGCAACCATGCTCGACTGGTGCCTTCCACGATGCTGGCAGGTGCGGTCATCGCCTTGTTATGTGCACTGGTGAGCGTGAACAATCCGCATGGCATCATTCCCATCAATGCCATCACACCCATTATCGGTGTGCCGATAATTCTGTATATCATCCTGAACCGTCGTCGCATCCAATATTTCAATTAGCGATTAGCTGAAAAACTGATGAAAAACGAAAATTCCATATTGACAACCCGTGAACTCGCAGTCGGTTACCGCAATGGTAACCAGCAGGTGACTTTGCTCAGTGGCTTGAACCTCAATCTCGAGAAAGGGAAGCTGGTAGCATTACTTGGCCAGAACGGTGCCGGCAAATCCACCCTCTTGCGCGCGCTCACTTGTGATGAGCGACCCTTGAGTGGTTCCATTGAGGTGAATGGCAGGAACCTGTTGACCATGAGCCAAAAGGATCGTTCACGCACCATTGGCCTTGTCTCAACCGAGCGCATTCAGGCAGGTGCTCTCACGGTTACCGAACTGGTGGGATTGGGACGTCAGCCGCACACGGGTTTCTTGGGACGACTCGACGACAAGGATCGTGAAATCGTTCATCAGGCGATGTGCGATGCTGGTATCATTGGCAAAGCAAGTGAGTATATGGCATCGCTGAGTGATGGCGAGCGCCAGAAGGCGATGATAGCCCGTGCTCTGGCACAGCAGACACCTATCATCATTCTAGATGAGCCGACGGCATTTCTTGACGTGGCAAGCCGCATCGAGACCATGCGCCTGCTGCAGACCCTCGCCCATGACCGCGGTAAGGCCGTCCTCCTTTCCAGTCACGACATCTCCCAGTCCCTCATGCTGGCCGATGAACTCTGGCTTATTACCACCGATCGCCAGGTCCTCACCGGGACAACTCAGGATTTGGTAGCCGATGGGGCTATGAATCGCCTCTTCGAAAATCGCGAAATCCACTTCAATCCTCAAATCCTGGACTACTCTTTCTGATAGCTTTTTCGCTTGTTGATGGCCTTGAGAAATTGAAAATTTTCCCAAGTTGGGCACTTTTTTTGCCCCCTTGGGACGACTGGCCGCAATCGCCTATTAACACTGGCTTTAACGGCATTTTGACGGCCAGCCGACGGGCACTTTGTTGGCCGAAAATTTGGTCAATTCAGATGATTATCATACCTTTGCATCACGAACCAATTACTAACAACTTATGCTAAGACGATTATTTTTAGCGCTTGCTGTTGTGATTGCTGTGACTGCTTTTGGGCAGGAATATACATTGCACGCCACCAAATACCACCCGGGGATGGGTGGCTGTGGTTGGGTAACAGCAAGCGGAGACCGAATCAATTATGATAAGTTGAAAAACTATCAGATTCGATGGGTCGCCCTTTCGCATGACATGTTTAAGCAATATGGCTTCAAGATGGGCGACGTGATTATTGTTGAGAGTGAATCTACTCCCTCCATCAATGGTGAGTGGGTAGTGAAGGACAAGATGGGACCGCGTCTGCGCAAACACATCGACTTCCTCACTCCGCGAGGTGACAAGTACAACTTCCGTAACGGACCGGTCACCATTCGCAAAAAGACTTTGAGTGCCAAGGCCAATTAATGGCTTGATGCCAAGCATCAAAATCGAGCACTCAGTCAATTAAGATTGAACGCTGATGAATCCTTCGAGGATTCTTTAATGAAATGAATCAGGACGGGACAGATGACCTCTGCCTCGTCCTGATGTTTTTTTCATGACCTTACCGATAGATTCAATCGGTAATCGGGAAGGCTGCTTTGTGACGATCGAGTGCTTTTAGTGCAGTGAGGACAGTATTGTCGTTGCGGTTCATGATAGAGGCATAAGCTATCGGACCAAAGATGTCACGGGCGATTTGAGCTTTCAGCGTTGTCAATATCACATCACGGGATTGGCTGATGGCATGCCATTGAGGAGCAATGCCTTCGGTAGCGGCAAAGCTGGCAAACTCTTTAATCAACTCGTTGTCAATCGGGGTGGTTCTCATGAATTGTTTGTAATCCTGCATCTTGTTGAGCGATGCGCGGTTTTTCTCGCAGTAAGAAAATGCAAAGCGTTGCAGTAAGCCTGCATTTTTAACGTCAACATAGTAAATGGTGATACCGTCTAGGTCGAATGGCACGAAGATGTCGGGAATGATGCCGCCACCGCCGTAGACCGTGCGCCCATGTCTTGTGGTATATTTCTGACTCTTGTCTATCTTGACGCTGTCGCGGTAGTATGCCTCTCCTCGCTGGTAGCGTTCCAGCAGCTCTTGGCTATAATTGTTGACTCCTTGCTCGTAGTCTTTCTGGATACAGCGGCCGCTGGGCGTGTAATAACGAGCGACTGCCAAGCGGAGGATGCTGCTGTCGGGTAGGGTAAAGTCTTTCTGTACAAGACCCTTGCCATAGGAGCGGCGGCCGACAATCAGGCCGCGGTCATTATCCTGCAAGGCGCCGGCAAAAATCTCACTGGCGCTGGCGCTGAATTCGTCGATGAGCACGGCCACTTCAGCGTTCTTGAAAGCGCCTTTGCCGTCGCTGGTGTAGTGTCGATCATTCTGCTTGTGGCGGCCGCGTGTCGAGACAATGTGATCACCCGACTGCAGGAACTCATTGGCCATCAGCACCGCGATTTCCACATAGCCGCCACCATTGCCGCGCAGGTCAATCATATATCGCTTGGCGCCTTCATCGCGCAATTGGGTCAGCGCCTTGACAAAATCATTATAGGTGTTGCGTTCAAACACATTGACCTTGACGTAGCCGGTGTTCTTGTCAAGCATGTAAAATGACCCGATGGAACGGTCCCTGATTCTTTCGCGGATAACAGTGAATTCCAATGGCTTTTTGATGCCGTGGCGTTGAACACCTATGGTCAGCTTGCTGCCGTCTGGCCCGCTCATGAGTTTCATGACTTGGCCAGCGGTGATGTCTTCGCTGGTGATGGGTTTGCTGTCTACCACCGTGATGCGGTCACCAGGCATGAGGCCGGCTTTGTCACCAGGTCCATTAGGAACGGTGCATTCAACAAAGATGCTGTCGTTGATGGTGATGAAGACAATGCCGATGTCGGGAATCACGCCATCAGGTTTATCCTTGGAAATTTTGTAATTCTTGGCGTCAAAGTAACTGGTGTGGGGGTCAAGTCCTCTCAAGATGAGTGGTATGCTCTTTTCCATCAGTTTCGCCGGGCTTACCGTGTCCACATATTCCGTTGCTATAAGGTCAAGAACGGCTTTGACTTTTGGACTACGCTTATCTTTGGGTACAGTGCTTACAGTACTCTCAGTGCGTAGACAATGACGGTCAACGAGGAGTCCTGCCGCAAATGCTATCACAGCAATGGCTAGTGTAAGCCAGATGGGCAAGCTCCTTTTCATTGTCGGTAAGCTTTGGAACCTTAGTCTGTAATCGGGAAGACGGCCTTGTGCTTATTCAATGCCTTGAGGGCTGCTTGAATGGTCACGTCGTTGCGATTCAGGATAGGATAGTACGCCTGATTGCCGAAGATGTCACGGGCAATGAACGCCTTCAGATAGGTGGCCATCAGTTCCTGGGACTGATTGATGTAATACCAGCGTGGTACGACGCCGTTGGCTGCGGCATAGTCGGCAAAGTCCTTGATCAGGGCCTCTTCGCTGGGGGCTGTGCGCAGGAACTGGTTGTAATCATCCATCTTGGTCAACGAGCTGCGGTGGTTGTTGCAGTAGTCAAACGCATAACGCTGCAGCAATCCGGCATTGAAGACTTCGATGAAGTAGCTGGTGACACCGCTCGTGTCGCGGGCGACGAAGATGTCGGGGACAATACCTCCTCCGCCATAAACAGTGCGGCCAGTGTGCAATGTGGAGAAGACTTGATTCTTGTCGACCTTCATGCTGTCGCGGCTGTACAACTCGCCATGCGTGTATCGGTCAATAAGCTCTTTCTCGTAGTTGAGCATGCCTTCCTTGTAATCCTTCTGGATGCAACGGCCGCTGGGTGTGTAATAGCGGGCGGTGGTCAGGCGGATGGCACTGCTGTCGGGCAGCACGAATTCTTTCTGTACCAATCCCTTGCCAAAGGAGCGGCAACCCACAATCAGGCCGCGGTCATTGTCCTGCAAAGCACCGGCAAAAATCTCACTGGCACTGGCGCTGAACTCATCGATGAGCACCGCAACCTCGGCATCCTGGAAGGAGCCGTTGCCATCGCTCCACACCTCACTGTCGTCTCGTTTGTAACGGCCCTTGGTGAACACGATGGGTTCATCGGCGGGCAGGAATTCGTTAACCATGAGAACGGCCATCTCCATGAAGCCGCCACCATTGCCGCGCAGGTCAATCATGTAGCGCTTGGCGCCGTCTTCCTGAAGGCTTGCCATGGCAGTGATGAACTCGTCATAGGTGTGACGTCCGAACTGGTTGACCTTGATATAGCCAGTGTTCTTGTCGAGCATGTAGTAGGCATCCACCGTGTTGACGGGGATATCGCCACGTGTCACAGTGAAGGTGAGCAGCTTGCTGGAGTTCTGACGCTTGATGGTCAGTTTCACTTTGCTGCCCTTATCGCCGCGAATGCGCTTCATGACTTCACCGGTGGTGATCTGGGGACCCGTGGCTGTCGAGTCGTCAATCATGACAATCTTGTCTCCGGCCATGACTCCCACCTTTTCACTGGGACTGCCGGGGATGACCTCAACCACGCCGATCGTGTCACCGGTCAACACAAAGGAGATGCCGATGCCGCTGAACGAGCCGTTCAGGTCATCGGTTGCTGCCTTCAACTCCTCGGCGGTGAAATAGCTCGTGTGGGGATCGAGATTGCTCAGGATCATGGGGATACTCTGCTCAATAAGGTCATGCAGATTGGTCGTGTCGACGTAATCCTGGGCGATGAGGTTGAGGATCGCGTTGAGTTTATGGTCATTCTCGGCAACAGGTTTGTTAACCGAGAAACTACTGCCGATAAATATGCCCACCACAATCGCCGCAGCTATAGCGAGGGGTAACCAGATGGGTTGACGAGTGGACTTCTGTTTCATTGTTTTTTGTAATTAGCTGTTTGTCATGAGAATCAGTTATGCTAGCCTGTTTATGAGTTGTATCCTTTACTTTTTGGTTTCCAACTCCTTGGCCACTTCTTGATAGTGTGTTTCACTGTTCTCGCTTGTGATGGAAATGGGTTCGTAGTCGTCTCCGCGTTTCCACAGGTGGATGACCTCGATATTGGCACGGCACAGCAGGTCGACGCCGTCGTGCATACGATAGTACTCGCCGAACACCACGCGACGGATGCCGGCTTGGATGATGAGCTTACTGCATTCCATGCAAGGAGACGTGGTGATGTAGAGCGTTGCCCCGTCGCTGCTGTTGTTGCTGCGAGCCACCTTGGTGATAGCATTGGCCTCGGCATGCAGGACATAGGGCTTGGAGTGGTCGGCATCTTCCTCACACACATTCTCAAATCCCACTGGCGTGCCGTTATAGCCGTCGCTGATAATCATTTTGTCTTTGACAAGCAAGGCGCCCACCTGGCGACGCTTGCAATAGGAATTCTCGGCCCAAATCTGCGTCATGCGCAGGTACCTGGTGTCGAGCAGCAGTTGTTTTTTCTCGCGAGCTTCCATTTACTATCGTTTTAAACTACAAAATTACTGCAACCCTAACACAAAAACAAAATATAGTTTCATTTTTTTCTCATTGATGTGGTGAATTCGGCTATTATTGGGCTTAAAGAGTGTAAAAATAGTGTGTTTGTCGGTCTTTTTTGGTTAAATCATGATAACAGATACAACATTCTTGCCTTTTCTGCGTCTTATTATTGTTGTGACAATACAGTGTGATATGCAATAATGATTACAAATATGAAAAAAAGTGTTTTGATGATGACCCTGCTGACGGGTCTTCTGCTCGTGAGCAGTTGTGCCAGCAAGAAGGATTTGGAAGCTTGTAAGCAACGCAGCCTGGGGATGATGCAATCCTACAAGGAATTGAATGTCAATTATCAGGAAGCCAAGGAGCAACTCGCCGCTGCCAATGTGAGGGTTTCTTCGCTCGAAGAGCAGTTGGCCGAGTCCAAGGCTGCCTATGAGCGCTTGCAGCAGTCTCTTGATAAGAGCCTTGTAAACTCCAGCCAGAGCAATGTCTCCATCGAGAAACTCGTGGATCAGATTAATGAGAGCAACCAGTATATCCGCCACTTGACCGACCTGAAGACCAAGAGCGATTCGCTCAACCTGGCTCTCACCAACAAGTTGACACGCTCTCTTTCCAAGGAGGAGCTCAAGGACGTGGATGTCCAGGTGTTGAAGGGTGTGGTTTACATCTCGTTGGCCGACAACATGCTTTACAAGAGCGGTTCCTATGAGATTAACGAACGTGCAGCCGAGACCCTGTCCAAGATTGCCAAGATCATCAACGATTACGAGGACTATGACGTGCTCATCGAGGGCAATACCGATGATGTCCCCATCCGTCGTGAGAATATCCGCAACAACTGGGACCTCTCTTGCTTGCGCGCTTCATCGGTGGTACAGGCCCTTCAGAATGATTATGGTGTCAATCCCAAGCGCCTGACTGCAGGCGGACGTGGTGAGTACAATCCCATCGCTGCCAATAGCACCGCAGTGGGCAAGCAGCGCAACCGCCGCACTCAGATTATCATCACGCCCAAGCTCGAAGAGTTCCTTGAACTCATCGACGAGGCTCCCGAGGATTAATCTCTGTGACTACATGGTAAATGTCCAAGGCTAGCTCTTGGGTGGTATAAAAAGCAAGTCCCTGACTCGACGTCAGGGACTTGTTTTAACTAATTAACCTTCTAATACCATTAACATAAACCTTAAACATTTGGGTGGTCATTTACGGGTCTCACGACGCTCAATGTACCTAAATCTTAAAAACTAATACCATGAAAACCGTTGCAAATATAATGCCGTTTGGTTTTATTGACCTAATTTTTTATCAAAAAAATGCCGATTTTTAACACAAATTAGTAAAATTGGTAATAAAAAAGCCGAAATAACACAAAAAAGCCCTTAAAAATATCATTTCGAAACCATGTTTGCTCATCAAAATAATGAACACGGTAAAAAAGAAGCAAATTACACGATGATTGATATCAGACTCGTGTAATTCGCTTAATATTTGCGTGATGTGAACGCTGTTATTCTTTGCTGTCGGATGGGGTGAAGGCGTTCCAGCCTTGGGCGCGGATTTCCAGCTCCTGGTCGTCACGGGTCACCATACAGGCTCCTAGGTCCGGCTTGGTGATGCGGCCGATGAGGCGGGCTGTCTTCATGCGAGCCACTTTGTCATGGTCGGCGAGGGGAACAGTGAACAGCAGTTCATAGTCCTCGCCGCCGTTCATGGCGGCAGTGACGAGGTTCATGTTCAGTTCCTCGGCCATCATGGCGGTCTGGTAGTCGATGGGGATGCGGTCCTCATACACGCGGCAACCAACACCCGAATCCTTGCAGATGTGCAGCAGTTCGCTCGACAGGCCGTCACTCACATCCATCATTGCCGTGGGACGTATGCCCAATTCACGGAGTTCCTCAATGACGTCACGGCGGGCCTCGGGTTTCAGCTGACGCTCAATGATGTACTCTTTACCCGAAAAGTCGGGTTCAAAGTCGTTGTCTTTCACCTCGGCGCTCACTCGGCGCTCGCGTTCCAGCAATTGCAGACCCATATAGGCTGCACCCAGGTTGCCGCTCACACAGATCAGGTCGGTATCCCGTGCTCCGGTACGATAGATGATGTCGTCTTTGGCTGCCTCTCCCAGGCAGGTCACGCTGATGATGAGTCCTGTGACCGATGCGCTGGTGTCGCCGCCGACGAGGTCTACTCCGTAGTGTTCACAGGCGATGCGCATGCCCTCGTACAGTAGCTCGATATGCTCCACCGTAAAGCGCTTGCTGATACCCAGCGACACCGTCACTTGGCGTGGTGTGCCGTTCATGGCATACACGTCGCTCAGGTTCACCACGATGGCCTTATAGCCCAGGTGCATCAGCGGCACATAGGTGAGGTCAAAGTGTATGCCCTCGAGCAGCAGGTCGGTGGTGACCAGCGTCTCGCGGTCCTTGCCATAATTGATGACAGCGCAGTCGTCGCCCACACCGCGACGGGTGGACTCGTTGCGAACGGGAAAAGAACGAGTCAGGTGCTCTATCAGTCCGAACTCGCCTAATGTGGATATCTCGGTCTCCTTCATGATGATTTCAGTCCTTGCACTGGATAATGTATGGATGTTCTAGAAACTCTAAAAATTGAGAATCTAGAAAAACTGGAGGGTCTGATGTGTTGTCCGCTATTTACAATTCCTCAAAGCGCTCAATCATCTCCCTGACAAGCATTGCCATGATGGGCTGGGCTGCAGCGGCGGCCTTTTGAACCTCCTCGTGGGATGCTCGCTCAACAGCGCCTTCAACACCCAGGTCGGTGATAATCGAGATGCCGAACACCTCCATGTCGCCATGGCGGGCCACGATGACCTCGGGAACGGTACTCATGCCCACGGCATCGCCACCTATGCGCCAGAAGTAGCGATACTCGGCCGGCGTCTCAAACGTGGGACCCTGTGTGCCGACATAAACACCCTCCATCAGGCGGATGCCTTTCTCCTTGGCGATATCACGGGCCATCTGGATGAGGCGAGGACTGTAGGCGTCGACCATGGCCGGGAAACGCGGACCCAATTCGTCGATGTTCTTGCCATGCAACGGGTGCTCAGGGAAGACGTTGATGTGATCGGTGATGAGCATCAGGTCGCCCACCTTGAAGGCGGGATTCATGCCGCCCGAGGCGTTGGAAACGAAAACGGTCTTGATGCCGAGGGCCTTCATCACCCTGATGGGGAAGGTTACCTGTTGCATCGTGTAGCCCTCATAGTAGTGGAAACGGCCCTGCATGGCCATGATATACTTGTTGCCCAGGGTGCCGAAGATGAGACGACCCTTGTGGCCCTGAACGGTCGAGACAGGGAAATTGGGAATCTCGCCATAGGGGATTTCCACTTCGATGTTGATGTGGTCAACCACGGCGCCCAAACCGGTGCCCAGGATGATTGCGGTTTTCGGCAGCTTGCCGTTTACACGCTTTCTGATGAATTCACTGGTTTCTTGAATCATGTTCAGCAAGTTGGATTTGGATTCTTGTGCCATAAGTAGTCCTTTCTTTTTTTATCAAGTTGTTGAATGATTGTCAATAGATGATTCTCAGGTGGCCGACATCTGGCCGTCCTGCATGTCGATTTTGCGGATCAGTTCCTCGACAAAGTTGCAGCCTTCCATCTCCAGGAAACCCACCTTCATGGGAATATAGAAGATATCGTTGCGCTTCGTGGGTGGGTAATAAGGATTGTTGACGATGCGCACCGCGTCTTTCTCGGTGGTGATGATGAATTTGCGCCTGCCTTCAAGGCTGTTGAAGACCTTGAAAATGTCGGTGAAGTCCCTGCGGGTGAAAAAGTGATGGTCATCGAAGTGCATCACCTTGACGCGAGGAGAGTAGGAACGCAGGTAGCGCACCAGCGGCTTGGGCGTGGCAATGCCGGTCAAGCACAGCACGGCATCGTCGTCACGCAGCCATTGCAACGACGTCAGCTGCGGTGACTGCACGGGGAACACCGGCACCGGGTCGGCATAGCGGATGTTGCTGAAGAACAATTGCTGCGAGGGGGGCGGGAACATGTACTGGTCCAGGTTCTTCTTCATCATCCTGATGTCCATGGCAGTCAGGTCCGAAGGACATTTCGTGACAACGACAAAGTCGCAGCGGGTGACACTTGATGCAGGCTCACGCAACGTGCCCAGCGGCATCATCTTGTCATCATAGCAGGGACGGTTGTAGTCCATCAACAGGATGTTGACCTTGGGCTTCACATAGCGATGCTGGAAACCGTCGTCAAGCAGGATGAGGTTAATGTCGGGGTCAATGCGCAGCAATTCCTTGATGCCCTTACGGCGGTTCTCACACACGGCAAGGGTAATCAGGCCGCTGTACTTACGGTAGATCTGGTAGGGCTCGTCACCGATGTCACGAGGTGTCATATTATCACTGGCCAGGATGAATCCCTGAGTCTTGCGTTTATAGCCGCGGCTCAGCACTGCAACATGATAGCGACGGTAAAGCGCCTCGATGATGTATTCCACATGAGGGGTCTTGCCGGTGCCGCCAACAGCGATGTTGCCCACAGAGACTACGGGCACGTCAAATTCTTCTTGGGGCAATATTCCCAAGTTGAATGCTTTATTGCGCAACCACACGCCGGCGCCGTATCCCCATGAGAACGGTGTCAGCAGTGCGTCCATGATGGACTTGCGTTGTTCTTTGTTCAGTATTTTAGAAAGGTCCATTGCTATCTTAAACGGGAGACCTTAGTATAGACTTATGGTTGATATCAGTTATTATTCAATGATGACTTCGGGCATCAGGCACAGGATGCGGTCGCGACCCATGATGCGTTGCAGCTGCATGTGCCAGTCATACATCAGGCCCATCTCTCCACGAAGGCGGTTTTCATAGCGCGTAACCATGTACTTGTCAAGCATGCTCATGAATTCGTCTTCAAGTGAGGGGTAATTCTGGGTCTTGTAGTCGTTGCCCATATTGGCTTTGTTGGCCACCCACTTCACGGCTTCGGCAATGCCACCAAACTCGTCGACCAGGCCAATCTGCTTGGCGCTGATGCCATCCCACACACGACCCTCGGCAATCGACTTGATGGAGTCTTGGGTCACGTGACGGCCATCGGCGCAACGCTTGGTGAACAGTTCATAACCCTGATTGACCATGTTTTGAAGGGCCGCGAGCTGGGCAGGTGTCAATTTTTTGCCCGTGGCGCCCATGTCAGCGTTCTCATTAGTCTTGACCGAGGCCATGTGGACTCCGAGCTTGTTCTCTACGAGTTCACTGACGTCGGGAATCATGCCAAAGATACCGATTGAGCCTGTAAGGGTAGTGCGCTCGGCAAAGATGCGCTCGGCACCACAGGAGATATAATAGCCACCCGAAGCGGCATAGTCACCCATCGACACGGCTACCGGCTTGCCCGTGGACTTGAAATCCTCAACGGCTTTCCATATCTGCTCGCTGCCGAAGGCACTGCCACCGGGCGAGTTAACCCTGAGGACCATACCCTTGACGTTATCATCGTCCATGAGCTTGTGGATAACCTTGCTCAGGCGCTCGCTGTCTATGCCTTCCTCTGTGGCACCCATGCTGCTGGTACCGTCAATTTCGCCAACGGCATAGACCACGGCGATGTGATCACCCAATACCGCATCTTCGAGAGACGATGCGAGGTTTTCGGGACTCACGAACTTCAGGTCGTCGCTTTTGTCAATTTTGGTGCGGGCGCGCAGGATGTTTTCCATATCGGCCTTGTAAACCAGCTTGTCCACCAGTTTGTTCTTGACCAGATCGGTTGCTGCAAAGCAGAATACAACGCTGTCACACAACGAGTTCAGCGTTGCGGCCTGAATCTTGCGGTCCACTGCTATGCTGTCACGCATGTCATTCCAGATGGAGCCCAGATAATGCTCCTGTTGCAGGCGGTTAGCTTCGCTCATGTCATCAAGCATGTAAGGCTCGACGGCGCTCTTGAAGGAACCCACGCGGACAATCTGCATTTCAACGCCAATCTTTTCAAGCAGTTTCTTGAAATAGGGGGTTACCGAAGCCATACCGTGAATATCAACGGCTCCGACGGGATTCAGGTAGATGCTGTCGGCAACACTGGCAAGATAGTAGTCTGCCTGATTGATGCCCTCGTAGCCGTATGCGGTAATCCATTTGCCGCTTTTCTTGAAATCCTTGAGTGCGCGACGGAGGGTCTTCAGTGTGGCGGGAGCGGCACTCACTCCATTACACTCGATATAGATACCGTCGATTTTGTCGTTCTTGGCGGCATTCTCAATAGCCGACACCATGGTGTTAAGGCCGGTAGTTTGGGGGAGACCGCCACCCTGGAGCAGCGTCATCATGTCAAAGTCTTGACCGCCGCCGCGCTCCTTGATCTCGGTACCAAGGTCGAGCTTCAGAATGGAATGACTGGAAACTCCGCTGCTCTTCATGCTGTCCATTGACCCCATGATGGCAATACTCATGATGATGGCCGAAATCATGAAAAACATGAATGCCAAAAATGCACCCACGAACGAGCCACACACAATAAGGATAAATTTCTTCATCATAACTGTATCGTATTTATTTGGATTTGTTATCTAAATGATTTAGTGTCAAAAAGTTAATAGCGCACTAATGGTTTGAAACCGGTAGCGCGTTTCACTCTAACCTACAAAGGTAACTCATTTTTATGATTAAAATCTACATTTGTGGCTTTTTTCATAAAAAAACTTTTCTTTATGGAATGACAGGGGCAAAAATAGTGCCAATGGAGGAACACCATTGGCACTTTGTGTATTGTTGACGTGGTTTGAAGGTCAGCCCTGAGAATTGCGCGAGTGGCAGTGGCGGCCGAACCACACGGCAAGGGCGATGCTCAGCACGGCACTGACGAGTGGCAGCCAGGGGAATGCACCGTCGGCAGGAAGGCCGAGGTTGTCCCCAAAGCTCTCTTCAACAACACCCAAGTTAGCCAAGTAGCCCAGCACCACAACAGTGCTGTTGTTGAGGGTGTGGGCAATAATGGGAACCCACAGGCTGCGCGTCCACACCAGCAGATAGCCAAGCCATAAACCCAGTATCATGCGAGGCAGGAAACCGTAGAATTGAAGGTGAATGGCACTGAACACGATGGCGACAATCCAGACGACGGCATGGTCGCCCAGACGACTGTCCTGCATCGTGCGCAACATGGCACCACGGAACAGGATTTCCTCGCTCAGGCCAGCCATGAAGCCCACGACTGCCACAGTAGCGATTAATTGCCCGATGCTGGTTATGTCAAGCAATTGAGTGGTGGCGTCGGCGGCGCTGTCTTCAAGAGACCTCAGCATCTGTTCAATACCGCTCATCCATGACGGCAGAGACATGGAGGCATTGAGGTTCACCAGCCAGTTCATAGCTGGCAGTGACACGATATAAAAAGCCACAACGACAAGTATCGCTTTCCATTGGGGTGCCCGGTCAAAGCACATCACGTGCAACGGACGACGATAGAAAATGGCCATCGCGGCAATAGCCGGGACAATAAATGCAAACACCTGTTGCATGGTGAGAATCGTCAACAATCCCATGCGCATCACAAGTGCGGTTACAATAGATGCCACAATTAGTCCGGCACCCATCAGACACAGCAGCACCAGCAATCGTGTCCCCATTTTCCAGTCGGTTTTTCTCTCCATCATATCCAAATGAATTTTTTTACACTGCAAAATTAAACAAAAATTAAAAAATCACGTCTAATAAGCGAACAATAAAACATAAACAATAAATATCTTTAAAACCTCTCAGAACGATGAAACAATTCTTATTGACACTTTGTGCAATTATTTCAATAGGCTTCTGTGCCACGGCTCAGACGCCCGATGAGATTGATATCGAGACCAGCGACGTGCAGTTGCAAGTGATAACACCGGCCGAACCGGTTCAGGAGACCGAGCAGGAAATCAAGGAACGCGAGAAAAAGCTGCGTGAACACAACGACGAGGTTGCCTATGCCAAGGCGGCTAACTCCTTGCGCCGTGGCTATTTCGTCCTGCTTGCCGACAATATTCAGCTTGGCAATACGGGTTACCGTCATCACGACATTAGCGGCAATTCCAATTTTATCCTTGCGCAAGACGAGGACGGTATCATTCAATTTGCCTTGAATATGGGCAACCCCGGCGTCAACGGCTTGGGAGGATGGACCGGTAAGGGCACCATTCGCAAAAAGAGTATCAAGTATGACGACAATGGTGACGTGTATCTGCAGTATCATTTGACGGGAATCCAGGTCGACGCTTATGTGCACATCACGTTGTACCACGGCAGCAACCGTGCTGTGGCTCGTGTCTCGGGAGGTCCCGACATGACCATCTATGGTACGATTCTCCCTTACCGTGATAAGGATCACAGGTAATTACAACTGATATAATGTTATGAATTTTATAAACGTATCGGCTGGTAATAGATGGTAGCTCCTTCGGGAGCAACAAGCCGAGCGCCCTGCAAGTCACAATCGGTGATTCTTGCAGGGCGATTCTTGTTCTAATGGCAGCAGCAAGGGTGGGGAAGAAGCGGCTTAATATCTCTTTCAAAGATCTCCCGCGCGATAATGCGGTAGTGCGGTGAATAGGCTTCGCGGTAATCGGTCGAGTGACTGATGGCATATTTCCCTTGATTCAGCACCTCGTCGATGAATTGTCTGTCTTCGTCATAATGGGGGAGATCGAGTTCCATCCGGTCGATCACGGCCATCATGTCGCGCCATCGAGTTGACCATTGCTCCACTGTGGGCCGGCTCTGGGTATTGGCACTGGCGATGAATGCCGACAGTAGTGCGTCGGCACTGATGTGCCCTTCGAGGACGGCACGAAGGCTAACACGGACGTGATTACCGTTGGGCCCGCAAGGTTCACTGTACCAAGGCAGCAACTCCATGGTCTCACACTGTGCCAACTCCTGCTCCAAATATGCCCTGGCGCTGGCAGTGTCGTTCACCAGATGTTCAGCGCCCATAAAGTCTTGGAAACTTGATTTATAGAGGTCAAGTAGTCGCGACTGAGGGTATTGCGCCAATTGACTGCGGACAAAGGTCTCGACCTTCTGGGCGGAAAGTGTCATGCTGTAGGTAAGCATTGCTGTGATGATGATGGTGATGGCGTGTTTCATCGTTTATTGCAACATTTCGAGGAATTGTTCCTCATTGATGATGTCAATGCCCAGCTTGCGTGCTTTCTCCAGCTTGGCCGGGCCCATGTTCTCTCCTGCAAGAATAAAACTGGTAGCGCTCGAGATGCTGCTCACGTTCTTGCCGCCGTTCTGTTCAATCATCGCTTTGTATTCCTCACGGGAATGCTTGGCGAACACACCGCTGATGACCACTTTCTTTCCCAACAGTTTGTCGGTCTGGCCGGCTGTCTCCTCCTCGGTGAGCGCCATCTGCAGCCCTGCGGCACGCAGCCGTTCGACAATGATGCGGTTTCGCTCTTCGGCAAAGAAGTCGACTATCGATTGTGCGATCTTGGGACCGATTTCGGGGATAGCGGCAAGTTGCTCGGCGGGCATGGACATCAACGTGTCGATGTCGCGGGTGTGGCGAGCCAGAACCTTGCCGGTGGTCTCGCCGACAAAGGGGATGGACAGCGCAAAGATGACCCTGGCATAAGGCACTTGTTTGGACGCTTCGATACCGCGCAGGATGCGTTGAGCGCTCTTTTCCTGGAATCGGTCAAGAGCCACGAGTTTTTCCTGGGTGAGGTCGTACAAGTCGGCCACGTCATTAACCAGTCCGCTCTTGTTCAGGACGATAGCCACTTCCTCGCCGATGCCCTCGATGTCCATGGCGTGACGGCCCACAAAATGCTCGATGCGGCCGCAGATTTGGGGCGCACATCCCCATTTGTTGGGACATACCCAGGCAGCTTCTCCCTCAATGCGCTGCAGGGCCGTACCGCAAGACGGACAATGGGTGACAAAGGCGACGGGCAAGCTGCCGGGTTGACGCCGTTTCTCGTCAACGCCAACGATTTTAGGGATGATTTCGCCGCCTTTTTCCACATAGAGCATGTCGCCTTCATGGATGTCAAGCTGGCGGATGATATCGGCATTGTGCAGGGAAGCGCGCTTGACTATGGTGCCGCTCAACAGCACGGGGTCGAGGTTGGCGACCGGGGTGATGACACCCGTGCGACCCACCTCGAAGGACACATATTGCAGCTTGGTGCATTCGCGCTCCGGAGCGAATTTATAGGCGATGGCCCAGCGTGGCGACTTGGCGGTCGCTCCCAGGTTCAGTTGCTGGTGCAGGGAGTTGATTTTGAACACCAGACCGTCGGTGGCCACAGGCAGTTTTTTCCTTTCCACGTCCCAATGGCCGATAAAGTCCTTCACGGCATCGATGCTGGGCAGGATGGACATCTCTCCGGTTTTGAAGCCCCATTGCTTGAGCGCCATGATGCTTTCAAAATGTGTCTCAAACGGCAGGTTATCTCCCAGCAAGAAGTAGAAGATGGCATCCAGGCCACGGCGTGACACTTCGGCACTGTTCTGCAGTTTGAGGGTGCCGGCGGCAGCATTGCGCGGATTGGCGAACAGGGGCTCCTCGTTGAATTGGCGTTCCTCGTTGAGTTTCTCAAAACTCTTCCAGGGTAACACGATTTCACCTCTCACCTCAAATTTGTCGGGCAGATTTTCAACGCCAGTGATTTCAAGCGGTACGCTCTTGATGGTGATGACGTTGGCGGTCACATCATCGCCTTGCACGCCGTCACCACGGGTCACGGCGCGCAACAGACGACCGTGCTCATAGGTCACCGAGATTGACGTGCCGTCATACTTCATCTCACCCACAATCTCACTCGATTCGCCGCCCAAACCGTCTTGGGCACGGCGCAGGAAGTCCTGCACCTCCTCGATGCTGTAACTGTTAGACAACGACATCATCGGGCGCTCGTGACGAAGTTGGGTGAAACCCTTGCTGATGTCGCTGCCCACTCGCTGAGTGGGAGAGAGCGGATCTTGATATTGGGGATAATCGCGTTCCAGGTCCTGTAGCTCTCGCAGCAGGGCATCGAACTCCTGATCGCTCACAGTGGGGGTGTTCAACACGTAATAGTTATGGTTGTGGCGGTTGATGATATCGCGCAATTCTTTGATTCGCTGTTCAAATAGGTCCATCTTTTTGTCGTTTATGAGATTTTGGTGCGCTAAATTAGTGTTTTTTTTGGTAAATCCTATGCTTCGTTTCAAAATTTCACTAATTTTGCAGTTGATAATATTAAGTATATATGTATGAAGAAGTTGATTAAACGCTTGATAGTGATTGCCGCAATACTGCTTGTTGCGGTGGTCTCAACTGGATGTTTCCGCCAGAATTACATGTTTGAGGACGGTGATTTTGACGGCGTTGAGTTCTCGGACTATGATCTCATGCAGAATGCCGAGCTTGAAATGGATGATGTGGACCGCAACTGATAGTGACGCACAGTGTTTCTTTTTCACTATTTTTAAAAATTATTAATAGACACGATGTCTTGTGACTTAGCCTGTTAGCGATGTCTCTTTTGGTCATTTTGTCTCATTTTATCGCTTATTTAACATTTGCTTAACAATTATTTTTGTAAATTTGCAGCCAATTATATACTTACACCATGCGTGACCTGTGTCATTGCTGGTTAATCAAGGATTTAGATTTATTTGTATGAACCTATTAGAGAACAAGTTAGCGCGATATGAAGAGCCACAGAAGGCCAAGGCCGCTGGCATCTATCCCTATTTTCGCGCAATCTCAAGCGAGCAGGACACCGAGGTCATCATGAACGGCCGCAAGGTGCTCATGTTCGGTTCCAACTGCTATTCAGGTTTGGTCAACGATGAGCGCATCAAGCAAGCCGCCATCGAGGCTACTCAGAAATATGGCACCGGATGTGCCGGTTCACCTTTCCTTAACGGTACGCTTGACCTCCACAAGGAGTTGGAGCGCAAGCTGGCTGAGTATGAGGGCAAGGAAGATGCCATGATTTACAGCACTGGTTTTGGCGTGAATCTGGGCGTCATCTCCACGCTCACTGGTCGTGAGGACTACATCTTGTGGGATGAACAGGACCACGCGTCAATCATCGAGGGACGACGTTTGTCGTTCTCTAACTCGTTGAAATATAGGCACAACGATATGGCTTCACTCGAGGCTCAACTCAAGAAGTGTGAACCCGACCGTGTGAAGCTCATCGTCACCGACGGCGTCTTCTCTATGGAGGGTGACGTCTGCAAGTTGCCCGACATCGTTGATCTGGCCCACAAATACAACGCCAGCATCATGGTCGATGAGGCCCACGGCATCGGTGTCTTCGGTGAAGGTGGACGTGGTGTGTGCGACCACTTCGGTCTGAGAGACGAGGTGGACCTCATTATGGGTACTTTCTCCAAGTCAATCGCCTCGCTCGGTGGTTTCATCGCTACCAGCAAGATCATCACCAACTACCTGCGCCATCATTCACGCAGCTACATCTTCACGGCAAGCATCACTCCGGCCTCTACTGCGGCAGCGATGAAGGCAATTGACATCCTCATCAGTGAGCCCGAGCGTCAAGAGCACCTCTGGAAGATTACCCACGAGGCTTTGCAGGGATTCCGCGACATGGGTTGCGAAATCGGCCACACCGAGACTCCCATCATCCCCCTGTTCATCCGCGACAACAACAAGACTTTCGCCATCACGCGCGATTTGTTGAACGAGGGCATCTTTGTCAATCCCGTTGTGTCGCCTGCAGTTGCACCTAACGACACGCTTATCCGATTCAGTCTGATGGCAACGCACACCCACGAACAAGTAGCCTTCGCCCTTGAGAAGATTCAGAAGGTCTTCCGTGCATACGGACTCGTGCCTTGAACGGCACACCCGACAATCAGACGTAATAATATAATGTGAACCACGCCGTCTTCAGGCGTGGTTTCGCTTTATTAGTGGCAAAAATAAAGAGCAGAAAACCAAAACTGCACCATAAAGCGAAAAAAAACTCAAAAAAGATTTGCTTGATAAAAATGTATTAGTAATTTCGCAACATCTTTACTCAACGATAGCATCCAAATCAATTAGATACGATTATGATTTATAGATTTGTCATTGTCTCAGACGAGGTCGATAATTTCAAAATGCAGATCGCCATTGACTCTGCGGCAACCTTCATGCAGCTGCGCAACATCATCCTCGATTCTGCTGGTTACAGTAAGGAACAGATGGACTCTTTCTACATCTGTGACGACGAGTGGAACAAGGAGAAAGAAGTCACCTGCATGGATATGGGCTCCGACACCGACGAGGACATCTGGATTATGGACGACACCCAGCTCGACGAGTTGCTCGAGGATGAGGGACAGCGCATGAAGTTTGTCTTCGACTACATGACTGAGAGATTCTTCAAGGTGAAACTCAAGGAAATTGTCCCCGGCAAGACGTTGCACGACCCGCTGTGTGAGAGAAAAGTCGGGAATCCCCCTGCCGAGAGTGTTGACATTACTGAGTTCATCACCATTCCCAAGATTCCCGATGCCAGCAACATCGAAGCCATTGACAAGAGCGAGTTCTACGGCGACGAGGAGTATGACGAGGATGAAATCTCCGATTATGAAGAACTTGACGGCCTGGATACCGATAACTACAAGTTCTAACCGTCAATGTCTTGACCCATAACCACGTTTTGCAATAGTTGGCACTTTTTTTGCAGGATTGGTAAATAAAGAGTAATTTTGCGCTAGTAAACAACCGCTTAATTTATAGGAATATGAAGAAATTGCTTTTGGCTATAAGTGCCCTTTTGGCACTCTCGATGATGTCCTGTGTCAGCGAGTCACAGCCTGAAAAAGAAAAAACAGAGCAGCCCAGCGAACTCATGGAGCAGGAGCAAGACTCCATAAAGGAAGTCACCGGAGTTGCTGTGGATGGAGCAAAGAACAGCGTGGCACTGCTCGTCGGTGAAGACACCGTCACCTTCGATTATCCCGACCTCGATATTGACCATCGGCAGATTTGGGTCATCGGCGACTCTGTCAAAATTCGTTACTACGTCACCGAGAACGGCGACAGCATCACCGACGTCATCAACGAGAGCGCCGGTTGAGATTCTGAGGTTAGGCCCGGAATTTGAAATACATTGCCTTGATCACAAGGCAAACAAATGGTTTGCGGTAGTAGCTCAGTTGGTAGAGCATCAGCTTCCCAAGCTGAGGGCCGCGGGTTCGAGTCCCGTCTACCGCTCAAACAAAGTAATACGCTAACAATTAAGGATTTAAACCCTTGAATGTTGGCGTATTTCGTGTAATATGGAGTCAAAAAACTCTAATCAAGTGTAAACCAACTTGGTTAATCGCTCTCAAATCTGACAAGTTATTCTAGGGAAAGTCAAAGTATTATTCTTGATTTTATTTTCTTTTTGATTGTAGTGCCAAGATTTGGCACTTGGTCATTCTATCTTTGCAGTGTGAAAATTCCAAAGCAACTTTACAACAGGTATTAATTCGTGCTGTTGAGCGATGGAATTGAATAAAACGAAACAAGGAGGAATGACTATGAACAAGAACATTAGCAACATCGTCCACTTTGGAGACAAGATTTGTGCCACTCTCGAGTGCAATGGTCGTCGTCTCGCCAGTGTCAACGGCATGAACTTTAACAGTCTGAATGCCGTCAAGAACTCATTACTCAGCCTGGCTGGTCATTATGCCGGTGTGGCTGTAATCACCGTGCGCAACTGCACACAGGGATGGCGCGATGTGTCAGCCCTGGCCACTATGCGCAAAGCTTCTGCATCGGTTCAACCCGTTGTCTGCAGAGCACCTCGTGTCGGCGCCCAATACCTCATCCCTTGGGTTTCATGATAAGTGGAATGATTGAGGCGCTGATAGTGCCGCAATCTGCCCATTGGCTGTTGGTTACTCATGTATTAATAAAGACTGCGGCTTGGAAATGCTCAAATTAATTTGGCATTTCGCCCGACTTGCACTAATTTTGTCATCTCATAATACATTTTTTATTTTATGAAAGGAATCATTGGAGCTATTGCCGGCGACGTGATTGGGTCGGCATACGAGTTTAACCCGACGCGTGACCATGACTTTGACTTGTTCACGCCTCAAAGCACTTTTACCGACGACACGGTCCTCACTATGGCCAACGCTTTGTGGCTGCTGGAGGATGAACAGCACACACCCGAGACTTTGGTCAGAATCATGCTTGACATGTGCAGGAAATACCCCAACAGGGGGTATGGTGGCCGTTTCGCCTGCTGGATTCATGATACTGATCCACAGCCCTACAATTCATTTGGAAATGGCTCGGCTATGCGTGTGAGCTCTGTTGGATATTATGCCAAGTCACTTGACGAGGCGTTGGAGCTGGCCAAGATTTCGGCTGAGGTGACCCACAATCATCCTGAGGGCATCAAGGGCGCTCAAGCAACTGCGGCTGCCATCTTCCTGGCCCGCCAGGGCAAGAGCAAGCAGGAAATCCGTGACTACGTCGAGAAGACCTTCAACTATGACCTTTCGCGCACACTTGAGCAGATTCGTCCCACATTCACCTTCGACGAGACCTGCCAGCGCACGGTCCCCGAGGCCCTAACGTGCTACTTCGAGGGCAAGGACTATGAGGATGTGGTCAGGCTGTCGGTGGCGCTTGCCGGTGATGCCGACACGATAGCTGCGATTGCCGGCTCAATCGCATCGGCTACCCAGGATGTGCCTGCCGATATCTCCCAGCAAGTCATCTCCTTGTTGAGCGAGGAGTTTTGTACGACGCTGTTGCGCTTTAACGAACTTGTGGCTAAACGTGAGCAGGATGCCTTATGATGGACATGAATAATGGCATCCTCAAGGTTGTCAAGAGCCTTGCTGCCAAAAAATATCGTGACGAGGAAGGGCTGTTTGTCGCCGAGGGCACCAAGTGCGTGCGCGACACGTGGCAGCACTTCAATTGTCGATGGCTTATCGCCAAACGCTCCTGGTATGACCAGTGTGGCACGGCCGAACACTATGACAAGATTGTGTTTGCCAACGGCCAGCAGATGGCGCGCATCTCGCAATTTGACACCCCAAGCGATGTGATTGCCGTCTACGAGAAACCCGAGGACACTATCGATACCAAACGCGTGGCCCAAAGCCTGAACATTGTGCTTGACAACATCCAGGATCCGGGCAACCTCGGTACCATCATCAGGCTGGCCGACTGGTTTGGCATCCGTGACATCTTCGCCAGCCGCACCACGGTGGATGTATATAACCACAAGGTCGTGCAGGCCACCATGGGAGCCATCGCCCGTGTCAAGGTCCACTATGGCGACCTGGAGGCTATGTTCGAGGAATATCCCGATTTGCCCATCTACGGCACTTTCCTTGACGGTGATGACATCTATCGTAGCGAGTTGGGCAAGACCGGCTTTGTCATTTTCGGTAACGAAGGACAGGGTATTGGTGCCAAAGTGGCCAAGCATGTGAACCAGCGTTTACTCATTCCGAAGGCCAAGACTGCTGGCAGCGAGTCGCTCAATGTGGGCGTCGCCGCGGCCATCACCATCAGCGAGTTCTTCAGGAGATAACCCACTTAATTCATTCCATCCAGTCAATCCTGTTATGGCCAAGCAGCAAAACAAGACCACCTTTTTCTGCAAGAACTGCGGCAACGAGTCTCCCAAGTGGCTCGGCAAGTGCCCTGCTTGTGGTGAATGGAACACCTATATCGAGGAGCCCAAGGCGCCAAAGTCGTCATCGGCTATGCGTTATGGCACGATGGCAGACTCTGGCCACAAAGCGCTTGAGCCTGTCAAGATCTCAGAAATCCGTGCCGAGGACCAGCCTCGCATCAACCTGCCCAGCGGCGAACTTAATCGGGTGCTGGGTGGAGGATTGGTGCCGGGCAGTATTGTTTTGTTGGGTGGCGAACCGGGCATTGGTAAATCCACGCTGGTCTTGCAGAATGTGCTGCGCATCCGTTCGAGGCGAGTCCTCTATGTTTCGGGTGAGGAGAGCCCGCAGCAATTGCGAATGCGTGCCGACCGCATCGCCGGCGGGCGCATGGACTGTGAGTGCTATCTGCTGTGCGAGACCTCTCTGGACAACATCTTCAGCAGCATCCGTGCCTTCCAGCCCGGGCTCATCATTGTCGATTCCATCCAGACGATTGCCAGCGAGCAACTGGAAAGCGCTCCAGGCAGTGTGACACAGGTGCGCGAGTGTGCTGCTGCCTTTCAACGCTATGCCAAGGAAACCTACACGCCTGTCATCCTAATCGGGCACATCAACAAGGAGGGTAGCATAGCAGGCCCCAAGGTTTTGGAGCACATTGTCGATGCCGTCATTCAGTTTGAGGGTGACCGTAATTACCTGTACCGCATCCTGCGACCAATCAAGAACCGTTTTGGCAACACGAGCGAAATAGGCATCTATGAGATGAAGGAGGATGGCCTGCGCGAGGTGACGAATCCCAGCGAATTGCTCCTCAGCGACCGCGACAGTGAGTTGTCTGGAACGGCCATCGGTGTGACTATCGATGGTATGCGGCCTTTCCTCATCGAGGTACAGGCATTAGTGAGCACGGCGGCCTATGGCACTGCCCAGCGCTCGGTAACGGGCTTCGACCAGCGGCGCATGAACATGTTGCTGGCTGTTCTGGAAAAACGCCTTGGATTCAAGTTGGCGCAGAAGGATGTGTTCCTCAACATCGTGGGCGGAATCAAGGTCAACGACCCCGCCCTTGACTTGGCGGTGATCAGTGCCATTTTGTCATCCAATGTCGACATGGCAATTAATGCCAACGTGTGCTTTGCTGGCGAGGTGGGACTTTCGGGCGAGATACGCCAGGTTACCCGATGTGAGCAACGTGTGGTCGAAGCCCAGAAACTCGGCTTTGAGACCATCATCGTTCCCAAGAACAACCTCAAGGGCGTGAAACGTGACGCCTGGACCATCAAGGTGGTCGAAGTGGCCAGGGTGGAAGATGCCTTCCGCTACCTCTTCGGCTAAGCGATACGGGCCAAGCCATGTGCAGGCATCACTCATGATGAATGACTTTTTCACCTTTTGTGCCTCATGATACAGTTTTTCTGTGTACTTTTGCACACGAAAGTGTAGAATCTTATTGAATAATGAAAGAACGGAATATCGGAATTGACATCCTTAAGTTTTTTGCAGTGCTTTTTATCACCAATTCGCACATGCAATTGCTCTATGGTGATTACAAGGCTCTTGCGATAGGTGGAACTTTAGGAAACGTGTTGTTCTTCTTCTGTTCGGGATTCACTTTGTTCCTCAAACCATTTGAACGGGCTGCCGATTTTCCCAATTGGTACAAGCGGCGCATCAATCGCATTTATCCTTCGGTGTTAGCGATTGCCATCGTTTCATGCACATTCTTTAACACGCACCACGACATCAATTTCATCATCTTGCATGGCGGGCGCTGGTTTGTCTCAGGCATCATGGTGTTCTATGTGTTCCTGTATTTTATAGGTCTGTATATGCGTGACAAGCTCAAATGGGTGATGTTGGCGTTGATTGTTTTGGGGAGTGTGTGGTTTTTTGCCTCGGGCATGCCGTTTGGCATATTCGGCAATGAGAAATATCAGGTAAGGTGGGTATACTATTTCCTCTTCATGCTCTTCGGTGCCATGATGGGAATGAGAAGCATGACCCCCAATGAGGGCAAGACGATGAATCAATGGTTGCACCTTTTGTTATCGGTACTCAGTATCATCGTTTTCTTTGCATTGAATGGATTGACGGCACGTTATCATGGAATGAAGTTCATACAGGTAATCAGTTTCCTTCCCCTGATGTCGTTCATGTATTTCCTTTACAAGTGGGGAGAAGGCAGTTTCGCCCGTTCAATCTACAGTAAAAAGACGGGGCATTTCATCATTCGCTTCGTTGGCGGCTTATGCCTCGAGGTTTACCTTATTCAGAACCTCTTGTTTACCGACGTGCTCAACTTCCTGTTCCCCCTCAATCTGCTCATCTTCTTAGTCGTCATTTTGATTGCCGCTTATCTCTTGCGGTGCTTGGCAAGATTGATTGCCCAGACCTTCAAGGATGCCCCCTACGATTGGCGCAAGATGGTTAGTCCCTATTAATCAATACTCCTTGCCAGGCTTATTGTGCTTACAATTCTTGCCGCAGCCGCAACCGCAGTCTGCGTCCTTGCCTCGGGCGGTTTTGATGACACGTCGCAGCACGTATACCAGTGCCACGGCAACGATGCCGAGCACCACAATCGTCTGAATAATCGTAGATGTTGTCATTTCAGTACTGTCTTTTATGTTGCGATGCCATCGCAACAGTAATCTTCACCGTCACGCCAGCATTCTCGCCACTTGGTAGAACAGGAACGATACCAGCCAGGCAACGCCCGTTGTGTATACCACTTCAAAGGCCACCCATTTCCACCCGGCCTCGCGTTTGATGGCGGCAAGGGCCGCAATGCACGGGAAATAGAGCAGGATGAACAGCATGAACGAGTAGGCGATAATCGGGTCAAACACGGGCTCTCCGTTGGGCCTGGTGGCTGTCTGCAGCTTTTGCTTGAGGGAGCTGCTCTCCTCGTCAAGATCGGCCTCTCCGGTGTAAAGCACACCCATCGTCGAGACGACAATCTCCTTGGCGGCAGCTCCGGTCAGCACGCTCACGCCCATCTGCCAGTTGAATCCCAAGGGCTCCACCAGAGGCTCGATGGCCTTGCCCATCTGTCCCATGTATGAATTCTCGATCTGTTCCTGAGGCGTTTGACCTTCATGACGGGGGAAGTAGCCCAGTGCCCACACAATGATCGAGGCGGCGAGGATGATGGTCGCCATCTTCTGCAGGTATTGCTTACCCTTGCTCCACATGTGGATGATGGCATTGCGGGCAGTCGGTTTGCGGTAGGGCGGCAATTCCATCACAAACTGTGTCTTGTCGTGCTTGAGGAAGGTCTTGCTCATGATAATTGCCGTGATGGCGGCCACGAGGATACCCACCAGATAGATGCTCATCAGGATAAGGCCTTGCTTGGCGGTGAAGAAGGCAGCTACAAGGAGCAGATAGGCCGGTAGACGTGCCGAACACGACATGAACGGAACGGTGAGGATAGTCACCAGGCGGTCGCGGCGGTTTTCAAGCGTGCGTGTCGCCATGATGGCGGGCACACCGCAACCGAAGCCAATCAGATAGGGGATAAACGACTTGCCGTGCAACCCCACGCGGTGCATGATGCGGTCCACGATAAAGGCAGCGCGGGCCATGTAGCCGCTGTCCTCGAGCAAAGAAATGAAGAAGAACAGGATCAGAATCTGGGGCAGGAACACGAGCACGCCTCCCACACCGCCGATGATGCCGTCTACTATCAGGTCACGCAGGATGCCGTCGGGCATAGCCTTGCCAATCCACTCACCAATCCATCCGATGCCACTCTCAATCCATTCTTGTGGATAGGCTCCGAGGGTGAAAGTGGCTTCAAACATCAGCCACATCAGTACCAGCAGCACTGGCAGGGCCAACCAGCGGTTGGTAAACAGGCGGTCCAGCGAATATCCGGGCTTGGTCTCGCCGGTGGCACGCTCTGGATTCGGGGTGAGCGCTTCGGCGAGGGCACCGCGCACGAAGCCGTATTTCAGGTCGGTCACAATGCTCACGATGTCATCGTTATAGTCACGCTCGATGCGCTGTCGCATCTCGGTAGCGGTCTTTTTCACTTGTTCGCCGTTCTCCATACCGTCAAGCAGTCCGATGGCGTGCTGGTCGTTCTCGATAATCTTGAGCACGGTGTAGCGGTCCAGGCTGGGGCACATCGCACCCAGTTCCTTGAGGCAATCCTCAATGAGTGTGCCGTAGTTTACATTGTGGTGACGGGTCTCTTGCTCGCTCTCGTCGATGGCAGTCATAGCGGCTTCAAGCACTTCTTTCACGCCGTGTCCGTTATAGGCAGTCACGGGTATCATCCTCACGCCCAGCAGGCGGCTCATCATCTCGATGTCCAGTTTGTCGCCGCTCTTCTCCAACTCGTCCCACATGTTCAGGGCAATCACCATCGGGATGTTCATGTCCATCACCTGCGTCGTCAGGTACAGGTTGCGCTCCAGGTTGCCCGCGTCAACAATGTTGAGAATGGCGTCGGGATGATTGTCACGTATGTAGGTGCGCACATACATCTCCTCGGGTGAGTATTCTGTCAGCGAATAGGTGCCGGGCAGGTCCACTAGCTGCACCTTGCGGCCTCCGATGCTGAACCATCCTTCCTTACTGTCGACGGTCACACCACCATAGTTGCCCACCTTTTCCTTGGCACCGGTCACATTATTGAACAGTGACGTCTTGCCGCAGTTGGGATTACCGATCAGGGCGATGCGTAGCACGTCGTCGGCCATCGGATCAACACCGGCCACCGTGGTCTCGACAATGCCATTATAGGCGTCTTCCATGTCACAGAATTCTGCGTCCTTGTCGGTGACTTCAATTTGGGCGGCCTCGCTGTGGCGTAGCGAGATGTGGGAACCCATAATCATATATTCCACGGGATCCTTCAATGGGGCATTCTTCAGCACGGTTACACGGGCACCGCGCACGAAGCCCATCTCCAACAATCGCTGTCTGAAGGCTCCGTCGCCCATCACCCTCACGACCTGCACGGTCATGCCCACCGGCTCGTCGTCAAGCAGTCGTGTGATAGCGTTATGGTTGTTTTCTTCTTTTTTCATCGTGTGGGTAGTTTATTTCATGATGCAAAATTAAAATGATAACCAATCATGTGCAATACCATTTTTTGATGTTTTATACCATAAAAGTATCCCCATTTATGGGGATAGAGGCAAGGTAATAATGGGTTAAATCTTAACAGATGTTAAATATAGGGATACGATTAAACTTTTTGGTTTTTGTTTAGTCTTTATATTGACTTCAATGAAGATTTAACTGCTTCAAACGAATAAAACTGACTTTTTCTTAATAATAAAACACTTCAACATTGTGTCGAACTGCTGACGAAGCATCACTAGACACAGAACATATAGGTCCCGCTTGACATTCCATAGTCTCGGGACTTTTGTTTTTTTATAATCGCTACATTTTCAGATAAAAAGCACCTGTCAGAGTGACATACTCGCTGGTGAATGTGCCATCGCTGTGAACGATGGTCAGTGTGTCTTCACGATAAGGGATTTCACGGCGGGACATCAACCACAGGGTGCGTTTGGGCGCTGCTCCCTCAACAGGGATGACGTGTGTCAGTCGGCGCACTGGCAGCGAGGCAAAGGTTGCCGCCTCCACGATATCGCCCTCAGCATCGCAGGGCGTGATGATGCACAGCGACCCGTTGTCGCTCAGCAGGCGTGCCGCGCCATCGATAAGTTGCCGGTAAGTGAGTGAACCGGTGTGGCGTGCTGTGGTGCGGGCGTCACCTGTGGGTAACACGCCGTTAGTGAAGTAGGGTGGGTTGGAGATGATGAGATCATAGCACTCAACGGATGGTTGCAGGTCATTGAAATCGCCCTCCATTGCCGTCAACCGGTCAGCCCATGGTGAGCGTTGAAAGTTCAAGGTCGCTTCCTCAACGGCATCATGGTCAATATCGATGGCGTTAATGATCGTGGTGGCGTTGCGCTGGGCGACCATCAGGGCGATAACACCGCATCCCGTGCCCACATCGAGCACGCGATTGGCACCGCTCACCGGGCACCATGCACCCAGCAGCACACCATCGGTACCCACCTTCATCGCTGTTCGGTCATTCAATACCTCAAACTGCTTGAACTTGAAAATCTTCTCTCGTCCCATATTGACTGCAAAGTTAATCATAATTCCACAATTCTTTCGACGATTCAATCAAATCCACAAAAACTGTCACATCAGCCACATCTTTTCCTCGCTCACTTGGCATTCTTCTGTCTTGGCATGGTTCTTGCTATGGTATCAGTGCGTCAAATCGTTAAAAATTAACGGTTTTTGCATTTTTTCACTCAAAAATGTGCCGCGAGTAGCGTTTTACGTTATAACTTGCAGCACTTTTAAAGAGCGATTTAAGAATTTTAAATTTATTCTTAAACTTTTCTAAAATTAACGGGTCTAATAAGCAGAAGAACATTAATTAATGAATTTTTAAAACGTAATGATTATGAAGTACCGTGTATTTGCATTGATGGGCTTGCTGGCGATATCCGCCGGTTCAATTTTACAAGCCCAGGACTACGATGACATCTACTACGATGCCTCCAAGTCCGGAAAGAGCACGACTAAGGAAACGAAGTCGAGCAAAACCGTCGTTATTTATGGCGACGTCCCTGAAAAGTACAAGGTGGCTGCACAAGACAACTATCGCATCGAGCGAGATGAAGACGAGTACAACCGCCGTGGTGATTATGAGACCACCTATGAGGTGGACCTCAATGGTGACACCATCTTCGAGGAAGCGTTTGCCAATACCCGTCGCATTGAACGTTTCTACAACCCTGACATTGTGATTCTCAGTGATGACGAAGATTTGGTAGAGCTTTACTACGATGAGTCTCCGACAGTCAACCTGATTGTAGGCAGTGACTGGGGATACTTCTCTCCTTATGGATTGGCGTCAAGTACCTACTATCCCTGGTACACTGGGTGGTATGATCCCTGGTACATCAATTGGTATGATCCCTGGCCTTATGGCTGGCGTTCTAGCTGGTACTACGGCTCTTACTGGTATAGACCAACCTTGTGGGGCTGGAACTATTGGGGTGTAAGACCCTGGCACTCAGGATACTGGGGAATCTATGGTTGGGACTATTGGGCTGGTCACTACCGTCCTAGCTCACACTACTGGGGTCATGACAGGCATTATGCCGGTGACAACTGGAGAGGCACCGGTCGCAGAGGTGGCCTGGCTCCCAATCGCAACGGACGAAGCAGTACTTTAGGTCGCACTACGGGTGGTCGCAATGGCATTGCAGCCCGTGGCAACGATGGCAACCGTAATGGAAATGTGGGCACTTCACGCGGCAGCAACCGTCATGGAATGGCTACAACGCGCAACGGCAATATGGGCTCGCGCAGCACTAGCGGAGTAAGTTCGCGCAATGGATCTGTAGGTACTCGCAGCGGCGGTGCCGTTACACGCTCGTCGTCAGGATCCCGTTCCTATGGTGGCAGCTCCTCCTACGGTGGCAGTCGTTCCAGCGGCTCTTACGGTGGCGGTTCACGCAGCAGCGGCTCCTACAGTGGCGGTAGCCGTGGCTCATCGGGTGGCGGCTCCTACAGTGGCGGTAGCCGTGGCTCATCGGGTGGCAGCGGTAGTGGTGGATCATCGGGTGGTGGCGGACGTCGTCGCTGATAAGATCTTCCCTGTTCTAATAACCAACACGTTAATAGCCGAATACTTAATTAGATTCTAAACTGTTTGAACTATGAAGAAGAAAGTTTTTGCCATCCTCTTGTGCGGACTTCCTCTGATGATAAACGCTCAGGACGCATTTGATGTCCTGCAGATGTCACAAACCGAACTCCGAGGCACCTCGCGCTTCCAATCCATGGCGGGGGCCTTCGGAGCCCTCGGAGGCGATCTCTCGACCCTCACCCAGAACCCTGGCGGCATTGGTGTCTATCGTAACTCTGACGTGGGAATCACCCTCAGTCTGGACTTTAACAGTACAAAGTCGGGCTATGATAAGATAAACGAGACCAAGTTCAATGTCAACAATGTGGGTTATATCGGTGCCATCCGTCTTGATAGTGAGGCCGTGCCTAACCTTAACTTCGGTTTCACTTACAACCGTGTGCAGTCATTTAATCGTCACTATATCGGTGGCGTGGGTGACATATTCGGGTCAATGAGTAATTACATTGCCGACGAGTTCATCAATGTGCCGGGGTTCCATGTCGGTAACCTTACCAGGACTGACAACTATAATCCCTACTTTGACGGATATGCCCCCTGGGCAGCAATTACGCTCTATGACATGAAGACCAACACTAATGGTCGTGCTGGTGTCCTCAATGCCATGGATACTTGGGTTCAGGGTCTGTCTGGCATTGGAACAACGGGTAATGCCTATTATGAGGTTGACGAACGTGGTCATGCCGATGAGTACAACATCGCCTTTGGTGGTAACTTTGCCAACAAGGTGTATTGGGGTCTTGATTTCGGTATCCTCGATCTGGATTACAGGAGTTACCAATCCTATGAGGAGGAATTGACCAACCCCTACATCGTTGTGGATGATCACGACCCCAGCGTTGATTACAGTAACCGTGGCACTAGTGCCGAGTGGGGACTCTATAATTACCTGCACAGCGAGGGAACGGGTGTCAATTTCAAGTTGGGTCTCATCTGGAAACCGATTCAGCAACTCCGCATCGGTGCGGCCTTCCACACTCCCACCTTCTATGACATGCGTGACACCTATTATGTCAGTGCCAGCCTGGATGCCTATCAGAACGGTGAACGAATCTATTATGCTGATAAAGGCAGCAATGATGGTTCTGACTATTCCAGCACCTACACCATTTCCACTCCGTGGCGTTTCATGGGTAGTGTGGCAGGTGTGATTGGAACCAGTGGTATCATTAGCGTTGACTACGAGTATGTGGCCAATGAGACGATGCGCGTCGGTGACGACCGTGGCAACAAGTATCCTGATGTTACCTATAATGTCAAGGACTGCTTCAAGCCCTCTCACATCATTCGTGTCGGTGGTGAGTACCGCATCAATCCCAGTTGGAGCCTGCGCGCAGGTTACAGCTTCAAGACCAGTCAGGTCAAGTCGGTTGTTGACGACTATTACTATAACGTAACTACTGTAGGCACCAATCCGACCTATCAGTATGATAACACCGTGCACAACATCACTGGTGGTATTGGTTACCGTTATAAGTCATTCTACACCGACCTGGCTTATGTTCACAAGATTCGCAACAGCGTTTATAACGCCTACTCACCTGTCATTGATGAGGCTGAAGACCTGTACATTCCCAATGTCAGCGCCGATGTCAAGGACAACAACAACCGCATATCGCTCACTATGGGCGTCAGGTTCTGAAAAATATGAATAATTCAACCCGGAAATTACGTTTATAAAATTCATTAAAGACTGTCCGGCAATGCGCGGTGAACGCGTGTTGCCGGATTTTTTTTGTCAATTATTCTTTATACAACAAGGGCTGACACTATGCCGGTGTCAGCCCTTGTGCTATCTTCATTTGTGATTATTTGGCCGCTGGAATATTGGGATAAACTTGATCCAGCGCCTGTTGAAATTCCACCAATTGTGCCTTGATCTGCTTGAGACGCTCGATAGCGTCAAAGCGCTTGTCAACACCGTCGCGGTTGTGGCGGATTTGAGCCTGAGCGGCATCAAGTTTCAGGCCCTTCTCCTTGACCAGGTAATAGACCTTGCTGATGATTTCTATGTCGTTGGGCGTGTAATAGCGGATATTCTTCTTGTTGCGCTTGGGACGGATGATGGTGAACTGCGTCTCCCAGTAACGTAGCGTGGATTCCGGGATTCCCAGAATCTCTGACACGTCACCGATTTTGTAGAATTTCTTGTTCAGCTCCTGCATGGTCTTGCACTTTTTTAAGAATTATAGCTGCACCTCGGCAATTTAAGTGAACATTTTTGCCTTTGGCTTGCACACAATTTAACAGAAATAATTACCTTTGCAAGTTAATTATAACCCTGCAAAGGTAAACAAATAGTTTAGACTTTGCAACAAAAACTGAACATTTTGAATATATTAAGATAAAAAATTATGCTTACTGCAAAAGAAATCCGTGAAACGTTCAAGCGTTACTTTGAGGAACATGGACACCACATCGTGCCCTCGGCTCCCATGGTAATCAAGGACGATCCTACCCTCATGTTTACCAATGCCGGTATGAACCAGTTCAAGGACATCATCCTTGGCAATAAGGAGCCTCAATGGCGTCGTGTCGCCGATTCACAGAAGTGCCTGCGCGTTAGCGGCAAGCACAACGATCTGGAAGAGGTCGGCCACGACACCTATCATCACACCATGTTCGAGATGCTTGGAAACTGGTCCTTCGGCGACTATTTCAAGCACGAGGCTATCGACTGGAGTTGGGACCTGCTGGTGAATGTGCTCAAGATTGACCCGAAACTGTTATACGCGACGGTCTTCGAGGGCGACGAGAGCAATGGCTTGAGCCGTGACAATGAGGCTGCTGGTTTTTGGGAGGCTCATCTGCCCAAGGATCACATCATCAATGGTAACGCTCATGACAACTTCTGGGAGATGGGTGACACGGGTCCCTGCGGCCCCTGCAGTGAGATTCACATTGACCTGCGCAGCGACGAGGAAAAGGCGAGAATTCCCGGTGCGGAACTGGTCAACAAGGATAATCCTCTGGTGATTGAGATCTGGAACCTGGTGTTCATGCAGTACAACCGCAAGGCCGACGGTTCTCTCGAACCTCTGCCCAACAAGGTCATTGATACCGGTATGGGATTGGAGCGCCTCTGTATGGTGCTGCAGGGCAAGAAATCCAACTATGATACCGATGTCTTCCAGCCCCTGATTGGCAAGCTGGGAGAGATGTGCGGCAAGAAATACGGTGACAGCAAGGACGTGGATATCGCGATGCGTGTCATCGCCGACCATGTGCGCACCATCGCTTTCTCGATTGCCGACGGACAACTGCCCAGCAATGCCAAGGCAGGCTACGTCATCCGTCGCATCCTGCGTCGAGCAGTTCGTTACGGCTATACTTTCTTGGGATTCCGTGAGGCTTTCATGTATCGTCTCATTGATACGCTCATCGAGGGTATGGGCGAGGCTTATCCTGAGATTAAGGCTCAGGCCGACCTCATCAAGCATGTCACCAAGGAGGAGGAAGACGCCTTCCTGCGCACCCTGGACACGGGTATGAAACTCATCGAGAAGGTCATCGCCGACACCAAGGCTGCAGGCAAGACTGTCGTCAGCGGCAAGGAGGCCTTCACCCTCTATGATACTTTCGGTTTCCCCTTGGACCTCACCGAGTTGATTCTGCGCGAAAACAACATGACGGTCAACGAGGAGGAGTTCAATGTCGAGATGCAGAAACAGAAACAGCGTGCCCGCAACGCTGCCGCAGTTGAGGCAACCGATTGGGTGGAACTCAAGGATGGTGTCACCGAGTTTGTGGGCTATGACCTCACCGAGTGTGACGTGAACATCCTGCGCTACCGCAAGGTGACCCAGAAGAACAAATCTTTCTATCAGATTGTGCTTGACCGCTCGCCGTTCTATGCCGAGATGGGTGGTCAGGTGGGTGACCGCGGCACTTTGACATTGGGTGACGAGGTCATTGAGGTTACCGACACCAAGCGAGAGAACAATCTGCCTGTTCATATCACCGCAAAACTGCCTAGCGATGTTAATGCCACGATGCATGCCGCTATCGACATGAAGGCGCGCCGTGCCACCGAGTGCAACCACACGGCAACCCACCTCCTGCACGCTGCTTTGCGTCAGGTCTTGGGCTCTCATGTGGAGCAGAAGGGCTCCTATGTTGACCCTGTCTCCCTGCGTTTCGACTTCTCGCATTTCCGCAAGGTGTCGCCCGAGGAGATTCGTCAAGTGGAGCACTTGGCCAACAGCATGATCCGCAATGCCATTCCTCGTGAGGAGCATCGTGAGGTGCCCATCGACGAGGCTAAGCAGATGGGTGCGATGGCACTCTTTGGCGAGAAGTATGGTGACCGTGTACGCGTCATCAAGTATGGAGACTCTGTTGAACTGTGTGGTGGCACCCATGTTGGCAATACAGGCAATATCGGTATGGTGCGCATCGTCAGCGAGAGCAGTATCGCTGCCGGTATCCGTCGCATCGAGGCCATTACCGGAGACCACGTTGAGGAGATGATTGACCATTTCCAGGACTCCTTAGCTCAGGTCAAGGAATTGCTTAACAATGCCCCTGATGCCATCGCGGCTCTCAAGAAGTCTCTCTACGAGAATGCCGAGCTCAAGAAGCAGGTTGATGACTTCATGAAGCAGCGCATTGCCATCATCTCCAAGCAATTAATCAGCGAGGCCAAGCAAGTGAATGGCATCAATGTCGTTATGATGACGGGTGAACGCTTGCCCGACATCGTCAAGGGCGTTGCTCTCACCGTTAAGGCTGAGTGCCCAGCGGCCACAGCTTTCCTTGCTGCTACCGAACATGAGGGCAAACCTATGCTCACCGTCATGCTCAGCGAGGATCTCGTCAAGAGTGGCAAGAAGGCGGGCGACATCGTGCGCGGTGCTGCCAAGTGCATCCAGGGTGGCGGCGGCGGCCAGCCCCACTTTGCCCAGGCAGGTGGACGCAATCCTCAAGGACTTAACGACGCTATGGTTGCCATGCGCGAGGCATTGGGCATTTAATTTTTTAGCTCATTATTCAACTGACAACGGCTCGTTGCCATCAAGACGGGTGGGAACGGGCCGTTACTCAAAAGTAATTATAATATATGGATTATCTGTTGCTTGTCGTTGGTTTGGGTCTGTTACTGCTGGCGGCCAATTATCTGGTGGACTCGTCGGTGGCAATTGCTCAGCGAGCAAAGATCTCTAATTTCATCATTGGTCTCACTATTGTGGGAATTGGCACCAGTGCCCCCGAGTTGTTCGTATCGGTGTCATCGGCCTTGAGTGGGCATGGCGACATCGCCATGGGTAACGTTATCGGCTCAAATGTGGCTAACATTTTCCTGATTCTTGGTGTGACAGCGATGATTCTGCCGTTCCCCATCGACCGCTTGCAACGCAACCGCGACATCCCGTTCTTGATATTGGCGACTCTTTTTGTAACGCTGATTGCCAATGACTCGATCGTCCCTGGTATCAAAGAGAACAAACTGAACACGCTTGATGGTATTGTTCTGCTGATTCTCTTCATCAGCTATATGGCTTGGGTCGTGGTGCAGAAGGGTAAGGACCCCAAAAAGGCGATGGAGGAAGCCGACGAGGAAGCCAAGTCTTCTCTCACGGGCAAGTCTCCATGGCTCCTGTGGGGTATCGCCATCGTTTCACTGGTGGCGCTCATCTTCGGCGGCAACCTCTTCCTTGACAGTGCCCAGAATTTGGCCCGCGCATGGGGTATGAGCGAGGCCGTCATTGCCATTACCATCGTTGCTGTCGGCACTTCGTTGCCCGAACTGGTGACTGCCGTTGTCGCTGCCTCCAAAAAGAATCCTCAGCTGGCCTTGGGCAATGTCATCGGCAGTAATCTGTTTAATTTGATGTTTATTCTTGGTACGGCTTCGACGGTGAAATCCATGACCTTTGTGGATATTAATGTCATGGATTATCTGGTGATGTTTATTGGCGCTATCATGATGTTCTTGGTGGTATTCACCTTCAAGAAGGACAAGTTTGACCGTGTCGAGGGAATTATTTTCTTCGCGCTATACGTCGCCTACACGGTTTACCTGTTGCTGCGTTAAACCCGGGGGCTGTTTTTCAGTCCAATCGATATTAAAATACTAGTGTAATGAGACATCGTTTTGCCATTTCGATTGCCTGC
Organism: Muribaculaceae bacterium; assembly: GCA_017557665.1. The sequence goes on along the minus strand of JAFYYI010000034.1, from coordinate 98,961 downwards.
TGGCTCATGGCTGTTACTGCTGTGGCACAGGGCGGTGTGGACACGCGTCCACTCATCTATGATAACAACGTGAGGTCGCTCAAGGTGTGCCTCGCCAGTAACATGTACATCCCGCCAGTGCTCATGATGAATGGCGACGACCAACTGATTGTCAATTTTGATTATGTGGACTATGACGTGCATTATTTGCGCTACAGTGTCACTCATTGCAATGCCGACTGGCAGCCTTCTCAACTGGTCGAGAGCGAATATGTGACGGGGTTCAATTATGCCGACATCGATGACTATGCCCAGAGCGAGGCAACCTATGTCCATTACTATAATTACCAGTTCTCTCTTCCCAATCCCGACATGGAGTTTCTTGTCAGCGGCAACTACCTGCTGACCGTTTATGAGCAGGACAATTCCGACGACATTCTCTTCCAGACGCGTTTTTCGGTCTGTGAAGGAACTGTGGGGGTGTATCCTCAGGTGACATCGCGCACTGATGTGGAGTATAACAACCGTTTCCAGCAGGTGTCGTTTGATGTGCGCTACAAGCCCGGTCAGATTCAGGATCCTTACAGCGAACTCACCTGTTTGGTCTCTCAGAATTCACGTGAGGACAATGTGGTGAGGGTGACTCGTCCCATGATGGTAGCTGTCGACCATGTGACCTATGACCACAACCGTGACCTCATTTTCCCTGCGGGCAACGAGTTCCGACGTTTTGAGACAGTAAATGCCCACAATATCAACATGGGCGTGCATTCCATCCGTTACTATGAACCCATGTATCATGCCACGTTGCTGATCGATGAACCGCGCAACGAGATTCAGTATCTCTATGATAAGACACAGTTCGGCCGATTTACCATCCGTAATGCCGAGACGCGAGGCTCAAGCGCTGTTGAGGCCGATTATATGATCACTCATTTTGCGCTTGATGCTGGTGGCAAACTTAATGGCGGCAATGTCTTCCTCTATGGCGAGTTTGTGAACGGTTACCCTGCTTCTCGTTTATTGATGAACTATGATAGCAGCAGCGGTCTGTACACTGCCGAGCTGCTGCTCAAGCAAGGCGCTTATAACTATATGTACCTCTGGGTTCCTGATGGCACGTCAATGGGGCAGACCTCACGCATCGAGGGCGACCACTACGAGACGGTCAACGAATACCTCGTTAAGGTCTATGACCGTCCCATGGGTGAGCGTTATGATCACTTCATCGGCTACGGCGTCGCTTACTCGGGCAAATAGTTCGAGTTTCTAGACCATCTAGAACGTCTAGAATATCTAGACTATCTAGAACATTTAGCCCCCAGCTGGCTCAGCTCATCCTCGTCTTGTAGTCAATATAATCAAATTCCCGCAGCACCTCTATGGTCCCGTCCATCCGCTTGTACAGGATTGACGGGTGTTGGATGCCGTTGAACATGTTGGTCTTGACGGTCGTGTAATGGTTCATGTCCTCAAAGGTGATGCGGTCGCCACGCTTCAACGGCTTCTCAAAACTCCAGTCTCCCACATAGTCTCCACTCAGGCAAGAGTTGCCGCCCATGCGGTAGGTCGGCTTTGTCGTGTCCACCTCGTCGAGGGCTTGTGTGATTTTGGGCTTGTAAGGCATCTCCAGGCAGTCAGGCATGTGACAGGCGAATGAGACGTCCATAATTGCCGTGCTGATGCCGCTGTTGCTCACGACATCCACCACCGTTGACTCCAAGTCTCCTGTCTGCCAGCACCAGGCGCTGCCGGGTTCCAGAATGAGTTGCAGGTTGGGGTAGGCGCCCTGGAATGCACCCAACACCTGTTCCAAGTGGCCGATGTTGTAGCCTTTGCGGGTCATCAGGTGGCCGCCACCCATATTGAGCCATTTCAGGCGAGGCAAGTATGCTCCAAATTGCTGTTTCAAGGCCAGGAGCACTTTTTCCAAGTCAAAACTCGTGCTTTCGCACAGGGCATGGAAGTGGAAGCCCTCAATGCCTTCGGGTAACTCCTTGAGGTCGCTTGCCAGCACTCCGAAGCGTGACCCGGGGCAGCAAGGGTTGTAGATGTCGGTCTCGATGACCGAGCACATGGGGTTTACTCGCAGGCCACAACTCACTTGTTCACCCGGCCAGTCGATATTGTGCTGGTTCACCCGGTCGGCAAAACGCAGGTACTGCTCAATCGAGTTGAAGGTGATGTGCGAGCTGCCGGCGATATAGGCATCGATGGTCTCGTCGGTATAGGCGGGACAGTAGGTGTGGGTGCGGCACTTCAGTTCATCATTGGCCAGCAGCATTTCGTTCACCGAGCTGGCAGTGGACTCGATGCCATATTCCCTGAACACGTCAAAAGTGCGCCACAGGGCGTTGGCCTTGAATGCCATGATGATATCCACACCCGTGCGCTGTGCTACACCGGTAATCAACTCGATGTTCTTGCGCAACTTCTCCTCATACACTATATAATAAGGGGTCTTGTATTCTTCCATTGTGATATTGTGGTTCTAAAGGATTTCAAATTTGGCGAATTTCAGCAACAGCTTCCTGGTCTGCCCGTCATTGAATTCAACATCTATCTTGGCGTCGCTGCCACTGGTGTCGATAGCTGTTACTGTGCCGCGACCGAAGCGCTGATGCAGAATCCGGCTACCCTGTTGCAACTCATCGGCAGTGTGAATGGTGAAATTGCCGTTGCCGCCACCTGATGCAGGAGGAGTGGTAGCCGATGGGCGCGAGGGGATTGGCGCAGATGGACGCGAGGGCGTCGTTTTTGCGGGCCTGGGCGTTGTCTCAATCTTTCTGGATGGTGTCGTCCGTCGAGGCGAGATGTTGTTCCACTCATCACGCATGGCGTCGATGTCGTCATCGTCGTCCCAACGGGAGCGTTTGCGCGACGGCGCTTCAGCCGAGTTGGTGCTGTCCATCATCAGGTATTCGGGTGCGATGTCCTTCAGGAAACGGCTGATGACACAGCTCTTGGTCTGTCCGTTATGGTAGCGCGATGTGGCATAGGTGATCACGCAGTTCACCTCGGCACGTGTGATGGCAACGTAGAGCAGTCGGCGCTCCTCCTCGATTTGATACATGGAGCCGGCACTCATGGCGCTGGGGAACAGGTCTTCTTCTACGCCAACGATGATGACGTTCCTGAACTCCAGGCCCTTGGCGGCATGGACGGTCATCAGGGTGACCTTCTCGCCATCGGGGTCGGTCATGTCTTGGTCGGTCAGCAGTGATGTCTCGGCCAGGAAGTCTCCGATTTGGCAATGCTCGTCACCGCTTTCCTTTTTCATCTGCTGGAAATCATTCACGGCGTTCATCAACTCCTCGAGGTTTTCGATGCGGCTGATGTTCTCAGGGGTGTTGTCGCCCAAGAGCACGCTCATGATGCGAGTGCGTTGAATGGCTTCCTTGGCGACCGTCAAGGCGTCTTCTCCGTTCTGGTTCAGATCGATGAGACCTTTCATCAGTGCGGAGAACCCTTCAAGCTTGGTGAGCGTGCCGCGGTTCACGTTGAGGCCGTAGTGCTCGGCGTTATTGATGACTTGCCACATGCTCACACCATTCTCGGTGGCACAGTGGTTGATTTTTCCCACTGTGGTGTCTCCGATGCCTCGGGTAGGGTAGTTGATGACACGGCGCAGGGCTTCGTCATCATCAGTGTTGATGATGAGCCTGAAGTAACAGATGGCGTCTTTCACTTCCTTGCGCTGGTAGAACGACAGGCCGCCGTAGATGCGGTAAGGGATGGCGCTCCGCATGTTACCATGCTTGTCGCGACGTCCACCGTTACTCAACGCTTCTTCAAGCAGGCGCGACTGGGCGTTGGTACGATACAGCACGGCATAGTCCTCGTAGCTGTCGCCTTGACGGGCCTTCAATGAGGCAATCTGGTTGGCGACAACATAGGCTTCCTCGTAGTCGCTGTAACACTTGATGACTGGAATCCTATCACCCACGGCATTCTTGCTGAACAGATGCTTGGCAATCTGTCCCCTGTTCTTCTCAATGAGGCTGTTGGCGGCATCGGTGATGGTTTGGGTAGAGCGGTAGTTGCGTTCCAGTTTGAAGGTCTTGATTTCGGGATAGAAGCGCTGCAGTCGCAGAATGTTGTCGATATTGGCGCCACGAAAACTGTAGATGCTCTGGGCATCGTCACCAACGACGCACAATCGATTGTATTTCTTGCTCAACTGATGCACAATCAAGTGTTGCGAGAAGTTGGTGTCCTGATACTCGTCAACAAGAATGTACCTGAAGAAATCCTGGTATTGCTCCAGCACGTCGGGGTTATCCCGTAACAGGATATTGGTGTACAGCAACAGGTCGTCAAAGTCCATTGCACCGGCGATGCGGCACCTGTTCCAATAGGCTTTATAGATGTTAGCCGTCTCGGGGCGCATAGCATCATTGTCGGCATTGATGAGTGATTGATTGTGGGCGTAGTCCTCAGGAGTGATCAGCGCATTCTTAGCGTTGCTGATTTGAGTTTGCAGCGCTGCCGGTTTGTATAGCTTGTCATCCAGGCTCATGTCCTTGATGATAAGCTTAATCAACGAGCGGGAATCACTTTGGTCATAGATGGTGAAATCCGCTTTGAACCCGATGCGCTCGGCGTTGCGGCGCAGCAGTCTCGAGAAAATGGAGTGGAAGGTGCCCATCCACAACTGGGCGGCAACATCGGGACCTGCCAACGGCTCGATGCGCTCGCGCATCTCACGTGCGGCCTTGTTGGTGAACGTCAACGCCATGATGCGCCACGGCTCGTAACCTTGACGCAGCAGGTGCACGATTTTATAAGTCAGCACGCGCGTTTTACCCGACCCGGCACCGGCAATTACCAGTTGGGGACCGTCGCAATACTCGACGGCCGCCCGTTGCTGCTCGTTAAGTTTCTCCAAGTAGTCCTCGTTGTTTTTCATGCCTACAAAGATAGTGCAAGCCGAAGACAATGCCAAATTTTATTTGAGCATTGTTGAGGCGCCGCCTATCTTCGCCGCAAGGCAACGAAGTGCAAGCCGAAGACAATGCCAAATTTTATTTGAGCATTGTTGAGGCGCCGCCTATCTTCGCCGCAAGGCAACGAAGTGCAAGCCGAAGACAATGCCAAATTTTATTTGAGCATTGTTGAGGCTCCACCTATCTTCGCCGGTCATGATAGTGACTCGGCTGTAGAACCGTGCTGGTGCACGGGACATCAAACAAATATTTATTAAATATTAGGTAATGATTAATTTGTTGAATTTCTCGGCCGCAAGGCCGATTAATAATCCAGAGGCGTAACATTATCCCAGCCTCCACAGCCCATTTTATCGGTCACTCAATGTTCTCCTTTTTCAACTCAGCCTCTCTCATCTTGATAAGGTCGACGTTCAATTGCTCGAGTAATGAGAGTTTCATGCTCTCGTTACTGTTGGCAGGCTTGTACCATGGCTCACGACTGAAATAATCCTTCAAGTCATCTGACTGGAACACATAACCGTGGTGGGCAAAAATGGAGTTGCGCATCACCCGTAGCATCTGCGGGGTGTAGGTATTCAGCTCATTGCCGTAAAGCTGCGTGTAGTTGGCAAAATCAAATCGCCCGTTGTTAGGATCCGATTCTGTGAGTTTGATCGCGATTTCACTCACCCGGTGCGAGAATCCATATTCATCTATTGCAACCGGATAAAGTTCAAGACCATCAATCGTCTGAATAACTTCCATTGTGCCGTTCAATGCTGTCCCTTCACCGTCAAAGTTCATGACACCAGTTATATAGCTGTTAAAGGTTACAGGCTCGATGGGAATATAGGTGCCGCCCACATTGGCTTTAGTCCAGTCAATAGTCACCTGGGTGCCGTCTTGCATGGTGTAACGACCCCTGAGTGCGGTCATCCAGTGGTTAATGTTCAGTTGTTGGTGATTACACTCATCGCTCTCGGTTAACTTGGAGAAGATGGCGTAGAGTTCTCCGTTCTGATTGTAAAGGCAAATCAAATCCAGTCCTTCTTGCTGGACATGTTTCGCTGTCTTACATTCTTCATATATCATCATGGCTTGGTTTGGACCATGGGCGATGCTATAAGTCTCGGGTTTTCCCTTCACAGGAACGAGCATGAATTCCATCTCTTCGCCCTCATCAGTGGCATTGATCACTATATTCTTGCCTTGATACAGGTGGGCGCCAAAGATAAGGGTTCCACTATACCATTGGCTCCCGTCTTTGATGCTCTGAGCCTGCATGGCCAGGGTGCTGAGCAGTAACAGCGTGAATGCAATCTTTTTCATCATTTATTGTCGTTTTGGGATTGTTATACTCTGTTTGTTATTCATCTATAATGTAATCATCACCGATATATGAAGGGTATTCATCAATGGTATAGGTGCGCACGCTTGTGTATCGACCTCCTTCGGGATAGTATTCGTAAGAACTCATGTGCAACACTTTATTTTCCGGATCAATCTTGTAAATACCCGAGTTGGATGGAAATTGAAAGCCCACTTCATCCTTATAGTCGATGACATAAGACCAGATGTTGCGGCCATCGGGACAACCTTCAATGTAGATATAATTGTGATTCCATGGAATGAAGAAGCAGTTATAGCAATCTCCAATGGCTATTTCATCAATTGGTACATTGACGCCGCGTCCTTCTGACATTTGTTCCCATCTGGGTTCAACATCATTATTGGTGCTCATCACGTGGGTTATATCGCCAGTTCTTTTATCTACTAACCACACTGAAATCTCATTTGACCCGTCATAAGCTTGAGACAGGTAGAGTTCCATCTCATCGGTTTCATCTTTCTTGACCGACTCGTCGGGCAATTCCAGCATCATTTCCTCTTCCTCGTCGTCAAAGGAATCTTCGCCCGAGTGGTTATAGATGTGAATATTACCGTCATAGACGTAATGGTGATACCAATCACCGCCTTCAGGTAACGACTCTTGCACAATCACCGTCTGGTCGTAGCCGTAACCCAGGTGGCAATAGATTTGCGAGTCGGGCGATTTGCGGTGTATCGTGCTGTAAGGCACTTGCTCGGGCGTCATCGTCCTGGTGGACGGGTTGTAGTCATAGTAGCAGCATACAGGCATCTGTGTTGAGTAACCTTCATACAGGCAGATGGCAAAGAGAATGTGGCCCTCATCTCGCTGAAAGGCGCGGGCGTCAAGGCGCTGTGAATCGTATGGACTGTTATCATACTTTGCAATGTGCAAGTCTTCGCAGTCAACAAACGTATGACCTGTACAGTCATCACATTCTGTAACATCGTTAGAGACATATAGTCTGTCGCCAGCCTCGGCAATCAACGATTCGCCTGCTTGGGTCGGCCATACAGCATGAAATGCTTTCAGCAGTTGCATAACATCAGGCGCTTCCCCGCCTTTTTTCACGGTGATGGTCTTGTTCATCCATCCGGCATTGATTTCGGACAGTGTGCGCTTTTGGGTTGTCTTGCCTTCAGCAATCATCATCAGTGCCAGCAGGCAAGCCATCATTGTAATCAATCTTTTCATAGTTCTGTATATTAGTCATTAATAATTTGCCAATCAAGGTGATACTCCTCGGCCTCGGGAAGGGCCTCCCTATAGGCTTCGCCCTGTTTCGCGCTTATTTCCTCTCCGTTGAGGTAGCAACTTTCGATTTCGGCATACACATCGATTTCTACATACTTCTCCACGACACGGTTTCCGCTCAACTTGAAGACCTCGTAGTAATAGGACGGTCCTCCGGAGTGGCCTTGAAGCATCAGGTAGTTCCCTCTTGCATCCTTGTGGAACGAGGGCTTCAGGCCGGCACGCACCGTCGTGATCAGATGGAATGCGCCGTCTTCTCGGGTGAAAAACGCGCCGTTCTCCTCCTGCTCGTCACTGATCCAGATTTGGGTTCCCTCATAGTCGATATAGACGTAGGCCCACTTGGTCAGTTCCACGTTCTTGTTCTCGCCCGGGTCCTCGGCGACATATTGGCGTCGCATCTCTGCAATGTCGGCTTTCCACATCGGCGCCTCCTCGTCAATCAGCGAGATGTAGGATGCGTAGGTCTCGCGAACGAGTTCTCCGTCACTGATGCGCAGCATGCCCATGGTGGCACTCTCGGGAGCCCAGCGAACGAAACAAAATTCGGGGCCTTGCGGACCCTCAAATGCCGCTGCGATGTTGCTGGTGACGTATTCCCCGTCATCATCGGCGTTCCAGGTGGGACCGTCATCGTAGAGCCGCCCGATCACGGGATAGGAATAGACCTTGTCGCCGTCGGTGACGACCTCCAGCGCCAGCGCCTTTTTGGTGTACGGGTCATTGGTGTAGTCAGGACCCGTGTATTCGCCCTCGAACTGTATGATGCCATAGGTGTAGCGGTTGCCGACGGTGCACACCAATACCGACCGTCTAGCCTTCATGCCGTATTTTTTCTCCATTTGCTTGACAACGGCTGGCGGCAGGGGCACTTCTTCCTCCAGTGAGGCCGGTATCATCTCCATGGGTTTGTGGCTCTTGAGGTATTGGTCGGTGACCACAACCATGCCTACCGACTCCTCATCGTCGGGGATGGGGCCCTTGAACGCAAATCGGGCACCGGGCGAGGGAATGTCCAGCCCGCCATGCAGCATGCCCGGGCTGAGCGGCTCGCCGTCGGGGTCCAGGAGTTGCTCGTCGACATACTTCACGCCCAGCACAGTTTTATCGTTTCCCACCAGATTGGTGTATTTCGACAGGTTTTTGCGTACCCGCTGCTGCAGCACCCACGACTCGTGGTTGTTATCATCGGCTGCGGGTTCGTCATAGTCAATCCAGTACACCATCTGCTTCATTCCATGGCTGGTGTAGTTCAGGAACATCGGGGGCAGGTCGTGGTTGTCGCTGGACTTGCCGTTAGCCGTCAGCGTGATTACGCCGATGGTCAATAGAAACAGGATTTTTTTATACTTTATCATAGCAAAATAGTTTAATTCATTTTTGTTCCCTCATTCCGGGACTTTTTGATAATTAATTGATGATTTCTCGTCGCTATTTAGAGGGATAGGAATGAGTTTAGTTATTTGATCAGTGAGTTTTAGTTGACCATCCTCCCACTTATAGAACTTGATAATCAGTTGGTTAAAGTTGTTTCGGACGGATCCTTTGATAGTGTGGCTGTCGGGGTCAACAACGGGATTGCTGATCAGGTCATAATTATTGACCTTGACAAAATGCTTAATGTCATTGTCCCATACATAACCTGCATAGTAGTTCTTAGGCATCTGGCCACTGGCGTCGCAACCGAGATAAATCTGCAGATCTGGGATGCTGTCAAAGTTGATGTCGGTCTTGTCGTCCACCCAATCTATGGAATATGGGGAGTCTGATAATTCATCAAGCCTTTGATAAAGTTCTTCTTCAAATATCACACACGGTTTTTCATTACCTCCCACGTAACCCCTGACAAAAATCATGTCAACGTAATCCTCATCATCGTTGATGAATGACAGGTCAAAGTGGTAAAATTCACGATTGGGAAGGTTTGTTGGTGTGTAAACCTCAACCAATGTGTGTACCAGATCGTCTTCTGGCGAGTACACTTCGAGCACACCCATGCCGTTACGGCTGACGCACTTCACGGGCCATCCGAACTCGACACCCACAAATGGCGGCTCATCGTTGTGCCTGCTGGGTGCCAATGTATAATCCTCGCTTAATTTTGACACTTTGTTTAGGCTGATTCGGTTTGTACCGCTCTCGTCGGTCAAGGTGATAAAGTCTCCGTTACCGGCAAGTATCACATAGAAAATGACTCCGGTCTCTTCATCACGATACATATCCCACTCATGAATCATTTGTGCCTGTGCACTGGTGCACAAGCACAATAAGATGATATTCAACAGAAACTTTTTCATGTCATTTGAATTGAATGGACTGGATAATGGGCTTTACAATACAATCATAGTACTTGGCTTCTTTGCCATGGTAGGAAATGACGCCTCCTGCAAGTCGACCGTCATCATTCCTGACCATGAAGTGCCAATTGATGACAATGTCGTCGTCAACGTCATAGCATGTGCGCAACAGGATAGTGTTGTCGGCAACTATTGGATCATCACACTTCTCGTCAAGCGCTTCACGGGAGCATTTCATGGTGATGGCGCACTGGTTCAAGTCCTGAATCTGGTCATCGAATTGATAGACGTCGATGGTGGCGCTGGAACTGTATTCCTCGCCATCCTCCATCATGTGAGTGGCTCCGCTGTTCAATCGCATGTTCGTTTCGCTGCTCCAGCCCTCTGATTTCACAAACTCTTCAGGAATGTCTACGCTGAACCCTTTCAGTTGATAGGTCTTGCAGGGCTGGGACGAGATGTCTTGCCCCGATTCAGCTGCATGACACTGAACTGAAAAAGAAGCAGTTGCCCCGACTGCCGCAATTATGATAAAAGGAATCAATAATTTCTTCATAAGCCTAAAGGGGTTTAATTATTCGCAAATTTATAGATGAAATACAATTAAAACAAGAAAAAACTAAAAAAATGACTGAAACCCTTAAAAATTTGAAGTAATAGTGACAGATTCTTTTTTTTCGTGCAATTCTTGGACAATGCACTAAGGATAGGACAAGAGCAATACCTTTTCTGAATCAAAGCTCTTGATACTGAGGCACGTCTTCTAGGAAGCTGTAACTGTTCGTTTCATAGTCGACTCGGCAGCAATAGTGGTTCAAGCCGTTGCTGACAATGAGGTAACGGGCCTTGAGCACCATGTTGTAGCGCACGATTTGGTCAAAGGTTTTTTGGGTGATATTGATACTGGGAGCCTTATACTCAACGATGACAAGCGGCTGCCCGGTGCGATCGGCAACCACCGTGTCGCAGCGCCTTGCGATGCCGTTCTGGGTCAGCGACACCTCGTTGCCCATCAGCGAGGCGGGAAAGCCCTTCTCGGTGATGAGCCACTCGACAAAGTGCTGACGCACCCATTCCTCGGGCGTCAGCGCCACCCAGCGCCCCCGCAGCCGGTCCCAGATGGCCCATGAGCCATCTTCGCGCTTCTTCACCTTGTACTCATATTCCGGTAAATTCAACTCCACCATTGTTTCTGATGTTTCTTTTCACAAAAGTACAAAAAAAGTGTTACCTTTGCAAGAAAAATGACTACTATGAATAAATTCATTCTTGCTTTAACTTTCGTTCTGGTGTCCTTGACGGCTATGCCCCAGCAGTTCGACAACTATTTTGACGGACGAACTTTGCGACTTGACTACATCTTTGCAGGTAATCACGATGCCCAGCAGATTTATTTGGAACAGATGTGCGTCACGCCACAATGGGCCGGTCGCAAGAGCCGCCTCGCCGATGTCCCCCTCAAGGGCAATGGCCAGATTCAGCTGAAGGACCATGCCACAGGCCAGCTATTGTTTGTCCACACTTTCTCGACGCTTTTCCAGGAATGGTTAGCGACCGAGGAGGCGACTAAGGTCAGCAAAGCGTTCGCCACGAGTTACAATGTGCCGATGCCCAAGCAACCTGTTGACATCACTGTCTCGCTCACCGACTTCCATGGCAAGGTGGTGACTAGCTTGACTCATACAGTAGACCCTACTGATATCCTTATCCGCCATATTGGCGACAATGGTATCCCTTACCATTATATTTGGAAAGGCAAGACCCTCCCTGTTGATAGCAAATCGGCTGACCAACCGGGTCAGCGTGACTATATGCCCACCGAAGGCCCCCTTGACGGCCAGCCTGATATCACAGAGTGCATTGACCTGGCGATTGTGGCCGAGGGTTATACCCGTGCCCAGATGGGCAAGTTCTATGCCGACTGCCAGCGTGTGGTGGAAGCCCTGTTTGCCCACGAGCCGTTCACCTCGATGAAGGACCGCTTCAATGTTGTGGCCGTTGCTGCCGAGTCGTTAACCAGTGGCCCGAGTGTGCCTCATCTGGGACGTTGGAGCTCCACGCCGGCAGGCACCCACTATGATACATTCTACACCGACCGCTACCTGATGACCCAGGACATCCATCGCCTCTACGATGTGCTCTCGGGTGTTCCCTTCGAGCACATCATCGTGCTGGTAAACAGTGACACCTATGGTGGCGGTGGCATCTACAACCAGTTGACCGTTACCACTAGTGACCATCCTACTTTCCATCAGGTGCTGGTTCACGAGTTTGGCCATGCTTACGCTGGTCTGGGCGACGAGTATTTCTATGACGATGCCTACGAGTCGATGTATCCAGCCGATACTGAGCCATGGGAGCCCAACCTCACCACGCTTGTAGATTTCCAGAGCAAGTGGGCCGACATGTTGCCGAAGGGTACTTCCATACCCACACCTCCCGACCCCAAGGTGCCCAACTATCGCAAGATCACCAATGAGAAAGAGCAGCGCTTGCTAGATGCAGCCACTCAGCGTGTTGGTGTCTTTGAGGGTGGGGGATACCAGTCCAAGGGCGTTTATCGTCCGGCTCAGGAATGCCGCATGAAAATCAACGAGGTAGCCAATTTCTGCCCCGTCTGCTCCCGTGCTATCCAACGCATCACCGATTTCTACACCAGTCATTAACGCGGTAAGTAAATCTCTTATGTGCGGACACTTTTTTACATGCAGTTTGCTGGTCCGATACTTTGACTGATGACGTAATTATTGAATTTTACTTTTTGAAGAACGGAATTTCCCATGGCAGTAAAACGAGAAACGATAACATTCACTTCTCTTAACAAGGAGATTAAGGCTGGCAAGTTCAGGCCGATTTATGTGTTGCAGGGTGAGGAGCCTTACTATATTGATCGGTTGCAGCAACTCATTATCGACACGGCGTTGACCGAAGACCAGCGCGACTTCAACTTGTCGTTGTTCTATGGCAACACTGCCAATGTGCGTGAAGTTATCAGCGCATGTCGCCAGTATCCTGCCTTCTCAGAGCACAAGGTCGTGGTGGTTCGCGAGGCGCAACTCATTCCCAAGCAGCAGGGTCACAAGGACGATTTGGACCTGTTTGCCTCTTATGCCGAGAAACCGTTGGCATCAACCATTCTGGTCATCTGTCATAAGGGTGCGTCGCTCAAGAGCAAACCCTTTACCACTGCGCTCAAGGCTGCCGGAACGGGTGTCGTCTTCGATTCCAACAAGTTGAAGGAGGGGCGTGACTTGGAGAACCTCATTGTCAGCTATGCCAACTCGCTTGGCTGCAACATCGACAATAAGGCGACAAGCATGTTGGCCGATCACATCGGGACAGATATTGCCAGATTGTTCAGCGAATTGGATAAATTGGCCATGCTCACCGATGCCTCCGATGGCTCTAACATAACGCCACTGCTCATTGAGAAAAACATAGGCATCAGCAAGGATTTCAATAACTTCGAGCTGGAAGAGGCTTTGAGTAAGCGAGATGCCGAAAAGGCTTTTCGCATTGTGGACTATTTTGAGCGAAATCCTAAGAATAACCCGTCGATGGTGAGCGTGGCAATGCTGTTTTCGTTCTTCTCTAACGTGCTACTGACGGCGACTGCCCGTGACAAGTCACCCGAGGGCATTATGTCGTTGGTCGGCACTCGCAGCAGCTGGCGCGCTCGCAAATTTTTGGATGCCACACGCATGTACAACACTCGCTCACTGGTCAACATCATCGGTTATCTGAGGGAGTGTGACACCCGCAGCAAGGGTATCGGTTCCCGTCAAGACCAGTATGCCCTGCTCAAGGAACTGATCTATAAAATCCTGCATGCATAGCGGTCTGAATCTTATCGGTTGAGAACTAATCATAATTCATAATGAAGAAAGTATTATTGTTATTTATTGGCCTGTCAGCTCTGAGTTATGTTTTTTGTTCAGCTGACACCAAGTTTGTGGGCGGTGACATCTCACTGCTCACCAAGTATGAACAGTATGGCGCTGTTTATTATAATGAGAATGGCGTGAGAATTACCAACATGCTGAGCTACTTGAAAGATAATGAATTGAATGCGATGCGTGTCCGTTTGTTCGTGGATCCATCTAAGGCCGGTACTGAGGACCAGGGCGAAGGTGTCTGTCAGGACCTGCCCTATGTGAAAGCTCTTGGTAAACGCATCAAGGATGCTGGTTTCAAACTCCTCCTTGACATCCACTACAGTGACACTTGGACCGACCCGGGACAACATTCGACACCGGCTTCATGGACCGTCACCAGCGCGCTGCCCGACAGCGTCTACAGTTATACCAAACGGGTGCTTAACGCGATGATTGCGGCAGGTGCGGAACCCGATTTCATCCAGGTGGGTAATGAGGTGACCTATGGCATGCTTTGGCCCTCGGGACACTGCTATCCCAGTGGCGCTAATTACGGTAATGGCACTTTTGCCAATTTTGCCAACTACCTTGCTCAGGGAATCAGAGCCTGCCGCGAAGTGTGCCCCTCGTCACAGATTGTTGTACACACCGAGATGGGTCGGTCGACCAACGTGACCTCTTTCTATCGCACGCTTAGTGGCTACACGAACGATTATGACATCATCGGCTTGAGCTACTATCCTTATTGGCATGGCGACTTGAGTGTGCTCAACGCTTTGTTGACTACCCTTGAAACCACTTATCCCTCCAAGAAAATTCAGATTGTTGAGACAGGATATCCACATGCCTATTATCCTGGTGATGCCACCTATGACCTGCAGTCAACATGGCCGGCTACCGAAGCTGGGCAAAAGGCTTTTGCCGAAGCGCTGGTGACCACGCTTAACGCACATGCCTCGGTCAATGGTCTGTATTGGTGGTTCCCTGAGGCCAATGAGTATGGAGTCAATTACAATAACCCGGTCACTACATCCTGGTATAACTGCGGCTGGTGGGACAACCAGAACGGACAGGTGATGGATGCCCTCTTTGAGATGGCTCGTTTTATGGAAGGAAGTGACCCTGTTGTGCCTGTAGACAGCGCCAATTTCTATATCGTTGGCGGTGAAGGCAACTGGAGCCTTACCGAGCCTTTGGGTAAGATGACGAATATGGGTAACGGTATCTATGTGGACACCCTGACCATCAGTGCGCCCATCTATTTTGTGTTTGCCGATGGTGGCCCCGAAGCCTGGAACAATGACTGGAACTCATTCAACAGCACCTATCGTTATGGCCCCTCATCAAGAGTGACTGTCACAGCCGGTACCCAATACGCAACAGCCAAACGTAACAATAACTATTCTTACTATTTTGTTGGCGATGGTAGCGACTACCGCTTCTCGCTGGATGCCGATCACTTGACGTTTGTGATTGAAGTAGTTGAGAATCAACCTGCTGTTATGTTGGGTGATGTCAATGGTGATGGTGAGGTTACTATCACAGATGTCATGGTGTACATCAATCATGTGCTGGAAACCGATGTTCCTGTTTTTAAGGAAGAGAATGCCGATCTCAATGATGATGGTTTTTGCAATATTACTGATGTGATATTGCTCATCGGCGTCATCTTAAATCAGTAAATTGAGCCCACCTGACGAGGTGCTGTTTTGTCAAGTGAGGATATTTGATTACCTTTGCGGATATTTTCAATATTTTTGATAAATTATGAAAAGAACACTTCTGGCAATTTGTGCCTTATTGTCATTGATAGTTGGCTTTGCTCAACTGCAAGACCTGTTGCCGGCTTCGATTCAGCGTTTCATGGATGTGCGCGCTGATCAAGAACGCTTGAAGAATAACCCCAACAGGACGTATCTCTCTATGCTAGATACTGAATTCGCTCCAACACGTTTCGTGGATGGGGTGGAAATGGCGGATGCTTTTATTGATATCGAAAGTCCTGCCGTTATTAGCCGTCTGAAGGCTCATGGCGTGAAAGTGAATTGTGAATTCGATGGCTTTGTTACTGCTCTGATTCCGGTGAACAGATTGACCGAGATTTCACGTCTACCGGGTGTGATGGATGTTGAGATTAGCCGAATGGTTCAATTGTGCACCGATACCACACTTAGGGTCACTCATGCCGGTGAGGTGATTAATGGCACTGAATATGGTTTGCCACAGGGTTACGATGGAACGGGAGTCGTTATTGGCATCATTGATAACGGTTTTGATTACCAGCACATTGCCTTCAGGAGTGCCGAAGATACCACTCGCTCTCGCATCGTGAGGGTTTATGACCCCGAGAATGCGACCGGCCATCCAGTAGTGATTGGAGAGAACACCCTTGACGGATCAGTCTTCATGGGCGATCAGATTGACACTTTGACAAGCGATGGAACTTCGACCCATGGCACTCACACCGCCAGTATCGCTGCCGGCATGCACGTCAATGGTTATGGTGGCATGGCACCAAATGCCGACATTGTCATGTGTGTCTGCCGCTATCTGAATCTGAATATTCCCGAAACCGAGGTTGCGAACTGCATGAAGTACATTTATTCCTATGCAGATAGTGTTGGCAAGCCTTGTGTTATCAGTGTGAGTGTCAGCACTGCTCACGGCCCACATGATGGCAATGACAGACTTTCCAAAGCTGTGGCTCAGATGACGGGCCCCGGACATATATTTGTGATTGCAGCAGGAAATACCGGTGGCGGTTTCAAGTATTGTACTGGAAAAGGTCGTTCCCATAAACCCTTCAACATGTTGTTGGGTAGCCTACTGACAAACTCTCAGATTAATGCTGATGAGTTCTACTATCTGAATGGAATTTTCTTCGATTCTTGGGTGCGACAAAAGAGTGTGAGACCCTATGCAAAATTACACATCTTTGATAATTTCACCAAACACATTGTTTGGGAATCTGAATTGATATCGTCATATAAGAAGGTATTTGCATCCGACATCAGCCAGTACTACACCCCCGATTATTCGGTGGATACAACCGGCTATGTAAGTATACTGATATCTACAGGTTCCTCGAGTAAATATCAAATTCAATGTTATGCTCAGAATCTGAAGACTACTGAATACACTGTTGATGAGACTGGTAAGAGAAAGAGCCGTTACATGTTCGGTGTCTCCATTTATCCACCTTCGATCAAGAATCCTCGCCTGTCCGATAGTATTATTGTCGATTCGTGGGTTGTCAATGGATACAGGGGTCGTTACCACGATGTGGTTTATTTTGACCGCGTTACTGAGAACGGCGACACGATAACAGATGTTTATGCCGGCCTTGATTCTTTCTATGCTTGGCCGAGGGATGACTGCAGTATCGGCTCTTATGCAGTCCATGATTCAATCATCTCGGCAGGCTCCTATGTTGGCCGCAATTCATGGTACTCATGGAATAATGGATATGTGATGTACGACAACAGCTCAACGGTTGGCAATTACTATAGCATCACCAGTTATGAAGCCTATGGCGCGGGCCCAACAGGGAAGCCACTACCGACAGTGACAGCACCTGGCGTTAATGTAGTGGCAGCGGCCAGTCGCTATTCTGGCTATAACAATGTTTGGCATCCTCAACTGGTGATGAGATACAAGGATAACATCTGGTGCACGATGAGCGGTACCTCGATGGCTTCGCCGACGGTTGCTGGCATTATCGCCCAATGGCTGCAGATCAATCCTGAACTGTCTCCTTCGGATGTGAAGAACATCATCTCACAGACGGCAATTAAGGATTCCTTCACCAGAGACCAATATAATGGTCTGCGCTTTGGCCCAAATGGCAAGATTGATGCGATGGCAGGTGCGCGATATCTGATTGGACCCATCGAGGAAGAAGGGATTCCTGGTGACGTCTGTGAAGATGGTGAGGTCAATCTCTCAGACTTAACAGCACTCATAAACAGTATTTTAAACACTGTTGGTGAGATTGAGTTGAAAAACGGTGATTATAATCAGGATGGCAAAATTGATATCATTGATGTCATCGATATGATAGATTTCTTGCTGAATGTTGTCTAGACAGTGGCTTGAAGTTTGCTTTAATGATATGGATAAAAAGCTTCTTTTCCTTGCGCTGTCGTTGCTGGTGACGATTATCAGCGGCAATGCCCAGAGACTGTTGCCGGCGTCAGTCCAACAGTTCTTGACAGAGCAGACCTATAGCGAGCGTTTCCGGTTCATTGAACCGGAGTCTCGTTATACCCGTCCTCGTGTGGTGGATGGTGTCGAAATGGTCGATGCTTTCATCGCTCTAGAAGATGAAAAACTTATCTGCTCGCTCCAGAAGTCTGGTGTGATAGTCAACAGCGTGTTTGACGGTTTCGTTACGGCTCAGATTCCCATGAACCGATTGGAAGAAGTGTCAATGATGCATGGCGTGAAGGATGTTGAAATCAGTCGCCAACTCAAGTTGTGTACCGATTCTACTTTAAGCGTGACTCATGTCAATCAGGTGCTCAACGGACAATCTTATGGCCTGCCTGCCGATTATGACGGTTCTGGAGTGATTGTCGGTATTATCGATACGGGTTTTGATTATCAGCATCGGGCCTTTAGGGATAATGCCAACCCGAGTATCTCGCGCATCGTCAGAGTCTACAGCACCACCGACAATTCTGGCCTACCGGCTCGTTATGGCAAGAACTTCCGCTTGCCGGGTTCTGTGTTTATGGGTAACCAGATTTATAGGTTGACCACCGATAAGATGAATGGAACCCATGGCACGCATACAGCCAGCATCGCAGCAGGTTCTCACGTGAATGGTTATGGAGGTATGGCGCCTGGTGCAGATATTGTCTTGTGTGCTGTATCGGTGCTTGACGGAAGCATGTCAGCGGTTGAGGTAGCTAATTGTGTCCGTTATATTTATAGTTATGCCGATAGCGTCGGGCAACCCTGTGTCATCAGCCTCAGTGTGAGCACCCCTCATGGTCAGCATGATGGTAATGATTATCTCTCGAGGGTGGTTAAGCAGATGACCGGCCCCGGTCGTTTGTTCGTGATCTCGGCAGGAAACGATGGCGGCAGATATTCCTATGCCCACAAACTGGCAACTCCTAACTCGCCCATTAACCTGATGTTCAAGTGCAGCAATTCGCTTGGCGGAGACTCTACTTATTATTACGGTGGTCTTATTGCCGATGTGTGGATGCGCAAGTCAGATCAGAATTTCTTTTACAAGTTTCATATCTTGGATGTGACAACTGGTGAGATAGTGTGGCAGTCTCAGGAGTATAATACCAAGGTGACCATTGATGCATCTGAGTTGGCAGGTTACTATTCCTGCTATAATGCGGGTGACACTACGGGCTATATCAAGGCGGTCACAAGCTTTGCTTCAGATGGCAGGAAATACCATCTTGAGATTTCATTGCACAATTTGATCAGCAAGCGTTACTCAGTCCTGAATGGTGTGAAAATCAGCCGATATGCTTTGGGCGTGTCGCTCTATCCTCGCCGTGATATCTCTTGCGAGATTGATGCTTGGGCATGCAATACAGGCTCGCGCTTTGGCTCCTTTCCTAAAAAGGTCACGGGCATCGATGGCACTATCTACACAAGCTTCTATGCCCATCCTAGCGACTCGTGCTGTATTGGCACCTATGCTGTGAGTGACTCAACGATTTCGGCTGGAGGTTATGCGGCTCGTAATAGTTATTACAGTCTGCCGTCTCACTCGGTGGTGACCGACAAGACCATTGTCGTTGGTGACATTGCATCGTTCTCCAGCTATCAGGTGCAAGGCGCCGGACCTACGGGTGAGGCTTTGCCCACTATTTGTGCACCCGCTGTTAATGTGGTGGCTGCCGGTAGTCAGTATTCTTATTTGGGACGCAACAGTGCTAATACTGTCATGCAGTATGAAGGCAGTTCGTGGGGTGTGATGAGTGGTACCTCGATGGCAGCACCCACGGTAGCCGGCATCATCGCCTTGTGGTTACAAGCTGATTCCACACTGTCGGTGGCTGATGTCAAGGGCATTCTCGCTGAAACAGCAATACGCGATCGATTTACCTTGGGTACCAACAAGGATCATTTCGGGCCTAATGGAAAGATCGATGCGATGGCCGGCATGCAGTTGATTTTAAAACGCCAGAAGCATCTCATGGGTGATATTAATGGTGACGGCAAGGTCAATATCTCTGACGTGGTGCTCTTCATCCTTTACTTGACAAGCGAAGACGGCACGGTTTTCATCTATTCTGATGCAGCCGATTTGAATAATAATGGCGTTATCAACATCTCTGACCTGACGATGTTGATTTCTTTAATCGTAGGTTAACGTTTTTGCTTCTCCCCCCCTACGTACTGTAGCTATATATTGCTTATACTCCGCAGTCCCAGAGATAACACAGGAGGGCCGATGCTTATGCATGGCCCTCCTGCCGTTATATATCCCTGTAAGTGATTATTTGGTTACGTCGATGAGGTTATTGCCGGTCATTTCTTTGGGTTGAGGAAGACCCATGATGTGCAGGATGCTGGGGGCCACGTCGGCAAGACGGCCGGTGTTGATGATCAGTTCGGGATCTTCGGTGACGTAGATGATGGGAACCGGGTTCAGCGAATGAGCCGTATTGGCTGTGCCGTCGGTGTTGATGGCGTGGTCGGCGTTACCGTGGTCGGCAATGATAATGACTTCATAGCCGGTAGCACGGGCGGCCTCAACGGTATCGTGCACGCAACGGTCTACAGCCTTGACAGCCTTGCAGATAGCGTCATACACACCAGTGTGACCCACCATGTCGCCGTTAGCATAGTTTACTACAATGAAGTCATATTTGTCCTCGCGGATGGCGGCTACAAGCTTGTCGCGCACCTCATAGGCACTCATCTCGGGCTTGAGGTCATAGGTAGCCACGTCGGGCGAGGGCACGAGAATGCGATCCTCGTTCTCAAAGGGCTGCTCTCTGCCGCCGCTGAAGAAGAAAGTCACATGCGCATACTTTTCCGTTTCTGCGATGTGCAGCTGACGCTTGCCTTGAGCTGACAGATATTGCGATAGCGTGTTGTCCACGTTCTCCTTGGGGAACAGGATATGCATGTCCTTGAAGGTCGGGTCATAAGGTGTCATGCAGTAGTACTGCAAGCCGGGAATGACCTTCATGCCGTCTTCAGGCTTGTCCTCCTGAGTCAAGGCGATGGTGATCTGCTTGGCGCGGTCGTTGCGGAAGTTGAAGAAAATCACCACGTCACCTTCCTGGATGCGTCCGTCAACAGTAGTGTTGACGATGGGTTTGATGAATTCATCGGTCACGCCCTCATCATAGGACTCCTGGATGGCGCGCACCATGTCGTCGCTTTGCTTGCCGATGCCGGCGGTAAGCATGTCATAGGCCACCTTGATGCGGTCCCAGTTGTTGTTGCGGTCCATGGCGTAATAGCGGCCGATGACCGTAGCCACGGTGCCTGTGCTCTGCTTGCAGTGCTCAACGACTTGGCTGACAAAGCCCTTGCCGCTCTCGGGGTCGGTGTCACGACCGTCCATAAAGCAGTGCACATAGACTTTTTCCAGGCCGTACTCTTTGCCGATGTCGCACAGTGCCATCAAATGCCCCAGCGAGCTGTGCACACCGCCAGCACTGGTCAAACCCATGATGTGCAACGACTTGCCATGCTCCTTAGCATAGGTGAAGGCATTCACTATCTCTGGGTTCTTGAGTATCGACCCGTCTTTGATGCTATTGTTGATTTTCACCAGATCCTGATAAACGATTCGGCCACCGCCAATGTTCAGGTGACCCACCTCACTGTTGCCCATTTGTCCGTCGGGCAGACCAACGTCCTCGCCACAAGCACGGAGGGTGCTGTGAGGATAGGCTGCACGCAGGAAGTCGAGATATGGAGTGGGAGTGCTGTAAATAGCGTTGCTGTGACCCTTGGGACCTTCGCCCCAACCGTCCAGAATCATCAATAATGCTTTCTTTGCCATGATTATTTCTTACCTAAATTAAAATAAACCTGATTTCAGGCTGCAAAGATAGTGCGAGCCGAGCGGAGAACAAAACGAAAAACAAAGTTTTTTGTTTTTTATCCCGAGGCGAAGCCTATCTTCGACGCAAGTCAAAAGTACAAAAAAACTCAGACACAAGAACAAAACATTTACCATTTGTTCCCAAATGTAGAAACGCAAAATCTTGCGTCTCCACTCCCGCCAGCAATTTTTCCTGTCTACGAATTAATCGAATTAAACGAATGGGCTCCGCATGTAGTGGCGCTTCTGTGTATCTTGTCGGCATGGTGACGCCCAGCGGGCGGCCCTCTGAGTAACCCGGGGTAATACGGCTCGCCGAGTGATAGCGAACAGAGTCGTATCACCCGGGGACTGCAATCCCCTCCCATGTCGCCGACGGCGACCCCATTTGTATCATATGTTTGTAAGATAATGATAAAAAGATTGTTTTGTTGATACTTTTTTGCTATATTTGCAGCGGATATAGAATCATTCTATATCTTGCAAGTCCAGAGGGACGTGTAACATATTGAGATGCGTTTTTGCATTATCCTTCACAAGAAAATCGCCATTTTTCAATAACACAAGGATAAGCAGTTTCAAAACGCTCATGTGTGCCTATACCCATTCCCCGATTAGTGGGAACAGTATATCGGCATCGCGTGGGGGATACTGTTTATTTGTGTTAGGGCGTTTGGCGATGCCTCTTGTGAAATAAGCAGAAAAGTCTCCACGCATTTCATTATAATAACAGTTTAGCCGCCATCTTCGGGAGATTTAATGGTAACAAATTGATTGATATGGAGACATTAAAAACTCGTGAGAAAGTGATTATTGCGGTCTTTGGTCCTGCGAATACAGGAAAAAGTACAGCAATTATGGAATTGGCAAACCGATTCCCGTTTGATGGGCAATCTGTTACAATTGAGCCTAAATCAGATTATACTGGCCCTGTGACGGACATTGTTCGCAAAGGTCAATTCACAAGCAAATTAACTGGTAAGAAAGCAACCTTGGGTATCTGTTCTTTTGGCGACACAAGACCTATGCTTGAGAAGTTTTTTACCATTCGTTGTTAATGAT
The DNA here is from genome assembly GCA_017557665.1 of Muribaculaceae bacterium. Next base: position 76,159 of record JAFYYI010000034.1, on the reverse strand, counting down.
CATTGCGATGTGATAGTTGTGGCCTGTCACAATCTTGTGGAAGTCGAAGGAAATACTTACAACTTCATTGACGAAGTTGCTCTTGACTACAACTACAGATTAATCTCCACATCCATCCTTCGTGATGATTACGCTCGGTGGAAAAACACAAATGTGCCGTTACACCACGAAAATAGTGTGAACATTGTGAATGGTGTGAATATTAATGAGATTTTTGCAAAGAATATGATTAACTTAATTACGTCAATAATATGAAAATGAAATCATTTTTTAAATTGGTTGTGCTGGCTGTGACAGCAATTGCTAGTATGTACCCTCAATGGGCACGGGCGCAGTTCAGCGGATCTGGCTCCGGTACCGAAAATGACCCCTATTTGATTTTTAACCCCATTCAGTTGAATGAGGTGCGTAATTATCTTGACAACAGCGACGTTTGGTTCAAGATGATGTATGACGTCGACTTGGTACAATGGCTTGCTGACAATAACCCCACACAGGGGTGGCAACCCATCGGCAACTCAACGTCTCAGTTCAAAGGCCATTTTCTCGGTAATGGTCACAAGATAACGGGTATAACTATTAATCGATCTACAACCAATTACATTGGCTTTTTTGGCTGTACAGATGGTGCCACAATCTCTAACCTAATAATTGAAGGACAATCCATAAATGGTGCTGATTATGTGGGCGGTTTGGTTGGTCTTGCCATGAACACCTCATTTACATCGTGTTCAATCAATGGCGGCAATGTGAATGGAGCCAATAAGATAGGTGGACTTGCTGGACAATCACAGTCGTCAATCATCACCGATTGCTTTGTTTCTGCTCACATTAATGCAACTGGCAGTTACAGTTCCCTGTGTGTGGGTTATGGCAACGGATTATCCGTGACCCGTCTTAAAGGGAATGGCCATATTACTGGAATTGCCTATACGGGTGGTGTGATAGGCTATAACACTTCCAATGCTACCACAATCACTAACAGTTCAGTTGAGGGCAAGGTCTTTGGAACAAGCAATGTCGCTGGCATTGTGGGCTATAGTCGTTCGTCTTTATCCATTTCTTCTAGCAACTTTTTTGGTGAAGTGACTGGAACGAGCGATAATGTGGGTGGCCTAGTCGGTTACTCCTACAATGCAAAACTCAATATTAATAATAGTTATGTGATTGCCGATGTCTCAGGAAAAGCTGCCACAGGCGGATTAATTGGTAAACATGGAGGATGTGATAACGTTGATATCAATGATATCATTCCAACTGCATCTTCTTCGACCACCTCTGTTATATGTAGTATTGGAGACACTACATATTGGACTGGATATACGATTGTGTACAGGTCGTTTAATAATTCTACTGGTAAATACACCTATACGCTGTATCCAACAAAAAACGTGCGGTTCAGTGATAGTAGTACTTCTTATTCGGTTGGAAGCGTAACAGCTTGGCCCGGATATGTGATTGTGGTTAAGGGTAAAAGTGGTGCCTCTGGCAGCTATTATTACTACTACATTGTCGTTTCCACAAATGATGTGAATAACTTTGTGAATAATGGAAATATCATACTAAATAATTATTGTAATGGTACGGTTTCTGGAACAAGTGAGGTTGGAGGATTGATTGGCGAGACTAATATAAATGCTATTAGGTACAATTATTGTTATGGCAGCATAACGGGTACAAATAATGTGGGTGGTTTATTAGGCAAATTATCTGGTGTTGTTGTGAAACTGAACATAAATGGTAGTCTTTATAATTATCAGACTTACTCCTTTTTGGAGTCAAATGTAGCTGTTGTCGAGACCGTTAATGCGACACAAAGTAATGTGGGACGCATCTATGGCTCAGTTGGGGATTATGTGACCATTGGCATTAATGGTACTGCCACAGAAAACAAGGGACTTGCAACCTCCAAGGTGACATTAAATGGTTTGCAGCAGGAATTGCCTGATAACCAGCAGCAGGGTACTAATGTCGGCAACGCTACATTGAAACTGCGTGCGACCTATCAAGGAATTGGTTGGGATTTTTCCAACTGGCAAATTCTTGAGACTGAGAGTTACCCATATAAGCAAGGCCAGTGTGCTCCTCCAGTGATTTATGATTTGGTATCGGGCTCAACAGTGGTTTCCGGTAAGAGCACCAATGGTAGTACCGTCTATCTTACCATTGATGATATGCAATATAGTACTGAGACTAACGCTAACTTGTGGAGCATTTCAGTTCCACCTTTACAAGCTGGTAATGTGGTTAAGGCCTATGCAGTCAGTGATGATTTGGAGCACTCTTATTATACCAAGCAAACAGTTCGTTTTAAGGGCAATGGCACCGAGGCGGAACCCTACGAGATTTACACAGCTAGTGACTTAAATAACATTAATAGTTACAGTTACTACAAGTTGATGAATGACATTGACCTTTCTGAGTGGATTCAGACAAATAGTCCAACAACGGGTTGGGTCCCCATTGGTCTATCTGGTGGTGGCTCAATGCATCAACTTGATGGCGATGGCCACAAGGTAATGGGTTTATGGTCTAATGCTTCTACGGATTTCTATGGCTTGATTGCGAGCACCCATGGAGCAACTATCTGCAACCTAAGTATTTACACTGCTGATGGCAAGAAACTAAAGGGTGGAAATAATACAGGTATTGTTGTTGGCAAGGCAGAGAACACTACTTTCAACAACGTGACGGTGAACGGTGATGTCCAGGGTAATGATAATGTTGGCGGTATAGTAGGGTACTGCCAAGGTAATACATATACCAACTGCCGTATGAATGGCTCTGTTGAGGGTGACAATTTTGTTGGAGGATTAGCGTCCAACTCATCTGGGAATATCACAAGTTCTTGTGCTAATGTAGTTGTGACAGGTAATAACTATGTAGGCGGTCTTGTGGGTGAGTCATCAAGTAGCATCACAGAGTGCTATTCGACTGGAACCGTGTCGGCCACTAATAATATAAACTGCTATGCTGGTGGTATTACTGGTGTAAATAACGGTTCAATCACTGATTGCTATAGCGCTGCCGATTTAAACTCTGGCATAGTTGATGGTTCGGTAGCCAATAACGAGTTACAGCAATATGCTGGTGGTATTGCTGGCTATAATTATGGCGCCGTTACTCGTTGTTTCGCCTCAGGAAACATATTTGCTGTAAAATTTGGTGGTGGAATAGTAGGTTATAACGATGGTGCGAATGCTACGACCAGTAAATGTTTTGCCATCAACAACCGCATTGACGTTTCTAATGAAACAGGTATTGCTATGCGTGTAATAGGTGGTATTAAAAATGGGGCTCCAACACCAGATGCTAACAATTATGCGCTCAAAACGATGGTAGTCAGTATAAACAATGAGCCCCAAGTGATTTATGACGATCTATTGCATGGATTTAGCTGTACACTTGAGACCCTCAAACATGGTGCTACCTACAGCAATAATGGTTGGGATATGGATAATATATGGAAAATTGATGAGGATGAAAGCTATCCTTATCTGAGGTCTGTTAACACAGAAGAGGCTCATCCTGAAATAATAAGAGGTGATGCCAATGGAGACGGTGATGTGACAATTACCGATGTTGTGTTGACTGCACAATTCGCGGTGGGTAAGACACCCAGTAACTTTATAGAAGCTAATGCCGACGTGAATGGTGATGGCAACATCAATATTACAGATGTGGTTATTATTGCAAATATCGCAGTTGGTAAGATAACGATGCCTAGAAAAGTGCCAACAATGATTCAAGATGAATCTAACCGATTGATGGCAAATGAACTGAGTATTGGCTCTGGAGAGACAAGAACCATCGATATTATGCTCAACAATACAATAGGCTTCTGCGGTTTTCAGATTGATGTAGAGCTGCCAGAAGGTCTTGAGTTAGTTGCTGCGTCCCTATCTGACCGTGCCGATAGTCATGAGCTGTTGATGGGTGGAAATCAGGCAAAGAAACAATTGTTAGCCTTCTCACTTGGTAATGATGTGTTCTATGGCACTGAAGGCACAATATTATCTATGACAGTGAAAGCAAATCAGGATTATGATACTTCAGAATATCCGAGGCTATCCAATATCTTCTTTGTTGAGCCTGATGGAAACACCATTCAATTAAATGATTTGATTATAACCAATAGCCAATCATTTGTTCAAGAAGTAAATGATGCCGATGTCAGAATATATGGTGATAAGGGTAGAATCATCATTGAAAGCTCTATTGTTGGCAAGGCTCAAGTTGTTTCAACAAGTGGCGCGACTCAATGCGTTCAAATTATCGTTGGACGAAATGTGATTCCTGCCCAACAAGGCATCTATATTGTGAGTATCGGTAATAAAGTTGTGAAAATCAAAATTTAAATATCTATGAAAAGACTGTTATTAACTAACTGTTTTATGGTGCTGGTAATCGTCGGCACTATGGCGGCCAACCGACTTTATATTGAAGATTTCTCTATTGCAGCTGGAGAGACAAGGCAACTAGCAGTGCTCATGGATAATGATATAGCATTTACGGGTTTTCAGTTTGACTTGGTATTACCCGAAGGTATGAGTATTGAGACAAAAGCAAATGGAGACCCCAAAGTAACTATTAATACTGCGCGTGCTGATGATCACCAGACTGTAACTAATTTCCGTGATGATGGGCGAATCAGTATTTTGTTGATGTCGCTCGCTAGCACAGAAATTATGGGGAACTCAGGCGCAGTATTGTTTTTTAATGTTACAACAAGTAGCGATTTCAGTGGCGTTCATCAGATAAGTATCATCAACGCTGAAATGACAACTGAAGCGGGTGTTTCAGTGAAACCCGAAAACACTTACTGCACAGTGACGGGACCGGCAAATGGAGAAGACCCGGAAACTCCAATAGGACGACTCTATATGGATGATTTCACCATTAATGCAGGACAAACTAAGCAGGTAGCATTGATGATGGATAACGAAACCCCATTCACTGGATTCCAGTTTGATATGATGCTTCCTGAGGGATTGGCCATTGAAACGAAATCTAATGGTGATCCGAAAGTGACCATCAATACAGACCGTGCTGATGACCACCAGACTGTAACTAATTTCCGTGATGATGGACGTATCAGTATTTTGATGATGTCGCTTAATAGTACTGAGATTCTGGGCACATCGGGAGCTGTTTTGTATTTCAACCTCACTGCTAGCGAAACATTTAATGGTAATCATCAAATTGTCATAAAAAACATTGAAATGACGAGTCCAGATGGTATTGCCATTAATCCTGTTGATACTTTTTGTACTGTAACAGGCATCGGAGGAGTGAATCCACCAGTCGAATCGATTGAATTGAATACTACTATGGCCAAATTACCTTTGGGTAAAACTTTGCAACTTAATGCGAATAGTGCAGAAGTTACTTGGTCTTCTAGCGACTTGAACGTAGCCACAGTGGATGAGAATGGATTGGTAACGGCTATTAGTGATGGCATGGTTGCAATCACCGCGACAGCTGCTAATGGCACTTCTGCTTGGTGTGCAATTTGGTGCTATCGGCGAGGTGACGTGAATGAGAATGGAGAAACCGATATTTCAGATGTAACATTGCTCATTAATTATCTGTTAAAAGGCACTTGGCCTGAAGATAATGTTCAACCAGATACTCCAACATCTGATGACTCTGTAGTTTACACCGTGAACGGTGTGTCGTTCACGATGGTTCCCGTTAGGGGTGGCACCTTCAGCATGGGCGCCACTGTCGAGACCGACAGCAATGCCAGCGAGATCGAGTCTCCCGTCCATGATGTGACCTTATCGAATTACTATATTGGCCAGACTGAGGTGACGCAGGAGTTGTGGCAGGCGGTGATGGGCAGCAATCCTAGCCATTATACAGGCGACTTGCAACATCCTGTGGAGAATGTGAATTATGAAGATTGCCAAGCGTTCATCACAGCGCTCAATAATCTGACGGGTGAACACTTCCGTTTGCCCACCGAGGCTGAGTGGGAGTATGCCGCTCGTGGCGGTAGCCTGAGCCATCGCTATATGTTCTCGGGCAGCAACGATATCAACGAGGTGGCCTGGTACAAGGACAATAGCGGAGCCACAACCCATCCTGTGGCCACTAAGGCAGCTAATGAGTTGGGCCTCTATGACATGAGCGGTAATGTATGTGAGTGGTGCGGCGAATGGTTCAGCCTGTATAGCGCCGAGCCGCAGACCAATCCCACGGGTCCAGAAACGGGCATGAGTCGCGTGCATCGTGGCGGTTGCCTGCAGTTCTTGGAGCAGAATTGTGCCGTGACGCGACGCAATTATTTCTCTCCAGGCACCGTGCGCTCATACTTGGGCCTGCGCCTGGTCAAGTAAGGGGTAGACGCAAGTTTTTGTGTCTCTAAAGTGACGACGATAGTATCAAAACAAGGGCGCGGCCATATGGCTGCGCCCTTGTTGATAGTATCCTTTGTTAGGGATATTACTCGGCCTCGGCAATGAGTTCAATCTCGACAAGGGCACCCTTGGGCAGATCCTTGACGGCAAATGCGCAACGGGCGGGGTAGGGGGCAGTGAAATATTCGGCATATACCTCATTCATCGGGCCAAAGTTGGCAATGTCACTGAGGAATACGGTAGTTTTAACAACGTCTTTGAGGTCGAGACCCTCACTTTGGAGGATGGCACGTGCGTTCTTGAGGCTTTGGTGGGTCTGCTCTTTTACGCCTCCCTTGGGGAAGTTACCTGTCTCGGGAATGATGGGGAGCTGACCTGATACGAAGACGAGGTTGCCGGTGCGGATAGCCTGGCTGTAAGGTCCGATGGCAGCAGGTGCCTTGTCGGTGTTTAATGCTTTCATTTTAATTAGTTTAATGTTTATGATTTGATAATTAGAGTTGTCAGTCTCCATTGACATGCATTGGAGACTGACAACAATGAATTGAAATGATTACTTCTTAATGCCCATCTTCTTGGCAATTTTGGCGGGGATGGCATCCTTGTGAACGAGGATGTTGAGGGTCTTGGCGCGGAAGAAGGCCTCACTGCAGTAGAAGTAGCCTTCATAGAGCTGGTTGGTGTCCCAGCTGTTCTGTACCTTGAAGTACTTGTTGCCTTCCTGGTCAACAGCCTTACCCATGATAACCATGCCGTGGTCGTCGGTGGTCTCCTTGTTGTCAAACATCTCCTGACGCTCTTCAGGGGTTACCCACTGCTCCTTAACCGGGCCCTTGATGTCCCACAACTCGGCCTCGCGGTCCTTGTCGCTCAGCTGAGCCCAGCGTGCCATGTCGGTGCCTGCTGCATCGGGAACATCCTTCTTGACGGGAAGGATGGCATAACCATTGCGCCACTTGAATCCCTTCTCGCTGACGTCGGAACCCCAAGCGATGCTGTAGCCGTTGTCAATGGCATAGTTGGCAATCTCGAGCAGCTCGTCGATGGGCACGTTCTGGTAGCTTGACCACAACCAGTTGTCGGCCACCTCAAGGATGAAGGGCTGATAGTAGGGGTGGTGGGTGAACGATGCGATGGGCACATAATCGTCCATGTTGAGGCCGAGGCTGGCTGCCCAGGTCTGCGGAGTATAGGTCTTACCCTCATAGACGAAGGTCTCAGGCATCTTGCCCATGTAACCGTCGAGGATGCCTTTCAGGCCGTCCATCCAGGCGGGAGTGAGCTTACCGCGGCTGTTCTTGTTGATGGTGCCAACATAGCCACTCAGCAGTGTCGTCAACTCATGGGTGTCAAACTTCTTGTCACCATAGGTCATGCCGGTGTACACCTCGTTGGGCACCATACCGTATTTGCGCCAAACGTAGGGAACGTCCTCGGCGGCGCCACCCTCGGCGAAGTTGATCGTGCCATCCATGCGGATGTACTTGACGGCCTTGTCATAGTAGCAGTGGTTGACTACAAAGCCCTCGCTCAGGTGAACCTCCTTGCCGGTGATTCGCAGAATCTCGTTCTCAAAGAATGAGTTGGTCGAATAGCACCAGCACGTTCCGGACTTGTTCTGGTCCTTGACGGGAGTGTGGCGAATTTCCTTGGTGTCGGTAAACTTGAAACCTGTGCTGTCGGGGATGACAACCTTATCATCGGCCATAACGTTGATTGCAACAGCCGAAGCAAGCAATAAGAACAAAAATTTCTTCATAAAAATTTAGTCTGTTAATTATTAATGTTAGGTTAATTGAATAATTTCGCTGTATTACAACTTGCAAATGTAATCATTATTTTTGAATAATGGGGAAAATGCAAAGAATAAAATATAAAAAGTGCCCCGTGAGGTCAATAATGCCGTCAACGGGGCGTCGTTTTTTCTCGAATCAGATAGATAAGATTTGATTGATGATGGCGCAAAGATACAAATATTTCGTTGAATCACGAAAAATGACCGCTTTTTGCTAAAATGGGCAGTGTCTAAACAAAATCAAAATAAATTTTGTTTTGTGCTCGACTTGCACTACTTTTGTACTATGATTTATCCCTCAACTTTTGAGAGCAAGATTGGCTTTGATGCCGTCAGGCGTGAGTTGGAGCGCCATTGTGTGAGCGCATTGGGTGCTGCCAATGTGCCGCGGATGCGTTTCTCAACGCGCCGCGATGAGGTGTTGCGCTGGCTTGAGGAGACCAACGAGTTCCTTTCTATTATTCAAACCGGTAAGGAATTCCCGTTGAGTTATTATTTCGATTTGCGCGTGGTCCTCAAGGAGGTGTCTACTCCAGGCACCTTTCTGTCGGCAGAGCGTTTGTTTGACCTGCAACGCCTGCTCACGACAGTTTCCCAGGTGGTGCGGTTCTTTGCCCTTGATGATGATGGGCAGACACCATATCCGCGTCTGCGACAGTTGACAAGCGGCATACAGTCCTTCCCCGACTTAAGTGCCGCCATAGGCCATGTGCTCGACAAGGCGGGCAACATCAAGGACACTGCATCGCCACAACTGCGTGACCTTCGTATTTCGATAGCCAGGGTGACCAGTAGCATCAATGGCACCCTGCGTCGCATTATCGCCCAGGGAAAACAGGACGGCATCCTTGATAATGACGTGCAACCCTCGTTGCGTGACGGCAGGCTGGTGCTGCCCGTGAGTGCGATGAACAAGCGCAAGCTGCACGGTATCGTCCATGATGAGAGCGCTACAGGAAAGACTGTGTTCATTGAGCCTGATGCTATCGTCGAGGCCAATAACCGCATTCGTGAGACCGAAGCCGAGATAGCCCGTGAAATCATACGCATCCTAACGGCGGTGACCGATCAGATACGCCCCCATCTCGACGAGCTGGCTTCAGTGCTTGAAACCTTGGGAATGCTCGACTTCATTCGTGCCAAGGCTTTATTTGCTCAAGATGTCGGTGCTCAACTGTGCCATGTTGATCGCAAGCCGGTCGTTGAATGGTACAGCGCTATTCACCCGGCCTTGATGCTCTCTCTGCGCACTCAAGGTAAAGAGGTGGTGCCTTTAAATATCAGCTTGAACAAGCAGGATCGCATCCTGGTTATCTCTGGTCCAAACGCCGGTGGCAAGTCGGTGTGCTTGAAAACTGTGGGTGTGGTGCAGTATATGGTACAGTGTGGCTTGTTGCCGACAGTGCGCGACAATTCACACATCGGCATTTTTCATGATATATTCATCGACATCGGTGACCAGCAGAGCATCGAGAATGATTTGAGTACCTACAGCAGCCACCTCCAGAACATGAAGCTGTTTCTCTCCAAAGGTGGCAAGGAAACCCTCATCCTCATCGACGAGATGGGTAGTGGCACCGAGCCGCAGATTGGTGGGGCCATCGCCCAAGCTATCCTGGAGCTACTCAATGAACATCAAGTGATGGGTGTGGTTACGACCCACTATCAGAACCTCAAGCACTTTGCCGAGGAGACCGATGGCGTGGTCAATGGTGCGATGCTGTATGACAGGCAGCGTATGCAGCCTTTGTTCCAGCTCTCCGTTGGCTATCCCGGCAGTTCGTTTGCTATCGAGATAGCGCGCAAGACAGGACTTCCGCACCAGGTTATTGATAAGGCCAGCGAGATTGTGGGCAGTGATTACATCAATATGGATAAGTATCTGCTCGATATCGTGCGTGACCGCCGCTATTGGGAAAACAAGCGACAAGACGTGCGAGCCAAGGAGAAACGCCTTGACCAGATGATTGCTGATTATGACGAGCGCTTGGATAACATCCGCGCCGAGCACAAACAGATTATCCACGATGCTCGTGCCGAGGCACAAGAAATCCTGCGTGGCAGTAATGCCCAGATTGAACGCACCATTAAGGAAATACGCCATCAACAGGCTGAAAAGGAACGAACCAAGGAGTTACGACGTCAGCTTGACGAATTCAAGCAGCGTCTCAATGCCGAGGAACCCGAGACGCCCTCGCGCCTGAAGGAGCTGACGCCTAAAGACAAGCCGCGTCGCAAGCAACCAAAGAAGGCGTCTCCGAAGACTGTAGCCAAGGAACGTCCCTTGCAGGCTGGTGACAACGTGGTCCTGAAAGGTACAACAACCGTGGGCACGCTCATCAGCATTGACGAGAAATATGCCCTCGTGGCCTTCGGAAACATCAAGACGCGCATCGAGGCCGACAAGGTGGAGCGCACCATGCGCAAGGAGAAAGCCCCCAAGGCCGAGTCGTTGGGCCGCAGTACCACCGATGAGATTCGCACACGCCAGCTGAATTTCAAACCCGATATAGACGTGCGCGGCATGCGAGCCGATGAGGCGTTGCAAACGATTACCTATTTCATCGACGATGCCATCCAGTTCAACGCACAGCGTGTGCGCATCCTCCACGGTACGGGAACTGGCGCCTTGAAGGTGGCCATCCGTCAGTACCTGCTCACAGTGAGTGGTGTGAAAAGTTGCCGAGACGAGCATGTGCAGTTTGGTGGTGCAGGTATCACAGTGGTGGAACTCGAGTAAGGGATTGTCCGATTCAACCAATTTGTCAACTAAGTCCAATTATGATAGAGAACAATATTTTTTTGAAACCGTTTACCACCACAGGTGGAGCTATACCCTTTGACCGTATCACGACGGCCGACTATGAACCTGCTATCCGTCAAGGCATCAAGGAACATGATGCCGAGGTGAAAGCGATTACCGAGAATGAGGCCGAAGCGACGTTTGAGAACACCATTGTCGCCCTCGACCGCTGTGGGGCCACGCTAAATCGTGTTCTGGGCGTCTTCTATCCCATGCTGTCATGTAATGCTGATGACGAACTACTGGCGCTAAGTGAGCGCATGGCGCCTGTGTTGAGCGAACACTTCAACAGCATCACTCTCAACGAACAATTGTGGCAACGCGTGAAATATGCGCATGACCACTTTGACGCTGATCACCATGATGTGGAAGACAGGATGCTCATGCAGGAAACCTATGACGGCTTTGTGCGTAGCGGTGCCAACCTGGAAGGCGAGGACCGTGAGCGCTATCGTCAATTGTCCAAGCACCTGACGGAGTTAACGTTGAAATTTGATCAGAATGCCCTTAAAGAGACTTCATGCTATGAATTGTGGCTGACGGCCGATGACCTTGACGGGCTTCCCGAGAGTGCTCTTGACGCCGCCAAGCAGGCTGCCAAAGACAAGGGCCGCGAGGATGAATGGCTGGTGACGCTTCACGCACCCAGTTATGTCCCGTTCATGAAATACAGCAGCCGTCGCGACTTGCGAGAGAAGCTGTATAAGATGTTCAACAGTCAATGCACTGCTGGCGAATACTGTAATCTGGACATTTTGCGTGAGATTGCCAATACAAGGCTGGAAATTGCTCGTTTGATGGGCTTCAAAACGTTTGCCGACTACAAACTGCAGCACACTATGGCCAGGACGCCGTCCAACGTTTATGACATGCTCAACCGCTTGCGCGATGCCTACCTGCCAGTGGAGCAACGCGAGATGGAGCGTCTCGAAGCGTTCGCCACCAAGCTGGAAGGCAAACCAATGAGAATCCTCCCCTGGGACTATAGCTACTATAGCAATAAAGAGAAGGACTCGATGTTCGAAATCAATGACGAGTTGCTTCGCCCCTATTTTGAACTGGGACAAGTGACAGCAGGTGTTTTCGGCTTTGCTAAACGGATGTATGGCCTGCGCTTCCTGTCCAACCAAGACGCCCAGGTGTTCCACCCCGAAGTGGAGGTCTATAATGTGACCGATGAGGATGGTAAAGCTGTGGGAATGCTCTATTTGGATTTCTTCCCTCGTGCCACCAAGCAGAGCGGGGCATGGATGACGAGTTTCCGCGAGCAGTACATCGATGAAAATGGCAATGATGTGCGTCCGTTGGTGACCTTGACGATGAATTTCACAAGGCCCACCGATGCCAAGCCGTCGCTGCTCACTGTGCGTGAGGTGGAGACGTTCATGCATGAGTTCGGCCATGCGCTTCATCAGTTGTTGAGCCGTTGCAAATATCAGTCCCTGTCGGGCACTAACGTCTATCGCGACTTTGTGGAGGTGCCGTCACAGTTCAATGAGAACTACGTCTACGAGCGAGAGTTTCTTGATAGCTTCGCACGTCATTACCTGACTGGCGAACCTGTTCCGCAGGAATTGATTGATAAACTGCTGGCGTCTTCTCAATATGGGGCGGCCTATGCTTGCGTGAGGCAGTTAGGTTTCGGCTATATCGATATGGCATGGCATAGCCTTGATGAACCTTATGAGGGCGATGATTTCTCGTTTGAACAAAAGGCCGTCAACAGTGTCCAGGCATTTGAACCCGTGGATGGCTGCATCACGTCATCGCATTTCACCCACATTTTTTCAGGTGGCTATGCGGCAGGCTATTACGGCTATAAGTGGGCCGAGATGATTGAGTGTGATGCCTTTGACAAGTTCAAGCAAGATGGCATCTTCAATCGTGACACGGCTCGTTCTTGGGTGGAAAACGTGCTTTCGCGTGGTGGTACCGAGGCCCCGATGACGCTCTATAAGCGTTTCCGTGGCACAGAGCCGGGCATTGAGGCCATGATGCGCCGCGACGGCATCACAAAACAATGACAAAATAATCATTTATAGACATGAAAAAGCTATTCTTTTTATTGATGTTATGTCCTTTATTGATGGTGTTGTCATGCAAGGACAATTCAAATGAGGCATTGCTGGATAAGGAAATCGCAGCGTCTAACAAGAATATGCCTATGCAGGTGGATAATGCCACGACCCTGTTATCCTTGTCCCGCGATGGTGACGTTGTGACTTATGAATATGTGATTGACGAGAATGCGCTGGATTATGCGCAATTCATCGATCAGAGAGAACAATTCAGAATTAACCTGAAAAAACAGATAATCGCCCTGAGTACGCCTGACTCCGAATTGTATGGTTTCATGTCTTTGATCAAGGCCACTGGTAAGAATTTGCGTTATCAGTATAAGGGTAATCGTTCAGGGTTGATCACGACGATAGACTTTCCTAACGATGAAATCCAAGAGATGATAAAGGATTTTTGACCTACAGTACGTCCCGATGCTAACAGAAATCAGATGATGAACAATAGGAGGAATAGGATTTTTAGGCTGGCTTTGATGGAAGATGTGCCGGTCATCATGCGACTCATCGAACAGGCGCGTGGCATCATGCGTTCTTGTGGCAACGTGAATCAGTGGATTGACGGCTATCCCAGCCGCGAGACCATCGAGACCGACATTCACAATGGCCATTGCTACTTGTGTGTGGAAGAGGGTGGGGAAGTGGTCGCCTCGTTTGCCTTTATCCCTGGTCCGGAACCCACCTATAAAGAAATCTATGAGGGGCAGTGGCTGGATGATAAGCCTTATTATGTGGTTCACCGCCTGGCCAGTTCAGCGGCAAGTCATGGTGTCTTCAATGATGTGATGGACTACTGTATGGCGGTTGCCGGAAACTTGCGCATCGACACTCATCGCGACAATGTCATCATGCGCCATGTCATCGACCGTTATGGTTTTACCTATTGTGGCATCATTTATCTGCTCAATGGGGATGAGCGCTTGGCCTACCAGCTGACAACAGTAAAATAATTGCAAACGGAACGGTATTAAACAATCAGGGCCGACCCGTGTGGGTCAGCCCTGATTTGTTATTAGGAATTAATCTTGTGTTCTAGATTATTTCAGCTTGTCGGCAGCCTGCTGAGCAGCGTCAGCGGTCTTCTGAGCAGCATCGGCAGCAGCATCCTTAACGGCTTCCTTGCCCTCTTCTACCTTAGCGGCAGCAGCATCAACGGCACCGTCAGCAGCGTCCTTAACGGCCTCAACAGCCTCACCGGCTTTCTCCTTAGCGGCATTAGCCACGAAGTCAGCAAAACCAGCCTTCAGGTCCTCGGGAACATCGATGTAAGCGCTCATCTTGTCAGCCAGAGTCGGGATCTTAGCGATGATAGCGTCCTTGTTAGCGTCCCAAACGGTCTTCAGGATGTTGATGATGTTGAAGTACTTGTTGTTGTCACCAGCTTTCAGGAACTCATCAGCCTTAGCCTTGATACCATCAAGGAAACCCAGGGTCTGAGCCTCGTCACCGGTCTCAACGAGCTTCATCAGGTCGGCGGTTACGCCTTCTACAGTGTACTCATCAGCTGCAACCTGAACACTGTCAGTGGGATCAGTGGTCTCAGCGGGCTTGGTTTCGGTCTTGCAACCAACAAATGCGATAGCAGCAACAGCTGCAAACATCAATAATAACTTCTTCATAATAAAACAACTTAAAAATTTAAAAATTAATAATAAAACGAATTTTCAACGCCGCAAATGTAGCGGCTATTTTTGAATTAGCAAATTTTTTGGTCATAATTTTCATTTTTTAATACTTTTATTTGGCTTTTAGGCCGTTTTGCGGTCAAAAAACTATAACTTTGCAGTGCAGATTTTTGTCCGTGATGTCTTGTGGCAATTTTCGTGCCAAAACTGCATTTTTAGCTAAAGAAATAATAATCAACAATTAAAAAATCTTATTACTATGTTGATATGGATTATAATGGGAGGTGTTTTTATCCTGAGCATGGTTGTTCAGAACTCCCTTAAGTCAAAGTTTGATAAGTATAGTAAAGTGCCGTTGGGTGTGCCTATGGCAGGACGTGATGTAGCCAATGCAATGTTGCAACAGAACGGTTGTGGTGATGTGCAGGTGACGAGTGTCAAGGGTCAGTTGACCGATCATTTTAATCCCGCCAACAGGACGGTGAACCTGAGCGACCCCGTTTATGCTACCAATAGCATCGCTGCCGCTGCTGTTGCCGCTCACGAGTGTGGCCATGCAATTCAGCACAAGGTGGGTTACAGCATGTTGCAGTTGCGCACCAAGATGGTGCCCATCGTGCAGTTTGCCTCTAACACCATACAATGGCTCTTACTGGTTGGTATTTTTTTGGTACAGTGGACTCCCATTCCCTTGTATGTGGCTATTGCCTTGTTTGCAACAACGGTGCTGTTCAGCTTCGTGACGTTGCCCGTCGAGATTGATGCCAGTCATCGTGCTGTCAAGTGGCTTGAAGGATCGGGAATTGTCAATGGAGAACAATTGACCCAGGCCAAGGATGCCCTTCGTGCCGCTGCCTATACTTACGTCGTGGCTGCTGTCGGTTCGCTTGCCACATTATTATATTATGTAGCGATGATATTTGGAAGAAGGAGATAATATTCACAAGATAAACACATCAATAGAGAAATAATGGCACAAAAACCATCAATTCCGAAAGGAACGCGCGACTTCTCGCCCATCGAGATGGCGCGTCGCAACTATATCTTCAACACAATCAAGGACGTGTTCCTGCTTTACGGTTTCCAACAGATCGAGACGCCTGCTGTGGAAAACCTTTCAACACTGATGGGCAAATATGGTGAGGAAGGAGATAAACTGTTATTCAAGATTCTGAATAGTGGCGACTACCTCAAGGATGCCCCCGATGATTTGCTTGCGGCCCACGATTCATTGCACCTGACGACCAAAATCAGCGAGAAGGGTTTGCGCTATGACCTCACGGTACCCTTTGCACGCTACGTCGTGCAGCACCGAAACGACCTGCAGATGCCGTTCAAGCGCTATCAGGTTCAGCCCGTTTGGCGTGCCGACCGCCCCCAGAAGGGCCGTTACCGTGAGTTCTATCAGTGTGATGCCGACATTGTGGGCAGTGACTCGCTGTTCAACGAGGTGGAGCTGGTGATGATGATTGACGAGGTGTTCAATCGTTTCAACATCAACATAGCCATTAAACTCAACAACCGCAAAATCCTGAGCGGCATTGCCGAGATCATCGGTGCCGCCGACAAGATTGTAGATATCACCGTCGCCATCGATAAACTTGATAAAATCGGTATTGACAATGTCAACGCTGAACTCAAGGAGAAGGGCCTGAGTGATGACGCTATAGCAACGCTTCAACCATTGCTGGCTTTGGACGGCTCTAACAAGGATCGTCTTGACAGTCTTTCGACCATGCTCGCTGACAGCGAGATTGGTATGAAAGGTATCGAGGAGATGCGCTATGTGCTCGACCATGTGGCTGCTCTTGGCACTCGTGCCAATGTGGAACTTGACGTTTCGCTTGCACGAGGCTTGAACTATTACACTGGTACCATCCTTGAGGTCAAGGCTTTGGATGTTGCTATCGGCAGCATCACGGGCGGTGGCCGTTATGATAATTTGACGGGTGTCTTCGGTATGCCCGGCCTGTCGGGTGTGGGCATCAGTTTCGGTGCCGACCGCATCTATGATGTGCTGAATGCCCTTGACTTGTATCCTGCTGACACAATGGCAACTGCCAAGGTCCTATTTGTCAACTTCGGCGAGCAGGAGGCCTCGACCTCTCTGCGCCACATCATGTCCTTGCGCAAGGCTGGCATCAGTGCTGAGCTGTATCCTGACAGCGCCAAGATGAAGAAGCAGATGAATTATGCCAATGACCGCCAGATACCTTTTGTCGCCATCGTTGGTGCCGACGAGGTGCTGAACGGAACCGTTGCCCTCAAGAACATGGTGACGGGCGAGCAGCAGACGCTGACGCTTGACCAGGTAATCGACGAGTTGAGGAAGTAAATCCACCTGAGGAATGAACAGCATGTACCAACAGTTGATGCAGCTGCCGCTCTTCCAAGGCGTGAGCACCGAGAAAATTACGGAACTCGTCGAGAAGCTGCCGTTTCATTTTCTCAAGTTCCGCAATGGTGAGCAAATACTTGCAGCTGGAGAACCTTGCACACACGTCAAGTTCATTGTCTCAGGGCGTGTGAGGCTTGACATTCCTTGTACCCATCTCAAGGTGTCGATGAGGCAGACATTATCGACCCCTCATGTACTCGCAGCCGAATGCCTTTTCGGTCGTGACACGGTGTACCCCTATACCGCTGTTGCCGATGGGGCCTGTGGAATTCTGCAGCTGCTCAAGAGTGATTACATCAAGATGATAAACACCGATAAGGTCTTCTTGTTCAACATCTTGAATTATCTGTCAACAGGTAGCCAGCGCAGCATGTCGTCGGTAATCTCACTAAAAAATGGGTCGGTTGCCGAACGTTTGGCAATGATTGTTGATACCCTTGCGGTGGTGAATGCCAGCGACATCACGTTGCATTACAAGCAGCGCGACCTGTGCGCGTTGCTGGGCACGCAGCGGACAACACTGGTGGCAACACTCGACAAGCTGAGTGACCTGGAGATTATTGATTATGACAGCAACGTGATGCACATTCTCGACCTGCGCCGTCTGTTGGAATATTGACATTTTATAGTGTTTTTACAATGAAATATACCTATTATACCAGTGGGACCTGTTCTTCCCAAATCGATTTAGAGGTTGACGAGGATGGCATCTTAAGGGATGTGCAATTCTATGGTGGCTGTCATGGTAACCTGCAAGGCATAACGACACTCGTGCGTGGCATGAAAGCTGATGATGTCATTGCGAAATTGCAGGGTATCCGTTGCGGTTACAAGAACACATCGTGCCCCGACCAGTTGGCCACGGCTCTGCGTGAAGCGTTGGCAAGTGCGGGGACTACAATACACGAATAATCAGAAAAACAATACAAAACAATTAAATGCAATGAAAAAGATCTTATTGACGATGATTGCAATCGTCTCATTTTCCCTGGTGAGCTGTGAACATAGCCATGAATACAAAGCCGAAGGTGAGAGAATGGCTAACAGGCTGGACGAACTGTGCAAGAAACAAGACGCTGCAGCCGCTATCGCACTGGACGATAGCATTCGTACCCTCGAGCAGAAGCTTGTTGAATTGGGCGACACCATTGACATTTCCGATTTCAGGAATGCTGTCACCGAGTCGCTGAATCGCAATGCCCCCATCATTACCAAGATGAAGGTGCAGGCTGGAGCAACAACCGACGAAGCTGTGCAACCCTTGATTGATGAAGCCTTGAACGGCGATGGTGATATCACCACAATCACCAAGTCCATCAATGAAGGTTTAAAAGAGAGTTCTAATAAAAAATAATACTGTAGAATGCCGAGGTCGTTGCACGGCATAGTGTGCAGGGTATCGCTTGCGGCTCTTTGGGTCGTAGGCGCTTGTCTGTTGGCTATGTCTTGTGGGACTGGCATTGAGGTGACCGAACGCGTGACCGACAAGGACGTCCGTAAGGCCATCGGCCAGATGGAGGGCCGTCAGCCGGTTATCACGCTGGAGCCTTTTACCGATTCTGTCCCTGCGTGGCGGCAAGGTAAACGCTTCTGGGTGGCCGATAATCAGGTGCGGCAACTCTTCTCACGCAGCGGCGACTATAATATCGACACTGTGGATCTGGCTGGCCATGTGCTTGCCTATGTGGGCTATGACACCGGTGGGCTCTATGACAACCGCAAGACGGTGAACCTGAGGTTTCAGGACGTTGTCGATGGAAAATCGTTCGTGTACCGTTCCGGAAAGGAGATAGATGAGTTTAAACCGGGTTTTTCCATCCCGATGCTCATCGATCTTGACCTCGTGGACCATATCGCGCGCCAGGTGGTGAATAAGGATTATTTTATCCGCACGTCCATCTGGTATGATCGCCAGAGCGGACAGATGACAGATGGTCGCCATTTTATAAAAGTTCATGTCGACAGCGTCTTGCCTGGCAATGCCGTGATGCCCATGAAGCTGTTGTTCACAACCTGTGACACGGGCGAGAAAGCGATGGTGTGGATGAGCGATAACGCATCCACGATGCACGGGCGAGACTTCGACGCGATGTTTGTAGCCAACGACCCTCGTCTTGCTTATCCCTCGATTTCCGATTCCAATTGGGAGCGCATCATGCGGGGGCAGGTTGTTGAAGGGATGACCAAGGAGGAATGCCGTTTGGCCCTCGGTTCTCCCCAACGCATCAATGAGGGTCATGACCAGGGAGGCGTGAGAGAGTATTGGTATTATGATGGAGGGTCTTACCTCTTTTTCGTGGACGGACTCCTCAACAGTTTTCGACGATAATGGAACCAACAACGCTGGAAATAGAATTCTTGGGAACGGGCACCTCGACAGGCGTGCCGATGTTGCGGTGTCATTGCCCGGTGTGCATGAGCACCGACCCACGTGACTGGCGCTTGCGAACGTCGGCCATCGTGCGTTATCAGGGCGTGCGCCTGCTCATCGACTGTGGCCCCGACTTCCGCACCCAGATGCTGCGGGCCAGTGACGACAATCTGGACGCGGTGCTGCTGACTCACATCCACTTCGACCATGTGGCCGGGTTGGATGACTTGCGCACCTATTGCTTTGCGCGTCATTTCCCGGTTTATGCCCGTGCCGACGTGTTGCGAGACCTGCATCAACGCATTCCCTACTGTTTTGCCAAGAATCCCTATCCTGGCGTGGCGCAATTTGAGGAACATGTTATCGGTGACGAGCCTTTCCTGGTGGATGGTGTGAAGGTGGAGCCGATTCCCGTGAAGCACTACAAACTGGACATTGTCGGTTTCCGAATCGGGCCATTGGCCTATATCACCGATGCCAAGACGATTGCTCCCGAGGTGGTGGAGAGCCTGAAGGGTGTTCCCTTGCTGGTAATCAATTCGTTGCGGGTTGCAGGTGAACACCTGTCTCACATGTGTCTCGATGAGACTTTGGATATTGTGAATCGTGTCAAGCCTGGCAAGACCTATCTCATCCACATGAGCGACCGCATGGGATTTCATGCCAATTCCCCCAGTCTGCTGCCCGAAGGTGTGGAACTGGCCTATGATGGCCTTATAGTCAAAGTTTAAGAATCATGGATGACATCAAGATATCTCAAGTCAAGCCTGATGAGCAAACCGAGGGTTTGCAATTCTTTGAGGGACGGCTGCAAGCGGGATTCCCCAGTCCTGCCCAGGGCGAGTATGCCGACAGCATTGACTTGAATCGGGCGCTGATTTCCAATCCTGCGGCCACGTTCTGTGCCCGTGTCATCGGCAACTCGATGGTCGACGCCGGTATCAATGAGGGCGACCTGCTCATCATCGACCGTTCGTTGCCGCCTCACGACGGCAGCATTGCCGTTTGTTTCATCGATGGCGATTTCACCGTTAAACGGTTGAGCGTGAGGGAAGATGGCGTGTTCCTCACCCCTGCCAATGCCGATTTCCCTGAGATTCCCGTGGGCGAGGACAGCAATTTCCAGGTGTGGGGCGTCGTGTCTCACATCATTAAGCGTGTTTAATAGCAACAGGCAGAGCGATGAAAGGGCAAGAAGGTCATCGGCAACGCTATGGCAAGGTGTTTTTCGCCTTGTGTGTGGCCGTTGTGACATGGCAATGCGTGGCCCTTGTCGCCGACCTGCGCGTGATGGGACGCGGTCCTCAAGAGTGGCTCATGGTGCCCCTTTCTTTGGGCAACTTCACGGTATTCTTGACCCCTTTAAATGGCTTGATGAACCTGATTAGCGGTAAAATGGCGAGCTTGAGCATGTATCAGGTCATCGTCATCTCGATCGCTAACGCGCTCTTGCTCTTGTCTCCCTACTGGCTTCTGCCGCGCCGATGGCGGCCGCTGGTCTGGGTTCCCTTGACGCTGCTCACCGTGTGGTGTGTGGGCCAGTTGTGTTATTGCCGCGCCTATGACGACCTGATGCCGTGGCAGAGCCTGACGATGACTGATAATGTCAACAAGACGTTGGCCAACAGCACCCTCTCGCTCATGCGCTTGCATGACCTCCTGATTGTTGTGCCTTACCTGTTGTTGATATGGGCCTGCGTGAGGGGAAACCGCGAGACCGATGAGAAACGTCGCTGGAAACCCTTCCTGTACACCCTCCTGGCATGTCTGTTGGCATCGCTGATAGGGTACGGAAATTTCAACGAGAATTACGAGAAGCGTTTTCTTCACAATTTCAGCAACAGGGGCTATCTTTCCCAGAACGGTATAATACCTTATGGCGTTTATTCCCTCTATCAGACCCTGTTTAACCGCCGTTCCGTTTCTGACGAGGAGCGGGCGATGGTGGAACGCTTCCTGGCCAATGACTGTCCGCAATACACCGATAACCGTTACTGCGGTGATGGCCAGCGCAATCTGGTGCTCATCATTGTCGAGTCGTTGCACACCTGGCCCATCGGCATGCAGGTCGACGGCCGTGACGTGACGCCCGTGCTCAATGGCCTGGTGGCCGGCGACAGTGTCCTCTATGCCCCTCATGTGCTGTTCCAGACGAGTCATGGCCATTCCAGTGATGCCCATTTCATCTATAACACGGGACTGTTGCCGTTGCGCGATGGTGTGGTGGCCGTTGATCATGGCGATGGCCCATATCCCAACTTGGCCGATGCGCTGACCGGTTATGACTGTCGTGAGGTGATTTGCACCCCTGGCATGAACTGGAATCAGACGGTGACGTCAAGGACCTATGGGTTTGATTCCCTCTACACGCGTGACGACCTGGCCGCTGCCGGTGCTTTTGCTCGCCACGCCAATATTGACGATGCCGCCCTTACCGATTTCAGCGCCAGTCTGTTGCCGCAACTGTGCCAACCCTTCTTCCTGGAAATGGTGACGATGACGATGCACGTGCCTTATACCAATGGTGCCGTCCGTCCGTCGTGGATTACCGCGAGCGACACGCTCAATGCCGACGCCCGTGCCTACCTCAACTGTGTCAACATCACCGATAGTTGTATCGGTGCCTTTATCGACGAGCTGGACCGCCGTGGCTTGCGCCAGAATACGGTGGTGGCGATTGTGAGCGATCACACCCAAATCTACCTGAATCGTGTCAAGGGACTCACCGACTATGAGTGGACCGAGGACGATTGGGGCATCCCGATGATTGTCTCGGGTTGTGACACCACTTTGCTTTATAACCCCGTCATCGGACAGGTTGACGTGTTTCCCACCTTGCTTGATGTGATGGGTGCCAATGCTTACCCCTGGAAGGGCTTGGGCCACAGCATCCTGCGCTATCCCGTCACGGGTGCCATTCAGCCGCGCAACATGTCGGTCATCGGCGACAGCACCGTTTTGACCCCTCACCAGCGGCGTGTTTGGGACATCAGCCGCCTGATCATTTTAGACAAACAACTGCAACAAAAGATAAAAAACTGAAGACTTATATGAAATCACGCCTTTTCTCGAGCGAGGCTCGTTTGAGCGACCTCATCACCGCCCATCCTTCGTTGCTGGCACTGTTGCCGCGCTTGGGCATTTCGCTGGGCTTCGGCGACCGCTCGATTGCCGACGTGTGTGAAGAGAGTGGGGTGGATACCGCATTTTTCCTCCTCATCTGCAACGTCTACACGTTCAATAACTATGTGCCCTCGACGGCGGCTATCCTGGGAACTGACATGACGGGCCTTGTGTCCTATCTCGAGAGGTCCCACAAGTATTATGTGGAAAAACGCCTGCCGCACATTGAGTGCCACCTGGATGCCATCGCCCAAAACCTTAAAGGGCGCATCGGGCAGGTGTTCATCAGCTTTTTCAAGGAATACAAGCGAGAAGTGGTTGACCATTTTGCTCATGAGGAACGTGACGTCTTCCCTCACATCCGAGCCTTGATGAGCGGCGAGCGTGACACGACCTACAGCATCGGTGAGTTCATCGACACCCACAGCGACATTGAGGGAAAACTCGACGACCTGTTGAATATCGTCTTCAAGTACCTGCCGCCCCAAGCCGATGACGACAACGTGCTAGACGTGGTGTATGACATCCTGCGCTTGAGCGAGGACCTCAAGAAGCACACCTTCATCGAAGAGCGGATTATGGTTCCCCTGGTTAAACACTTCGAGAAAGCCATCCTGTCATGAAACAACGACTGCTAATAGTGGAACCGGCCGAGGTGATTGTCGAGGGACTGAAGGCGATGCTTGACGGACAAATCCGTTTCAAGGTGCTCGAGCCCGAGACTGATGCCGACCGCCTTGACGAGCGCATCCTTGCCGCGCGCCCCGACATACTGCTCATCAATCCCACGCTGATTGACTCACCGAGCCGCCTGCGCGGTGAGCACCCGATGGCTGTGGTGGCGTTGGTTTATCAATACGTGGAGCGCGACATGCTCAAGGCCTATGACGCCGTGGTGGATATCCGTGACAGCCGGGCAGCCATCATCGAGACCCTGGCCAACGTTTCGCCTGCCGAGGAGGAGCCGGGAAAGAGCAATTATGAACTCACCAAGCGTGAGACCGCTGTCCTCGTGCAGCTGGCCCAAGGCAAGACCAACAAGGAGATTGCCGATGCCCTTAACGTGAGTGTTCACACGGTCATCAGCCACCGCAAGAACATCTCCCACAAGACCGGCATCAAGAGTGTTGCGGGCCTCACGGTCTACGCCATGCTCAACAACCTCATCGACGAGAGCGCCCTGCTGTAAACATTTGATTTGCTCAATTGAGGAAAAATACCTACCTTCGCAGGTTGAAATAAAACGAGAGATTATGCTAATCACTAAAATGCTGGATAAGTTTGGAGACTACTGCATGTTCATGTGGAGGGTCGCTGCCATCCCCGACAAGTGGAAGGTGTTCTTCAAACGTTATCTCAATGAGATATATAAACTGGGCATTGACTCGATACCGTTGATTATCATCGTGTCGCTGTTCATCGGCTCGTTGTGTACGATTCTCATCAAGCTCAACATCTCCAACCCGTTGCTGCCGCGTTACACCGTGGGCCTGACCACCCGTGAGATTATCCTGCTGGAGTTCTCATCAACCATTTTGTGCCTGATTCTGTCGGGCAAAATCGGTTCCAATATCGCCAGCGAGATTGGTACGATGCGCGCTACCGAACAGATTGACGCTCTTGACATCATGGGCATCAACAGCGCCAACTTCCTGGCTATGCCCAAGATTTTGGCTCTGATTACCATCCTGCCCTTCCTGGTGGTCATCTGTATGGGAACGAGCCTGTTTGGCGGTTGGCTCATCTGTGTCATCACGGGCATTGTGGATCCCGATACCTTTATCTTTGGCATCCAGTCGTTGTTCATCGAGTGGTATGTGTGGTTTGCACTCATCAAGTCGCTTGTGTTCGCCTTCCTGATGTCCACCATTGCCTGTTACTACGGCTACACTGTCAAGGGTGGCTCGGTCGAGGTGGGCCAGGCCAGTACCGACACTGTGGTGATGAGCAACATCATGATTCTTGTGGCCGACGTTATCCTGACCCTGCTGCTGCTTTAGCAGTTAACAGTTAATAGTTAATAGTTGGCTCCGCCCAGTTCATTCGTTTCGTTCATTTCGTCCGTTTCGTCCGCGCGTGCACGACAACCAGAAACTAGGGACTAGGGACTAGGGACTAGAAACTAAAAAATTAAAACAATGATCGAAGTTAAGCATATATCCAAGTCCTTCAAGGAGGAAGGCGGCGTGCGTCAGGTGTTGTTCGACGTGAGCTGCAAACTGTATGACGGCAAGACCAATCTGATTATCGGCCAATCGGGCTCGGGTAAAACGGTGTTGATTAAGAACATCGTCGGCCTGTTTGACCCCGATGAGGGCGAGATTCTCTACGATGGCCGTGACATTACCAAGATGGACCGCAAGCAGCGCAAGGAGTTGCGCAAGGAAATCGGCATGCTCTTCCAGGGGTCGGCGTTGTTCGACAGCGAGACCGTGATGGGCAATGTGATATTCCCGCTAGTGATGTTCGGCGGCATGTCGGGCAGCGAGATGAAGGACCGTGCCCAGTTCTGTATTGACCGCGTGAACCTCACGGGCAGCGAGAAAAAGTTTCCCAGTGAACTCTCGGGCGGTATGCAGAAACGCTGCGCCATCGCACGCGCCATCGCATTGAATCCAAAGTACCTCTTCTGTGACGAGCCCAACTCGGGTCTTGACCCCAAGACGTCGATCGTCATCGATGAACTCTTGAGCGACATCACCCACGAGTTCGGTATCACCACCATCATCAACACCCACGACATGAACTCGGTGATGGGCATCGGTGAGAACATCGTGTTCATCAACAAGGGTCACGTGGGGTGGATTGGCACCAAGGACGAGGTCTATAACGTGGACAACGACGACCTGAACAACTTCGTCTATGCCACCGACCTGTTCCGTGACGTGCGCAAGTACCGCCGCGAGCACGGCTACAAGCCAACAAGGCGCGAACAGTGAACAGTTAGCAGTGAATAGTTAACAGTGAACAGTTAATAATTGGCATCCGCTCTGTTCGTTTCGTTCATTTCATTCATTTCGTCCGCGCGTGTGCGACAACTCGGGACTAAGGACTAGAAAGGTGGTGCAAGCCGAATGCAATGAAAGCTTGCTTTCAATTGCTGAGGCGCAGCCCACCTTGCACGAGCAAAGCGAGTGAAACTAAGGACTAGAAACTAGGGACTAGGGACTAAGGACTAGAAACTAAAAAAACTCAATAATGAAAACCGGGGATAATAATTGTAAAGAAGAAATACTCGAGTTGTTGCGTTCTACCGAACGTGATGGCATCGAGGATGTGATAACCGACCTTGAGAATTGGGGCTTTTTCACGGCTCCGGCATCGGCAGGACACCACTTGAACGTCGAGGGTGGTTTGGCATTGCACTCGCTCAACACCTGCAAGGCCGCTATTGCCGTTTGGGAGGCCATGAAAGCCATTGAGCCGGGCCTGGAACGTGAGGTGAAGCGTGACAGCATCATCCTGGCCAGCCTGCTGCACGATGTGTGCAAGTGCGACATCTACAAGCGCACTGTCAAGAAACGCAAGAATTCGCTGGGCATCTGGGAGGATGCCGAGGGCTACAAAGTCACCTATAAGGGTTTCCCGATGGGTCATGGCGAGAAGTCGTTGACCCTGCTGCTGTGCAGCGGTCTGCCCCTGAACGACGACGAGATGCTTGCCATCCGTTGGCACATGGGCGCTTGGGGCGTGAACCAGAACAGTTACGAGGACGTGCGCAACTATGATGCCGCACGCAAACTTTACCCCCTCGTTACCATCATCCAGACGGCCGACGGCTTGGCCGCCAGCATCATGGAACGCACTGGCGCGGAGATTGACGAGTTATGACATCCCACATCAACATTCTGTTGTGTGACACTTTCCCGGGGCGACTGCCGTCGTTCATCCCCAATTACGAGTCATTGTTCATGGACTTGTTTGCCGGCATCGGTGAACAGGTGACCTATCGTGTCTATCAGACGTGGCAAGGCGAACTTCCCGACGACATCAACACCGATGAACTATACCTGATTCCTGGAAGCCTGGATTCGGCCTATGACGACAAGCCGTGGATTCTCGCTCTGCTGCAATGGGTGAAGACGGCCTATCAACGAGGCGCCAAACTGATGGGCGTCTGCTTTGGCCATCAGGTGATAGCACGGGCCTTGGGTGGTGAAGTGAGGCGCTATGAAGGCGGCTTCGGTGCCGGGGTGCGTGCTTCACAAGTGACAGATGAGTCGATGCGGCATTATTTCCCGGGACAGGAGATGCGACTGCTCTATAGCCACAACGACCAGGTGATGACCTTGCCGCCCGATGCGGTGCTGTGTGCCACGAGCGATTTCTGCAAGAACGAATCTTTCAGAATCGGCCGTCAGGTGGTTGCCTTCCAGGGGCATCCCGAGTTCACCGTGGCCTATAGCCGACACCTGCTCACCAACTGCAGCGACGACCTTGACGAGGACGTGAGACTGGCAGCCCTGCGCAGCCTCGATGGTCAGCCCCCGCTAGGCGACTTAGCGGCCAGGTATGCGCTGGACTTGCTCTTTGAGAGGTTAAGTGGCGACAAATGACCGTAAAGTGTGTTTTTTTTACTATCTTTGCGGCCCAAAACGAATCATATATTATTTCTTTTTATGTCTAGAACTGAACAAGAGCTTGAGGGCGTGACGCTGCTGGGAAACCAGGGCACGCAGTATGAGTTTGACTATCGGCCCGATGTGCTGGAGACTTTCGAGAACAAGCACCCCGAGAATGAGTATGTGGTGACGCTCGATTGCCCCGAGTTTACCTCGTTGTGCCCCAAGACGGGTCAACCCGACTTCGGTCACATCATCATCAACTATATCCCGCGCGTGCGCATGGTCGAGAGCAAGAGCCTGAAACTCTACCTCTTCAGTTTCCGCAACCATGGCGACTTCCATGAGGATTGTGTGAACATCATCATGAAGGACTTGGTTAAGTTGATGGATCCCAAATATCTCGAGGTGATAGGCCTGTTCAACCCTCGTGGCGGCATCAGCATCAAGCCGTTTGCCAACTATGGAGACAGCGAGCATCAGGACATGGTGCGTGCCCGTCTCATTGCTAATTTCCACAACGATTAACAGGACTATGGCAAAGAAAGACGCGGTTATCATTACCTCGGGTGGCATGGACTCGACGACCATGCTCTATGAATACAAGGACGAGATTGCCATGGCCATCACCTTTGACTACGGCAGCACCCAGAACGGCCGTGAGCGCCGCTGCGCCATCATGCATTGCGAGCGCTTGGGCATCAAGCACCTGATTATCCCCCTGGATTTCATGCACAAGTACTTCAAGAGTGCCCTGCTCGAGAGCGCCGATGCCATCCCCGACGGCAACTACAACGACGAGAACATGAAATCGACGGTGGTGCCTTTCCGCAACGGCATCATGCTGGCCATTGCCTGCGGCATCGCCGAGAGCAACGGCCTCAAGCGCGTGATGATTGCCAACCACGCCGGAGACCACAGCATCTACCCTGACTGCCGTTCCCCCTTTATCGAAGCCATGAGCACCGCCATGATGACGGGCACCTATGAGAATGTCAAGGTCTATGCTCCCTATACCGACTTGACCAAGGCCGAGATTGCACGTCACGGAGCAGCCTTGGGCCTGGACTACAGCGAGACCTATTCCTGCTACAAGGGTGGAGAAAAGCACTGCGGCACCTGCGGCACCTGCACCGAGCGCCGCCAAGCCCTCAAGGACGCCGGCATCGACGACCCCACCGAATACCTGGTCTAGTTAACAGTGAATAGTTATCAGTGAACAGTATTTCAGCGACAACTGTTCAAGATTAACTATTAACTTTTCACTGTTAACTGTTCACTATTCACTAAAAATTACTACCTTTGCAGCCGATTTGCAGAAAAAATTCCGTAATCAACATTATTATCAACAATAGAAGAGACAATTAGACACAATGAAAGCATTCGTATTCCCCGGTCAGGGCGCACAGTTTGTGGGTATGGGCAAGGACCTGTACGACAACAATCCCCAGGCCAAAGAATTGTTTGAGAAAGCCAATGAGGTGCTCGGTTTCCGCATTACCGACCTCATGTTTGAAGGCACCGAGGACGACCTGAAGCAAACCAAGGTCACCCAGCCTGCCGTATTCCTGCACTCTGTAATCCTCGCCCTCACCATGGGCGACGAGTTCAAGCCCGACATGGTTGCCGGTCACTCGCTGGGCGAGTTCTCGGCACTGGTAGCCGCTGGTGCGCTGCCCTTCGAGCAGGGTTTGAAACTGGTCGAGGCACGTGCCCTGGCCATGCAGAAGGCTTGCGAGGCTGCTCCCTCGACGATGGCTGCCATCATCGGCATGGACGACGCCAAGGTGGAGGAGATCTGTGCCACCATCGACGGCATCTGCGTTCCCGCCAACTATAACTGCCCCGGTCAGGTGGTCATCTCGGGTGAGATTGCCGCAATCGAGGCTGCTTGTGAGAAATTCAAGGAGGCCGGCGCTCGCCGTGCGTTGCCCCTCAAGGTGGGTGGTGCCTTCCACTCGCCCCTGATGGAGCCTGCCCGTGCCGAACTGGCCGAGGCTATCGAGGCTGCCGACTTCTCGGCTCCCGTTTGCCCCATCTACCAGGATGTGGACGCCAAGCCCCACACCGATCCCGAGGAAATCAAGGCCAACCTGCTGCAGCAGCTCACCGCCCCCGTGCGTTGGAGCCACATCGTTGCCAACATGGTTGCCGACGGCATGACCGAGGCCGAGGAACTGGGCCCGGGTAAGGTCCTCCAGGGCCTCATCGCCAAGACCAGCCGCGACGTCGTCCTCAGCGGCCGACAGTAAGATGCTCGCCCTGCTCGCAGTTTAGCGTTTAGGGTTTAGAGGTAAGAGAAGCGTCCGCATTCCAGCCAATGGAGTGCGGATGCTTGTCATTAGTGTCCGGAGAAAAGCGTATCCTGTAATGTAAATCTATTTGAGTTTAGAGACAGGCGAGTAGGCCGTAGGCCTGCACAAGGCCAGAAGGCCTTGAATAGGGATAACCCCAGGGCGCATAGGCCGTAGGTCTATGTGGCCTGGGGACTTGGGTGCGAAATGGAATGGGCCTCGTAGAGGGCCACCCACTGCCATCATTTGTGGCCCCCTCCGGGGCTCGAAGTGTGTATGGTCCCTGTCACCAAGCCACGACGACCTACGGCCCTCGCGCCATGGTGTTAATTCAAGTCAAGGCTTACAGCCTTGTGCAGACCTTCGGCCTGCTTATTCTAAAGCGAACATGTACGGGGCACTAATGGATTCTTGTTATGACGGATACCATCATCGATTCTGTCCGTTTCATTCATTTCGTCCGTTTCGTCCACGCGCGCGTGGTTTGTCCGTTGCAGCGTAAATGTGCGTGTACACGAGGACAGAAATGACGAAAATGACAAGCGTAATATTATAATTATTTGGTTTGTGTCAGTACTTGCGATGACACAACCGATATCATCATTTTCATCTATTTCATCATTTTCATCCTATTATATATATTATAGGGACGAAAATGACGAAAATGAACACGACTAATCAACGTAAATGTGCGTGCACACGCAGACGGAACGGACAAATTGGATTTTTCATGCCAAGTTGGTTTTGGGTTTTCTCGTGTACGCGTGAACGAAATGAACGAAATGAACGAGATGAATTGAGGTGGATACTATATATATTAATTCAATTGAAAATGGTGTGTCAAAACTTGCGATGACACAATTTTCATTTCATTTATTTCATTCATTTCATTTTATTTATATATATAATAGCGAAATGAAATGAACGAAAATGAGCATGACTAATCAACGTAAATGTGCGTGCACACGCGGACGGAACGGAAAAGGCGGAAAACTATTTATGTGAGTATATAGATATTTATTTTGTGTCAGTACTTGCGATGACAACAACCCGTTTTCCGTTTCTTCCGTTATATATAATAGGCGGACGGACGGAAAACTCTTTTTTTCTCTGAAATTTATTACTGAATCCCCAGGATGCGGTGGGTCTGCAGCGATAGGCGCCACTCGGGATGGTCGATTACGGCCTGGACGGTGGTCAGCATGTTGCGCTTGCGGTCGCTCTCGTTGCTCACCCAACAGGGCTGCAGGTAGCGGTGGTCGGCAATGATGCTGTCGTATTGGGTCAGGTCTTGACCCAGATAAACGACTTTGAGTTCGTCGCAACGGGTGAGCACCACGGGCAGATCGCCGCTGTTGCCGAGGCCCGTCTTGGGCGACAGGGTCACCCAGTCGATGCCGTGGGGCAGGGGACGGGTGCCATTGGTCTCGATGGCGATGCGTTTGCCTGTCATCTGCTTGAGACCCATCACGAAATCCTCGTCAATCCACAGCGACGGCTCACCGCCAGTGAGCACGATGAGCGGAGCCTTGGGGTACTGCATCACCTGCTCGACGATTTCGGGCAGCGACATCATCGTGCCCTCCTCGTGACGCGTGTCGCAGAAGGCACAATGCAGGTTGCAACCGCTCAGCCTGATAAACACGCTGGCGGTACCCGTATTGTAACCCTCGCCCTGCAGCGAACAGAAGATTTCGTTAACCTTGTACATGGTTTGGTTTTTAGTCCCTAGTCCCTAGTCCCTAGATGTTCTAGACTATCTAGAAAATCTAGATCATCTAGAACTATTAACTGTTAACTGTTAACTGTTAACTGTTAACTATTAACTTCCACGTCGTCGTCCTCGTCCTTGACGTAGATGGCCAGGTTGTTGGCGCTCTCACGCACGTCGGCACGGTAGCAGTTAGGGACAGTCTCGACAATCCAGTGGGCGATGTTCTCGGCCGTGGGGTTGAAGTCGAGCACCTCGTTCAGGTACTTGTGGTCGAGTTTGCCGTGAACCATCTCCTTGATGATGGTGAAATCGGTCACCATGCCATTATCGTCAAGCTCCTTGGCCTTGCAGTACACGTTCACGATCCAGTTGTGGCCGTGCAGGTTCTCACACTTGCTGTTGTGGTCGAGGTACAGCATGTGGGCCGATGAAATCTCTAATGTCTTTTTAACGTAATACATATTGTTTAGTTTTTAGTTTTTTAGTTTTTAGTCCTTAGTCCTTAGTCCCTAGTCCTTAGTCCCTAGTTGTCGCGCACGCGCGGACGAAATGAACGAAATGAACAGAACGGACAGAACGGACAGAACGGACAGAATGCGATAGCCCTAATTCCTAACTCCTAATTCCTAATTTATTTCTAATTTCTTTTCTTCTTCTCTTGGGGGACGGACTCGTTGAAGTGCATGTAGTAAATCAAGTTGATGATGCCTTTCTCATAGCCCATCGTCAATGCTGTCAGGTAGTCGCTGCAGAAGATGCCATCCCTGGCGAATACAAAGCCCTTGGTGCCCAGGCGGTTCTCAACCTTGGTGACAATGGTCGGCTCGGTGTTGGCGGGGCAGTGCTTGACATTGAGCGAAATAATGACGCATTTCACTTTGGCGTCATAGTTGAACTCCGCGCTGGTGCTGTCGGCACTGGCACTGGCCACTTCGCGGTCAAACACGTACTGGATGATGTAGGGGCCCTGGGGCATGATCAGCGAGTTGTTGCCGATATAGGGCGTGGCGTCGGTGCCCACCATTCCGTTCATGTCCATCAGCGTGGTTTTGGCGTCAGCACCACAGGCGCTGGTCTCGTCAAACATCATCATCATCGAGGCGGCAGCCAGGTCGGTGTCGATGAAGCCGCGGGTGGCGAATGGGTTGTCCTCGCTCACGTGGGCGTTCTGGAACTTGACGTTACCCACGTCGTTGCCGTTACGGTCGACGATATGGTAGGTATCGCCATCGACAGCAATCAGGCGTTCGCCGTTGATGTCGATAAGGTTATCATGCTTGATGGGAATCAACGGCTTGTTGTCCTTGTCCACCATGCCCACCTTCTTTTCCTTCACGACGATATAATCGCCCGAGGGGGTGCGGGAAAAGTCGGCATATCCGCCCTTTTCCACTTTCTCCTTGTCGTCGATAGGATTGGCGACCTCCTTGCCGTGCTCGTTGAGGCACACCAGCGAGTCACCTTTCACCACGGGCAGCACACCATTGATGAAGTAGGGCTGGATGGGCTGGTATTCGGTGCTGTTTTTGGTGAACATGACCTTGCCGGTCTTGTCGATGACCGTGAAACTGACAGTGCTGTCGTTCTGCTGGTTGGCATCGATGACCATCGCATAATCGTTATACAGGAACATGTTGGCGCTGCTGTAGTGCGTGGGGATGATGGTGTCTCCACTGGCATTGATATAGCCCCACTGGCCATTATCGTTCTGGATGGCGGCCATGCCGCGTGAGAACATCGAGCATTGCGAAATCTCGTTAGGCAACTGCTTGACGATATTGCCCTTGCGGTCAATGACACACAACGGGCCACCAACTTTGCTCACCACGGCAACCCCGTCGTCGCTGAAGGCTGTCACACTGCCGAAGTGACCGGCCACCGGTTGGGTCGGGGCGCTCACGTCATAGAAGTCGTAACTCCCATCGTCGTTCATCACATAGAACATGCCCGACACGACAGGTGACGGAGCGTTGGTAAAGGCGTCCTTGGCGACCACCTCGCCGTTGTTCACGTCGATGATGCTCCATTTCTCGCTGCCCACGAGTTGCACGGGCAGATATTGCGTCTTGTATTGATAGGTGGCTTCATTGCCGCCGCAGGCGGTCATTATCAGTGCCGCCAATGCGGCGAGTGCGATTCTCGATAAAAACTTCATTGTTATTGTATAGATGTGGTTTCGCTAAATTTTTGGCAAACTTACTCATTTTTTCCCGTTCCGACCAATATAATTAAATTGTGTAACATTTTTTGTGCTTTTTTGTCAATCCATGCCATGTTCAAGGGGCATGCAGTCATCAATCAGGTGAACACAGCATCTTGACGGACAAAATCTGTTAAATCTCTTTAATTATATGGAATGGTCTGTCTTTTTAGATTATATTTGCAAAAAGAATTGGTAAATATTTATGTTATGAAGAAAGTACTTTTTATTTTTTAGGCTTGGCACTGATGGGACTGTCGGCCCAGGCCAATGACGTTGAGGTGAATGCTAATCGTGCAGACTCAAGAATGATGGGCTATTTCTATATGCCCGACATGACTGTGGCTCCTGGTGAGACATTTGTTCTCCCCATTACTTTTACTTGTGATGACCCAATCTATTCATTGGGCTTTAAGGTGAGTATCCCTGACGGCTTTTCTGTGACAAAAGTCAAAAAGACCGCCCGAGTGCTCGGCAGTTTTAGTTATGGTACACCAGAAGGTGCAGTGAATATCGCGATATACAATTACGATTTCAATGCCAATAACGATATCCTTGATGGCTGGACAGGTATTCTGGCCAATCTCACGGTAGTGGCCCCCGAGGATGCAAGTGGTGATTACTCGTTTACCATCTCCGGTGGTAACTATGGCGTAGTTGGTAATGTTGGACCTGTAATGTATCCCGAGGATTTCACGGCTACCATCAGTGTGGGCACGCCTCATCATGTCATTTTGGGTGATGTGAATGATGACACCAATGTTAACCTCACCGACGTTATCCTCTACATCAATTATATCCTCAATGATGGAGCCGAGGGTTTCGTGATTGAGAACGCTGACTTCAATGAAGATAGCGAAGTCAATCTCACAGATGTTATCGACATGATCAATTATATCCTTAACAACGTTGATTGATACTGATTAATCATTAAGTCTTTGAACCATCAAGGGCAAGATGATAACTGCCGATATGATGTCGCGCATCCTTGATTGGATGTGCGACATTGATTATATACCGGGTGTATGCCTGCTGCTATATGAGTATTGCCATTATTGGCGCTGCAATATATCTGGCTGGCTGCGACAGTGTGAGAATTGTCAGTAGTGGGGTGACAATTTGTCGGTTTTATGTCGTTGGCACACTCGTTGCACGTTGGCATTTCGAAAATTCATTACATCTACAATATTTAAAAACATTAGAGAAATCATGACTATTAAACCATTAAACGACCGTGTTCTCATCGAACCGGCTAAGGCAGAAGAAGTGGTCGGCGGCATCATCATCCCCGACAGCGCAAAGGAAAAACCTCTCAAGGGCAAAGTGCGTGCCGCAGGTAACGGCACCAAGGACGAGGAGATGATCGTCAAGCCTGGTGACACCGTGCTCTATGGCAAGTATGCCGGCAACGAAATCGAAATCGACGGTGAGAAGTTGCTCATGATGCGTCAAAACGACATCCTGGCCATCGTCGTGGAATAATCAGAAGAATCAAACAACTATGAACTTGTCAAACAACAAGAACAACTATGAACAACCGAAACAACATCTTATAAATAATTAAGTTGTTTAAGTTGTTACCAATTGTTTAAGTTGTTTGATATAAATGAAGATAGAAAATGGCAAAGTTAATTAAATTCGATATCAAGGCTCGTGAAGAGCTCAAAAAGGGCGTTGACCAGTTGAGCGACGCCGTCAAGGTTACCCTTGGTCCCAAGGGCCGCAATGTGATTCTCGACAAGAAGTATGGTGCCCCCCACATCACCAAGGACGGTGTGACCGTTGCCCGTGAAGTAGAACTCGAGGACGAATTCCAGAATATTGGCGCACAACTCGTTAAGGAGGTCGCCAGCAAGACCAACGACGATGCCGGTGACGGCACCACCACCGCTACCGTTCTGGCTCAGGCCATCATCACCGAGGGCTTGAAGAACGTGGCCGCCGGCGCTAACCCCATGGACGTGAAGCGCGGTATCGACAAGGCTGTCAAGACCGTTGTCGATGGTATCAAGGAGATGGCCCAGGAAGTGGGCGATGACTTCAGCAAGATTGAGAATGTGGCTCGCATCAGCGCCAACAACGACGACGCCATCGGCCAACTCATCGCCGAGGCCATGAAGAAGGTAAAACAGGACGGTGTGATCACCGTCGAGGAGGCCAAGGGCACCGAGACCCGCGTTGACGTGGTCGAGGGTATGCAGTTTGACCGCGGTTACATCTCGCCCTACTTTGTCACCAATGCCGACAAAATGGCATGTGAGATGGAACGTCCCTACATCCTTATCTTTGACAAGAAGATTTCGGGCTTGAAGGATATCCTGCCCTTGCTGCAGGGTGCGGTACAGGCTCATCGTCCCATGCTGATTATAGCCGAGGACGTTGACGGCGAGGCTCTGGCATCGCTCGTAGTGAACCGCCTGCGTGGCTCGCTCGAGGTATGTGCGGTGAAGGCTCCCGGCTTTGGCGATCGTCGCAAGGAGATGCTGCAGGACATCGCCATCCTCACCGGTGGCACCGTCATCAGCGAGGAAACCGGCCTGACCCTTGAGAAGGCTACCCTCGAGATGCTGGGTACTGCCGAGAAGGTGACCGTCGACAAGGAGAACACCACCATCGTCAACGGCGCTGGCAACAAGGACCAGATTGCTGACCGCATCGCCCAGATTCGCGTGCAGATCGAGAATACCAAGTCCACCTACGACAAGGAGAAACTCCAGGAGCGTCTGGCCAAACTGTCGGGTGGCGTGGCTGTCCTCTACATCGGCGCTCCCAGCGAGGTCGAGATGAAGGAGAAGAAGGACCGCGTGGACGACGCCCTGAGCGCAACCCGCGCCGCCGTTGCCGAGGGTATCGTTCCCGGTGGCGGTACCGCCTACATCCGCTGCCTCAAGGCCCTCGAGGGCATGAAGGGTGACAACGATGACGAGACCACGGGTATCCACATCATCCAGCGAGCCATCGAGGAGCCCCTGCGCCAGATCGTTGCTAACGCTGGCCTGGAAGGTGCCGTTATCGTTAACCGCGTGAAGGAAGGCAAGGACGACTTCGGCTACAATGCCCGCACCGAGAAGTTCGAGAACCTGTTCGAGACGGGTGTCATCGACCCTGCCAAGGTGGCCCGCATCGCCCTGGAGAACGCTGCCAGCATCGCCGGCATGTTCCTCACCACCGAGTGCGTCATCGCCGAGAAGAAGGAGCCCGAGCCCGCAATGCCCGCCGGTGGCCCCGGCATGGGTGGCGGCATGGGCGGCATGATGTAATCCCATCCATCAAGGCTGTTTCATAGCAATTAAATAGTTTAATAGGAATGCCCCTGCTTGACGCGTTGTCAGGCAGGGGTTTTTACTTGAGCATCTCGTCAGAGAATTCCAAGAAAATGATTATCTTTGCAGAAACGATAAAACCGAATATCGGCAGATGCTACTTCGGTTCCACTCCGTCAGATATCTTTATAATGAAACTGTTATGAAACAGCCTGTCATATATTGTCTTTTTGCCCTCGCCATGCTATTGTCGGCTTTTGAGGCTGTAGCGGCCGTTCCTGTTGTGGATGGTGTGTCCCGCGAACTGGCCATTTACCGCTCGGCCCATATCAGCGACGTGAAATATAACCTGTCGTTC
The DNA here is from genome assembly GCA_017557665.1 of Muribaculaceae bacterium. Next base: position 39,216 of record JAFYYI010000034.1, on the reverse strand, counting down.
TCGTTGCCTGCCGAGAAGACCAGACCCGTTTATTTCGAAGAAACGATATTGTTCAGTTGGTCAGGTGACGAAGACCTGCAGATCGATTTCCAGGGCGATGCCAGCCAGTTGTCCCGGGAGATGCTTGTTAATGAAAAGACCCTAAAGACGGTTTTGCTCAACGAGCACATCGTGATTCCCGCGCAATCTCTCGTAAAGGGCGAGAATTCGGTTTCACTCAGCGGTTATAGCGGAGACAAGGCCCTGAACCGTAACGTGGATTATATGTACACCTTGTTTGTGCCCGACCATGCCCGCAGCGTGTTCCCCTGCTTTGACCAGCCTGACTTGAAGGCTGTTTTTGACTTGAAACTGGACATCCCTGAGGGGTGGGTGAGCATCAGTAACGAAACCCAAAAGCCCATTCCCACCTACCTGTTCTCGTTCACGGCTGGAAAATTTAACGTGCAGACCGCCATGCGTGATGGCCGTGAGATTACTGCCCTGTACCGTGAGACCGACCCTAAGAAGGTGGCGCAGCTGCCCATCGTGTTTGACCAGGTGGCCCTTTCCTTACGCTGGATGGAGGAATACACGGGAATTCCGTACCCGTTTGAGAAATATGGCTTTATTGTCTTGCCAGGCTACCAGTTCGGTGGCATGGAGCATCCGGGTTGCATCCAGTTCAATGACCAGCGCATTTTCCTCGGCCCGGAACCGACACCCGACGAGGAATTGTCACGCCTCAACCTCATTGCCCACGAGACGGCCCACATGTGGTTTGGCGACCTGGTGACCATGCGTTGGTTTGACGATGTTTGGACCAAGGAGGTCTATGCCAATTTCATGGCCGACAAAATTGCCCGAGAACAGTTCCCTGATATCAACCACGACCTGGCTTTCGTCAAGACCCACTATCCGCTGGCGATGAGCACCGACAGGACCGAGGGCGCGCACCCCATCCAGCAGCCGCTGGACAACATGAACAAGGCGGGCTTGCTTTATGGCAATATCATCTATCACAAGGCCCCCATCATGATGAGCAAACTTGAGAAAGAGAAGGGCGCCGACAACCTGCGGGACGGCTTGCGCTCCTACCTCAGCCGATATGCCTATGGTAACGCCAGTTGGGATGACCTCATCGTCGAACTCGACCGTTTCAACCCCGAGCACAGCGCCCAATCCTTTAGCGACGTGTGGGTCAAGCAGAAAGGAATGCCGGTCATCTATTCCAACCGCATGAGTGACCTTGTCCGTGTGGTTCAGTCCGACCCCTATGGCCGCAACCTGGTATGGAAGCAGGGCTTTGACATCGGCTATGTGGATGAGAACGGCAGGTTTTGCCAGCACCCCATTTATATGGATGATTACGAGAGCAAGATCTCATCTCGCTATAGTAAGGGCCTGTTTCTTAACAGCAATGCCAATGGCTATGGCCAGTTTAAACTTGATCGTGAGGGCATCTCGAGGATGTCCGAGGCTTGGAAGACAATGGCCGACAATGACCTGACCCGCTATGCCGCCGTGCTCAACCTCTATGAGAACTTCCATCTGGGCAACATCACGGCTCAGGAACTGACAAAGGTGCTGCTTGAATTCCTCACGCATGAGAAAAACGAACTGATTGCCTCCACGACATGCAGTTTCGTTGGCGACGTGATGGCATGCCTTGACCACAAGGAGCGTGCCGCCACCGAGCAGCGCTTGTTTGAATTGTCACAGCAGCACAGCCTGCAATCGGTACGCCAGACCTTGTTGCGGCAACTCTCCATCAAAGCCGTCTCGCCCACAGTCGTGGACAAAATGGATGAAATCTGGGAAAAACAAAGCACGACCTTCCTGAATAGCCGCGACTATATGCGCATGGCCTATCACCTTGCCATCATGAGGCCTAAACAGTGGCAAGAGATTCTCGACGTGCAGCGCAGCCGCCTTAACAACGAGGACCAGCGGCGTGAGTTTGACTTTATTTCACGTGCTTGTACCCCCGACACGTTGGTGCAGCAGCAATTGTTCAACGAACTGTTGCAGGCCGAGAACCGCCGTGTAGAGCCTTGGGCACGGGATATGCTGGCATTGCTCAACGACCCGACGCGGGAACCGTTCTCCAACCGCTATCTCGTTCCAGCCCTTGACGCCCTGCCTGAAATTCAGCAGACAGGCGACATCTTCTTCCCGGGTTATTGGCTCTCAGGCTTGTTGTCAGGCCACAAGAGCGACGAGGCCAAAACCCTTGTCGAACAATGGATTGACAAACATCCCGACCTGGAGCCGGCACTGATGAACAAACTCAAGGAAAATGCTTACTGGATTTTAAGACTTTAGACTTTAGACATCAGACATCAGACCTTAGACCTTAGACATCAGACTCTAGACATCAGGGAACAGATGCCAACCCATATCATCTAAAATCTAACCTCTAACCTCTATCACGACGCTTTATCTTCCAGCCTATGGCGGCAACGGCCATGGTTGTCAACGGACTCAGGATGTTGAAGAAACAATAGGGCAGATAGGTGAGGGTGGGGACCCCGAGCACCGTCGCCTGTGTCATGCCGCAGGTGTTCCACGGCACGAGCACCGACGTCACCGTGGCGGCATCTTCGGTGGTGCGGCTCAACAGTCGTGGCTCATAGCCCTCTTGCTTGTACACATCACGGAACACATCGGCCGTGAGCACGATGCTGATAAACTGGTCGCCGGTTGTGAGGTTAAGGAAGATACCTGTGCCCACCGTCGAGGTGACGAGACTGAAGCGCGTGCGGACAAATCGGATGATAACTCTCGTGAGGCTCTCGATCATGCCGCTTGCCACCATCGCGGCGCCATAGCACATGGCACAAATGATGAGCCAGATGGTGTTCAACATGCCTGCCATACCGCCAGTGGAAACCAACTCGTTAAGAGAGTCAAAGCCCGTCTCGATGGCCGTAGCACCGTAGAATGTGATGGTAAGACCCTTGGCCAGCGCTGCTGCATTGCTTAACGAGGCGTCGGCGGCAATCTGGGTGAGGATATGGGGCTGCAGGAAGAGCGCCATTACACCCGCCATCACCGATGAGGCGAATAGCACGATGAGCGAGGGCACCTTCTTGGCAATGAGAATACCCGTGATGAGCGGTACCAACAGCGTCCATGCCGAGATATTAAAGGTTGAAGCCAGACCGTCGGTATACTGGTTCACATGAAGGGCTTCATCTGCACCATGGCCAAATCCGGCTATCAGGAAAATAATCAGTGTAATGAGTATAGATGGCGTGGTGGTGAGCGTCATGTAGCGTATGTGTTCAAAGATGTCAACGCCCACCGAGGATGATGCCAGGATGGTCGTATCACTCAAGGGTGACATCTTGTCACCGAAGTAGGATCCCGAAATGATGGCTCCTGCTGTCCATGCCTCGTTGATGCCCAAAGCATGACCGATGCCCAGCAAAGCCACACCGATGGTGGCGACCGTTGTCCACGAACTGCCAGAGAGCAGCGAAACCAGTGCACAGATGATGCAGGCACTCACGAGAAAGAACTTGGGTGACAAAATCTGAACGCCATAGTAGATCAGCGTGGGTACCACGCCACTGATCATCCATGACCCGGAGAGCATACCCACCGTCAACAGGATCAGCAAGGTGACGGCAATGTCACCGATGGTCTTGCACATCTGCCGCTCAAACGTCTTCCACGGCACGCGGTAGCAGACCATCGAGATGGTCACACACACCGCCAGCCCCATCAGCAGGGCTATTTGGCTGCCTCCGGACAGGGCGTCGCTGCCGAACAGGGCGATAACGACGGCCAACAAGCCGATGAGCACCGCCACGGGGATGGCGGACACGAGGGGAGGGGGAATCTTGCGCTCGGTCTTCATGTTGAATGCTGCTCTGTTTTTGTTCGGTTTTGTTTTCTCGCCGCAAACATAAGCAAAATATCGCTCACAAACAACCCCTTTGCTCCATTTTCTTATTCTTGACTCGTGGTATCGTGCCTTGCAACGAACTCCCAAAGCCCCTTTTTGAGGTTAGGTGAGGATGTGAGTTCGCATTTTAATTTCCCCTTTTTGACCTGCCCATATATGGGCCAAAGGGTATATGTGGAGCCTGCCGTGAGGCGGTTTTGAATCAAACACAAGGTTTTCAGCAAATAAAGTTGACTTTTTGCGTAAGAATTGCATTAATTTTTCTTACCTTTGCGACAGTTAGCATTGAATAGTTACCAGATAATCATACCGATCATCCGATGAAACCATTAAAGAAACTGCTTCGTGGCCTTTTGTTGCCCGATGATGAAGTTGTTGAGGATGCTTCAACAGGCTTAACGCGTCAAGGTCTGCTTGATGCCATTAAGTCGCATTTCGACCGTCGCTTGAGGGAGGAGACGACCGATGAGGGTTTATTGTTTGCCACGAGCTTCTACATCTACTTGAACGAAGAGGATTACAAAGCGCGTGAGCAATCCCTGGCCTACACGGTGAAGGACGCAGTGAACAAGTTTAACCGAACGATTGCCGAGCGTCGCAAGCAATATGCCGACTACAAGCCCCATGCACAGTACTGGCAGTTCCAATTCGTGCCCGTCGCTGCCGGGACAATTGTGAGCGGCATGCAGGAAACCATCGAGGAGATTCCGCCCGGTGGGGTGGTAATCCTGTCATCGATTCATCCCACGGTGAACCATGGACCGCGTGGAGGCTCGGGTGGCGAGCGCATCGTGGCCACAGTGCACACCAAGGACTCGATGACGATGAGCAATCTAGCCATAAACCCGGGTGCCCTCAGTGGCATCGACATCCGAGCCAAGGACAGATTCCAGGTACCTTTCAACGACTTCAGGCTGTTGAATGCTGACCCCTTGAGCGAAGAGGACAGCCGTGACACCACGCAGCACTCCCGTGCTGTGCTGAAGATTGAACCGAGCTATTTCCTGATTGAGGGTGTGCGCCACAGCACAATTCACATGATGAGTGACTACTTGCAGATTTCGGGCCGTGGCGGCCTGTCGGACACCAGTGGCGGAATTGTCGTGGCCCGTGTGGACAGCGACACGGTGATGGACCGCCAAGTGTTGCTGCATTACCGCCCCGAGCTCAAAAAACTCTTTATGATTGCCCAGGGGCATGTGATGCTTAACGAATGCCGTGTGACCCCCGGCGTGGAGCAGGAGGTATACAACCGGTCACGTATTCTGATCAACGGTGAGATACAGATTACTGTTCAGTTAGATGTTAGACTTTAGACGCTAGACTTTAGACGCTAGACTTTAGGCGTTAGACTTTTTTAGTCTTTAGGGTCGAGAACAACTAGAAACTAGGGACTGAATACTAGGGACTAGAAACTAAAAACTAAAAACTCACAACTTAATACTTAGAAACAGATATGAATTTTTATGGAGCTACCGACGTGGGTCGGTTGCGGCAAAATAATGAGGATGACTTTATCGCACAATTTGTGTGGGATGACAAGCATGTGCTGTGCGTGGTGATTGATGGCTTGGGAGGCTATGAGGGCGGTGAGGTCGCCTCGTCAATTGCCCGAGAGACAATCGTCACCTTCTTGAACGCACATCGCATGGGCGACTGCCTCGACTTGCTCAAGCAGGCGGTAACCCAGGCCAATAACAATATTGTGAGTCGTCAACTTGAGATGCCTGGACTTAACAGGATGGGTTGTGTCATCACCGCCGGATTGTTTGAATTGGAACATGGGCGGCTCAACGTGGCTCACGTGGGAGATACGCGCCTGTATCAATACCACGACGGGAACCTGCGCAAACTCACCCATGATCATTCCCTGGTTGGCTACCGGGAAGACAACGGCGAGCTGACCGAAGAACAGGCCATGAATCACCCGCAGCGCAACATCGTGGAGCGTGTGTTGGGTGACAAGGTCCATCAACTTGAAGACAAGAATTTCATCGAGGCTGCCATCTTCCCCCTGGTGCCAGGGGCACACTATATCTTCTGCTCCGATGGCTTGAGCGACATGTTGACTTCTGCCGAGATTGTTGCCGTTGTCGAGCGGCAAAAGAATAACCTGAAAGGCTGTGTTGACCAGTTAATCCTGTCAGCCTGTGACCATGGCGGCAAGGACAATGTCACCGTGGTCATCGCGCGTTGCCATGATGATGCCAATTCGGGGCAAAGTACTGCCGCTCCATCAAAGGTCAAGGCCACCATCGCATCACCGACAAAACCGCAAAAGAAGACACAGGACAGCTCAACACCTCGTGAGCCTGCCCTGCCTCCGGTCGCTGCTGATGAGACACCTCTCGAGACAGAGCCTGATCAAGATGACGAAACGCCAGCCAAACGCCACCCGCGTCAGCGGTGCTCATTCTGGGCCACACTGGCCTGGACGTTGTTGGGGCTTGCCGCGCTTGCTGCTGCATGCTATGGTGGCTATTACTATCACGGGCTTGAGAATGCCGACCGTCAGGCTGCGATTTTGCAGACCAAGGACAGCACCATCAACGTTTTGCAGGATTCCATCGTCCACTTGCATCAGCAAGTCTATGACCAGACGGTGCTGCTTGATTCGTTGGGGATAAACATTCAATAATCATCATTGCCACTGCCTGTCATGAACCAGCGTAAAGCTATCATAGGAATGGCCATAGTGTCGGTGTTCTTCCTCATTGGCACTTTCACCTTGTACCACAACGTGTCGCCCTATCTGGACGATGTGAGCAATGCCTACAGGGAACACGACGCCTGTAACCTTGACGAGAACCTCACGGCTTCACAGTTGCGTGACCTGTTGGTTTCTCACGAGTATGTCAAGGATACCACCGACGGCCGACTTATCGCCAGCTGGATTGTAGAGCGATGTCGGCAAGATGGGGGTTTCACCAACCTGGGAGCCCTCAATCGCAATGTGAACAAAATTGGCTTCACCGAAATTTCCACCAAGGGCGGTTTGGAACTGAAAGGACGTTTGACTGCAGCCCGTCAGTATTTGGGCGTGGCCGACAGTGCTGCTCTACGAGCCGCCGCCGAACGCCCTTCCAGGGGACAGACTGCCATCAAGGTTAAAGTGGTGTACAACGACACCACGGGTGGCCTTGGTGGCTTGTGGAATAAACTCACGGGGCGCTCGATGCGACCTGTGGCCGGAGTTCCCGTAAGGTTGACTGGGCACATCCCCCAAGTGAGGGATGAATTTGATGATGTGACCAGTGAACTCGTCTCTCAGGATACGGTAATCGCCTGGGCTGTCACCGATGAGGATGGCTTGGCGGTTTTGCCAGCCGAGAAAGGCAAGTATTACAGTGTGTTGCCCGTCAAGGAAGGCTTCGAGTATGGCCGTGAAAAGGGTACCGTGGACGGTCCCTTGGGCTCTAGAGGAGCACGATATACATTTGTTCAGCATGAGCACATGCTCACGCCATTGTCAACGAGTAGCTATAATCGCATCAAGGAGGATCGTGCCCTGACGGTACGCACGCCAGGCCAGTGGAAAGACGCGCTGGTCGTATCAGTGACGCTCTTCCTGTTGGCGTGGTGGATAGGCCTGATGCTACTGATGCTTATCGATCGCCGCCTCAGGCAACAGAGCGACTACATGTTACCCGTTGCCCTGATGGCGATGACGGCCGTCAGCCTGTTGGCGATGTTTGCCATCGTCGATCCGCTTGTGGATCGCCTGTTGGGACTTGATATGGCTTGGGGCGTCGTCTATGGCGTGTTGGCCCTGGTGGCCATGTCTTCCATCAATTATGTGAAATTCCACATCGGCCAGAGTCGTGTGCAATGCGGTGTCATGCAGTTTGACTTCATCTCCCAGGCACTGCGCTGGATGACCTTGCCCTTCATGGCCAAGTTGGACACCTTGCGTCACACCAGGCGCAAGAAGTCCTCGGAGCAATTGCTGCTCAACCTGCGCTATTATGCCGGCTTGCTGCTGAGCGTGTTGCTCTTGCCGGTCGAGTGGCTGTGGAAAGGGGTGAAGTGGATTGGCGAGCGCTTGTCAGGCTTCTTGGAGAAAAAGGGTTGGAAACCCGCAGCTATCAATTGGCCACAGGGTATCGGTTACATCGTGATGGCCTTCCTGCTGGTGGTGCTGCTGGCAGTATTTGGCTCGGGACCTGAAGGAAGTGGTGCACGTGTCAATCTGGGACCGATACAGCCCAGCGAAGTGTCTAAATACTTGGTTGTCGTGTTCATGGCGGCGTTTTTTGCAGCCAATAGTGACCGCATCCGCTCCTATGCCAACGACGTTAACCAGTTGAACCTGAAGTTTAAGTTCCAGTTGCGAACGGTCCTGTTGCTGGTGGTTATCATCGCCCTGTTGCTTCTGCTTTACGTCGTTTTGATCAGCGACATGGGTCCGGCCCTGGTGCTGATGGTGACGTTCATCTTGTTGTATTCCGTTGCCAGGGGCGACTTCCCGCAGCTTGTGCTCGGCGTGTTGACCTTCCTGGCATTGATGATAGCAGCCAAAATGACGATTGGCTCACCGCTGGCGATGCTGATGGCTGCCCTCTTGTGGTTTGCCGCATGGATCGGTTATGGACTGTTTAAGGGCAAGAAAGTCTATGAGAGCGCCGTGATGATGAACCTGCTGATGGTGATTTTCACCCAGGCTGGGGCATGGCTGACGGCCTTGCACATGAGCGAGGGCGAGCGTCTGGCCAATCGCACGGCAGCGGCTTGGTCGGGCGTGTGGAACAACGAGGCTCCCGGAGGAGATCAGGTGGCTCAAGGACTGTGGAGCCTGGCAACTGGTGGATGGAATGGCCAGGGCCTGGGCAAGGGCAATGCTAGCTTGGTGCCCGCGTTCAATACCGATATGATATTCACTAGCATCGGCGAGGTGATGGGTTGGATTGTCCTGGTCTTGATTCTCGTTTGTCTGGTTATGATTATCCACCGCAGCTTGTTGTTGGCTCGACGTGCAGGCCATCCGTTCCTGTTCTTCCTGGTTTCTGGAATCGCTATCGTGACTGGCGTGCAATTTTTTGTCATTGTGCTGGGTAGCGTCGGCTTGATTCCGTTGACAGGCGTTGCTGTGCCGTTGTTGAGTTACGGCAAGTCCAGCCTGATCATGAACCTGGCGGCGTTTGGCATCGTCATCTCGTGCAGCCGTCAGCGGGCCACTGTGCGCCAAAAGGCCTTTATCAAGCAATATGACGACGTGGTAATCACGTCAAGCCTGACGTTCATCACCTTGTCGCTCCTGCTTGTTGGCACACTGTTCTATTATCAGGTGGTAAAACGCGATGAGACGCTCATCCGTCCAGCCTATGTCGCCAATCTTCAGGGTGAGCGCATCCCCGAGTATAATCCTCGCATCAGGCTCTTGACCAACAGCCTGGATGCAGGAAACATCTATGACCGCAATGGCCTGTTATTGGCTACTAGCAGCAGTTCGAAGCTGAAAGAAGATATTCTCAAGTTGGAACAGGCCGGTCTTGACCCCGTTGAGTTGAAAGAATTGTCCAAGACCAGGTTGCGCCGCTATTATCCTTTTGGCGACCATTTGTTCTTCATGCTCGGGGATTACAACACGCGTGTGTTGTGGAATAATAATGACGCGAACCCCTATGGCTATATGGCCGAGAGTCGTCATTTGGCCGAGTTGAGAGGTTTCCAGAATATGAAACTCGATAGTTTGGGGCGGCATGTTGTGGACACGGTGACGAGTGTGGCTTACCGTTATAACCGTTTCCTCCCGTCCGATAAGCGTGTTTATTGCTTCAAGCAGTATGATTACTCGGCATTACTTCCCTTGCTCAAGAGCGGTATCAAGAGTGATGCGGTCAAGAAGTGGAACGAACAGCGTCCCCAGCGCGACCTCACGCTCACTATCGACGCCAATCTGCAATTCCTGATGCAGAAAATGATGGCCGAGAATGTCGCTCAGAATCCTCGCCTGTCCACACTGAAGCGCCTGCGCGCCAGCGTGGTTGTGCTCGATGTGAACACGGGCGACCTGCTCACCTCGGCATGCTACCCCCTGCCTGATCAGGACGTGATCACTGCCATGTTGAACAGTGGGATGATGTATTATCGTGACTATGGCAATGGCTTTGAGGCTTATACCGACAGGGACCTGGGCCTGACTTTCCAGACCCAACCCGGTTCAACGGCCAAGGTGATGTCGGCACTTGCAGGCTTCATGAAGCTGGGCGATGCCGCCGACCAAATCTCCTACATGGTCTATGGTGACGAGCGCGTTGAGTCTGGCGAGAGCGAGCCGAGTGGCGTGGTGAAGATCCAGGATGCCATCGTTCGGTCGTCCAATAACTTCTTTGTCCACTTTGTCAACGACAAGGACCTGTACCACGAGCTGGACAGCATCTATCGCATGGCCGGCATCCGTGTCCACATCAATGACGGCCGCAACCATTCGGTGACGCCCTATTTCTTTGATTTGGACAAGAATTTCTCCTATGCCGGCGAAATGGATGTGATGCGCTCCAGGGCATTGAATCGTTATAACACCTACATGAAGAGTCAGCGCTCCAAAGCTCACGAGCGTTTTAACTGGAACGAGACGGGTAATGCCTGGGGACAGCACGGCATCTATGCCACGCCGCTCAACATGGCGCGTGTCGCCTCGATGGTCGCTGCCGATGGCAAGTTTGTCCCGACGCGATATGTCTTGGCCTACGGCACCGGGCCCGACGCCAAGAAGGTCGCCGTGGCCGATGCAGTCACGATGACGGCAGGCACGCACTACCTCCACCGTTACATGCAACTCGAGAGCGACAAGCATCGCGCTAGTGGCCGACTCACCTTTGGCAACTCATCGAGCGCGATGAGGATGGGTGGCAAGACGGGTACCCCCGAGCGTGTGGCCTATCGCAATGGTGGACGGATGAACGATGCCTGGTACGTCTGCTTCATCAACTCCAACAAGCAGCATGGCCCATTGGCCATCGCCGTCAGACTCGAACGAACGCCTTACGGTACCACCTCGGCTGAGGCCGTCAGGTTCCTTAACAGCACGGTGATTCCTGCGTTGAATGTGGCGGGATACGAACTTCAATAAACCGATTATCTTTTTATTTTAGAATATAATAAACTCTTTATAAGCGCTGAATATTATGGCTTTCTTGCAGGATTATCAAAGTCTGGGCGTGATCGGACGCGGGGCTTTTGCCACGATTTACAAGGTGAAGCACCTCGATCTGGAATATGTGCGCGCCCTGAAGGTGTTGAAGGATGATGTCATCAGCGAGGAGGACAAGGCTTACAAGACGTTCGTCAAGGAATGCCGCGTGTTGCTCAAGATTGGCAATGGTTGTCATCCCAACATCGTGCGCATCTACCAGCCCCGTCTGGTCCAGAACCGGGCGATGGTTGAGATGGACTTCGTGAATGGCTGCACCGTGTTGGATTACCTGAAGGAGCATCACTTCATGCCCATCGACGAGGTGATGCGCATGTTCAAGCAGATTGGCGGCGCCCTGGCCTATTGCCATTATGACATCTATCAGGACTTGATGAGTGTCGAGGAAGACCATCTGCAGTGCGACCCGGCCGACGCCCGACGTTTTCTCATCGACGATGTTAAGCGCTACGAACTTATCGACAAGTACCGCGTGATTCATAACGACCTGCACTCCAACAACGTCATGCGCCGCAACTACGACGGCAACTACGTCTTGCTCGACTTCGGCCTCTCCATCCAGGATCATCATGCCGTCAAGAGCAGTTCGAGGCAGGGTGGGGCTCCGGAGTACAAGTCGCCCGAGAAATGGGACAATGACCGTGTTGAGACCACCCAGAACGACATCTACAGCTTCGGCGTGTTGATGTATGAAGTGCTGGCCGGGCGTGTCCCCTTTGAGTTGGATACCGAGACCTATGCCGTCGATGAACTCAAGGCCTTGAACACCATCCGCAAGCAGCACTGCGAGCAGGCGCCACCGGCCATAGAACCCTTGCGCCGCATGGCCTATGAGGCGGCTCACCCCGGCGCCGGTGCGACGTGGCAGAAGGACTACCCCGACTGGCTTGAGCAGATGGTGATGAAGTGCCTTGCCAAGACTCCCGACTATCGTTATGCCGACGCTCGCCAGATGATGGACGACTTTAACCGCTACTGTACCGATATCCCCGAACCCGTCGATGCCATCGAGGTTAATGTGACGACCGTGGGAACTCCCATCGAGTACAGCGAGGAATTGGAAGCCTTGAGGCGTGACAAAATGGATCTGCAGCAGGCTGTGGCCGACAGGGCCAGCAAGATTACTGACATGCAGCAGACGATCACCGCCCTGCGACAACAGCTCGACGAGACCTTGGCGATGAATCCCTCGCCCTCGTTCGAGGAGCTGCAGGCGGCTAACATGCGTGCCCAACTGGCCGAACAGGAGCGCAACTCGCTACGCTCCAAGGTGGCCGAGCTTGAGCGCATCATGAACAATCATCATGGTATGGGCGACGACAGCGACGGCAAGAACTCGATATGGAAAATGGTGCTCATTCTCATCGTCTCCACTATCCTGGGCATCGCCCTCGGCGCCGTCTTCTACAATGTTGTTACCTGATAACAGTGAATAGTGAACAGTTAACAGTTCTAGATGATCTAGATTGTCTAGAATATCTAGGGACTAGAAACTAGAAACTAGGGACTAAAACTAAAAACTAAAATGGGTTTTTTCAAGAAAATATTCAATCCTAACTTGGAGCCTGAGGGTCAGGCTCCCGAGGTGACTGATGAACAGCAGCTTCCTGTCGAGCAAACCGATGCTCCGGATGCTGCCGATGTCACGGTCGAGGTTATTACGGCCGATGAGGCACCCGTAGAGGTGACCCCTCCTGAGGTCGCTGAAGCCGCTCCGGCTGAAGCCGCCCCGGCGGCTGGGGGTGGTGACCCTTTGCTGGGGGATCATGTTCAGGCAGCCCATGCCACGCTCATCGACTGGATTATAGCAGCATTGGCGCCACTGCGTGGTGGTCTTGCTGACGATGACGTGCATGACATGGTGATTCATGTCGCCGAGGCGCGCATTCGCCTGTTGATGGGTGAAGCCTTTGTGGGCAAACTGCGCCTGGCTTTAGATAACAACTTGCTCTCACCTGTGGCTGCCGGAGAAATCTCGGTGACAGGAGAACTGTCCACGGCCGCTGCAGCCGATGCGATCAACGCCGGGGATGGACGCCTGCAATTGGTGCTCGTCTCTCGCCGTCGGACTGGAGGACAGGTTGACATCTTAGCCACAGGGCGTGCCCTCATTACCGCAGTAGAGGGGACAGGCTCGCTCGAGCAGGAATGCTATGAGCTGGACGCGTCAACTAAAACGCTTTTCCACATCGGACGCGGCAGGGTGGCCCGTCAGGGAGGCAACATCCGTGTTAACGACATCGTGATTAACGAACGGGAGACTGACCCCCGTCTGATGGAGATGAACCGGCAGGTGAGCAGCGCTCACGCCGACATCCTGTGCCGACGTGGTGCCTTCTATCTCAAGGCGATGCCCGGTGGCTGCCGACCCGAGGGTGGGGCGGTGACACGCGTCTTTCATGGCGAGACGGGTAGGGAACTGCGCGACACGTTCACCCTTGAGCCCCTGCACGACGGGGACCTGATCGCACTGGGCGGAGCGATGCTGCTCAGGTTCCAGGTGATGTCTTGAGGCCTTTCTCTAGCATTAAATTTTTAGTTTGATGTTGGTGGATTTAACGGTTTTATTTACCTTTGCAATTTTTTCCTGGAGGGGTGCTCCTTTTCCGGTGTGTGGACCGGTTTTAATGATTCCTCCCTCTTTGGCGTAAAGAAAAAGTGATGAATGTAAAGCAGCTACTCAAACACCCTTTGTCTGCAGCCCAACGCCGCATGAGCGTTGCCGTGGTGGTCATCCTGCTGGCGGCAGCTCTTATCGAGTTGTTGTCGCTGGTGCAGTACCGCTATGCCCATAACCTGCTGGAAGAAGAATTGGACTACCGGGTGGAGAGCGAGTTGACGTTGAAGTCGGTGCGTGTGCGCGGCATGCTCAAGAGCAACGAGAAGATGGTGCGCAATTACTTGTGGCCCGTGCAGCTTCAGCTCAGCAGTGCCGACACTGCCACGGTACATCTGCCCCTGATTCTGCGGCGCCTGGTGACGACCAACCACGAGGTGATGAGCGCCTTTGTGGCCTTCACGCCCGGCTACTATGGAGGTGAGCACCGGCTGTTGGAGCCGGCAGCCATTCGTCGTGGCGACAGCATCTTCACGCAAGAGCTATCGGCCACAGGCCACGACTACACCCGTCGCGAGTTCTACCGTCAGGCGGTGGAAAACGGCCTGTCGCGCTGGAGCGACCCCTACTTTGACGCGCAAGCCAGCGGCCAGCAGGTGACCACCTATGCCACGCCGCTGCATGACAGTCGTGGCGCGCTGGCCGGAACTTTCGGCATCGACATGTCGACCCAGGGCATTATTGACACGCTCAACACGAAACATAACTTTCCCTCGTCGTTCTTCCTGTTGTTGACAGAGGACGGCAGACTCATCTCGCAGCCCGATACGAGCCACACGCAGCAGAGCGACGTGACGGCTATCGTGGAGATGATCAACGACAGCACGTGCCAGCGCAAGCCCAGTCGCACAGGTATCAGCAAGATCATCACCTTCCATGACAAGGAGATGGGCAAAGGCTATGCCTATTATGCCTTCATGAAGGGACAGCCTCATTGGCAACTGGTCATGGTGTGCTATGACAAGGAGGTCTTCGGCAAACTGAACACGATGCGCCGCAACTTCCTGCTGCTGATGCTGGGTGCTTTCTCGCTGCTTGGCTTCATCCTGTACCGTTTCAACCAGTCGCTGCAGCGGCTGCACAAGGAGCGGCTGCACAAGGAGCGCACTGATAGCGAGTTGCGCATCGCCCAGGCCATCCAGAGCGAGATGCTGCCGGGCAGTCACATCACTCGTCCCGACGTCGACGTGAGCGGCAAACAGACCTCGGCGCTGGAGGTGGGCGGAGATCTGTATGACTATTTCATACGTGACGAGAAGCTGTTCTTCTGCATCGGTGATGTGAGCGGCAAGGGCATTCCTTCATCGCTGGTGATGGCCGTGGTGCATTCCCACTTCCGCAGCTTGGGGCAGCACGAGAGTAGCCCGTCGCACATCATGCAGGCGATCAACTCAGCAGCCTGTCAAGACAACGGTACCGGCATGTTTGTCACCCTGTTCGTTGGCGTGCTCGACCTGCCGACAGGACGCCTGCGCTATTGCAATGCCGGTCACGACGCGCCACTGGTCATTGATCACGACGTGAAACCGCTGCCGGTGACAGCCAACTTGCCCGTCGGCGTGTTCGGCGACTTCAAGTACGTGCAGCAAGAGACTGTGCTTGAGCAGGAGGCGACACTGTTCCTCTATACCGACGGCCTGACCGAGGCCAGCGACACCGAACACCAGTTATACGGCATGTCACGGGTGCTCAAGACGGCGAAGCGATGCCTGGAAGAGGGTTTGACGTCTCCCGAGCAAATCATGGAAACCATGAAGCGAGATGCCGACATGTTCACCGCGGGAGCTGACCAAAGTGACGACCTGACGATGCTGGCAGTGCACTATCACCGACCTGACGAGGTCATCGTTCTTGACGAGATACTCAAGCTGACTAACAACATCCGTCAGGTGCCCGAACTCAATGAATTTGTCAAAACAGTGGCAGGACGATTAAACCTTGACGCTTCGTTATCGTCTCAACTGATGCTAGCCGTCGAGGAAGCCGTGGTCAACGTCATGAGCTACGCTTACCCCCTGGGCACCGAGGGCGACATCACCGTCACGGCACACGCCACAGGGCAAAGCCTCAAGTTTATCATCATCGACAGCGGCAAGGCCTTTGACCCGACTCAGCGTAGCAGTGCCGACATCACGCTCAGCGCCGAGGAGCGTCCCATTGGCGGCTTGGGCATCCTGCTCGTGCAGCAGTTGATGGACACGATCAACTATGAGCACATCAACGGCAAGAACGTGCTCACGTTGAAGAAAAATTTAGAAATAAGAAATTAGGAGTTAGAAATTAGATCGCTAACAACTAGGGACTAGGGACTAGGGACTAACAACTAGGGACTAAAAACTAGGGACTAAAAACTAGGGACTAAAAACTAGAAACTCAAAATATAGAATTATGAAAACAACGATTGAAGAACTTGACGAGAAAATCATCGTCACCATGATCGGCTCGCTCGACACGGCAGCCGCCATCGAGACCGAACAGACTTTGAAGCCCGTTACCGCCGAGGGCGAGGGCCGGGATATCGTGTTTGAGTGCCAAGATCTGGAGTATATCGCCTCCAGTGGATTGCGCATCCTGCTCGACGTGCTCAAGAAGACCAAGGCCAAGGGCAAGACGGTCACCCTGCGTAACGTAAATGACGACATCAAAAACGTGTTTAAAATCACGGGATTCATTAATTTGTTCGAGTTTGAATGATTTTCGCATGAGTCAAAAACACATCATGATTATCAGGCGATGGCTGCTGGCAGCTTTCGCCTTTGTGGCGTTCATGGCCACAGGTCAGCCCAACACCGACACCATTGCAACTCCTAAAAACCAGTTTAGCGTGGATGTTCAGTTTCTGGGACGTGGCGAGTCACGATATGGAGGTCTGCCTGAAGTGCCTAAAGTGGAGGATGAGGATGATAATAGCGATGAGGTGCCGATGTCCAATTTCGTGCTCAGCCGCACACGTCTGCCCATCAACTTCAAGCGTGATTGGCTGGAAGTGCGTGTTACACCGCAACATTCGGGAGTGTGGGGCCAAGCAGGTAAAGGCGCCTTTAACATCTATGAGAGCTGGGCGAAATTGAACACGCGTTTCGGCATGTTTGCCCAGGTGGGACGCGTAGCACTCAACTATGACGACGAGCGCATCATCGGCTCTGATGATTGGGCAATGGCTTCATCGTCCCATGACGTCTTACGTTTGGGATATGAAGGTCATGGCCATAAGGCCCATATCATCCTGGCCTATAATCAGAATGCCGATGTGATGAACAGCGGTGGCTCCTATTATGAGGGCGGCTCACAACCCTATAAAACCATGCACGCGGTGTGGTATCACTATGACTTCCCACGTTTCCCGCTGGGGGCTTCATTGTTGTTCATGAACACCGGCATGCAGAGCTCAGCGGAAGACATCACTGCGGAGGTGCGCAAGGACAGAACCTACTTCCAGCATTTGGCGGGTGCCTATTTGTCCTTCCAACCCGAACACTGGAAGGCCGAAGCGTCTTACTATAACCAATTTGGCAAAAACGAGACGGGCATCAAGATTCAGGCATGGATGATGAGTGCTAAGGTCACTTATATGCCGACACCGAGGTTTAATGCCACAGCGGGCTATGATTACCTGAGTGGTGACAAATATTTTGCCGTGCCCACCGGCCACAACATTGGTATGGTGCATCACGATGTCATCAAGGGTTTCAGCACGGTCTATGGCTCTCACCACAAGTTCTATGGCGCTATGGACTTCTTCTATGTGAGCGCCTATCATGACGGGTTCACTCCAGGCCTCCAGAATATCTATCTTGGTGCCACTTACAGCCCACTCAAGAACTGGGTGCTCGATGCCAGCTATCACTACCTCTCCACAGCCACTGAACTCGAGGATATGGATAGGACACTGGGGCACGAGATTGAGTTTCAAACAAACTATGCCATTAGCCGAGACGTGAAAATAGCAGTGGGAACGTCGTTCATGTGGGGTGGCGAGACCATGGAGCGCTTGAAACGTTCCAAAACTAAAACCAATATGCGATGGGGATGGATTTCACTTGTTATCACACCACGCATCTTCTCAACCAAATGGTAAAAGTATAAACTAAACCCAACACACCCCCAAGAATAACGAGTATATGAAGCGATTAGCTCCTTTATCCAAAGCGCAGTATGGAATCTACGCGGAATGTGTAGGCCACAATGGCGAACCTTGGTATAATTTACCCTATATTTACATCCTTGATCCTACCCTCGATGGCGTGCGTTTGCTGGCCGCCATCGAGACGGCATTCAAGGCTCATCCCACCTTGTTCACCCGAATTGAACTTAACGATGACGGCGAACCCGTTCAGACCATCGATATGGACAACGAGCTCTGGTCGCTCGAAATAGAGGACATCGAGGATATAGAGCAAGAGAAAAATCGTCTGGTTGTTCCGTTCAATATCTACGGTGGCCGCCTGTTCCACGTCAACTTGATGCGCAACAAGGAGCATTACTACCTTTTCCTCGACTATCACCACATCATTGTTGACGGCACATCGATGCAGATCATGTTGCAGGACATCGACAAGGCATATCGTGGCGAAGAGATTCCCCCCGAGCAATTGACGCTGATGGATGTTGCCGACGACGAGGTGGCACATTGCCAAACTCCGGCATTTGACGAGGCCAAGCAATGGTATGCCAAAAACTTCGACTGTAGTGACACTTTCACCCAGTTCATACCCGACAAGGAAGAGGCAGAGCGCAATGAAGACAACCTGCTGCGCACCCTGTCGCTTGACTTGACTCGTGTCGAGGACTATTGCAAGCAGAATGGCGTGTTCAAGAGCACGTTATTCACTACAGCATATGCTTACTTGTTGGCCAAATTCAATAACGAGCAGGAATCATTGTTCACCACCGTTTATAACGGACGCACTGACCAACGCTATGCCCATTCCATAGGCATGACCGTCAAGACCTTGCCCGTTTATGCCAAATTCACTAGCGACACGTCCGTGCTGGAGTTGTTGCGGCAAGGACAGGACCAGATGAGCGGGTGCCGCCAACATGCCATTTACTCCTACAGCGACATCGTTACCGACCTGAACCTCCAGAGCAACTCGATGTTCGCTTGGCACGGCCAGTTGTTTGACAACGAGACAATGGGTGGCAAACCCATGCTGACCATGCGCATCGGCAACAGCACGCTGGATGCTTCGTTCTACTTGAAGGTCTTTATCAAGGACAATAAGGTACAGGCCAAGGCCGAATACAAGTCCAATGAATACTCCAGCGACTTCATTGCTCAGATCCTTGAGAGCTACGAAGCAGTGCTTGAGGGTTTCCTGACTCAGGAGTATCTTCGTGACATTGACATGGCCACGGCCGACCAAGTGGCTGTTGTCGACAGCTTTAACCCTGGAGAATTGGATTATGATGATAGCCAGACCATCGTCTCGCTGTTCCGCCAGCAAGTACAGGCCACGCCGGACGCTATAGCCGCCGTATATCTGGACAAGCGTTTCACCTATGCCCAAGTCGACGAAATCAGCGACCATATAGCCGCCTATATCGCCAGCAAGGGCCTGGGCACCGAGGACGTCGTGTCGGTACTCATTCCCCGTTGTGAATGGATGCCTATTGCTTCGCTGGGCGTGCTTAAGGCCGGATGTGGCTATCAACCCCTTGACCCGTCTTACCCCAAGGAGCGACTCAACTTCATGATGCAGGATGCCAATGCCAAGTTGCTGATTGCCGATGAGGAATTGCGTCCCATCGTTGACGAATACCAGGGCGAGGTGCTGTTGACCAAGGACATCATGGCATTGCCGGCACTGCCCGCCCCAAAAGTGGACATCAAGCCTGACCAATTGCTCATTCTGCTCTATACTTCTGGCTCGACAGGTATTCCCAAAGGCTGCCAGTTGACACACGGAAACCTTGTGGCCTTCTGCCATTGGTACCACCTCATGTTCAATCTTGAGCCAGGATGCAAAGTGGCAGCTTATGCCAGCTATGGTTTTGACGCCAACATGATGGATACCTACCCGGCACTGACTTGCGGCGCGACGGTATATATTGTCCCCGAGGAGTTACGTCTCGACCTCATTGCCCTCAACGAATATTTCGAACAGAACGGCATCACCCACTCGTTCATGACGACACAAGTCGGCTACCAGTTTGCTACCAGTGTGGAGAACCACACGCTGCAGTATCTCTCAACTGGCGGTGAGAAACTGGCATCAATCACGCCGCCCCAGGGCATTAAGTTCTATAACCTCTATGGCCCGACCGAATCAACGGTTTTCATCACCTACTATCATGTAGATAGGAAGATGAAGGAGATACCTATTGGCAAAGCACCGAAAAACGTTCGGCTGTATATCGTTGACCCGCAAGGTCATCGCTTGCCAGTGGGAGCCGCCGGCGAATTGTGGGTGGCTGGCCCGCAAGTGAGCCGTGGCTATCTGAACCGTCCCGAGAAGACCGCCGAAGTATTCATCGACAACCCGTTCACCGACGAAGAGAAATATTGCCGCATTTATCGCACGGGCGATATTGTGCGTTATCTGCCCTCAGGCGACATCCAGTTTGTGGGACGCCGTGACGGACAGGTTAAGATTCGCGGTTTCCGCATCGAGTTGAAGGAGGTCGAGAGCATCATCCGCGAATTTCCCGGTATCAAAGACGCCACCGTGCAAGCATTTGAAGAAGAGGGTGGTGGCAAGTTCATCGCAGCCTACATCGTTAGTGACGAGCAAGTGGACATTGAAGCGCTCAACAACTTCATCCTTGACCAGAAACCGCCCTATATGGTTCCTGCTGTTACCATGCAGATAGATGCTATCCCCCTGAACCAAAATCAGAAGGTCAACAAGCGTGCTCTGCCCAAGCCCGAGAAAAAGGCTACAGCTATCGAGGAGAGCAACGTTCCCATGAACGTGTTGGAGAAGGAACTGCATGATCTTATTGCCGACATTGTCAACAATAAGGACTTCGGTGTGATGACGGTATTGGGTTATGCCGGATTGACTTCAATTTCGGCTATCAAACTGGCCGTTCAGGTCAATAAGCGCTATGGCGTGACTCTTGACTCCCGCAGTCTCGTCAAGACCGGTACCATACAATCCATTGAGAACGAAATTCTCAAAGCAATGCTTGCTGGCGGAAATGCAGAAACGCAAAATGAAGCGACATCAACCCACTCGGCACTGACTAGAGCTCCGCTGTCCTATGCTCAGACAGGTGTCTATTTCGAGTGTCTCAAGAATCCGGTTTCGACTATTTATAACATTCCTTACCTGTTGTCATATCCCGATGGTACTGATGCCAACAGTCTCGCCGACGCTGTGAAGCAAGTCATTGGGGCACATCCCGAGTTAAGTGTCCATTTCACAACCGAGGGCGAAACGATTATTCAGACAACCGAGGACAGTGTGCCCGTTGATGTGCCTATCACTGAGATGACCGAGGAGAAACTGGCTGAATATAAAAAAGAGTTTGTGCGTCCCTTCAATCTCCAGAAGGCTCCGCTGTACCGTGCCGAGGTGGTGAAGACCGAGGCCGGTGTCCGCTTGTTGCTGGACGTTCATCACCTGGTATTTGACGGTGGCTCAGCCGACCTTCTCATCAGGCAGATCAATTTGCTGCTTGAGGGTGGGGCAGTGGACAAGGAGTCGTATAATTATCTGGACTTCGTCACCGACCAGCAGGCTGCCGAGGAAACTGAAACCTTCAAGGCTGCACAACAGTTCTTTGCCGAGAAATTGCAGACCTGTGAAGGCGCCAGCGAAATTCCCACCGATCTGCCAAAGAGCGATGAGCAGGGATTTATTGGCGAGGCCGTTTGCCCTGTTGATTTGGAGAAAGCAGCAACCTTCTGTCGAAGCCAGGAAGTGACTCCGGCTCATCTGTTCCTTGCCGCCACGGCCTATGTAGTGTCACGCTATACCAATAACCGTGAGGTGTACCTGTGTACTGTCAGCAGTGGCCGCAGCAACCTCAAGATAGCCGACACTGTGGGCATGTTTGTAAACACCTTGGCTTTGGGTCTGGATATCAGTGATGTGACGGTAGGCGAATTCCTGCGGCAGGCAAGCGACACCTTTGATCAAACGCTGCGCCACGAGGATTATCCCTTTGCCCGCATCGCCACCGACTATGGCTTCCGCCCTGCTATCGCCTACGCCTATCAGGTGGGCGTGCTCTCGCAGTATACTGTTGATGGCAAGCCCATCGGGCAGGAGTTGCTGGAACTGAAAGTTCCCAAATTCAAAATCAATATCAAGATTGAGTCCCGTGGCGTTGTCGTGCAATATGACGATGCTGTTTACAGTGAGCGTGTTGGCCGTGGATTGGCCGAGAACATTGCTGCTGTTGCCGCGAGAATGATGGAGCAGCCGCAGGCTAAACTTCGCCAGTTGTCCATCGTGAGCAAGGGCCAGGAAGAGGAATTGAATCACTTGCGCCAGACGGCTTCAGGTGAGGCTCCGTTTAGGTTCTTCCACGAGTGCATTGGACATTTTGCCCAAACCCAGCCTGACCAAGAGGCGCTGGTTGCCGTCGACAATCGCTTCACCTATAAGGAAATGGATGAAGTGACCAGCCGCATCGCGGCGGCTCTTAGGAAACGAGGTGTGGTTGAACGGGACCGTGTAGCCCTGTTGCTGCCACGCACGAGCCGCCTCGTGTTGGCGCTGTTCGGCGTCTTGAAATCGGGTGCAGCCTACATCCCCTGCGATCCCGAGTATCCCGCCGACCGTGTGAAACTTATCCTCGAGGACAGTGAGGCCCGATACATCATCACCACTGCTGATCGCATGGATACCGTCCCAGCCGGTAAGGCCATCGATGTGGAAGACCTCATCAATGATGAAAATGATGGCAAAGTCACAACCGACATCACGTCCGATGACCTCGCTTATCTGATTTATACCAGTGGTTCGACAGGTCGTCCTAAAGGCGTGATGCTGCATCACAAGGGTATCTGCAATTACCTCTATGGACATCCGGCCAATGTGTTTGCCAACGGTGTGATGACCGATGCCAAGCGCATCTTGAGCGTGACGACCATTTCGTTCGATGCCGCTTTACAAGACATCGGTACTGCCTATTTCAACGGCAAGACATTAATTGTTGCCACCGAAGAGCAGGCTAATAACCCGCTTGACTTGGCACAACTCATCAACGACGAACACATTAATATGGTATCGGGTACACCGTCACGCTGGATGACCTGGCTGACGAGCAAGGACTTCTGCGATGCCATCAGCCGTATCGACATTGTGCGCGCCGGTGGTGAGAAATTCTCCGACCAGTTGCTTGAACAGATTAGGAAAGTGACTAAGGCTCGCATCTTCAACTGCTATGGCCCCACCGAGATTACTGTGGCATCCAATAACAAGGAGTTGACCGATGCTGCTATCGTAACCGTAGGCAAGCCGCAGTTGAACGTTATTGAGTATATCGTTGATCAGGACGGCAATGAGCTGCCGGTGGGTGTTGTCGGTGAATTGTACATCGGCGGACGCGGCGTGGCTCACGGCTATAACAACCTGGACGAGATGACGCGTGAACGCTTCATCGACTACCACGGCACGCGCATCTACAAGTCGGGCGACTATGCCAAGTGGCTGCCTGACGGTGATGTGGTGATTTTGGGTCGTACCGACCACCAAATCAAGCTTCGTGGTCTTCGCATTGAACTGGGCGAAATCGAGAATGTGATGCTCAAGGTCGATGGCTTGAAGAAAGTCGTCATCTTGATTCGCAAACTCGGTGGCAAGGAACACCTTTGTGCTTATTATACTGCCGACCGCGAGATTGCTCCGGATGCCCTCAAGGCCGAAATTTCCAAGAGTTTGACACAATACATGGTACCCACTGCTTACCTGCAGTTGAAGGAGATGCCCATGACGCCCAATGGCAAGACCGACGTGAAAGCTTTACCAGAGCCCGAACTGGCCTTCAGTTCGGCACAGGTGGAGCCTGCCAACGATACTGAGCGCAATTTCTGTGAAATTTTCGCTGACATCTTGCAAATGGACAAGGTGGGCGCCACCGACAACTTCTTTGAGTTGGGCGGTACTTCGCTCGTTGTGACACGTGTCATCATCGAGGCCGATAAGGCCGGGCTGCATGTGGCCTATGGTGATGTGTTCGCCAATCCCACTCCTCGTCAGCTGGCACGCCTCATCACGGGCGAGAATGGTGACGAGGGCAACGACGAGATTACCGGCTTTGACTACACGGCCATTAATAACCTGCTGATGCGCAACACGCTTACCAACTTCCGCAATGGCGAGCGTCAGCAGTTGGGTAACGTGCTGCTCACAGGTGCCACGGGCTATCTGGGCATCCACATCCTGCGTGAACTCATCGATTCAGAAGCCGAGAATATCTATTGCCTCGTGCGCGGCAAGAATCCAGAGGCTGCCGAGAACCGCTTACGCACACTCCTGTTCTACTACTTCTCGGATGCCTTCAAGGACCTGTTCGGCAAACGCCTGCACATCGTCCTTGGCGACGTGACGAGCGACTTCGGCGAGGCTCTGAAGGTTGACACGGTCTTCAACTGTGCCGCCATCGTAAAACATTTCAGCGAGGGCACCGAGATTGAGGACGTGAACATCGGTGGAGCACAGCGCTGTGTCGACTACTGCCTCAAGACAGGCGCCAAGCTCGTGCATGTGTCCACTGCCAGCACTCGCGGTCTGTGGGCCGGTGAGGTCAAGAGTGACATCTTCACCGAGCAACGCTTGTATATGGGCCAGTTCTTGGGCAACAAGTACATATACTCAAAATTCATAGCCGAGCGTTTGATCCTTAATGCCGTAGCCCTGCACGGACTGAATGCCAAAATCATGCGCGTGGGCAACCTTGCGGCCCGCTCTACCGATGGCGAGTTCCAGGCCAATTTCCAGACCAACTCGTTCATGGGACGCATCAAGGTCTATAACATGCTGGGATGCTGTCCTTACAGCATGCGCAACAAGCCGGTCGAGTTCTCGCCAATCAACGAGGTGGCAAAGGCCATACTCCTGCTCACAACGGCCCCGACTGATTGCTGCGTCTTCCATCCCTACAACATCCACACACAGTTCCTCGGTGACGTGCTTGAGGGACTTACCACAGTGGGTGACGGTGTGCGCTTTGTAGAGCAGGAAGAATTTGCCGAGGCTATTGAGCAAGCCAAGGAAGATCCTGTGAAGGCCAAACAGTTATCCTCATTGTTAGCCTATCAGGATATGGCTCATGGACAAAAGACCACTGATGTGAAGCGTGATAATGACTACACGACACAGGTGCTCTACCGCCTTGGCTTTGCTTGGTCTCCCACGTCATGGGACTATGTGGAGCGTATGCTCAACGCCATCGGCGGATTCGGATTCTTTGAATAACATTTAGAACAAAATACAACAACAATGAGAACGATTTCAATAGAGGAGGCCAAACGCCTCGTTGCCGAGGGTGAGCAAATGACTGTTGCCCAGCGTGCCGAAGTGCGGCGCCAGCGTCTGCATGAACTGGTGAAGTATGCAAGGGAAAATTCTCCCTATTTCGCCAAACTTTATGCCAACATACCTGAGGATTTTGAACTCACTGATCTTCCTTCTACCGAGAAGCCTGAACTTGTTGCCAACTTTGACGATTGGGTAACAGATCGTCGAATCAACAAGGACATGGTGACCAAGTATCTGGAACGTGATGCCGAGAAAGACCGTTCGCTGCTGCTGGGTGAGTATACTGCCCTCCACACCTCGGGCAGCACAGGCAACCCGTTGCTCATGGTGCGTGACGACTATCACAACAAGATTCATGCCCAGCTCATCGGCCAGCGCTTGCTGAAGGGCACGGCCCCCGACATGCTGTCCATTGCCAAGCATCGCCGTGCCTCGGTCATCTCCATGGCTAAAGGCGCCTCGAGTTATAGTGCATTCCTCCGTATCAAGGCCAACAACCCCGAGTATGTCCACAACTTATTGGGCATCAATGCGATAGAAAGCGTTGAAAGTATTGTGAAAAAACTCAACGATTTTCAGCCCGAGACCATGGCCGGTTACCCCTCGATGGTGGTCCAACTGGCTATAGAGCAGCTGCAAGGTCGTCTACACATCTCGCTCAAGCACCTGGTAACGTCGGCCGAGACCCTTACCGAAGAGAACTGGCAATTGTTGCGAGAAGCGTTCCAGTGTCCCGTGGGCAACAACTACTGCATGACCGAGGGTGGCGAAGTGGCTATGACACACAACTGCCCGCATCTCCACATCAACGATGATTGGGTCATTGTTGAACCCGTGGATGCCGACCGCCGTCCGATTCATGATTCCGATGAATGGTCCGAAGGTGTTCTCATCACCGACCTCAGCAACTTTATTCAGCCCGTGATCCGCTATTATGTGAACGACATGGTGCGCGTTCTCCCGTCACATGAGGAATGCTCCAACATGCCCATTCTCAAGGTGCAGGGCCGCACGTTCCCCGTGTTCACGGCTGCCGGCAAGAACTATAGTGTGGCAGGACTGTATTCCAAGGCGAAAGTGTGGCCAGACCTGGTGAATTTCCAGTTTGTCCAGGTTGACGACACCACTTTGGAGGTGAGAGGTGTGTGCAAGAGCGAACCGTCCCACGTGTTATCATCATTGTGTGTCCGTCTGCATGAGTTCATGACCGAGATGGGCTGTCCCGAAGCTCGCTTCACTTGGTCCGAGGAGCCACTCATTCCCAATGAGCGAGGCGGCAAGATTCCACTCTATGTCAATATCCAAGATTAAGTAGAAGAAGTAGTAGTAGTTATCGTTATGACTAACGAAGAAAAATCCGCTCTCTCCACTCAATTTAGCCGTTTCCTCTGGTCGTCGGTGCTCATCACTTTGTCGGGGTGTTTGGGTAATGTTGTCGATGGCATTATTGTGGGAAACCTCATCGGGCAGGACGGTGTGAGTGCCATCAACCTTTCCAAGCCCGTTGCGCAACTCTACATGACCATCAACCTGCTCTTGGGCATGGGCGCAAGTATGATTGTGGGCAATGCCCTGGGCAAGAAAGACAAGAAGCGTGCAACCTACGTTTTCACGTTAGCTGTCATCATCAACTTCGTGATTGGCCTGTGCTTCACGCTCGTCGGCCTGACAGCTAATGCTCCTGTGGCCCACCTGTTGTGCAACAATGAGTTGCTCTTAAAGCAATGTGAGGAGTACCTCTTGCCCATGCTCCTGGGTGCGCCGGCCTACATGATGATGTGGACCTTCAGTGCGATGATTAGTGTTGATGGCAGTCCACGCTTGGCATCAATGGCCATTATTATTGACAATGCTGTCAACTTGATGCTTGACCTTGTATTCATCCAGTGGTTTGGTTGGGGCATCACGGGTTCATCAATGGCTACCGTTGTGGGTCATCTTGTGGGTATCGCTATCATGTTGCATCACTTCAGGTACAAGAACAACAACTTGTGCCTCACACTCAAGCATGACCAACCTGAATTCCTGAAAATCGTCTCTCAGGGAGCACCGCTTGCTGTGGCGTCGATTTGCCTGACTTTGTTGTTACTGACGGCCAATACCACAGTGTTGTCCACGATGGGCCGAACAGGTATTTTTGCTTTCTCGGTCTGCATGAACCTGCTGCAGATTTACAACCTGTTTGTTGCCGGAACTTGCCGCACACTGCAATCACTTGGTGCCATCCAAGCGGGTACTGGCAACAATGAGGCCTTCTCATTCGTCGTACACAAATCACTGCGGTTTATCACTACGGCAATGGGCATCACCTGTCTGCTGGTCCTGATCTGGCCGCAAATTATCACCATGTTGTTTGGTGCCGAGGATGCTGCTTCGGCCAGCGAGTGCAACTATGCACTGAGGATTTTTGCACTGAGCTTTATTCCCTTCTGCTACATTTATGTGTTGATGATTATCTATAAGCTCTATGGCCAGCACTCGATGGCGCTGTTCATCTCATTTGCCCTGTCACTCACAGTCATTCCCGTGTTGTGGATTATGGCCAAGTGGATGCCCCAGCACATCTGGTACAGCTACCTCATTGCCTACGTTATTGAAGCTGTGGTCATCTTCGCGCTGCACAAGAGTCGACACATCCGGTTCGAATTGAAGTCATGATCTATATTGACGACCACATATGGGATTTTGATTTGAACGAAGCCCTCAATCAGGTCTGTCCATCGCGCCGTGACTATGCCTTGCGTTATCGTCAAGAACGTGACCGGCGTTTGTCAGTCGTGGCCTATCTCTTGTTGCAAAAAGCTTTGCGATTGGAATATGGCATTGAAGAACTTCCTGAATTCAGCCGGAATGCCAATGGGAAGCCCCTGTTGAAAGGATATCCCGACATACACTTTAGCCTAAGCCACTGCCATGAGGTAGTGGCTTGTGTGCTCAGTGACAAGCTAGTAGGTGTGGATATCGAGACGCTGGATCAATATGACGAGGAAGTGGCGCGCCGCGTGATGAACGACAATGAGATGTCTCAGATCTTGACTTCGTCAAGTCCTGCTGTGACCTTCACCCGTTTATGGACCATGAAAGAGAGCTTCTTTAAGATGACAGGTGGTCCTCTCAATGGCGACGTCGCCGACATTCTTGACCTGGCAACATCTTGCCATTTCACCACCATCCACCATCCTGCCTACATCCTAACCACCTGTACCACCAAATAACAGACCATTCTCTTCACGACTCTGTCCAGTAATGCAGATACAACGGTAAGATGCATGACGAGTTTATTTCAAATCATTATTGTTCGCTAATAGATTTCGGTTTTGTCTCAAATACCTAAATTTAAGGCAACACACACGCGGATAGGGTCTTGCTCTTTGCCTCAAAGAGGTATGGCGGATCGATGCCCCGACACAAGAACATCAGGGCACAATATCTCGGCGGCATATAAAAGCTCATCCAGAAAATCATTACCAGAATCAGCACAACTGTATAATAAATTGACACTATTATGTAAAAATATTTTACAATCGTGAAATAATACGATTATTATTGAATACACACATTATTAAAAGTCTAATTTCACAGAGGACAAAACTCTTATTAACCATTTTAGCATTGACTTTATGAAAAAGACATTATTATTACTCGTTTCCCTTATGCTTCTATCATTTCAAGGATGGACAGCTCCTGTAGATTTATTTCGGGCTCAGTCGGTTGCATCGAATTTTATCAATCTTAATGGTCACCTTAATACTCCTAGAGGTTATCAATTAAAACTGGCATATGCAGAAAAAAGCAGTATAATCAAGGATCAGCCAGTGTTTTATGTATTCAACACGGGAGATGGTTTTGTGATAGTTTCAGGTGATGATCGTGCTAAAGATGTTTTAGCATATGGTGATGGCCTGTTTGATATCAATAACATTCCCTGCGGTATGCGTTGCCTGCTGGGAACTTACAAAAAGCAGATTGAGTTCCTGCAAACACATCCCAAACTCAAAGTAGAGAAGGCTTCTCAAAACACTCCGCCCTTGATGGCATCAAGTGTTTCTCCGTTACTCAAGACCAATTGGGGACAGGACACCCCTTATTATAATCATTGTCCTAAGTATCAAGGAGAACATTGCAGAACAGGTTGTGTGGCTACAGCATTGGCTCAGATTATGCAGTATTGGTCTTATCCGAGTTCATCACCTGCATTGAGTGCCTATACCACTTCTACTAATAAGATTAATGTCGGAAGTTTACCGAGTAAAGAATTGAGTTATAGTAAGACAGATGATGCTATGTCATGGCTTATGCGTTATGTTGGTCAGGCGGTGTTAACAGATTATCAACTTAAAAGCAGCAATTCTAATATAGCAAAAGCACGATCAGCTATGGTAAATACATTTAATTACAGTTCAAGTGCCGTTGTGAAAAGGAAAACTGATGACATTACCGACTCACAATGGCACAATTGGCTGAAAAGTGAACTTAATGCCGGAAGACCGGTGTTATATAGAGCAGAAGATGATGAAAGTGCTGCTGATGATGACGATAAGAATGATTTTGGACATGTTTTTGTTATTGATGGTTACAATACTTCTGGAGATTATCATATTAACTGGGGTTGTGATGGTGAATGTAATGGCTATTTTTCATTAGGTGAATTTAATAGCTTTGGATATAAGTTTAATTCGTACCAAAAGATGCTTGTAGGTTTGGCTCCAAATATATCACTCAAGGTCACTCCCTCTTCTGTTACATTTAGCAATAAGACTGTAGGAATGATCTATACTACATCAGTTACTGTGAAGGGAACCAACTTGATTGGAGATTTGTCTTTAAAACTGACAGGCCCGTCTGGAGTTTTCTCACTTGACAAGACACGGATTACTAAGAGCGAAGCGACTAATGGCGCGACTGTGACCGTGACTTACAAGCCTACTGCTGCAGGTACCCACGCCGCAACACTGACTATTGACTGTGGTAGCTTGCTTTCATGCAAAACGGTTGCTCTCAAGGGGTCTGCTGTAAACCGAACCATCACAACAAGTCCCACTTCGGTGGCATTTGGCAACGTCATTAAAGGTAAGACCGTCACAAAGAATATCAAAGTGACGGGTGTTAACTTAACTGGCAAGCTGACACTGTCAACAAATAGCTCATATTATACTGTCAGCCCAACCTCAATCACAGCCGAGGAAGCAAAGGCAGGCAAAACCGTGGCAGTAATCTATAAAGCGACTACCAGAGGAACAAACAACGCGACACTGACAATCAAGGGCGGTAGTGCCGCAGACAAAAAAGTCAGCATTACAGGCAAATGTATCAACCCTCTTATCACGACCAGCGTCAATTCATTGACATACGATAAGAGTAGCTCAAAATCATTCAAGGTAACAGGCACCGATTTGACGGGTAACCTCACTCTGGCTATCCAGGGTACTGGAAAAAGCTACTTCACACTTAACAAGACCTCAATCACTGCATCCGAAGCTGCTGGCGGTGTAAATGTTTCGGTTTCGTGTAACGCACCCAGCAGCCTTCAGCGGGCAATAGCCGAAGTAGTGATAAGCGGTGGCAGCGCTTCTTCTAAGACCGTCTCTCTGTGTTATGTGAAAAACAAGCCTATTAATATTACAATGGTTGAACCAGGAGGGGGAGACGAAGCAGGCAATGAGATTAGCGATTCTGTAACGTCAATCAATACAAATGGCGTTCCAGCTACCGGCGTTGAAGAGTTATTAATGAGTTCAAAGGTTTATGCCGAGGGGCATCATATCATCATCTATAGTCCTATAGAGCAGAGCGCGATCATTAGCGATATAGCGGGACATGTTAAGAAAGTCGGCCTCCAGGCTGGACGCAATGAGATTCCTGTCAATGCTAGCGGAACCTACATCGTGAGAATCAGAGAAAAGACCACAAAACTCATGCTCAAATGACACAGTGCCTATAGCATGTGAAACAAAATAAGCGGTTGAATTCTAGCCGCTTATTTTGTTATTTTGTGAAATATAGCGCCTTTTTGGGGCGAAATGGATTGACACTCATGGGGCTTGCTTCTCAAAAAAAACATCCGCAACGCCGATAACAGGCATTGCGGATGGATTCAATATTGCTTTTGGATTTTAGCCGAAACTAATGAAAACCAATCAATCAAAGAATCATCGGCAGAATCAAGTATGTGCTCGCTTAATTCTGCCAATGGACAGGATTAATTCTTCAGAATATAATCTATCAGGGCGGTGACGTCGCTGATGTTGACGAAGCCATCGTTGTTGACGTCGGCGTTCTCATAGACGAAACCGTCGGTACCGTCATTGAGCACATAGTTGATGAACATAATCACGTCGCTGAGGTTAACCTCGTTGTCACCGTTCACGTCGCCCAGCTTGATGCTGATGGGCATGCTGACAGTGAAGTGGTGGGGATCCAGTTCGCCAAACACAGGTTGCTGATAGCTGTGTCCCGACTCGTCGGCACCGAAGACGTAGTAGTCAACCTCCGACGCATTGTGATAGCCCTTGATGTAGCCCACATACTCATCGGGAGCGCCAGTGGCTGTCATGTGTGCAACCTGGTAGGGGCCGTTGTCAATGCTGTAGTAAACCAGGAGCGAGTCCTCTTTCAGGGGCTTTCCGCTATAGGCGATGAACTTGCTCGTGACGGCGATGGAGTCTTCACATTGCTGCGTGCCGAAGAGCACGTTCCTGTGATCGACATACAGCATGTTGAAGTCCATCACACCACGCGTGCGGCAATGAAGGGCATCGGTGTTGAGCCACCTGATGCTGCCGCTTGAGTTGTATATGCCCTCAACCTCATAGCCGGGCATGGCTTCTCTGTAGACCTGGAGCGCACGTTCATTGTAGGAGCTGTTGCTGCCCATAGGCACATAGACGTGATTGTTGAGGATAAGGCTGTTAGTATAGGGAGCGAGGGTGCTGCCACCAGGTTCCTCGACGCGGTACACCTTGTAGGGATAGCCCCAGCAGCAGTTGGTTGTGGCGAAATAGTTGGCCACTTCCTCATAATATTGATATCTGCTGTTGCTCTTCGGCAGTTGCGCAATCAGGATCTTATCCGGGGCCAGATATTTTCCCCAGCAGTCTACATGGGCAATGTATTCCCCCTGCGGGTCGATGGTGATGTGGTAGTTGTCGATGCCGAGGTAGTCGAGCATTTTCTTGCGCACGTTAGCCTCATTATTGTTGTTCTCTTGAAGGACCAGCTCGTCGCTAACGCCGTGTCCGCGTCCGTCCTCCATCATGTTGCCTCCCGTGTGTGTCAGATTCATGCTGTAGAGGGGGATATCCCAGAATGATGCAAAAGTTGCGGGTATCACATCGTCATTTTGTCTAGGACGATTATACACGTTGTCGACGATGGCGGGCTGCTTACCGGAAAAGATGTACCAGGGACCGTAGTCGCGCACCCAGTAGGAATCTGCTTCCGCGTGCACAAAGGTGACACGATTCATGTTCACCCCCGCATTGTTGAAACTTGACCGTGCCTGTGACTCTTGGGACTCCAGCACGATGCAGTATACTTGGCAGTTCTCGGCCAACGATTTTACCAAGGAAACCGGTATGCCCAGCGGATAGCGAATCATCACGCCCTGCATGGGCTCAAACTCTGCCACAAAGCGGGGTGCTTCGGGTGCAGGTGTCTCCGAGAAGTTGATGCTCCTCCTCAATGGGGTCTGCATTTCTTCTGCAGACGTGTAGTGAAGTTTTCTCCAGTCGGGCGCTTCCTTTGTCTGTGCTTGGGCGTTCAAACAGCCCATTGTCGACATCAAAGAAGCAAACATGATTAAAGCGAAAAAAGTACTTTTTCTTTTCATAGTAGTATGAGTTAATTAGAGCTAAATGATTTAATTAATGTTGCAAAGGTACTATATTTTTCTAATTGAAAAATTTTATTTGCATAATTTTACCTCTGCTTCATGAAAAATTATTGTCCACATGACTGCAGTCAAAGTAAGCGTCGCCAACGCAGCCTGAATTATCTGGTATGGTTCTCACGGATTGCCTGTTTTTGACGCAGTTATACAAAATATCCTTGGTGCTTGCTTTTTCTCATGTTCAGCTGCATAGGAAAAGAGGTTGTTTCATAATTAAAGCAGATACAATGTTATTTTATCTGATATATTGAAACGATATGCATCTTATTAAGTTGTTCATGGTTCATATAGTTGTTTAGTCTTCATTGTTATTATAATTGCTTGTTAAAAAGGACAGTAGCAAATATTAGTATATCATATTAAGAGATTTGCCGATGATGCAGGCCAAGGTATTTAGAAATAAAAATAAGTGATTGATTCTTCAGCCACTTATAAAACCACTCGTGGAGCATAGCGGACTCCACCCATGGATATGATATGTCATGATAATTTCATTATAAATCACTGAATGTCTGATAGATAATTCAAACCAATCAGACATAGCCTGACAATGTATTGACATTATTTTACCATTTTTATGACAACAGAATGACAACGGAATAAATCTCTTTTGTATCTTTGCAGAACAAAATTACAATAAAAATGGCAGGCATACAAATATCAATCAGCAAAGGTGGTGGAGCAGAAGCAGAAGTGCGCTTCCGCTTCAGCGCGACTCAGACCATAAAGCCGTTTTTCTCAACTGGCATCCATATCATTAGGGAATACTGGTCACCCAAGACGCAAAAACTGAGCACGTCAATCAAACAGGTGCCCGATGATGATCAACGTGAGCGGAACGCGAAAATCAACAAAAGAATAACCAACCTTAAAGCCCACCTGCTTGAAGCCTATACCGCGCTGGGCGGTCTCAACGGAAGGAGTTCAGAAGAACTGAAATTATGGCTCTTGGAGGAGACGAACAATTTCCTGCATCCTAAAAAATCAGAACCTAAAAAGAAGAAAAACAAGACACTCATGCAAATTGTGCATGAATTCTGCTTGGATGGCAAGGAAGGAAGATTGCTGAATGATAACGGAGAACGCCTCAAGCCGAGTTCCGTCCGTGTCTATGCCCAGGTTGAGGGCTGGCTCAAGAAGTTTTGCAAACATTCTTCCGTCGCCGATTATGAAACAGATGAGCTCAATGAGCGTTGGTATGCCGCGTTCGTGAAATTCCTGTACGACCAGGGACTGCGTAAAAATAGTGTAGGAAAGCACATCAAGAGCCTGAAGACTGTTCTGCGCAAACGAATCGACGATCCCGAGCAGGCGGCCAAGTGTGCCTTCATTGTTCGTGGCAAGTGCAAGGTGCTGCACGAGCGAGTGAAGAATGTATATCTGGATGAGAACAAGCTTCACGTGATGGCCAATGCCCGTTTAAACGGTTACATGGATCGTGTAAGGGACCAATTCTTGTTGTTGTGTTGGACCGGCCAACGCTATAGTGATTTAGGTCAACTTATCCCGGACAATATCGATACAACAGATGATGGGAAGCACCGCTTTTTCAAAGTCAAACAAACAAAGACGGGTGCTCTCGTATATATTCCGGTATTGCCTGAAGTTGAGCCATTGCTGGAAAAATACAAGGATGGTTTCCCTGCTCCTATCAGTAACCAAAAGTTCAATAACTTCATCAAGGATGTCTGCAAGACTATCTCAGAAACGGATGATGGCAAAGAGGCGGGTTTTGATGATATAGTGGAGTTAGAACGGACATTGAATGCCGAGAAAACCACGTTAAGCGAGAAATTCTATAATCTCGTGACTTCTCACAGCGGCCGCCGCAGTTTCGCCACCAACATGTTTGAACGCAACTGGCCGACACAAATCATCATGGGCATCACCGGCCATGAGACTGAGGAGGTGTTTAGGATTTATATCGAGAAAGATCCCGAGGAACTAAGAAAACACCAAATCGAGTCATTCTTCAAATTCTTTGACAATGGACAACAATAGCATGACATAATACATCGAGAAACAATGGCAAAAGAAGAACCCAAAAAGAGAAAACTCACCAAGGAGGAAATCAATGATCGTTTGGAGACTTACGTTAATTACGCTTATGTGAAAGTTACGCCACATGTCACTACTAGTGAAAGAGGCATAGAGTTGAAAATAGAGGAGTTTGGCAACCCGTTTGGCGGGGATGAGGTCGAGCTGAAGCGCCTTAGATACGCCACTGCAGGGTTTAACCCTGTGATGATGCAAATGTTGCTGGAACTATTGCAGCAGATCAACCAGGATGCGATGCGGGATGCATTCGATTATGTACTCAAATGCATCAAGCTCTCTCCAAACTATAATGGTGATATTCCTCAGATATATTATCTTGAGAAGCCCATAACCAGTGGCCAGGCAATCGTCAATTCGTCGCCTATTTATCAATTTGCTGTCAAAGAACTGTCACACCGACTGGAACAGCTGGGCATTCCCCACGCTGTTGACATGAGTTTCTCGCCGTCTGTAAAGAACGACCGAGAGCCCGAGTGTCAGCCTGAGAGTCAACCTGAGAGTCAACCTGAGAGTCAACCTGAGAGTCAACCTGAGAGTCAGCCCAAGAGTCAGAAAACGTTCAATTGCTCCAATAAGGTTAGGGTAAAGAAGATCCATGCCTACCTGGTCGAGACTGGCGTTATCAAGCCATGTGACTATGAGGATTTCTTCGTTTGGGTCAAGAATGGCCATTTCCCCACTGATATAATTCAGGCAAAAAATAAACTAAAGTTCTACTATGCCATGGAACAAATCTCATCACTTATCATTGATGAGGTCAAGAACTGGAAAAAGTCAGTCTTGACAGATGGACAATGGAACTCGCTGAGTGCTTCCAAGTCCTCTGGTCAGTCCCATATTGCGAAACAATGGCTGCGTAACTTCCCCTGATAATGTATGGGAATTATGCATAAGTTATATTTCTTATAAAACTATTTTTTTAAATTCATGTATTTAAGTCCTGTAATCCAAGTGATTACGGGGCTTTTCTTGATTGGCTTCATTGTCCGTTTTTCTTATAAAATCATTCGTTTTGATTATACATTTGGGTGTGAACTTTGCAATGCCGATGACAACGGAGTCAAGGCATTAAATTTTAAACATTATGAAAGCGACAAATCTAATCTTGCTTACGGAGGACGATTACAATCAGTTGGCAGAAACGATTGCTAATCGCGTCATCCAACAATTGCAAGGAAAAACACACAATGTTGAACAACCCAAGTCTGATGACGGCTTTGTCTTTCAGGAAGAAGCTGCTAAATTACTCAAGGTAAGCCTGCGCACGCTTATCCGATGGGACAAGAGTGGCTATCTGCCCAAACGCCATGTTGGGCGTCGCGTGGCCTATCGTCGTGAAGACATCAATCGCCTGGCAGGAGCAGGCCAATGCCATGATTAGCGAATTGATGATACCTCTCTGCTTTTTGACATTGCGGAGAGGTGTCCTCATATGCGTACTTTGCAGAATAATCTTAATATTCTTGTACCATGAATGATTTTTCTGAAAACTCACCCACGGGCAATGTCATTGACCCGATGAGTGCGGCGATGTTAGCCGCTAAAAACGGAAAAGACCGTCCAACGGCTGACCAGTATGCCGCTAATGGCCAGCTCGTGCCCGAATCGCTGCGCATGCTGCATGACGTTATCACTGCCACAACGGCCTATGAAAGTGAGGCAGACCAGATTGACCCCGGCGCTGTAAAGGACATCCTTGATGCTGGGCGCATCACGCCTGAGGAAGTGGACAACGATGACTGCGACGAGGTGCCCATCCTGTATGCCGGCAGTAAAGAATCGCCCATGATGACTCTGCAAAACTTCTCGGTCATCATCGGTGTGCCGGGTACACGCAAGACATTCGGCTGCCTGCTGCTGGTGGCCGAATACTTGAGTGCATGCACCCGCCCACGTTCCAACTATTTCATCCGTGCCGATGCCGAGCCGGGCCGTGTGCTGTGGATTGACACGGAGCAAGGCAGAGGCAGGGCACGACGCATCAAACGCCGCATGAGGCGTATTCTTGACTCTGATGCCGCTTTGCTTGAAGTATTCGACCTGCGCGAAATAGACCCGCCCAAGCGCCTGATGGCGTGTGCACTGGCTATCGAGCAGTATCGTCCGTCTCTCGTGGTCATCGATGGCATCGCCGACTTGTGCAATGATCCCAACCACATTGTTGAGGGTGCCATCATCCAGCAGTTTGTGATGAAGTTCTCTTCACACTACAACTGCCACATCCTCACTGTCATCCACGCCAATCTGAATGACGTGATGAGCGGGGGAAAGGTGCTGCGTCCGCGTGGCCATGCCGGCTCTAACCTGTACCGCAAAACTGAAACGGCCATGGTCTTCAACGCCGATGGCGAGATAACGAAAGTCTCTTTCGAGAAGGCCCGTGGAAAGCGCCCAGAGGACTTTTGTTTCAAAGTGAACGACCAGGGCTTGCCCGAGGTGGTGGGAGCGCCACAGGACAATGGCCCCACGATGAATCAGGAGGTGCGCTGCAATGCCATCGCCATCTACTGCCGCGACGTACACGGCGGTAGTCGTAGCACCGATATTGTAAATCAGGTGATGCGGGCGTACAAGGTGAGCAAGCGAACCGTCATGGAAGACATCAAACAGACCATGGAGGCTGGCCTGATTGTCAAGCGCGACAATGGTCTGTATTATGCAGCCGATGGTGAAGCTACGTAGGTGAGGTGCAATTTATATCACCCCCTATAAAGGGGGTGTAATATATAAACTGCACCACCCCACGACACCGGAGCGATTGCACAAATAGTGAAATTATTAATACCGATGCACAAACAACTCAAAAATCAGAAACCTATGCGACATACTTTTTCTTCTCACACTGCCAGCGATTATGACTGGAACGACATCCTGCGTCAGGTGGACGTGATGCAGGTTGGTGGCCTGGACGACCACGAGACATGGTACCGGGCCTGCTTGTCGCTGCGTGCAGCGGCTATCGAGTCACCAGCCGATGAGGAAACCTTGCGGGAGCTGTGGCTCTCGTTGAGCCGTAATAGTGGCGGCTATAAGGGCGACCGTGACGTGATGTCGCAATGGCGCAGCTGCCGCGCTCCGTCACGAATCTCTCCAGGCACCATCATTGCCCATCTGCGGGCGAATGGTGTGGCAATGACACGAGGTCGTAACTCGCATCCCTATACTCGACGTCGTGTTGCACCAGTAGTGCAATCACGACCGGAGCCGATCTACTACGAAGAGAGATGGGAGGATTACCAACGCACGACTCGGCCTAATGTGATTGAAATGTCCAATCTGTACAGATTTCTCAAGAGCCTTTATCCTGGCACTCATGAAGCGTTCAAGCGCTACGAAGTGGGGTATGACGGCCGCCGCACGATGTTCCGCTACCTGGACGTCAACCATCGTCTGCGCCAGATCAAGGCAATGGCTTACTGCAGCGACGGACACCGAGACAAATCGATATATCCGCTCATTTATCGCAAACAGCCTCAAGAGGGCCAGCGTGCCGAATTGGTTTACTTTGGGGAGCACCTGCTTTCGCGGCACCCCGACTTTCCAGTAGCCGTCGTAGAAAGCGAGAAAACTGCCATCATCGCCTCGATGGTGATTCACGGCGTGATTTGGCTGGCTACAGGCTCAAAAAGCAACCTCAATGCACTGAGTGAGCGCAGCGTGCTGAATGGCCGTGATGTAACACTCTATCCTGATGTCGACGCCATTGCCGACTGGCGCAAAATCGCCCAGCAGCACCACTGGCACGATGCCTCTCTGCTAATCCCCGATTACGAGTCTCTGCTTACAGCCATCGCCCCGACTGCCGACATTGCCGACTACTTCGTCAGCAAGTCTGAGTCAACCCGCAATTCCTCCCATTAATGCTTAATGAGGTGCGCTCTTCTCCTGCTGGTATTCGCGTTTCAGTCGATGAGGCGATAGATCATGGCGTAGTTGATGGCCTCGGTGATGCTGTCGGTGTCGAATTTCTCAAGGATGCTCTTGCGGTAGCCTTTCACCGTGTCAAACGACTTGAACATCAGCCGGGCGATTTCCTGGGTGGTGTAGCCCATGGCCGAATACTTGAGAACCTGCGTCTCCTGCTCGGTGAGGGAGATGTAGGGGACCGACTGCCATGTGCCGCTCTCTAGGTCCAGATTCCAACCCTCGTGCGTGCGGTTGTTGAACATCAGG